>NZ_DASUNC010000095.1:0-19828 GCF_036277355.1 Archangium sp.
TGCTGAACATCGCTTGGGTGGTGCGGCCGGCCTTGGACTTCGTCCTGCACTGGAGCCGCTGGCGACGCCGCCATCAGGCCATCGCCAAACGCTGCCATTACCGACGCAGAGACCCTCGCGCCAAAGTCCCACTGTAGTACTTGGCACGGAGCGGGAATCGAGCCTGTATCGGACTACGCATGCGGTAGGAGCTTGCTACCAACTTCTCTGGTAAGTCACCCGCTCATACTCCATCGGGCTTCTGAAGCCCAGAGGTGGCGATGCTGAAGCCGAGTGATGCCTACGGACGGCAGCTCCGCAGCGCCGAGTCCTTCAGTCCCCAGCCCGGGCCGTGAGCGCCCGAGGAATCATCCCGGAGGCGAGGGGCTCCTGCTACCTTCCCGAGCCCTCCATCTTCGGGAGTTCTTCTTGGTCGAGATTGAAACCCTCGTGGCATTCGAGCAGCACCTGGCGGGCGGCAGGAGCCTCGCCAACGTCATCCTCCAGGGGCTGGACCTGACGGGGCAGACGCGGGTGCTGCTGGGCGCGGACCTCACGGGCACCGTCTTCCTGGGCTGTCAGCTCGAGACGCAGGCACTTCAGGCGGTCATCGCGCACGGGGCCATGGTCTTCCCGCCCTTCTCGGGGTTGCCGTACTCGCCCTACCGGGGCGGCCTCTACTCTCCCGAGGAGCTGTACGCGGGCTTCGACCCCGCGCGCCCCGAGAGCTACGCCGACACGCCCGACGCCCGCATCTATGCCCACTGGAACTCGCGCGGCGGCGCCAACTCCCCCTCGCTGCTGGAGACGCTGGCGCAGCGGCTCCACGACCATGCCATCACCGACGCCATGGAGGAGGTGCTCGCGCAGCACAGCCAGGGCCGTCCTCGCAGGGTGGTGGCCATCATGGGCGGCCACTCCATGCTCCGAGGGCAGCAGGACTACCGCGCGGTGGTGGAGCTGGCCCGCGAGCTGGCGCGCCTCGGCTTCTTCCTGGTGAGCGGCGGCGGGCCGGGCGCCATGGAGGCCACGCACGTGGGCGCCTGGTTCGCCCGGCGCACCGACGCCGAGTTGTCCTCCGCCCTCGAGCTACTCGCGAAGGCCCCGAGCTACAAGGACCGCGAGTGGCTCTCGCGTGCCTTCGAGGTGCGCGCCACCTGGCCCCTCCGGGACGCGGACCGCGTCGTCAGCGAGAGCCTGGGCATTCCCACCTGGCACTACGGCCACGAGCCGCCCAATCCCTTCGCCACGCACATCGCCAAGTACTTCGCCAACAGCGTGCGCGAGGACGGCCTGCTCGCCATCGCCCGGGGCGGCGTCATCTACTCCCCGGGCAGCGCCGGCACCATCCAGGAGGTCTTCCAGGACGCCTGCCAGAACCACTACAACACCGTGGGCGTCATCAGCCCGATGATCTTCCTGGGCCAGGACTTCTGGACGCGCACGCGGCCCGTCTATCCGCTCCTGGAGCAGCTCGCCCGGGGCCAGGACTACGCGCGCTACCTGCTGCTCTCCGACTCCCGCGAGCGCATCGTCCAGGCCCTCGTGGACTTCGATCGCGAGCAGGAGGCCCGCGAGCGCGCCCATTAGCTCCCCTGTCTACCTGGAGTCACAAAGGGTTATACGGGGGGTACACCCGGGTCTGGAGGCCTCGGCCCGGCCGGACCCTGGTTGGATACCCCCCCGCCCCGGGCTTGTGTATACAGTGCGCCGCCCTCGACCCCGCCTCCCTTCTCGAGGGCTTGGGAAACAGCCTCATGAACGCGCATATCTTCCGCGAGTACGACATCCGTGGCCTGGTGGACAAGGACCTCACCGTCGAGGTGGTGGAACTGCTGGGCAAGGGACTCGGCACCGTGGTGCGGCGCAAGGGTGGACGTTCCATCGTGGTGGGCCGCGACTGCCGCGAGTCCTCCACGCGCTTCCGTGACGCCCTCTGCCGCGGCCTCACCTCCACCGGGTTGAACGTGCTCGACGTCGGCGTGGTCCCCACCCCGCTGACCTACTTCGCCGCCAACACCCTGCCGGTGGACGGCCTGGCCATGATTACCGGCAGCCACAACCCGCCCGAGTACAACGGCTTCAAGATTGGCGCCGGCAAGACGACCTTCCACGGCCATGAGATCCAGGCGCTGCGCAAGCTCATCGAGGCGCGCGACTTCGAGAAGGCCGCCACGCCGGGCGTCGTCAGCCCCTTCGACATCCACACGCCCTACTACCACTTCGTCCGTCAGACGGTGAAGGTGGGCCGCAAGGGGATGAAGATCGTCATCGACGCGGGCAATGGCACCGGCGGCGCCGTGGCCGTGCCGCTCTTCGAGAGCATGGGCTTCGAGGTGGTTCCGCTCTTCTGCGACATGGACGCCACCTTCCCCAACCACCACCCGGACCCCACGGTGGTGGAGAACATGCAGGACCTGATCGCGGCGGTGAAGCGCGAGAAGGCCGAGGTGGGCATCGCCTATGACGGCGACAGCGACCGCATCGGCGTGGTGGACGACCAGGGCAACATCCTCTGGGGCGATCAGATCATGATCCTCTTCAGCCGCTACGTGCTGAAGGAGAGCCCGGGCGCCGCCATCGTCGGCGAGGTGAAGTGCTCGTACACGCTCTACGACGACATCGCGAAGCACGGCGGCAAGCCGGTGATGTGGAAGGCGGGCCACTCGCTCATCAAGGCGAAGATGAAGGAGGAGCACGCGGAGCTGGCCGGCGAGATGAGCGGCCACATCTTCTTCAAGAACCGCTACTTCGGCTTCGACGACGCCATCTACTCCTCGGCGCGCCTGCTGGAGATTCTCACCCACGAGAAGGCGAAGCTGTCCGAGCTGCTCGGGGACGTGCCCAAGACGTTCGCCACGCCCGAGCTGCGCGTGGACACGGTGGAGGAGAAGAAGTTCGAGATCGTCAAGCGCGCCACCGAGACGCTGCGCAAGGCGGGCCACTCGCTGGTGGACGTGGACGGAGTGCGGGTGACCTTCCCGGACGGGTGGGGCCTCATCCGCGCCTCCAACACCCAGCCCATCCTGGTGCTGCGCTTCGAGGCGAAGACGCCCGAGCGGCTGGAGGAGATCCGCCAGCTCATCGAGGGCACGGTGGAGAAGGTGCAGCGCGAGGTCGCCTGAGCTAGGAAGACGCCATGGCCACTCCCCACATCATGGCCCTGTGCGGCAGCGTCCGCACGGGGGGTTTCAACAAGAAGCTGCTGGACGCCGCCGTCGCGGAAGCCCGTGCGCAGGGCGCCGAGGTCGATGTCGTGGACCCCAAGGTGCTCGCGCAACTGCCCATCTATGATCAGGATGTGGAGGCGCAGGGCTGGCCCGCGCTGGTGAAGGAGCAGAGGGACCGGCTGGCGCGCGCCAACGGGCTGCTCATCGCCAGCCCCGAGTACAACTCCTCCATTCCGGGCGGGCTGAAGAACCTGCTCGACTGGGTGTCGCGTCCGCCCGAGCGGCTCTTCCAGGAGAAGTGGGTGGGGCTGATGGGCGCCTCGCCGGGCGTCTTCGGCACCGCGCGCATGCAGCCGCACCTGCGCCAGGTGATGTCGTCCGTGGGGGCGCACGTGCTGCCCGCCCAGGTGCACCTGCCGCGGTCCATGGACGCCTTCAACGCGGATGGGAGCCTCAAGGACGAGGCCCGGCGCAAGGAAGTGTCCGCGCTCGTCTCGTCTCTCGTTTCCAAGCTCAAGGGCTGATGGCCCGACCGGAGGACACGCATGCCCACACTGGGAATCGACCTGGGAGGCACCTTCGCCCGCGCGGCGGTGGTGGATGCGAAGGGCACCATCATCGCCTCCGCCAAGATGGCGCTCGGCGAGCGCAGCCCGGCGGCGGTGGTGGAGTCCATTGCCCACGCCGCCAAGGCCGCGGTGGACACCGCGGGCACGCCCGTGCAGGGGTGTGGCGTGGGCGCGGCCGGACAGATTCATGGCGAGTCCGGCGTGCTGGCCGTGGCGCCCAACCTCGGCTGGCGCAACGTGCCGCTGGGGGAGATGCTCCGCACCCGGCTGGGCTACCCCGTCCGGGTGGTGAATGACCTGTCGGCCGCCGCCTGGGGCGAGCTCCACGCCGGAGCGGGGCGCGGCGCGCAGGACATGTACACGGTGTTCGTGGGCTCGGGCGTGGGCAGCGCCATCATCGCCGGAGGCCGGCTGGTGACGGGCGGCGGCGGGGTGGCGGGCGAGCTGGGCCACATCAAGGTGGTGCCCAACGGGCGCCGGTGTGGCTGCGGCGAGCTGGGCTGCCTGGAGGCGTACGCGGGGGGCCACAACCTCATCGCGCAGACGCGCGAGCTGCTGGCCTCGGGCCGCTCGCAGGTGCTGAAGGACCTGACGGAGGGTGATCCGGCCCGGGTGACGCCCGTGACGCTGGAGCAGGCGGCGGAGGCGGGTGACACCGAGGCGCGTGAAATCTACGAGCGCGCCAGCCTCATGCTGGCCATGGCCATCGCCAACCAGGTGACGGTGCTCAACCCGGCGCGGCTCATCCTGGGTGGTGGCGTGTTGACGCACTGCCCTGGCATCCGGCGCCGCGTGGTGGAGGGTGTGCAGGCGTTCGCCTCCACCACCTCGCGCGAGGGGCTGCTCATCTCCGACGCCGAGCTGGGTGACGACAGCGGGCTGATCGGCGCGGCGCTCCTGGCCTGACGTCTCCCGGGGCTGACTTGAGGGTCAGGCGCGGCTCTGCTACAGCCCGCGCCATGGCCCTTTCCCGCTCCTTCCTGCGACTGTCCCTGCTGTCCGCCCTGGTGCTCGTGTCCGCCTGCAAGAAGCAGGAGGAGGCGAAGCCGGAGGCCGCTTCCGCCAACAACGCGCCGGCCGCCGCCGCGCCGAAGGCGAAGACGCTGAAGGTGGGCCTGGTGACGGACGTGGGAGGCCGCGGGGACCACTCCTTCAACGACTCGGCGCTGCGCGGCCTGGAGCTGTGGGGGGCGGGCAAGAAGATGGAGGGCGGCAGCTACAAGGACGCCACCCCGGAGGAGCTGAAGGAGTCGCTCGCGCAGGACCTGGCCTCGCGCGGCATCGCCCCGGTGGGTGTCACCCCGGTGGTGCTGCAGAGCAAGGTCCCCGAGGACTATGAGCCCAACCTCCAGACGCTGGTGGACGAGGGCGTGTCCCTGGCCATCGGCGTGGGCTTCATGCTCGAGAACGCCGTGGAGACGGTGGCGAAGCGCAACCCGGACGCGAAGTTCCTCCTCATCGACAGCCCGCTGGTGTCCGCGGACGGCAAGGTCTACACGCTGCCCAACGTGCGCACGGTGATGTACCGCGAGGAGCAGGGCAGCTTCCTGGTGGGCGCGCTGGCGGGCCTGGCCTCCAAGAACAACAAGGTGGGCTTCGTGGGCGGCATGGAGGTGCCCCTCATCAAGAAGTTCGAGGCGGGCTTCCGCGCGGGCGTGGCTGCGGTGAATCCCAAGGCCACCGTGCTGGTGAACTACACGGGCAGCTTCGACAACGTGTCCGCCGGCAAGCAGGTGGGCCAGGATCTCGTGAACAAGGGCGCGGACGTCGTCTACCACGCGGCCGGCTCGGACGGCCTCGGCGTCATCCAGGCGGTGAAGGAGGCGCGCGCCGCCGGCAAGCCGGTGTTCGTCATCGGCGTGGACTCGGACCAGTCGCACCTGGCCCCCGAGGCGGTGCTCACCTCCATGCTCAAGCGCGTGGACCTGGGCGTCTACGAGGCCGTGCGCGACCTGTCCCAGGGCAAGCTGGAGGGCGGTGACGTGACGCTGGGCCTCAAGGAGGGCGGCGTCACCTACGCCCCCGTGCGCGTGGACTTCCCGGGCAAGGCCGAGGCGCTCCAGAAGGTCGAGGAGCTGCGCGCGAAGATCATCTCCGGGGAGATCCAGGTGCCCAACCACCCGTCGCAGCTGACGTCCGCTCCGGCGAAGCCGTAAAGCGTCTCGGGTGGGAAGCAACAGGCCCCGCTGCCTCTTGTAGGCAACGGGGCCTTGTCATGTCCGGCGGGTGCTTCTTCCCGCGTCAGCGGTTGGGCTGCGGCTGCTGCTGCTGCGGTGGCTGCTGCTGTGGCTCACCGGCTCCGCCGATACCGCGCTCGATGACGATCTCTACCCGGCGGTTGTTCGCGCGGCCCTCGGCGCTCTTGTTGGAGGCGACGGGTTGCTCCTCGCCGCGGCCCTCGGTGCGGATGCGCGCGCTGTCCACGCCGCGCTCCACCAGGTAGTCCCGCACCGAGCTGGCGCGCTCGTAGGACAGCTCCTCGTTGAGCTCCGTGGGGCCCTGGCTGTCGGTGTGGCCCTCGATGACGAGCGGGCTCTGCGTCTTCTTCAGCGCCTCGGCCACCTCGTCCAGCCGGCGTTTGGCCGTGGGCAGCAGATCCGCGCTCCCCGAGCGGAAGAGCACGCTGCCGGAGAGCGTGAGCACCAGTCCGCGGGCCTCCTCCTTCACCTGCACCTGCCGGATGTTGCGCAGCTCGCTGGCCACCTCGGCCTGGGCGCGGGCCTCGGCCTCGGCCTGGGCGGCGCGCTGCTCGGCCTGGAGGCGCGCCTGGCGCTCCTGCTCGAGCTGGGCGTTGAGCTGATCCATCCTCGCCTGGGCCTCGTCGAGCTTCGCCTGGCGCTCCTGCTCCTCACGCCGGGCCTGCTCCAGTTGCTGTTGCTCGGCCTGCGCCTGGGCCTCCTGCTGCTGCCGTTGCTGGAGCTGGGCCTGCCGCTGCTCCGCCTCCGCGCGCAGGCGCTGGGCCTCGGCGAGCTCGGCGCGGGCCTTGTCCAGCTCCTGCCGCGTCCTCACGGCCTCCGAGCTCTGGGCCATGGCCAGCTGCTGCTCCGCCGCCACCCGCTCCTGCTCGGCCACGATGGCCCGGGCGCGCGACTCGGCGATCTGCGCCTTGCGCAAGGCCACGTACGCCAGCGTGCGCGTGTTCTCCGAGTCCCGCTCCCGCTCGAAGGAGCGGTTGGCCTCGTTGAGGGCCTCGCGCGCCTCGACGAGCGCATCCGGGCTGTACTGCGCCGCCGGCCCCGTGGAGGCCCGTTGATAGGCATAGCGCGCATCCAGCAGCTCTCGCGGCGTGCTGGCCGCACACCCCGCGAACACGGTGGCTCCCAGCACGCCCCACGTCAGTCGCTTCCATCCCCGCATGACCTTCTCCTTACGTGTGGCTGTCACTGCACCGTGCCCTGGAGTTGCTGGACCTGCTGGAGCACCCGGTCGGCCTCGGCCCGCGCCGGCGCCTCACGCGCCAGGGCCAGGGCCAGCTCCGCGTCCGCCGCCGCGCGCTTCAGGAAGAGCGCCGCCTTGTCCCGCTCGTTGTGCTCGAGCAGCCTGCGCGCCTCGCTCGCCTGCTCCCGTGCCCATTGCAGGTGCTGCGCCGCATCCGGCACCTTCTCGGCTCCGGCCTCCTCCGCCTGGCGGATGGAGACCTGTGAGTCCACCAGTTGCTCCGTGGGTGGCACCCGCCGCACCCCCGCGCAGCCAGCCAGTCCCAGCAGCAGTCCCGCGCACACGATCCCTCGTCGCATCGCTCGTCGCTCCCCTGTACGGACCGCGGGCGGATTCAGCACCCGCCGCTTCCACGCAGCCGTCAACGACTCCGAGATGTGCACTCGGGGACAGGGGAACAAGCACGGGCCTCCGTCCGCCCGTCCGGGTGCCTGCCGTGCAGGGGGCGCGGCCGAGGGGCGAGTAGTGCGCGGCCTTCACGGCCAACGGGGTGGGTTGTCGCTCCTCTCACGTGCTCCCACGTTCCCGTCCAATGAGGCCGCTGTCCTGGCGGCCTCTGGAGGGGGGACACACATGAATGCTTCATTCCCGGGCTCCTGGCGGAGCCCTGTGCTGGCACTCGCGCTCGCCACTTCACTGGTGCCCGCGTTCGCTTCCGCCAACAACTATTGCAAGCAGCCCAATGCCTATGTGCAGCGCAACCTCGTCGCCGACAGGGCGGGGTTCGCGGAGAACGTGGATCCCAACCTGGTCAACGCGTGGGGCATCGCGTTCAACCCGTTCGGCCTCGTCTGGGTCAATGACAACGGGACCGGCCTCTCCACGCTCTACAACGGCGACGGCGTGCCCAACTCGCTCGTCGTGACCGTCCCGCCTCCTCCGGGGGATACCGGACGGGGCAAGCCCACCGGCATCGTCTTCAACGGCTCCGGTCAGTTCGTCGTCACCCGGGGAGAGGCCTCGGGCACCAGCTTCTTCATCTTCGCCACCGAGCAGGGCACCCTCACCGCCTGGGCTCCGGCCGTCAATTTCACCAACTCCTTCACCGTCGTGGACAACTCGAGCACCGGCGCCATCTACAAGGGCCTCGCGCTCGCACCCAATGGCACGGGCTTCTTCCTGTACGCCACGGACTTCCACAACGGGAAGATCGACGTCTTCGACAGCACCTTCGCGCCCGCCACGCTTCCGGGTTCCTTCACGGACCCGTTCATCCCCGCGGGCTTCGCGCCTTTCGGCATCCAGAACATCAACGGTAATCTCTACGTCACCTACGCCAGGCAGGACGCGGACCGCGAGGACGATGTCGCCGGCAAGGGGCTGGGTTACGTCAGCATCTTCGACGCCAATGGCCGCTTCGTCCGGCGCCTCATCTCGCGCGGCAGGCTGAACGCTCCCTGGGGTCTGGCGTTGTCGCCGGCCAGCTTCGGCAGGTTCGGCAACAAGCTCCTGGTGGGCAACTTCGGCGATGGCATCATCAACGTCTATGACCCGCAGACCGGCCACCGCGAAGGGCGGCTGGAGCGGCCCGATGGCAGCACGATCCGGATCGACGGCCTGTGGGGACTGGCCTTTGGCAGCGGCGTGGCGAACCAGCCCACCGACACGCTCTTCTTCACCTCCGGCCCCGAGGACGAGACGCATGGCCTCTACGGACGCCTCGACGCGGTGCGCGTCAGTTGTGACCGCCTCGCGCCGGAGCCCGAGGAGCCCGATTCCAACTGAGGCGTGCCGCGGCGCGGTATGAACGGGAGGGACCGCCGGAGAAATGTGCGGTCCCAACCATGTGGCACCAGGCTGTCGCTTGCCTGAAGGGCAGCCTAGGGTTCCTCTCGCGCCCCATCCCCCGCGCACAGGACGGAACCCATGCCCCAGAGCTTCGCCCCCTCGAAGAAGACCCGTCTCGGGTCCAGGCTGATGCTGTCGCTGTTCACCCTCTCGCTGTCCGCGTGCGGCGTTGGCACGGACAGCACGGAGTCCGAGCCCCTGCCGGCCACGGAGGTGGGCGCCAATGGCTCTCAGCTCCTCACCGCCCGGGTGCGGCTGATGGCCGCCAACATCTCCAGCGGCAACTACCAGAGCTACGACCCGGGCCACGGCACCCGCATCTTCCAGGGCACGAAGCCGGACGTGGTGATGATCCAGGAGTTCAACTACGGCGACAACTCGGCCACCGCCATCCGGAGCTTCGTCAACACCGCCTTCGGCTCGAGCTTCTATTACTACCGCGAGGCCGGTGCGCAGATCCCCAACGGCGTCATCAGCCGCTGGCCCATCGTCGCCTCGGGCGAGTGGGATGACCCGTACGTCACCAACCGCGACTTCGCCTGGGCGCGCATCGACATCCCCGGCCCCAAGGAGCTCTGGGTGGTGAGTGTGCACCTGCTCACCGCGGATGCCGCCACGCGCAACAACGAGGCCACCAACCTGGTGTCCCGCATCAAGTCGCTCGTCCCCGCGGGCGACTACCTGGCCATCGCCGGTGACCTCAACACCGACACCCGCTCCGAGAGCTGCTTCAGCACCTTCGCCCAGGTGGTGACCACCAGCAGCCCGTACCCGGCGGATCGCAACGGCAACACCAACACCAACGCCTCCCGTGCCAAGCCGTACGACCACGTGCTCGTGGACTCGGACCTGCGCGCTTACCAGACGGCCACCGTCATCGGCTCCAGCTCCTTCAGCGCGGGCCTCGTGGTGGACACGCGCGTGTACTCGCCGCTCTCGGACATCTCCCCCGCGCTGTCCACGGACAGCGGCGCCACCAACATGCAGCACATGGCCGTCATCAAGGACTTCGTCGTCCCCGCGGAGTAGCTGGCTCCCAGCGGCGGGTTCGATTCCCGCCGCTTCCTATCTGAGGTTGCCCGCCGCCTTGAGTCGAATTCACTCCTAAAGAGGAGGCACGGCTCGCATCAGGGGACCAAATCGGTCCTTGTCGGACCAAATTTGGACCAAATCCTCCAGTGTCTAGGCGGAATGGGGGCCGTGTGGAGGGAGAGGGCTGGAGCCGAGGGGAGAGGAGGGCTGCTGACGGGTGCCACGAGGGCTGTGGGCCGGGCTGGTGGAGACACGGTGCGGCCCCCTGGAGCACACGCCGGCCCAGTGGCCTCCCCAGGGGGAGGCAGCAGGGGCGTGGGCGTCTTTGGCAGCGTGACTGCTCGAGGCTCAACACCACGCGAACTGGGGTGGCCCCTGCGCTGCAGCCAGCTGAGCAGGCCGCGTGGGCAGTGACGGGTGCTCCAGAATGGCGCGTACTGCGTTGGTGGTGGACGATGAAGAGGGCGTCAGCATCACCCCTGTGTCCACCCAATCCGGGGCAAGCCCCACCTGTTCCGTTGCCGACTACGCAAGGTCAGCGTGACGCGCTGGCTCAAGAAGCGACGGTAACCGTGGTAAGAGGGCCCTGAGCTCCGGCTGGGAGCGCCCTGGCTGCTTACGCCCATTCTCCCCCCAGCCGACTTGAAGACGTCATTGACGGCCCCACGCACAAGGTCGAGGAAGAGAGCCATGGTGCGCACGCTGGATGAGAAGCCGCGGGGTCCCGAATCCCCGCTCGATGTCGAGCAGGACGGAGCCTCACGAGACTCCATGAGCGCGGCGGAACCGTGACCCGCCCGAACCCGGCGCAGCTGGAGCGAGCCCGGCGATTGCTGGCGCACGAGGGTGCGGCCGGCAGCGCGGGCGAGCCTGCGACGACGGCCGCCAGCCGTGTCTACGACAAGATCCATGCGCACATGGCGCCCCTGGTGGGCTCCATCGGCGTCCAGCTGTTGTTCCTGAGGAGCGCAAAGCTGGCGAAAGGCGATTTCGAGTGCTTCGCCGAAGTCTCCAGCCTCGAAAGCTCGACGAAGCTGCGCGAGCGGCTGCAGGCCAAGGATCCCGCCGTCACCCTGGAGTCGGCCGCGATGCTGTTTGCAACCTTCTTCGCGCTCCTCACGACCTTTATCGGAGAGCGACTGACGAACCAGGTACTCCGCAGCGCCTGGCCGACACTCGAAGGGGCGGCACCCTGGGAGACAAACGAATGAGCGACAGCGTTGCGATTCGCAAGCTGAGCACCGGGGTGCCGGGGCTCGATGAAGTCTTGGGCGGCGGGATTCCGGAATTCTCCTTCAACCTGATCGCCGGCGGCCCAGGCTGCGGCAAGACGACGATGGCGCATCAGATCGCGTTCGCGAACGCGAGCCCCGAGCGGAGGGCGGTGTACTTCAGCATCATCGGCGAGCCTCCCATCAAGATGCTTCGCTATCAGCAACAGTACGACTTCTTCGACGCCGCCAAGGTGGGCGACGGCACGGTTCGCTTCATCCACCTCGGCCAGCAGGCGCTCGACGGAGGGATGGGGAAGGTGCTGGAGGCCATCGTGCATGAGATCGAGAAGTCGGCTCCGAGCATCGTCGTCGTGGACTCCTTTCGGGCCATGGAGCGAAGCACGCTCGCCACCGGGCCAGGCGGCGAGCGTGAGCTGTCGGACTTCATGCAGCGCCTGGCGCTGACGCTCACCAGCTACGAGGCCACCACCTTCCTCATTGGGGAGTATGCGGACGGCGAGCATGACAGCGCGGTGTTCACGGTGGCCGACGGGCTTATCTGGCTCTCCCAGGCCATCGATCGCAACTCCGTCGTGCGCAAGCTGCAGGTGATGAAGATGCGGGGCCAGGGGCAGATCCCCGGCCTGCACACGGCCCGCATCACGGACGCGGGCTACAGCGTCTTCCCGCGGCTGCTCAAGCCGGCGGAGCTCATCGCCGGGCACCCGCTCGAACATCGCCTCTCGACCGGAGTGCCAAGCCTCGACGAGATGTTAGGGGGTGGCATCCCGAGCGGGTACTCCATGCTCATCGCCGGGCCTTCGGGTTCGGGCAAGACGGTGCTCTCCAATCAATTCATCGTCGAGGGAGCCTCGCGCGGCGAGAACGGGATCGTGGCCATCTTCGAGAAGCGGCCCAACGACTATCTCCAGACCACGCCGCGCGGGCAGGAATTCGAGAAGCTGGTCCGCGAGAAGCGGTTGGAAGTGCTCTACCTGCGCCCGTTGGATCTCTCGATCGACGAGACCTTGCTGGAGCTTCAGAATGCCGTGAAGCGCCTGGGCGCCAAGCGGGCGGTGATCGACTCGCTGTCCGGTCTGGAGCTGGCGCTCGCGCCCACGTTCCGGGAGGACTTTCGCGAGTCACTGTACCGGATGATGGGAGCGCTGACAGGGCTCGGCGTCACGGTCCTGGCGACGGTGGAGATGGCCGACTCCTACAACGATCTTCGGTTCAGCCCCCAGGGCATCGCGTTCTTGACGGACGCCATCATCATCCAGCGCTACGTCGAGCTCGACGGGCAGCTCAAGCGGGCCATGGCGGTCGTCAAGGTGCGCTCCAGCCAGCACAGCAAGGACCTGAGGGAGTACGAGATCTCGCCGGACGGCGGGATCGCCGTGGGCCGGGCGCTCAAGGGGTTCAAGGGCCTGCTTACAGGCACTCCGAGCGGCGAGGACAGAGGAGGCGGATGACGAAGCAGGAACTGGAAGCGCCCTCCTGGCGCTGAACGGGTACATGCGTGTGCACAAGGGGCGAGTCATGACAAAGCAAAGCATCACCGTCGAGCTGGACGACGAGACGATCCGCTCTCTGTCCGTGCTCGGCCCGCCGGCCGACGTGCTCGTGCGCCTGGCGTATTCCGCCGCCGAGGGCGTGCGCCACCCCCTCTCCCCGAGACGCGACCAGACCGACAAGAGCCTGCGCGTCGAACGGGACAAGTCCGACGGCCACGATGAGAGGAGGCGCAGGCTCTTGGCGGTCGCACGCGAGTCCACCGACAAGGATCTCAGCGGCGAGCGCTCTCACTCCGATACGGTGCTCGTCGACCAGCGCGAAGCGAACGAGCGGATGGTCGGCGCAACGATTCAGGCGCAAGAGCTGGCGGACGCGGCGGACGCGGCCAAGGAGCGCGCGGAGGAGAGCGAGCGCGAGCTGCGCTCGGTGGCCGAGTTCCGGGAGATGTTCATTGGCATCCTCGGGCACGACCTGCGCAACCCGCTGGCGTCGATCGGCATGGCCGCCGCGTCGCTGCTTCGGCGCGGACATCTCGACACGCACGACGCGGAGACGGCCGCGCGCATCATCCGCAGTGGCCAACGCATGAGCCGGATGATCACCCAGTTGCTCGATCTCACGCGCGCGCGTCTGGGTGGCGGGTTGTTGATCGAACCGAAGCCGGCCGACCTGCGTGAGATCTGCCAAGGCGTCGTCGAGGAGTTCGAGGCGGCCCTTCAACTGGAGGTCGAAGGCGACGTGACAGGCGCCTGGGACGCGGATCGTCTGGCGGAAGTCTTCTCCAACCTCACGGGCAACGCCATCCAGTACGCCACGCCTGGGACGGCCGTGGTCATCAAGGCACGCTCCGACGGAGCGGCCGTCGTCGTCGAGATCAGCAACCAGGGCGAGCCCATTCCCGCGGACGTCCTCCCGTTCATCTTCGAGCCGTTCCGCCGAGCGCGCCATCACGAGAAGTCGGCGAGCGGGAATCTTGGCCTCGGCCTCTACATCGCCCAGCAGATCGTGCTCTCGCACGGCGGCACGCTCGAGGGGCACTCCGCTGACGGCACGACCACCTTCGTGGTGCGCCTGCCACGCCGTCCTCCCGGCGTTGGCACGTCTTGAGCCTGTAGGCTCCAGCGCGGACAGCTCTTCGTGGAGCACGTCACCATTCAAGGCTCCACCAGCCCTGGCGCGGTGCTGGCTGGCACCACCGGCTTCGCCGAGGGCTCCACAAAGCTGACGATCACCGCCTCCGGCAGCCAGGCCCTGCCCGAGCCCCTGGCGCTCAACCCCAACGCCCTGGGGACAGTGCCCAGCGGGCGCTATACCGGCAACCGCCCGGATGCGATCTCCGTGAGCTCCGAGGTGGCCTCTTCGAGCGTCTACTATCTGGGCCAGGACGCCACCCTGAGAGACGTAGGCGTGCCCTACCGCATGGACGGACTGACTGTGGGCGGTGCCGGCGCCCAGGCCACGCTCACCGTGGAGGCGGGCGTGGAGGTGCGCGTCACGCTGCAGAATGTGCGGGTGCGCTACGCGGGAGGGGACTGCCAGTGCTCGAGCTACGGGTGCAACTACTTGGCGGGCTCTTTCTCGGTGAGCTCGGCGATCCTGCTGTTCAACCAGCCCACGGCGGCCTTCATCACCGGCTCCCGCGTCGAGTACAGCGCTGGCCACGGCATCCTCCGGGGGTGGAGCGGCGCCTCGGACGTGAGCTTCCTGGGCTCCAACACCTTCGCAGATGTGGCCGGCTGTACGGAGACGACGCCTCGGGATGTGGAGGGCCGCTGTCCTGCAAACCCTCCGTGTCCCAAGAGCCCGTGAGCGGCTGACTTCACGGACGGTGGGTTCGATTCCCGCCGCTTCCACTATTTTACGCCGTGCTTACGGGTGGTTGGCAGCTTCCTCCATCCGTGTTGCACGTATGTCGCACGCGGGCGCAGAGGGCCGGTCGAGAACCCCGACCGCCTCTCTGCGCGTGTCCGGGCTCAGGTGGGCGTAGCGCTCCGTCATGTCGATGGTCGCGTGCCCCATCAGCTCCTTGATGACCGTCAGCGGTATCCTCCTCATGGCGAGGTGGCTACCGTAGGTGTGCCGCAGGTCGTGCCAGCCGATGCGGCCCTGCTCGCGGGTGATGCCCGCCCGCTGGAGGGCCCGGCGCAGCGGCAGCTTGAGCAGCCCGTCGGTAAGCGGCCGACCGTCCTCCTGGCAGAACACGTAAGGGCCGCGCAGGTGTCGGTGTCCCTTGAGTGCGTCCACTGCCGAGCTGGGCAGTTCCACCGTCCGCTCGCGTCCACCCTTGGGCAAGCCCGAGACCCCGCGCCAGATGGTACGGCGGACGTGCAGCTTGCCGCGCTGGAAGTCCACGTCGCTCCACTGGAGCCCGATCAGCTCCCCTTGCCGCAGCCCCGCCTTGAGCGCCACCAGCAGCAGCGCTCGCCATTCCGGCTCGGCGGCGTTGCTCAGGCGCTCTGCCTCCTCGAAGGTGAGGAAATCAAAGGGCGGCTTCGGCAGCTTCGCGAAGAGCCTCACGCGCGGAGCCTGCTCGATGACCCGCTGCTCTTCCGCGACCGCCAGCAGCTTGCTCAACACCGTCAACACGTTGTTGATGGTTTTGAGGCTCAGCGGCTTTGGTTCCTCGCCGTTGCGCTTGCGGAGGGCTGCCCGCGTGGGGGCCGCCTTCCGGGCGCGCGCTGCCGACTTCTTCTTGCGCATGACAGCCTTGAAATCCTCCATCTCAGCCGAGCCAATGGCAGCCAGCGCCATTTCACCGAAAAACGGCAGGATGTGAGACTCCAGGATTTGGCTCTTGCTGACGACGCTGGAGTGCTTGTTGTTGTTTTCGCTGTAGGTCCGGAAGCGCGGAGCGAACTCCGCCAACGTCATGGGGCGCTCCCCGGTGTTGTTCTCCTTTCCGAAGGTTCCATTGAAGAGGGAGGCGCGCAATTCGCGCTCGTACTGCTCGGCACCCCGGCGCGTCTGCACAGGCGAGAACTTCACGACTCGCTGTCGCCGTCCGTCCGGGTGGTGGAACATGAAGTCCACTTGCCAAGCCTCCTCGACCTTCCCTGCCTTGTTCTGCCACTTCCGCAATCTGACGCTCATTTCCGACTCCCGAGCGCAGAATCACGGCCCTTACCGGCTGTCCATTCTAGCAGGGCAGCGCGGCGGATGCGGAGGGTTTTTCCGATGCGAGCGACGCCGGGAACCTGCTCAAGCCGGATCGCTTCGTAGAGAGTCTTCCTGTTCACGCGCAGTATTTCGGCGGCTTCCTCCACCGTGAGAAACGCGGGCGCGGCGTCCGCAGCAACCGGGGGCGTGCTCATGGCTGGCTCCCGTCCTGCACTGGCGTTGCTCTCCGGGTTGGAGAACGGGCCGCACTCCAGAGAATGCCGCGCTGCTGGTGCATGGACGCGCGAGCTTCCCGCCGACCCCCAGCGCTGGCCCCCAGGCAAGTGGCCACAGGCGCGGCCTGGAGTGACCACAGACGGCGCATGGAGCGACTACCGGCGTTTTTCCCGGCGTCCTCACCTGCCAGCCAACAACGGCGCACGAATGCGCCACACACGGAGGGTTTTCCCTCCAGGGATTCGATCTTGTTCATCACCTACCCGCCCTGAACGACACACCCAACAGCCCAAGAACTACCCACGCCAGCAGTGACACAGCGTAAAGCCGCGTGTCCAGGCCACGAACAAAGCGCGAGGGGTGATCGGCAAGAGTGCAGCCGGGCAACCAAGGGCCGCACAGGCGAGTGAATGGAGCATGGCCCGCATCGACACAGCCAGCGCCCCCCACGAGGCGCGCGGCGAATGGCCGTTCGGCCTGCCTGGATGCTCACCACGAGGCCCGCGTCGACGTGGCCTCCTGTCCGGCCCGTATGGACGTGCCAAAAGCACAGCGTGCATCCAGACGGGCAAGCAAGGGAGACGGGTAGCGACAGCGTGGCCACCACCGGGCCCCGGCACTCATAGGATCGGCCCGGTAATGACGGACCAGGTCGACCCGTCGCGCGTGAGTGGTCAACAGGTCCGCGCCTTGCCGAGTCCTGCAAGGGCACACGCCGCGCACGAGCGGCTTGGTTAACCCATACATGTAGGGAACATTTCTGTGCTGATTTCCCTGACTCGGGCCTAATCGCGCAATCCGCGCATTGTATGTTTCGTATATGTTCAGGACTCCCGGGCTTCCCCTGCTCATATGACTGTGTTACCTCTCCGGGCGTTTCGCCGTCTCACCAACCAACGCGCTGGAGGTGGTGCCCCGTGCTGAGCGAACCGCGCTCTCGTATGAGGTTGATTTCCGTTGCCTGCTTTTCGGCTCATGCCTCGCTGAGCTTGCTTGCGCTGCTGGCGGTGCTCGCCTCCGGCGCGACTGCGTGCGCGAGCCGCCCGCCCCCGGAGGCCCTTGCCGCGACCCGCGACGCGCTGTCGGGCCTGGATGAGTTCGGCGCGCTGCTGCTGGGGGCCGGGCTGCCTGTTGAAGCCATCCCCCAGGGGCGGAGCATGTCGCCTGTGCAGGCCGAGCAGCTGCGTCGGCACCTCGCGATTCTGCCTTACCTGCCGCAGCACTACGCACCCCGTTTCGTTGCTGACGAGCTGCTGCGCTACGCCGAGCAGCACGGACAAGGGCTGTCCCGCTGGGACCTGAGCCGGATGGTGCAGGAGTACCGGAGCCTTTTTCTTCTCCGTCAGGATGGCTTCCTCGCGGCAGCGCTTACCGGCGAGCCTGCGCGGTGGATTGGTAGGGTCGAGGTTCGCGACCACGGGGCAGGCGCGGCTGAGTTTGAAATGGGCGTGTTCTACACACGCGCAGACGGCGAGAGCTGGCGACGTGCGGACATCCCCAACCTCGACAGGCTGTAGGGCTTCGTAAGGAGAGCACATCATGGCGGACAGCTCCGGCCCGCGTCTTATCTTCGAATTCGAAGGCTTCAAATACGAGGTTTACGACACCCAGGTTCTAAACCGGGACTACGACACGCTTCTTCTTGCTTGGAGGAAACCCATCAGCGAAAGCGGGGTCCGTCGCTCGAGGGTCATTCTCAAGCCTGTGCAGGTGCCCTCAGACCGTGAGAGGAGCGAGCGGGTTTGGGAAGAGGTGCAGCTCGCGTCGCACCTGGAGCACCCGGGCATCGCCAGGGTTTACGGCTTCGCTTTCCATGGTGACACCGCCTACGTGGTCATGGAGCACTTGCGCGGTTGCTATCTCCTCACCGCGATGGATTTCGCGTTGCTGGTGGAGCGCCGTCTGTCGTCCGCCTTCGCAGCATACGTCGCGGCGGAAGTAGCGGGTGCGCTTGCTTACGCTCACGGGCGCATTAGCAGCGAAGGCCACCCGATGCACATCGTTCATCGCGCGGTGGGTCCCATGCGAATCCGTCTCGGGTTTGATGGGCGCGTCAAGCTCGTGAATTTCGGTGCTGCGTACTCGGAGCTGCGCGACCGTTTGAAGACGCCGCCCGGCCTGCTGCGCGGCGACCCGGCCTACTGTGCACCCGAGGTTCTGCGAGCTGCGATGGAGTCCACCGGGGGCCGAGCCGACCCGCTTATCGGGGGAGCGATTGACGGCAGAGCGGACGTGTTCTCGCTCGGGCTCGTGCTGCTTGAAATGCTGCTGGCCGAATACCCGCTCGACCCGACTGATGCCCCCGTGGAGGGTGCCCCGGTCGGGTTCTCATTCCCTGTGCGTGCCGAGCGGACCGCACAGCTAAGCCTGGACGTGGTGGCTTACCGGCTGCTGCGCTTTCACCCTTCGGAAGCGGAACGTCGACTTGAGTTCGCGCCCGCTCCTTTGCGGTCCATTGTCCGGCGTGCGCTCCAACCGGATCCGCGCGAGCGTTTTTCTGCCGCCGAGATGCGCGAGGAACTACTCGTCTACCTGGGGACTGTAGAGCCGCCGGTCCTCGCCGATGAAATCGCAGCAGAGCTGAAGGCCATTTTCGAGGCTGCCGCGAGGGTCAAGCGACTGACGGCGAACCCCATCGAGCGGACGGCGCTAACGCCCGACGAGGACGAGGGTTAGGTCAATGAAAGGGAAGCCAGGTAAGAAGGAGAGCGCCACCAAGGGGAGAAACCGAACCGAACTCAGTATTCAAATCGGTAAGGCTGCGCGGGCGGCCCGGTTGAAATTGAAACTGACTCAGGAGGACATAGCCGAGCGAGTCAGGTTGACGCCGGAAGTGTATGGGAGGCTGGAGCGAGGCGCCATGCTTCCGAGCACGCCAACGCTAACGAAGATCTGCGTTGCGCTTGGGCTCTCTGCTGACTTGCTTGTGGGGCTCGTCGAAAGGGAAGCCACTCAGACCCAACCGGCACCCGACGAAGAACTGACGCCGGAAATCAGGCGGTTGCTGCGACTGGTGCGAACGATGGATGACGAGCAGTTCGCCATCTTCAAGGGAACAGCGACCGGGTTGGCCAAGCTCAACAAGAGGAGGCAGCAGCAAGGCAAGCGTGATAAGGAAAATGGCGCCATCATCTGAGAGGCATACCGCATGGAAGATGACCTTCTACAAAAGAGACTCGGCGAGGCAGCCCGAACCGCACGCGAGGCGCTCGGGCTCACTCAGGCACAAGTAGCCGATGCGGCAAGGATGAGCCCGGCCGTGTATGGGCGCATCGAGCGCGGCGGGATGATGCCGAGCGTTCCAGCGCTGCGAAGGCTCGCGGTCGCCTTGGGTGTTTCCCCGGCTGTGCTCCTGGATATGAGCGCGCGCGAGATGCCTACCACTGACAAGGCTCTGTCACCCGAGACCCGGAAGGCTGTCGGGCTCCTGCGGACGTGGCCAGAGTCCAAGGTCAAAGTCGGGTGCGAGTTGCTGCGCGTGCTCGACGCCGCGCCGATGCGCGAGGAATAGGCCCGTCCCGGAATGGGGACCGGGGCGGTAGGTGGAGCGGCCGACTTGGAGCGGTCGCGAGCCTTGGAGGGGTCCACCTGCCGCTCCGGTCCCGCTGTCTGAGCCGCATCCCTGCGGTTATGCTACGCTCCCCCATCTAGGAGGTGAGGTAGAGCGTGGGACTGACACTCAGGCACCCGGACATCGGCGACATGATCGGGGACTACAAGGTGGTGGGGTTCTTGGGCGCGGGGGGCCTCGGGATCGTCTACAAGGTCGAGCGCGGTGGGCTCTTTTTTG
>NZ_DASUNC010000096.1:0-86627 GCF_036277355.1 Archangium sp.
CAGGGTGAACTTCAGCGCCGACACGAGGGTGAGCGCCTCCATGGACTCCTTCAACAGCAGCGCCGCCTCGAGGACCTTCACCCCCTTGTTCATGGTCTCGAGGAGCTCGGCGAGCTCGCGCGTGAGGTGGCCCACCAGGGCAGGCATGTCCCGCGCCGCTGCCTCCACCTGCTCCGGCTCCAACGAGGAGAGCGCCGTCATGGCGGGCTCCAGCATCTTCTGCCAGCCATCCATCCTCATGAAGAGCACCTCCACGCTGTTGAGGCGCCGGGAGAGTGCCGCATCGGTGAGGGTGAGGAAGTCGACCCATACGGCCAGCAGCAGGGAGCCCATCATCGCGGCCTCCAGCCGTGGGCCCGCCATGCGCAGCAGGGCGAGCTGCATGTCCGGGTCCTCCACCTGCGACGCCTCGGCGGCGAGCTTCGTGGCGGCGGCGAGCTCGGCGTCAATCCACCGCAGCTGAGCTTCGCCATGGTCGACGTAGCGGACGAAGATGCCGTTGCCCACGCGGGCAATGCCCGAGTAGCTGGCCTCGAGTCTGGAGAGCTCGCCGGAGAGGCGGCGGGTGGAGCCGGATACCTCGCCCACGCCCTTGCGAAAGGCCAGGTGGGCAGCGAGGGCGCTCCGCCACCCAGTCGCGTCGGAGTTGCCAGGGCCCACCGCCGTCACGGCTTCCCGGGGGCCCCGGCGACGGTGCAGCCGCTCAGGTGTCTCGGAAGCAGGAGAGGGTGGCGCCCCTCCGGCCACTGCGGTCCCGGTGGCGCCGTGCGGGGTGTAGTGCAGGCTCCGCCCCCGCACTGGCGGTGACGTCAGCGACACACAGGCGTTGGACAGCAGGGCCAGGACGAGCAGCAGTCCCGTCCCCCTCGCCCCTGACGAGTCAGCGCGCATGATCCACCTCCAGCCCATGGAAGCCGAAGGAGGCGTGAAGTTCAACGCGGTTTAGAGGAGCGAGCCTACGCGGAGAGCGCTTCCTCGTCCCCGTGGATGAGCCAGCGCCGCGCCGACTGGTCGTCCGTGAAGCGGCGGAGGATCTTGTCCGTCCCGCTCTCGCGCGCCACCCGGGCGGATGCGCCCGTCCAGGACGAGCTCGATGATGGCGTGCTGTTGGTCGACGTCGATCCGATACACGGCCACTCTCCTCGAGCCTAACATTCGTCTCCCGGGAGGTGGGATCTCCCCCCATGCCGGGGAGTCAGCTTCTCTCCAGCAAGGAGAGCAACAGCTCCAACCCTCGCGCCGCCGCCGCCCGGCGGATCTCCTTCCGGTCCCCCGTGAAGACGTGGCGCTCACCCACGTGCGTCCCATCCCGCCGGGCCACCGCGAGGTGGACGAGCCCCACGGGCTTCGCCTCCGTGCCTCCCGAGGGACCGGCGATCCCCGTCTCCGCGAGCGCCAGCGTGGCATGCGAGCGGACCAGCGCCCCCTGTGCAAGCGCCAGGGCCACCTGCTCGCTGACCGCTCCGTGAGCCACCATCAGCTCCACCGGCACGCCGAGCAGCTCCGTCTTCGCCTCGTTCGAGTAGGGCACGAAGCCGCGCTCCACCACGGCCGATGCCCCGGCGATGTCCGTGAGGCTCGCGCACACGAGTCCTCCCGTACTCGCCTCGGCCAGCACCAGCCGCTCACCCGCGCGCCGGCAGGCCTCCAACACCCGCCGCGCCCGCTCCTCCAACGAGGACTCCTCCATGGCTCAGCAGCTCGCTTCCGTCGTGGCGCACAGGACCGTCACCAGCGTCTCCTCCTTGTAGCCCACGCCCACATACCTGTCCTCCCGGGTCTGTACGAGCCCCCGGGTTTCCCGCTTCTTGAAAGGGAATTGAATTCAAGGGATCCGAGCGGGATGGGGGGGCGGGCCGGGAGATGTGACGGAGGTGCGCTAGCGGCGCCGGCGCCCGCCGCCCCCACCGCCGAAGGCGATGAGCAGCACGCCACCCACCACGCCCGCGGCGCCCAGGACCAGGTCCCGCTGGGTGCGCTCGCTGTAGCGGCCGGTGAACGTCTCCACGGCGCGCTCCGACAGCGAGCCGGTGGCACGGTAGGCGGTCACCAGGAAGACGGTACCGGCGACGACGAGCATGAATCCCACGATTCGGGCGATCCCCACGGCGTTTCCCCTCGAAAGTGTTGAGTCACGCAGGTTAGTGCGGAACGGGCTCCCCGGGGGTAGCTTCCGCGCCCATGGCGACCTCCCTCCTCGAGCTCTTCCTCTCCCGCGCCCGTCAGGCTCCCGAGCGGCCCGTCCTGGACTTCGAGCAGCGGCGCTTCACCGCCGGCCCGCTCGCCGGCCAGGTCACCGCCTTCGCCAGCGCCCTCCAGCGCCGGGGGCTGAAGTCCGGCGAGCGCGTGGCCCTCTTCCTGGAGAACAGCCCCGCCTTCGTCATCGCCTACCTGGGCACCCAAGCCGCCGGGGGCGTCGTCGTCCTCGTCAACACGCAGTACCGGCAGGTGGAGCTGGGCCACATCCTCTCCGACTCCGGCGCGCGCGCCTGTGTCACCGGGGCCGCCGGGGCCGCCGAGCTCGCCCCACTCAAGGCGCAGCTGCCCGCGCTGGAGTGGCTCGTCACCGAGCAGCAACCCGACGGGCCGCCGGGCGCGCCCGGGCCCTGGCCCACGGTGGACTTCGACGCGCTGCTCGCCGAGGGAGATGCCCACGCCTCGCTGCCCCTGCCCCGGGGCGAGCAGCTCGCCGTGCTCGGCTACACCTCCGGCACCACCGGCCGCTCCAAGGGCGCCATGCTGCTGCACCGCAACCTGCTCGCCAACGTGCGCGCCGTCGCCGAGGCCTGGCGCTGGACGGAGCACGACAGGCTCCTGCTCACCCTCCCGCTCTTCCACACCCACGGCCTCATGGTGGGCCTGCACGGCACGCTCTACTCCGGTGGCAGCGTGGACCTGCGCCGCCGCTTCGCCGCCCCCGAGGTCCTCTCCGCCCTCCAGGAGGACAGCTCCCTCACGATGTTCTTCGGCGTGCCCACCATGTACGGCCGGCTCGTCGAGGAGGCCCGCCGCACCGGGCTGCGTCCCCGTCCCCTCCGGCTGCTCGTCTCCGGCTCCGCGCCGCTCAGCCCCCAGCTCTTCCACGACGTGGAGGAGACGTTCGGCCAGCGCATCCTCGAGCGCTACGGCATGACGGAGACCCTCATGAACACCACCAACCCCTACGAGGGCGAGCGCCGCCCCGGCACCGTGGGCATGCCCTACCCCGGCCAGGAGGCGCGCGTGGTGGACGTGCGTACCCGCCAGCCGCTCCCGGACGGCGAGACGGGCGAAATCGAGGTGCGCGGCCCCCACGTCTTCGCCGGCTACTGGCAGCGCCCGGACGCCACCGCCGAGTCCTTCGACGCCGAGGGCTGGTTCCGTACCGGCGACCTCGGCCTGCGGGACAGGGACGGCTACTTCCAGATTACGGGCCGCGCGCGCGAGCTCATCATCAGCGGCGGCTTCAACGTGTACCCGCGCGAGGTGGAGGAGGTGCTCGCCACGCACCCGGGCGTCGCCGAGGTGGCGGTGCTCGGCCTGCCGGACCCGGACTTCGGCGAGCAGGTGGTGGCCGTCGTCGTCCCGCGCTCGCCCGCGCCCACGGCCCAGGCGCTGGCCGACTACTGCAAGGACCGGCTCGCCAGCTTCAAGAAGCCCCGCCGCGTCGACTTCGTGGACGCCCTGCCCCGCAACGCGCTCGGCAAGGTGCAGAAGCACCTGCTGCGCGAGCGCCTCCAGACACACGCCGCGCCCTCGAGCGTTCAGAAGCCAACAGAGCCGTGAGCGTTCGGACACAGGCAGACACTCGCAGCGGAATTCTCCTCGGGACGTAAGCGGGGTCAGTAGTGTCCACTGGGCGAGAGGAGATGGGGAGCGTGAGCGAAGCCGAGCAGCCCGAGGAGTCCACGCGGCGGGTGTCCACCGGGTCCCCCGGTCTGGACGCCTTGCTCAGGGGTGGGTGGCTCCACGGGGGCACCTATATGGTCACCGGCGCGCCCGGCACGGGGAAGACCATCCTGGGCAACCAGCTCTGCTTCTCGCACGTGGCCAACGGCGGGCGGGCGGTGTTCGTCACCATGCTGTCCGAGTCCCACGGGCGGATGACGACGCACCTGCGCCGCATGCACTTCTTCCGGCGGGACGTCATCGGCCAGGCGCTGCACTACGTGAGCGGCTACGCCACGCTCAAGGCCGAGGGCCTGGAGGGACTGGCGAAGCTGCTGTACCGCGCGGTGCGCGAGCACGAGGCCACGGTGCTGGTGGTGGACGGGCTGCTGGCGGCGCAGGAGAGCGCCGGCTCGGTGCTGGCCTTCCGCGAGTTCCTCCACGGGCTGGGCGTGCACAACGCGCTGGCCGGCTGCACCACGCTGGTGCTCACCAACCGGCAGGAGAACGCGGCGGACCCGCAGTTCGCCATGGTGGATGGGGTGGTGGTGCTCGAGCTGCAGCAGCGGGGACTGCGGGCGGTGCGCACCGTGGAGGTGACGAAGCTGCGCGGCGAGTCCCAGCTGCTCGGCCGGCACACCTTCGACATCACCGAGCAGGGGCTGAGCGTCTACCCGCGCCTGGAGAGCCTGCACCGCGAGCCACCCCAGGAGGAGCTGGAGTTGGAGCGGCGGCAGGGCTTCGGTCTGCCTCACCTGGACGAGATGATGCAGGGCGGGGTGCGGCCCCACTCGTCCACGCTGTTGCTCGGCTCGCCGGGCAGCGGCAAGACGCTGCTGGGGCTGCACTTCCTGGAGAGCGGCGCGCGCCAGGGCGAGCCCGGCCTCTACTTCGGCTTCATGGAGACGCCCCCCCGGCTGCTGGCGAAGGCCGACGGCGTGGGCCTGCGGCTGCGGCCCTGGGTGGACTCGGGCCGGCTGGTGGTGGAGACACGGGCGGCGGTGGAGACGCTCCCGGACGCGCTGGCGCACGAGCTGCTGGACCTGGTGGAGCGCCACGGCATCCAGCGGCTGGTGCTCGACGGCCTGGAGCCCCTGATGCAGGAGCCGCTGGAGCCCAGCCGGGCCCCGGGCTTCCTCACCGCGCTGCTCAACGTGCTGCGCTCCCGGGGCGTCACCTCGGTGATGACCCAGCAGACCCAGGTGCTCTTCGGCCCCCGGCTGGAAGCAAGGCTGGAGGGCGTGGAAGCCATCGTCGACAACATCGTCTTCCTCCGGTATGTGGAGTTCCGCGCCCAGCTGTACCGGATGCTGTCCATCCTCAAGATGCGCGAGAGCGACTATCAGCCCTCGCTGCGTGAATTCTCCATCTCGACTCGGGGCATCGACGTGGCCGAGACCTTCGAGAGCGCCGAGGCCATCCTCACCGGACTGGCCCGGCCGCTGAATGTGAAGACGAAGCGCTCCCGTCTCAAGAAGGCGGTCCGGCGCCAGCCCTCCCGGAAGCGGAGCCGCGCATGAGCAAGCTCCTCATCGTGGATGACGAGGTGGCCATCCTGGAGGCCCTCACGGACATTCTCTCCGTGGAGGGGTACGAGGTGTCCACCGCCGCCAACGGGGCCGAGGGACTCGACCACGTGCGCAAGGACCGCCCGGACCTCATCCTGCTGGATTTGATGATGCCGGTGATGGACGGGCAGGAGATGCTGCGCCGGCTCAAGGAGGACCCGGAGCTGCGCACCACCCCCGTGGTGGTGATGAGCGCCGGGCGCGTCTCCAAGTCGGAGCTGCAGGGCAGCCGCTTCCTCGCCAAGCCCTTCGAGCTCGATGACCTGCTGGACACCGTGGCCGCCGAGCTGAACAAGGCGCACTGAGGCGCACTCCCTCTCCCCCCGGGCGGGGTGGGGGTCTACACCCCGGGCACCCTCAGGTCCCGCTCCCGCCCGTGGCCGCGCGGAACAGGTGCGTGCGGTAGTGCGTCAGCTCGGCGATGCTCGCGCGCAGGTCCGCCAGCGCCGTGTGCCCCGACGACGTCTTCTTGAGCGGCACCATGTCCGGGAACCACGCGTTGCCCAGCACCTTGATGCTCGTCACGTCCACCTGCCGGTAGTGCAGGTAGCGGTCCAGCATCGGCATGTACTTCGCCAGGAAGCGCCGGTCCGTGTGGATGGAGTTGCCACACAGGATGCCCTCGTTCATCCCACAGTGCTTCATCACCAGCTCGGTGATTTCCCGCTCGGCCACGCGCAGCGACGTCGAGGACTCGCGCACCTTCTTGAGCAGCCCGTTGCGCGTGTGCATCTCCTTCACCACCGGCTCCATCCGGCCCAGCGCCTCGTCCGGCTGCCAGATGACCCGCTCCATCTCCGCCTTCGGCACCAGGTCCGGCCCCGTGATGATGACCCCGATCTCGATGATGACCGATTCATCGGGGTCCAGTCCGGTCATCTCCAGATCGAGCCAGACGAAACACGGGGGCGAGGTCGGTGCGGGCATGGGACGCGCAGTCTACCCCGGGTTTCCAGAACGGGGACGGATACCCGCACCTTCAGGGTCTCGCCTCGACCTCCAGCGTCCCGCCCAGGAAGCGCGTGAACCAGCCCGCCGCCAGCTCCGCCACCCGCTCCAGCGCTCCTCGCTCCTCGAACAGGTGCGTCGCCCCCGGAATCACCTCCAGCGCCTTCGGCGCAATCATCTGCTCCAGCGCCCGCTCGTTCAGGTCCAGCACGATGTCATCCGCCCCTCCCACGATGAGCAGCGTCGGCGCCCTCACCCGCTGCAGCGCGCCCCCCGCCAGGTCCGCCCTCCCTCCCCGCGACACCACCGCGCCGATCGCCTCCGGCTTCTCCGCCGCCGCCACCAGCGCCGCCGCCGCCCCCGTGCTCGAGCCGAAGTAGCCCACCCTCAGCCGGCTCAACTCCGGATTCGCGAACACCCAGTCCGTCACCTGCCCCAACCGCCTCGCCAGGAAGTCGATGTCGAAGCGCAATTCCCCCGTCACCTCGTCCTCCGCTTCCTCGTCCTCCGTCAGCAGGTCGAACAGCAGCGTCCCCAACCCCGCCGTCCTCAGCGTGTACGCCACGTACCGGTTGCGCGGGCTGTGCCGGCTGCTCCCACTGCCGTGCGCGAAGATGACCAGCCCCCGCGCCCCATCCGGCACCGCGAGCGTCCCCCCGAGCCGCGCTCCTCCCGCCACCACCTCGACTTCCCGTTCCACCGCCATGTCGCTCCTCCTCTGAAGCTCACACCCACCACGCATCCCCGGCGTTCATCGCCGACTCGGGCCCCTGCTCCCTCCGCATCCGCGCCAGCACCGCCTGCACCTCCTCGTCCGTCGTCTGCCGGAAGTCGTCGTAGAACTCGCCCACCGAGCTCATGAACTCGGCCGGGTGCACGCACACCACCTCGTCCGCCTCCGCGCTCAGCGCGTCCAGCGACTCCACCGCTCCCACCGGTACCGCGAGGATGATTCTGCGCGGACGCCGCGTCCTCAGCGCCCGGAGGGCCGCTCGCACCGTGCCGCCCGTGGCCACGCCATCGTCCACCAGGATGACCGTGCGGCCCTCGAGCACGGGCGCCGGCCGCACGCCCCGGAACCGGGCAATACGGGCCGCCACCTCCCGCGCCTCCCGCTCGGCCGTCTGCATCACCTCCGTCTCGGAGAAGCCCAGCGAGCGCATCATCTCCCGGTCCAGGAAGAGCGCCCCGCCCTCGGCCACCGCCCCCAGGCCCAGCTCCGGCTGCCCCGGCGCCCCCACCTTGCGCACCACCCATACGTCCAGCGGCGCCCCGAGCGCCCGGGCCACCTCGTTCGCCACCGGAATCCCGCCGCGCGGCAGGCCGAGCACCAGGGGCGACTCGGCCGCGTATCCCGTCAACAGGGCCGCCAGCTGCCGGCCCGCGTCCGTCCTGTCTCGAAAGCGCATGGCTCCTCCCGGGGGCGAGGGTCTCCCCTCTAGGAGAAGCACGGCGCGCGCCATTGGCTCCCGGCACGCCTCCGAGGGCCGGGACGCCCTCTCGGCACGGGTGCGCGAATCCCGCGACCCGGGAGGCCCGGAATGAGGGATGATGCGCCCCACCCGCCCCGGCCAGTCCGGCCCCGCGGGATGCGGAGGGGACCATGGACCTGACCGTCTTCAGCGGCACCGCGAACCGCCCCCTGGGCGAGGCCCTCGCCTGGGCACTCGGCAGCCCCCTCGGCGGCTGCAAGCTCGAGCGCTTCCCGGATGGCGAGCAGCATGTGGAGCTCGGCGAGGACGTGCGCGGGCGCAACGTGTGCATCATCCAGCCCACCGCGCCGCCGGTGGGGGAGAACCTGCTGGAGCTGCTGCTGATGGCGGACGCGTGCTGGCGCGCGGGCGCGGCGCGCATCATGGCGGTACTGCCCTACTTCGGCTACGCGCGGCAGGACCGGCGCACCAACCCCGGCGAGGCGCTCGGCGGCAAGCTGGTGGCGGACCTGCTGGTGCGCGGGCACTTCGACCGGCTGATGGCGGTGAACCTGCACACGGCCTCGCTGGAGGGGTGCTTCACCGTGCCGCTGGAGCACCTCAACGCGGGCACGCTGCTGGCCGAGGCCGTGCGGCCCTACGCGGGCCCGGGCGCGGTGGTGGTGTCCCCGGACCTGGGCGCGGTGAAGCTGGCCGAGCGGTATGCGCGGCAGCTCGGACTGCCCATGGCCATCGTGCACAAGAGCCGGACGAGTGGCTCCGAGGTGAACGTCCGGGGACTGGTGGGCGAGGTGCGCGGACTGCGGCCCATCATCGTGGATGACCTCATCTCCACCGCGGGCACCATCGCGGCGACGGCGGAAGCGGTGCTCGAGGCGGGCAGCGCCGACGACATCACCGTGGTGGCCACACACGCGCTGCTGGTGGGCCCCGCGGTGGAGCGGCTGAGCAAGGTGCCCATCCGCCGCCTCCTCTCCACCGACAGCCTGGTGCCGCCCAAGGGGCTGCCCTTCCAGCACGAGGTGGTGAGCCTCGCCCCGCTGCTCGCCGACGCCATCTGCCGCGTCACGGCCCACGTGCGCCCGCGCTGAGAGAGACCTCCCGGGCGCGCGAGTCAGCAACTGGTCCGATGGTCGGACCAGTTGGCGCCGCTCGCCGCCGGAGGGTGCTCAGGCGCGCAGCACATCTCCCGGTAGAGCGGGTTGGAGAACTCCTGGCCCCCCGCTCGCGCCATGCGCACCAGCCCCAGGTCCTGGACGAAGCGCAGATCATCCTCGGGCACATTACCCAGGGCGAGACCCGCGAGAATCAGATCAAGGATGCAACGCACACGCGGCTTTCGCAGGTGCTGAGCGAGGTGATGAAGGTGGGTGCCCTGGCACTGGAGGAGAATGTTCTTGGCAGCGTCCACATCAGTGGCTGTGAGCGCTTGACTCCGGTCGGGTACCAACTGCTCCACCACAGGGCGTTGACCAGCCAGGGCTGGCCTTGCGTCCAATAGAACGCCCGGTCGATGGCCTCTGGGAGGAACATCTGCCCGGTGTCATCTGTGTGTTGCTGGTACAACTCGGCGACCTCGTCGCGCGTGAAGTTGCGCAGGGTGAGCGACTCCGCCGTGATGTTGAAGAAGCTGGCGGCGCTCATACGGTCTTGAGCCCCGGAGGTCACCTTGTAGTCACGCATCTCATGAAGGCCGCACAAGACAACAGAGGAGGGGAAGGCCACGGGGCGGTCAGGAAAGCCAGCGCGCAACTGGCGCAGCACGCTCAAGAGGCTCAGGCCGCTCAGGGCATCGATTTCGTCGAAGAAGAGCACCAGAGGCCGGGGGCAGGTACGCGCCCAGCTGGAAAGAGCCGAGTCCAGGAGCGTGCTCTCGGGTGCCTTGGGAAAGGGCGGCGGACACAATTCCGCAGGCAGATGGAGTCTGGCTCCGTGGTGTATGCGCGAGAGGATGGCCCGCTGGACCTCGGCGAAATCGTCCCCGGCCACCGCACCCTCATTGAAGGAGACGTAAAGCGCGGCGTAGCAGTTAGAGGCAGTAAGCTCTGCCGCCAACGCCCGCAGCACCGTCGTTTTGCCCACCAACCTCGGGGAATGGAGGACCCAGAAGCACTGCTGCTCGATGAGCCGGTGCACCTCGGGCAAACGCCGCAGTGGCGGCAGCAGGTAATGGGTGGCCGCATGGCACGGGCCATCGGTGTTGAAACAGCGAGGCATGCAGGCACGGTAGCAGGAGCAAGAACATGTTGGGCCATGCACGCCAGAGCAACTCGCTGGCTCCACAGGCCCATTGCCTACGAGCGTTCATCCCGTGGGCTTGACCTTGTTTTCCGAGCCCTACAACGATAGCAGAGTCTTGAACACGACGACGCAAAGACGAGGGACACAGTGGCGCCACCTTTTGAGGGGAACACCCGACAGTTACTGGACACGGTGACGCACCACTTTCTTGAGACCGGCGAACAGATCTCTGGGAAGCGGCTCCGCAAAGCACACCGCATGGAACGTGAACCGTTCAATGCAGCGATGGCGGCGCTTGTTCCGATTTATGTGGAGCAGGTTAATTCGCAGCACAATGACCTGTACTCGCCCACGCTCCGCGGCATGCTTGAGTCCAGCTCTGCGGTCCGCTCGATGCGGCTTGTTGAATCCGTGCTCAAGCGTCTGCGACACGAGTTTGAAGAGGACCCAGACGTACGTTGGTTTACGTGGGCAAAGATGCGGGAAAGTGACGCAACTCTCACAAACGCTGATTACCAAGCGGTCTTGTCACTCCTTAGCTGTGCTCGTCTGAGCAACGGAATTAATTCAGATGCCCCATCTAGGGCTTTCAGATGCCACGTACCCAACGACATCGAAGACCTTGTCAAACTCGACACCGCAAGGTTGCTCGCTTCTCGTATCCAAGAGTTAGAGCGCAAACATCTAAGCGATGTACCAAATCTGCCGCTCCCCACGGTGTTATTGCGCAATGACATCCCGGAAAAGGACAAGCCAGCAGCCCCGCACTCGGGCCTTCTCGAATCCGCTCCACAACCTCTCGACGATGACGACACCAGCACACTCGACCTCATCGAGCCCTTCGACCCAGCGAAGATCCGCATCGAAACGAAGGTGATGACCGTCGATCTACTGCTCAAGCGTTTGAAGGAGCAGGAAATCGACCTCATGCCCGACTTTCAGCGAGAGGGAGGTCTGTGGAAGGAACGAGAGCAGAGCCGCCTTATCGAGTCGCTACTCGTGCGCATTCCGATTCCAGCATTCTACATGGATGCCACCAATGAAGAGCGGTGGCTCGTCGTTGACGGCCTGCAACGGTTGACGGTTTTCAAGCGGTTCATCTTGGATGGCACGCTAGAGCTTTCCCAGCTCGAGTTCCTCCGCCAGTTTGAAGGCATGAAGTTCCAGCAGCTCCCCCGCCCAATGCAGCGGCGCATCGAGGAGACCCAGGTCACGGTGTCCCTCATCCAGCCTGGAACGCCGGAAGACGTGCGCTACTACCTCTTCAAGCGCATCAACACCGGCGGGCTCCCGCTCACCCCGCAGGAAATTCGGCATGCCTTGAACCAAGGGCCTGCCTCAAAGCTCCTCGCTGAACTCGCCCGCGAGGAGGTGTTCATCCAAGCCACCGGAGGCAGCCTGCGCGCACAACGGATGGCAGACCGCGAGTGCATACTCCGTTTCTTCGCCTTCCGCCTGACGAGCATTGAGCACTACCGCAGCCAGGATCTCGATGGCTTCCTGAACGATGCCATGCGGCAGATGAACAAGATGGAGTCCGCCAGCCTTGAGGAGCTCTCACGTTCCTTCCTGCGAGCAATGAAGGCTGCGCACGAAATCCTTGGTCGTTACGCCTTCAGGAAACGGACGCAGGCAAACGACCGGATGAACCCGATCAACAAGGCGCTTTTCGAAACCTGGTCGGTGAACCTCTCCCTCCACTCCGACGACGAACTCGCTCGCTTGACCGAAAGACGCGAGCAAGTGAACCAGGCTTCGATGAAGCTCCTCTCGGAGGATTCGGAGTTCGCCCTATCGGTGACACAGGCCACGGGCGACGCCAAGCGCGTGCGCATCCGGTTCGAGCGTGTTGCCGAGTTGCTGCGAGGTGTACTGAAATGATCACCGGAATTACCCTGACGAACCTGAAGTGCTTCGCGCAGCAGAACGTTCCACTGGGAGCGCTGACCTTGTTGACTGGAATCAACGGGACAGGGAAATCTACAGTCATCCAGTCGTTACTGCTGCTCCGGCAATCGTGGCTCCGCGAGCTCCTGCCAAAAGGTGCTCTGGCGCTCAACGGCGAACTTGTAGAGATGGGAACGGGGCGAGATGCCCTCTACGAGGGCGCCGCCAAGGACGAAATCGGCATCGGCCTGCAGTGGGATGACAGCAAGGCGAAGTGGTTTTTCAATGTGAGCCCGGAACTCGACGTGCTCACCATGAAATCCGACCCAATCCCAGAACAGGCGTACCAACAGAGCCCATTTCGGGATGGGTTCCAGTACCTCACCGCGGAGCGAATCGGTCCTCGAGTCGCCTTTCCAACCTCCACCCATGCGGTCCGCGAGCAGCGGCAGCTCGGGCGAAGCGGCGAGTACGCAGCCCACTATCTAGCCATCTTCGGCACGGAGAAAGTCCAGCTTCCCGCGCTCATTCGCGAGGACGCTGCCTCCTCGTCGCTCCTCAACCAGGTGGAGGCATGGCTGAGCGTGGTCAGTCCCGGCACCCAGCTCCGGATCCAGGAGTTTGCAAACCTCAATCTGGCCGAACTCCGCTATGCCTTCTCCGGTGGCGACGTCGCCAGCCGCAGCTATCGGTCAACGAATGTCGGCTTTGGTCTCACTTATGCACTGCCAATCCTCGTGGCGGTGCTCGGAGCCAGACCGGGGTCACTCGTCATCATCGAGAACCCCGAAGCGCATCTGCACCCGCGCGGACAGGAAGCACTGGGTGAGTTCCTCGTGCGTGCGGCGAAAGAGGGTGTGCAGGTTGTAGTGGAGACCCACAGCGACCACGTGCTGAATGGAGTACGACTCGCGATAGCGAAAAAGCTCATCCAGCCAGAGTTGGTACGAACCCACTTCTTCCATCGTCGTGCCGGAGAAGGCGCACGAGGAATGGTGTCGCCGCAGATAGACGCAGATGGACGGCTATCCGACTGGCCTCGCGACTTCTTCGACCAATGGGATCGGAGCCTGGAGGAACTGCTCAGTATCAATGAGGCTACTCGATGAGCAGGGAACTCTTCTTCAACGAGCTGTCCGCTACGCCCGTCGCCAATCGCCATGCTGCACGGGAGATGATGAAGGCGCTCGTCGACACGATACAGGCCTCGTGGCGCGCTGGCGGGAAGAACTTCCGTGCCGAACGGGAACTTGGACTGCTAGAGATCAGCGAAGGATATTCGGTGCGCGATTGGCGCAACGATGATGACGTCCCGCGTGAACTCCGGAGTGCATGGCGCAGCATACAGACCAAATCACCCTTGGTGCGACCAGACACGGCTCCAGAGGAACGGAGTCGACTGCTGGGCGGAGAATGCACGTTCGAGGGGACCTCCGCATACGGACTCGCAGCGGCAGTGCAACTCGGAGGACTGGCGATCAGCATGCCCAGCCACGAGAAATGGCAGCGTGCACTCCTGAAGGCCACACTGACAGAGCTGAGCGAAGACGATGTCACCCCAACTGAAGTGGAGATCCGGCACGCAGCAGTGGAAGCCCACGTCGCAGCGCACCGCGAGTGGCTGAAACCACCGCTGAATGAACCAACCGACGCGAGAGACCTGTGGAAGAGACGTGCTGAACTCTACCCAGCGCTTGAGTTCTGCGCACACGTGGAGAATGCACTCGAAGCGTTCGGCTCAGGAACGGATCTCTTCAAGCAGGTCAAAGCGCGGCTGCGCGACTTGCAAGACTTCTTTTCGGCGTGGGATGGCAAGGTATTCGACCCGGACAAAGTCCCGTTCAAAGTCACGCCGGACAGCCCGACGCAACTGAGGGAGTATCCAGGCGAGCGGACATTCCTGTGTCCAGACGGCGTCACGCGTCTTTTTCGGTGGAAAACGAAGCTGCCGGATGGACACCGGCTCTATTTCGACCCTCAGGAATCAACGTGCAAGGCAATCATCGGCGACGTGGGACCGCACAAGCACTGAAGTAGTCAGTGAGAAGCAACTCAATCCCGCCCCGAGCGCACTTCCACAACTCGCTGATTGGCCTCACTCCTGCGCCTCCGCCTGTTTCGCCTCGCGACGGCTTCTTTCAAATTTGGAGTCGGTCCAGGCGGTTTCTCCAAAATCTTCTGCACGTGCTCGAAGTCCGCATCCGACAGAACGATGCGTTCACGCTGAGCGAGCCATTCCACGTACTCTTCTGAATCAGTCGCTCCGGGCTGAATCATGCTCTTCTCCCAAGAGCCGAAAGTGGTCTCGATAGGACCCTCTCGGGTGCGCTCTCCTGAAACTCGTCCAACTGTTGAACAAGTTCAAGCACCGGCCCGCTCCGTCCGGCGCCGCTGCACCAGTGTCTCGAACACGAGATACGAGAGCAGCACCAGCCCCGCGAACACCCCCGTCGTCCCCACCAGCCACCGGTACTCCAGCGGCTCGCTCACGTGCCCCAGCACCGCCTCCAGCAACGAGCCGGGCCGGTTCAGCACGTTCCAGCTGTTCCACCGCTCGAAGCGCCCCAGGTAGATGCCGTAGCCGCACAACACCGACACCGCCAGCACCCCTCCCCACGCCGCCACCCGCCCCCACCGCTCCTCCAACAGCCGCTTCCACACCTCCAGCGACAACAACCCCAACAGCCACCCCGTCGCCGCGAAGCTCGCCAGCATCGCCGCGTCGAACCACAGCGGCACCCCAGGCCTCGGCTTCAGGTGGATGAAGTCCGTCAGCAGGTACGGCGCGTTCGGAAACGCCAGCAGCCACGCCCCTCCCAGGGGCAACAGGTTCCACGCCCTCGCCTCACCCCGCGCCTGCAGCAGCCTCGCCAGCAGCGCGATCCCGTACGGCACCCACGCCAGGAACAGGTTCCACACCAGGAAGATGAAGCTCCTCCTCCCACTCCACTCCAGCCGCAGGCAGAGCATCACCACCGCCACCGCGCTGCTCCACAGCACCGGCGGCAATCCGTGGTGACGCAGGAGGGACAGCACTCGGGCACGTGAGGTCATCATGATTCACCGGGGTGTGGCCCCGAGGCCACGGTCAGTTCCGCCCCTCCGCGTCCCCCGCTGACACGAAGGCACGGCAACCGTGGCCACTCGGAGACAGCGCGACACGTGGGCGGGGCGGGAAGGCATCCACCCGGGGGACAGAGCAAGCCCCGGGCCATTCCCCCGGCCTCCGGTTAATCTCCCCTCCCATGTCCGACACGCTGCTCACCCACCTCGAAGCCGGAGTCCTCTCCCTCACCTTCAACCGGCCCCAGAAGAAGAACGCCTTCACCGGCGAGATGTACGACGCGGCCGCCCGCGCCCTCGTCGAGGCCGACGCCAATGACGCCGTGCGCGTGGTGGTCCTCACCGGCTCGGGCGGCACCTTCACCGCGGGCAATGACTTGAAGGACTTCCTCGAGCACCCGCCCACCGGCGAGAGCAGCCCCGTCTTCCGCTTCCTGGCCGCCCTGGCCCACCTCTCGCGCCCCGTGGTGGCCGGCGTGGATGGCGTGGCCGTGGGCATCGGCACCACCCTGCTGCTGCACTGTGACTACGTCGCCGCCTCCGAGCGCGCCGTCTTCAGCATGCCCTTCGTCAACCTCGGCCTCAGCCCCGAGGGCGCCTCCAGCGTGCTGCTGCCCCGCGTGGCCGGCATGGCGCTCGCCTCCGAGCTGCTCATGTTCGGCGACCCCTTCGACGCGCCCACCGCCCTGCGCGCCGGCATCATCAACCAGGTGGTGCCCGAGGCCAGCCTCGCCGAGGTGGTCCAGAAGCGCGCCGCCGCGCTCGCCGCCAAGCCCCTCGAGTCCCTGCGCCTCACCAAACGCCTGCTGCGCGAGCCCCTGCGCGCCACCGTGGACGACGCCCTCTCGCGCGAGGGCGCACTCTTCATCCAACGGCTCGGCTCCGCCGAGGCCCGCGAGGCCTTCAACGCCTTCCTGTCCAAGAAGAAGTAGCGGACGCAGTCGCTCCGCAGGGGCCTACGCCGCCCCCTCCAGCAGCGGCGCCTCGCCCCGCAGCCGCTCGGCCGTCAGCTTCAGCCTCCGCACCACCCGCCCCATGTCCGCCGGCGACACCGGCGGCCACACCCGCGGTGGAGTCCTCGGCAGGCTGGGTCGCTGCGGACCCTCCCCGGACGTCGTCTCCTCCGAGGGCGACGACTGGGGAACCACCAGGGGAGACAGGCCGTCGTCCGTCGCGTGCGCCATCGTCGCCTCCAAGGGGGGGAGACCTCCACTCCGGGAACCGCCACTCCGGGTGAAGAGGCTAGGCACCCCCTCTGGGAGCGTCAAGGCAGCCGGGCTCTGGCGGGAGAATCTGTTTTCCAGCCAAAGCCCGGAAAGCCCTGAGTGTCCTGGGGACGACAGGACTCAGCGGCCGGGGCGCGTCGGCACCTTCTTCGGCGAGGCGAGGAAGGACTCGACGCTGGAGCCCTGCGCCGCCTTGAAGGCGATGCACAGGTCCATGCGCTCCAACGCCTGAGCCAGCGAGCGGGTTCCACCCGGGGCGCGCTCCATGCGCTCGGTGAAGAAGGCGGCGGCCTCCTGGCGGTGCACCGGGTCGCAGTAGGCGGCCACCGTCCACACCAGCGCCCCCAGCCGCTCCTCCGGCAGCCGCGCGGCGAGCGCGTCGTAGTTCTCCTTCACGAAGGCGTAGGCCACGTCCCGCGAGCGCAGGTCCTGGCCCGCGGCGAAGAGCAGCCGCGCCACCTCGCGCATGTCCACCGAGCTGTCCAGCAGCAGCTTCAGGTTCTCCTCCACCAGCGCCGGCTCGCGGAAGCCCGAGAGCGCGCTCACCAGGTGCTCGCGCTTGCGGCGATCCTTCTCCGAGCGCATGGCCGTCATCAGCCTGCCATGCAGCGCCGCGTCCCCGTGCGCCGAGGCGATGCCCAGCGCCGTGCGCAGCAGCTCCGGAGACACCGCCTTGCCGTCCGTCAGCCACTGCTGCGTCAGCTGCTTCGCCTCGGCCACCAGCTTCGGGTCCCCGCCCTGCTCGCCGGCAATCTCGAGCAGCAGGGGCCGCAGGAGCCGCGTGTCCTCGTCCTCGTTGGCGCGCGGGGTGAAGCCGAGCGCCCGGGCCCGCGCCCCATACGTGTCGCGCAGGAAGCGCTCCCGGTCCGCCTGGCGCGCGTCGGACAGCAGCGAGGGCCGGAGCATGCCCAGCAGCTCCAGCGACGCCTGGAACACCTGGCGGTCCCGCTCCCCGGCCAGCCCCGGCAGCAGGCCGAGCGCGTCCGCGGCCGGCATCGCCCCGGCGTTCACCAGCGCCTGCACGTCACCCAGGAGGGCCACGCGCTCGGCGCGCGAGAGGTGGCGGCTCTCGGTGGAGAGCAGCCGGCCCAGCATCTGCGTGTCCAGGGCGGAGCGGTAGTAGCCCGCGCCGTCCGCGTTGGGCATCACCCAGGTGGGGCACGTCTTCGCCTCGGGCAGGGGCAGCTCGGCGGACTCGCCCTGGAGCACCGTGCAGGCGCGGCCGGACCCCTTGCCCGAGCCGTAGCGCACGCACAGGGGCACCTTCCACTCCTGCTTCGCGTCCCCCGCGGAGCCCAGCGGCAGGAAGCGGCTCTGCGACAGCCGCACCACCGGCACCTTGCCCGAGCAGTCCAGCCGCGTGGTGACGAGCGGCGCGCCGCCCTGGTCCAGGAAGGAGCCGAGCACACCGGACACGTCCTGGCCCGCCTCGGCCGAGAGCGCGTCGAGGAAGTCCTTCGCGGTGGCGTTGCCGTGGGCATGGGCCCGCATGTGGCGCTGCACCCCGCGCTGGAAGACGTCCCGGCCCAGCCACCCCTCCACCATGGTCAGCACCGCCGCGCCCTTGCCGTAGGTGATGCCGTCGAAGGCGCCGAGGATGTCATCCGGCCGCTGGATGGGCTGGCGGATGCGGCGCGCCGTCACCAGGCTGTCCGTGCCCAACGCGTAGGAGCGGCCCCGCACCCGCTCGACGGGGGCGTCCCACGTGGGCTGGGCGGACTCGACCATGCGCGGCGTCGCCCAGGTGGCGAAGGACTCGTTGAGCCACAGGTCATCCCACCACGCCATCGTCACCAGGTCGCCGAACCACTGGTGCGCCAGCTCGTGCATCTGCGTGTTGTAGAAGCCGCGCTGCCGGCCCACCGAGTCCTCGCCCGGTCTGGCGAGCACGGACCCCGAGTTGAACGTCACCAGGCCCGGGTGCTCCATGGCCCCGCCGAACAGCGGCACCGCCAGCACGTCCAGCTTCTCGTACGGGAAGGGCATGCCGAAGTAGTCCTCCAGCCGGGCGAGAATCTCCGGCGTCACCTTCGCGGCATAGGTGCCCTCCACGCTGCGGCCCCTGGGCGTGACGATGCGGGTGCGCACCCCCTTCTGCCCCGAGGGCGCCGCCTCGAGGAAGTCGAACGGGCCCACGCCAAAGGCGATGAGGTAGCTGGGCAGCGGCTGCGTCCGCGCGAAGCGGAAGGTGGTGCCCCCCGAGGCGCGCGGCTCCTCGTTCACCAGCGGCGTGTTGGTGACGGCCACGTTGCCCGCGGGCACGTGGAAGGTGAGCTGCCAGGGCACCTTGAAGCCCGGCTCGTCGAAGCACGGGAAGACGCGCCGCGCCCCCACGGGCTCGAACTGGGTGTAGGCGTACCACGCGCCATCGTCCTTCGCGCGGAAGGCGCCCGTCGTCTCGCGCTCGGAGAGCTGGCCCTCGTAGGCGATGCGCAGGTGCGCGGCGCCGGGCTTCAGCGGGCGCGCCGGGACGAAGCCGAGGAAGTCCTCCTTGCCCTTCACCCGCGTGAGGACCTCGGAGACGCCGTCCACGGTGAGCGTGGCCTCGCGCACGGTGAGGTAGCGGCCGTGGAGCCAGAGGGCGTCCGTGGCCTCCTTCACCTCCAGGTCCATGTCCACCACGCCCTGGAAGACGGGGGCCGCGGGGTCCACGGTGAGCTCCACCGTGTAGCCGGTGGGGCGCACCTGGGTGGGCAGGCGCAGGGCGGGCGAGACCGGCTCGGGCCGGTTCGTGGCCACCACCTGCGCCGCGGGGCTCGACGAGGCGGGAGGGCTGGCCTCCGGCGTGGGAACGGGCTGACGGGCACCACAGGCCGTCAGGGCGGCCAGGAGGGCGAACGAAGCGCGTCGGGAGAGTCTGGGCATGGCGCACGGTCTAGCCCAGGACGGGCAGGCGGGGTAGCGACGGGCAGTGGGAGCCCCCTTGCCTGCCACCCCACTTCCAGGTGGAGTGCGCCGCCGTGTCCGCCCCCGCTCCGTCCCCCGACTCCCCCCGCCTCCCCCTCCCGCTCCCGCCCGCACGGCTCGTCCAGGTGCTCGGCGAGCGCCCGTCTCCCGTGGTGGGGTGGCTCGCCAACCGGGTGATGGACGCGGTGTGCGCGCTGCCCGCCTCCTGGAAGGATGGGCTCGCCCGCTTCGTCGGCTGGCTGGCGTTCACCCTCGGCATCCGCCTGCGCGTGGCCCTGGAGAACCTCACGCACGCCTACCCGGAGATGAGTGACGCGGAGCGGCGCCGGATTGCCCTCGGGGCCTACATCACCATGGCCCGCGTGGTGCTCGAGTCCATCGACGAGAAGGACCACGTGGACCCCCACTGGGAGATTCCCGAGGTGAAGGGCGAGGCCTGGGAGGCGCTCAAGGCCAACATCGCCAGGGGCCAGGGCGCGCTGCTGGTGACGGCGCACTTCGGCAACTGGGAGCGCGCGGGGAAGATGTTGCTGCGGCGCGGGATTCCGCTCAACGCCCTGGTGCGGCCCCTGAAGGGCGCGCTCAACATGCGCATCGTGGACAACCGCATCGCCGCGGGCGCGGGGCTCATCTACCCCAAGGGCGCCATCGCCGAGGCGTCGGAGGCGGTGAAGCTGGGCGAGACGGTGCTGATGCTGCTGGACCAGTCGCTGCCGGCGAAGGCGGCGGTGTTCGTGCCCTTCTTCGGCCGGCCCGCGTCCACCACGCCGGCCATGGCGGTGGTGGCCCGGCGCACGGGCGCGCCCGTGTTCGTGGTGATGGGGATTCGCGACGAGAGCGGGCAGAAGCTGCGGCTGGAAGTGGAGGGGCCGATTCCGGTCCCCGAGGGCCTGGGCGAGCAGGACGCCACCACGGCGCACACGGCGGCGGTGACGGCGGTGCTGGAGAAGTACGTGCGGCGCTACCCGGACCAGTGGCTGTGGCTGCACCGGCGCTGGAAGGTGCAGCCGCCGTCGCCGGAAGCCCCGGCCGCCCTCCCGGGTTGACTCCACGAGGACGATGGCGCGGACCCTCTTCATCGGAGACGTGCACGGCTGCGCGGAGGAGCTCGACGCGCTGCTGCACGCGTGCGGCCACCGGCGGGGAGACCGGGTGGTGCTGGTGGGGGACCTGGTGGCGAAGGGCCCGGACTCGGCGGGCGTGGTGCGCCGGGCGAGGGAGCGTGGGTTTCTCGCGGTACGGGGCAACCACGACGAGCACGTGCTGCGCTGGCGCGCGGGGAAGATGCCCGAGGGCAAGAAGCTCAAGCGTGAGCACAGGCAGGTGCTGGACACGCTGGAGGACGCGGACTGGGCGTACCTCGAGTCGCTGCCCGTGCACCGCCACTTCCCCGAGCTGAACGTGCGCGTGGTGCACGGGGGCCTGGTGCCCGGCGTGCCGCTGGAGGCGCAGAAGCCGGAGCTGATGCTCAACCTGCGCAGCATCACGCCGGAGGGAGAGCCCTCGAAGAAGATGGACGCCGGAGTTCCCTGGGCGAGCCTGTGGAAGGGGCCCGAGCTCGTCATCTTCGGCCACGACGCGCTGCGAGGCGTGCAGCGCCACCCGTATGCCATTGGCCTGGACTCGGGCTGCGTGTACGGCCACGAGCTCACCGCCTACGTGCTGCCCGAGGCCCGCTTCTACTCGGTGAAGGCGAAGCGGACGTACATGGACCTCGACGGGCCTGCGTGAACCATCAGCCCTCGGGCGGACGGACCACCAGCACGGGCCGGCCGGCGCGCGACATGACTTCCTTGGCCACCGAGCCCATCAGCGTCTTCTTCAGCCCCCCACGGCCGTGGGTGCCCACACAGATGACATCCGCGGACAGGCGCTCGGCGGCCTTGAGCAGCGCCGTCGCCACGTCCTGGCCCGACAGCACCTCCACCTGCACCTTGCGCCCCTGCGAATCCGCGTCCCGCGGCAGCAACTGATGCAGCCGCTGCCTCAAATCCCGCTCCTGCTCGATCGCCTGCTGCGGGTTGTCCGCCACCGTCACCACGTGCACCGTGCCCCCGTTGGGCAACAGCGAGAAGGCATACGGAATGGCCCGGTTCGCCGCGTCCGAGAAGTCCGTGGCCACCAGCACCGAGCCCAGCGCCGGAATGGGCACCGCCGAGCCCCTCGCCGACACCTCCACCGGCACGCTCGTCACCGACATCTTCGCCAGCCGCAGCGCGTGGTGCGACACGCTCCACAGCTTGCCCAGCGCGCGCCGCTGGTGCGTGCCCACCACCAGCAGGTCCACCTGCTCCTCCGCCGCCAACGCCACCAGGTGGTCCGCGATACGCCCCACCCCCGGCTCCAGCCGCAGCCGCGCCGGTGCCTGCCCCATCGCCTCCAGCGGCGACACCAACGAGCGCACCTCCTGCTCCAGCGCGCGCTTCAACTCGGGCGTCACGTCCTGAAAGGACTGCGGCTGCGCCAGCCCCATCCGCTGGTACTCCTCGTGCGGCCAGTAGATGCGCCCGGCCACCACCTCCACCGGGCCGTACTTCCGCAGCCCCTGCAGCCAGTCCCGCGCCGCCTCGAAGGGCAGCGAGCGGTCCACCCCCAACATCACCTTCAGCGGGCGCGACCCCTTCACCCATGCCTCGAAGGGCTCCGCCTCGCGCACCACCAGCAGCGGCACCGGCAGCGCCGTGGCCAGCCGGTCCACCGTGCCCCCCACCCCCAGGAAGGGCGAGGCGCTCGTCGGCCCCGCCGTCACCACCAGCCCCGCTCCCTTCTCCTGGGCGAAGCGCGCCAGCTCCTCGGCCGGCTCGCCCGTCAGCAACTGGTGGCTCACCCGCGCCCCCAGCTTCTCCAACCGCTTCACCTCGTCCAGCAGCGCCGACGTCGCCGTGTCCCGCAGCGTCTGCCCGAAGGCCCTCGCCAGGTCGCCCGGCAGCACGTGCACCAGGAAGAGGGGCTCGTCCATCTTCCGCGCGAGCTCCGCCGCGGCCGTGGCCGCTCGCTGCGCGGCGTCCGAGAAATGGGTGGCACAAAGGATGGTCATGGCTGCTCCCGCACAGGCCCGAGGGCCCGGGTCTCAATGAGTCGATTCACGTCCCGTGCCGGGCACTCTAGCCACCCGCGCCTCCCGGGAGCGGGACAATTCGCTCCCCCTGGCCCCTGTAAATGCTGCGCACCCGGTGGACCCCACCGCAAAGCCTGCGTGCCCGCCCTCGGAGCGCACGGGCGGACGGCGTTGGCACCCGGCTCGCACTACCTTCACCAGAGAGCCCTGGAGGTCCCCATGTTCCGCTGCGCGTCCTGTGGTGCCTTCAACCGAGTGCGAGAGCCCCGCCCCCCCGGCGAGCCCACGTGCGGCCGGTGTCAGCGTCCGCTCGACCTGTCGGGCCAGCCCCAGGAGGTGGATGGGGAGGCCCTGTGGCGCGCCGTGCGGGCCTCGCCCGTGCCCGTGCTGCTGGACTTGTGGGCCCCCTGGTGTGGACCGTGCCGCACCGCCGCCCCCATCCTCGACGCCGTGGGCCGCGCCCAGGCGGGCCGCCTGCTCGTCCTCAAGCTGAACACCGAGGAGCAACCCCAGGCCGCCAGTCAGCTCGGCGTGCGGGGCATTCCCACCTTCGTCGTCTTCTCCGGTGGCCGCGAGGTGGCCCGCCGCAGTGGCCTCATGCCTCGGCCCGAGCTGGAACGGTGGGCTTTGGCCTCGGCCCAGGGCGGAGGTCCGTGGGCCTCCGCGTGAGCAACCCGGGGCCCGTGGCACCCTCACCCCGGGGGGCTTGCCCCCCCTTTGAACGACGGGGGGCTCCTCTCCCGGAGGGCGAGGGGCAAGGGGCTCGGGCGGGAAGCCATGAGGCGGAGAGCTGAGGCGGAAAGCTGAGGAGGAGCGGCGATGAGGATGCGATTCCGGGACCGGGAAGAGGCGGGGCGGCAGCTGGCCGGGCGGTTGAGGGGCCTGCTCGATGAGACCCCGGTGGTGCTGGCGCTGCCGCGCGGCGGAGTGCCCGTGGGCTACGAGGTCGCCACGGCGCTGGGGGCCCCGCTGGAGGTGCTGGTGGTGCGCAAGCTGGGAGTGCCCTGGCGGCCGGAGCTGGGAATGGGGGCCATCGCCGAGGGCGGCGCGCTGTACGTGAACGCCGAGGTGCTGGCGTACGCGGACCTGACGAACGCGGACGTGCTCGAGGTGGCGAGGCAGGAGTCGCGCGAGCTGGCGCGGCGGGTGCGGCTGTACCGGGGCGAGCGGCCCCTGCCAGACGTGAGGGGACGCACGGTGCTGCTGGTGGACGACGGCCTGGCCACGGGAGGCACGGCGCGAGCGGCGGCGCGAGCGGTGCGCGCGCTGGGGCCCCGGCGGCTGGTGCTGGCGGTCCCGGTGGCGGTGGCGGAGACGGCGGAGGCGCTGCGCCACGAGGAGGTGGACGAGGTGGTGACGGTGCAGGAGCCACCCAGGCTGGGCGCGGTGGGCGTCTGGTACGAGGACTTCCACCAGGTGGACGACGAGGAGGTGCTCGTCCTCCTCAGACAGGCGCACCACGCTGGAGCCTCGCCGTCCCCCTGAGCCTCCGTTCCCTCAGCGTCCGGCGAAGGTGCCGCCGTCCACGTTGAGCGCGTGGCCCGTGACGAAGGACGCCGCGTCGGAGCACAGCCACACCACCGCCTCGGCCACCTCGTGCGGCTGGCCCACGCGGCCGATGGGATGCGTGGCGGCGAGCCTCTCACCCAGCTCGGGATGATCGCGGAAGATGTTCTCCACCAGCACGGTGCCGCGGATGACGGCCGGACACACGGCGTTCACGCGGATGTTCTGCTGCGCGTACTCGAGCGCCGCCGTCTTCGTGAGGCCGAGCACCCCGTGCTTGCTGGCCGTGTACGAGCCGAGTCCCTTGGTTCCAATCAGCCCGGCCATGGAGGACATGTTGACGATGGAGCCGCCGCCCTGCGCGAGCATCTGCCGCACCTGGTACTTCATGCACAGCCACACGGCCCGGAGGTTGGTGTCCAGGACGGCGTCCCACTCCTCCTCGTCATACTCGTGGAGGGCCTTGGGCGCGGTGGTGGTGCCCGCGTTGTTGAAGGCCACATCCAACCGGCCGTAGTGCTCGACGGTGCCGCGCACGAGCGACTCGACCTCCGAGGCCTTCGTCACGTCCGTGCGCAGCGCGATGGCCTCGCCGCCCTGCTGGCGGATGAGCTCCACCGTCTCCGCGTTGCCCTCCTGGCCCCGGCTCGCGATGACGAGCTTCGCACCGGCCCGCGCCATGGCGATGGCCGTGGCGCGGCCAATGCCCGAGCTCGCGCCCGTCACCAGCGCGACCTTTCCTTCCAGCTGCTTCATCTGTCACTCCTTGAAGATGGCGACCGCGGCGACCCCGTCCGGACCCATGTAGCCGCGGTACATGCCCGACGAGTTGAAGGGCATCGCCACGTTACCCTGCGCGTCCATGGCGATCACCCCGCCCTCCCCCCCGGCCTTCACCAGCACCTCCATCACCACCTGGTTGGCGGACTCGAGCAGCGGTAGGTCCAGGTACTCCATGCGGGAGCAGATGTCGCGAGCGACGGTGTAGCGGATGAAGTACTCGCCATGGCCGGTGGCCGAGACGGCGCAGCGCTCGTTGGCGTAGGTGCCGGCGCCGATGACGGGCACGTCTCCCACGCGCCCGAAGCGCTTGTTGGTCATACCGCCCGTGGAAGTGCCCGCGGCGAGGTTGCCCGCCTGATCCAACGCCACCGCGCCCACGGTGCCGAACTTGTGCTCCTTGCCCGCGGGGTGCTCCCAGAAGGTCCGCGGGCCCTGGGGCTGGCCCTGCTCGGGCGGCGTCTGCTGCTGCTGCTTCTCCGCCTCCAGCGCGCGCTGCAGCGACTGCCAGCGCTCCTCCGTGTAGAAGTAGCTCTCCGGGACGAGCTCCACGCCCTGCTGCTTCGCGAACTCCTCGGCGCCCGCGCCAATCATCATCACGTGCGGGGACTTCTCCATCACCGCCCGCGCGAGCGAGATGGGGTTCTTCACGTGGTGCAGGCCCGCCACGGAGCCGGCCTCGCGGGTGCGTCCGTTCATGATGGCGGCATCGAGCTCGTTCTTGCCGTCATGGGTGAAGACGGCGCCCTTGCCCGCGTTGAAGAGGGGCGAGTCCTCCATGACGCGCACGGCGGCGGTGACGGCGTCCAGGCTGGTGCCCCCCTTGGCGAGGATGGCGTGGCCGGCCTGGAGGGACTCGGCGAGCACGGCGCGCACGGCGGCCTCGCGCTCGGGGGAGAGGGACTCGCGCTTGATGACGCCCGCGCCGCCGTGGATGACGATGCCCCAGCGCGGGGCAGGCTTGGAGACGTCGTCGGAGGAGCTCATGCGTTTCTCATCTTCTCGTCGGGTGGTGAGGGACGTGGAGCAACCGAGGGGCAACAGCAGGGCCGCCAGCGCGGCGGCGGAGAGGGCACGGCGAAGCGGAGCGGGCATGGAACGAGGGTCTACTCCAAGTCGCTCGGGGGCTCACGGGAGCTGACGCGTCAATGCCCGTGGCAGCACGGTTCTTGACGCGTCAAAACCCCCTCGAAACCGGTCCCTCCTGACACAGTTTTCCCGCGCTCTCCTCTGAGGCACGCCTCGAGCGCCCTCCTGGCACGGCGGCTGCTCTGGGGTCCCCCGCGCACCCCGCGTCTTCAGGAGCCACCATGAATCCATCGTCCACACCCCTTCGTGCGGCGCTCGCGCTGCTCATCGCCATCGCCTCGGGCTGCACCCGCAGCGACTCCTCCGGAGAGTCCGCTCGGCCCGAGACCGCCGTGAGCGCCCAGCCCCTCTTCACCAACGGCAACTTCGAGGAGGGCACCCTCAACGGCTGGAGCGTCAGCACCTACCTCAATCGCGGCATCACCCTGCCGCCCAACAGCACCTCGGACCTCAACCTCCAGACGGGCGGTGTCGCTCGCACCGGCGCGAAACAGGCCACCGGCGGCCCCGAGACCGCCATCCCCGCCGGCCTCACCGCCGCCCAGTCGCTGCGCTGGCCCCGCTATGGCCAGTGGGCCGCGGTGGTGAACGAGCTGGGCAACAGCAACAACGTCAACCGCCTCGTGCAGTCCGCGACGCTCGCCTCCTCCGACGTGGACCCGGCCGATGGCAAGGTGCACGTGCGCTTCGCGCTCGCCCCCGTGCTCCAGAACCCGAGCCACTCCCAGGAGCAGCAGCCCTACATCTACATCACCCTGCGCAACGTGACGCGCGGCACCGTGCTGTGGAGCACCTTCAACTTCGCCAACCAGCCCGGCGTCCCCTGGAAGACCACCGCCGACAACATCCAGTACACCGACTGGCAGTCCGTCGACGTCGCCCCCGGTGACGCGCAGCTGTCCATCGGCGACACCGTGGAGCTCGATGTCATCGCCGCGGGCTGCTCGCAGGGCGGCCACTGGGGCCATGTCTACGTGGACGGCTTCGGCTCGTTCCTCCCCGGCCTCTCCATCGCCGCCACCGCCGTGAAGTCGGCCAACGCGGACTCGGACCTGACGTACACGTACCTGGTCAAGAACTCGGACACGAGCGCCGCCCGAGACACCACCGTCACCATCGTCCTCCCGGACCACACGACGTTCGTCTCGCTCGACACGCCGCCCGGCGTCACCTGCACCCACGACAGCGCCACCCGCACGGTGACGTGTGACCTGGGCACGATGAACCCCACCGCCAGCGCCTCCTTCGGCGTGAAGGTCCACATCGACCCCGGCGCCACCGGCAAGGTGGCCCACGGCAACTACTCCGTCGACGCCCAGGGCGTGTCCCCGCTCATCGGGCCCCTCGTCGAGACGGCCCTCACCGCGGGCGCCACCTACGCGGACCTCTCCGCCTCCCTCTCCGATGGCGTCGTCGGCGTCGGCTGGGACCGGCCCGTCCACTCCGTCCTCACCGTCACCAACCGCGGCCCCAACGCCGTCACCGGCGCCTCCATCGACCAGGACTTCCCCGCGGACCTCACCGGCATCTCCTGGACGTGCACCGCCACCGGTGGCGCCACCTGCCCCGCCGCCTCGGGCACCGGCAACATCCACACCACCGCGGACCTCCCCGTGGGCGGCACCGTCACCTATACCGTGGACGCGCGCGTCGTCCCCGGCTCCGGCTCCGGCTCGCTCACCCAGCGCGCCTCCGTCTCCGTCCCCGCTGGCATCCAGGACCCCGACGGCGGCAACAACACGGCCGTGGACGTCAACGGCATCGGCACCCTCCACACCGTCACGGTGCAGAAGGACCCCGAGGGCCAGGGCAGCGGCACCGTCGTCACCAGCCCCGCCGTCATCCACTGCGACCCGTCCTGCGCCTCGGCGAGCGCCGACTTCCTCGAGGGCTCCCTGGTGAGCCTCACCGCCACGGCGCAGCCGGGCAGCACCTTCGCGGGCTGGAGCGGCGGCTGCACGGGCACCACCAACCCCTGCACCCTCACCGCCAACGCGGCGGCCACCGTCACCGCGCTGTTCAACATCAACACGTACCCCATCACCACCAGCGCCAGCGAGGCGGGTGGCTCCATCACCTGCCCCTCGCCCATCACCCACGGCCAGCCCGTCACCTGCACCGTCACCGTGACGCCGGGCTACACGCTCGCCTCGCTCACGGACAACGGCACGGAGGTGACGTCCTCCGTCTCCGGCGGCACCTACGTGCTGACGAACGTCACCGGGCCGCACGACCTGCTCGCCCGCTTCACGAAGCGTCCGGGCACGGACTGGGGCGGCGCGTGCACCACCGACAGCGAGTGCTCCACCGGCTTCTGCGCCGATGGCGTGTGCTGCGACACCGCCTGCGATGGCCAGTGCGAGGCCTGCAACGCGGCCGGCAGCGTGGGCACCTGCGGCGCGGTGACGGGTGCGCCTCGGGGTGACCGTCCGGCGTGCGCTGCGGATGGCACCGAGTGCGGCGGCGTCTGCGACGGCACGAAGCGCGACACCTGCTCCTACCCCGGCGAGTCCGTGCAGTGCGGCACGCCGAGCTGCTCCGCGGGCGTGGCCACCACGTCGGGCACCTGCGACGGCGCGGGCGCCTGCGCCACCGAGACGCTGAGCTGCGGGGACTACGCCTGCGGCGAGGTGGCCTGCCTGGCCACCTGCACCACGGATGACCAGTGCGCGGACAACGCCTTCTGCCTCTCCGGCCAGTGCAAGCCGAAGGGCCAGCATGAGCAGTGGCTCGCGCAGGGCAGCGGCTGCTCCAGCACGGGGGGTGCCGGCTCCCTGCTGCCGCTGATGCTGGGCTCGCTCGCCGCCTTCCTGCGCCGCCGCCGGGGCCCGGGCGCGGTGATGGCCGCCGCCGCCGCGGTCTCCGCTCCCGCCGCCGCCCAGGCGCAGGACGACCTGAGCCGCTCCTTCCTCGTGGAGCGCTTCCAGCCCCAGCCCGGCCGCGATGACGTGCTCGGCGTGCAGTCCGCGCACGTCCCCGGCCACCTCACCTTCAGTGGCCGCCTCTTCGCCGACTACGCCCACCAGCCGCTGCGGCTCGTCTCCGTGGACAACCCGGGCTTCCAGCGCGTCCTCGTGGGCGGCCAGACGTACCTCACGCTCGCCGGCTCCGTGGCGCTGTTCGACCGCTTCGAGCTCGGCGCCGCCCTGCCCATGATGGTCTACCAGACCACCAGCGGCGCCGGCATGGTGGACCCCAAGCTCCAGGGCGCCCTCACCACCACGGCGTTCTCCGACCTGCGCGTCAACCTGAAGACGGCACTGCTGCGCTCCAAGGACTTCGGGCTCGCGGTGGCGCTGCCCGTCACCTTCCCCACCGCCCCGCCGGACTCGTACCTGGGCGGCGGCAGCGTCACCTTCAACCCCACCCTCGTGGGCGAGTGGCGCGGCCCCCGCGGCTCGGCCGTCATGGCCAACGCCGGCCTCTTCTTCGGCAAGCCCCAGCGGTTCCTCAACCTGAACCTCGGCACCTCGGTGACGTACGGCATCGGCGGCAAGGTGGACCTGGTGCCCCGCTGGAAGCTCGCCCTGATGTCCACCCTGGCCGGTGAGGTGGGGCTCAACGGCCCCTCCGTCCCCACCAGCCCCCTGGAGCTGCTGGTGGCGCTGCGCCTGGGCTACTTCAAGAACGTGGAGATGACGCTGGGCGGTGGCCCCGGCCTCACCAACGGCTTCGGCACGCCGCGCTTCCGCGTGCTCGCGGCCCTGAGCTACGCGCCCTCGGATGCGCTGAAGCGCCCGGTGCAGCCGGCTCCGGCTCCGCCCGCGCCCATCGTCACCGCTCCGCCTCCGCCGCCTCCGCCGCCCGCGCTCGTGGCGCATGACGACGAGGGCCGGGTGCTCGCGGGCCAGTCCATCACGCTGAACATCCTGCGGAACGACGAGGGCCAGCCCGGCGAGCAGCTGCGCGTGGCCGAGGTGGGGGTGACGTCCAGCGGTGGCCTCGTGGAGAGCACGCCCGAGGGCGCGCTGCGCTACACGGCGAAGGAGGGCTTCTCCGGCCGCGACACGTTCACCTACCGCGTCGCGGGTGGCCCCGAGCGCTCGGCCACGGCCAACGTGGTGGTGATGGTCGAGGCGCCTCCGCCGCCTCCGCCGCCGCCCGCTCCGGCGAAGGTGGTGGTGGAGAAGGGCAAGCTGCGCACGATGGACAAGGTGTTCTTCGCCACGGCCAAGGACAACGTGCTGCCCGAGTCCCAGAGCATCCTCGACCAGGTGGCCGCGGTGCTGGAGAGCAACCCGGACATCCAGAAGCTGCGCATCGAGGCGCACACGGACGGCGCGGGCAAGGCCACCTACAACAAGGACCTGTCGCAGCGCCGCGCGCGGTGGGTGCGCGAGTACCTGGTGCAGAAGGGGATTGCTCCGCAGCGGCTGACGTCGGAGGGCTTCGGCATGGAGAAGCCCATCGACACCAACGACACGCCCGAGGGCCGCGCCAACAACCGGCGCGTGGAGTTCGTGGTCATCGAGTAGGCCCGGCTGTGTTTCCGGCGGCACGGTGCGCGCGAAGAACGTGTGCACCGTGCCGCCCGGCATGAGAAGAAGCGCCCCACCAGAAACGGGAAGGGAGCCACTCATGAACGACTGGAAGCTGCCGTGGGAAGGAGGATGCCGCTGTGGACGGGTGAGGCTGAAGATCAGCGCACCGCCGCTGCTCACCATGGCCTGTCACTGCACGGGCTGCCAGCGGATGAGCGCCAGCGCCTTCTCCCTGAGCGCCGCCATCCCCACCCAGGGCTTCGAGGTGACTCGAGGCGAGCCCGTCATCGGTGGCCTCCACGGCGAGCACCGTCACTACTTCTGCCCGTACTGCATGAGCTGGATGTTCACCCGGCCCCACGGCATCGACACCTTCGTCAACATGCGCGCGACGATGCTCGATGACCCGAGCTGGTTCTCCCCGTTCATGGAGACGTGGACGAGCGAGAAGCTCCCCTGGGCCACCACGCCCGCGGTGCACAGCTTCGCGAAGCTGCCCGCGTTCGAGGACCTCGAGAGGATGACGGACGAGTACGCGGCGCAGGCAAAGAAACCGGGCGCGGCAAATCGAAAATAAGTGTGCTCCGGGGGCTACGCCAGGGTCTTGCCGTCGGGCAGGTTGAGGATGGAGAGGAAGAGCTCATAGAAGGCGTCCGCGTTGGCGCCCATCGCGACCGACATGCGGCTGCCCCGGGTGTCGTCCTGGAGCAGCTGTCCGGAGTGGTCCTCCTCCTCGTTCAGCTCCTGCACGACGCGGATGCCCATCTGCTGCGTGGTGACGAGGGAGGGCGCGACGAGCGCGGCGGCGGCGAGCGGATCCCAGAAATAGAAGTCGCCGCTGTTCACGAAGGGCATGTCCGCGGTGAGGGCCTGGAAGACGAAGGCCGCCGCGCGGGTGTCATGCCGGTCCTGGAGCCGGACGTAGAAGTTCATGTCGAGCGGCACGTGGTTGCTGGCGTCCAGCGGCACCAGGGTGATGGGCACACCCGAGCGGAAGACGATGTCCGCCCCGAGCGGGTCGAGGAAGATGTTCCACTCGGCCGTCTTGTTGGCGTAGTCGGGGTCCACCACGTTGACGTTGCCCGGCACGTTCACCGCCCCGCCCATCACCACGATGCGGGCGATACGCGGCGCCACCTCGGGGTGGTCGCGCAGCAGGATGCCCAGGTTGGTGAGGCCACCGATGGCGAGGATGGACACCGGCGTGGGCGAGCCGAGCAGGGTGGTCCGCAGGAAGCTGACGGCGTCCTGGGCGGAGGGCCCGTTGGGATTGGTGGGCAGCGGCAGGCCATAGACGCTGTCGATGACGGAGCGGATGGAGGTCGGAAAGACATTGCTGTAGCGCAGCGGGGCGTTGGCGCCGCGGGCCACCGGGAGGGTGGGCTGGTCCACCAGCATCAGGAGCTTGAGGGCGTTGAGCGTCCCCGGCGTGAGGTGGGCGGCGCCCGTGCCGGTGGTGGTGATGCCCAGCACGTCCACTTCGGGGTGCTTGAGCAGGAAGAGCATCGCCATCCAGTCATCGATGTCCACGTCGGTGTCGATGATGACAGGCAGGCGCGAGGCGGTCGTCTGTGGGGTGCTCATGGGGCTGGCTCTCTCTCCTTGCTGCTTGGGAGATCCACGCTAGCAGGAAGCCCCGGGCCCGCATGTAACGAAACCCACACGGGTACGGCCGAGTCCAATCCCATCTCATTATTTCCAAACACTCTCACATCATGAACAAGGTGGGCGGGGATGATGCAGAACCTGCTCATCACCCGCTGAGGGCGTCCCGGGCCACCCGCCCCGTGACGCGGCGCACGGAATTCCCGTGAGCCAATTCATGGCGTTGGTACGAACCCTCGGTGAAACTGCCGAAGCACTCCGGGTGCCAGCTCGCACCCGGGTGCACAGACGCCGTTTCCCCTCCGAGAGGACCCCATCTCCACCATGTTCCGTTCCGTCCGCTCCACCGTCGGCCTCACCCTCCTGGGACTGGGCACCGTCGCACACGCCCAGACGGCCGCTCCCGTCCGGCCTCCCAAGGTCCCCCCCATCCAGGGCCCCATGTCGCGTCCCACGGTCGCTCGCGCGGCCGAGAAGGCTGTCGCGGCCACGAAGGAGACAACCTCCGGGTTCGCCTACCGCAACGCCACCACGCCGCCGGCCCCGGGTTGGACGGGCCCGGTGTTCCAGCTCAGCCACGACTATCCCCAGAAGGACCCCGGCACCTGTCCGGCCAACGTCTGCACGTGGTTGTCCAACAAGAAGGTCACCTTCGACCAGACGCCGGGCGAGAAGACGCAGACGCAGTGGTCGCCCGAGTGGGCCCAGTACATGCAGCAGCTCCTGGACTACGTGCGCGAGGGCCAGGATCTCCAGCTCGACAACCAGGTGGGCTGGCAGGTGAAGGTGAACGGCAACACGCGCTGGTTCCACATGCCGTGGATGGCGTACGACACGAAGACGGGCCGCGAGTTCGTCCACGGGCTCACCAACGAGCGCACCGCGCAGATCTCCGACTTCCTCGGCGAGCAGCTGGTGGATGAGGGCCTGAACAAGCTGTCGCTGTCCGCCACGAAGGAGACGGCCCAGGGCTACGAGACGTGGGCGTTCGGCGTGTACAACGAGTGGGGTGGCTACGCCATCGGCCGCTCCTGGAACACGGACGGGACGCCGCGCATCGACAAGAACCACAACGGTGGACCGCAGCCGGCGGGCCTGCCCTTCCCGGAGGGCACCCTGGTGGCCAAGCTGCTCTTCACCACCGCCACGCCCAAGGACGTGCCCTACCTGGAGGGCTCGCCGGTGTGGCAGGCCGACCGGCACCAGACGAAGGGCACCCTGTTCCTGTGCGAGCGCCAGGTGCAGGAGGTGCGTCTCATCCAGCTCGACGTGGCCGTGGTGGACAAGAGTTCGCCCACGCGCTGGGTGTTCGGCACCTTCGCCTACAATGGCAAGCTGAAGGGCAAGACGGTGTGGGATCGCCTGGAGCCGGTGGGCGTGCAGTGGGGCAATGATCCCTGGTCCTCGCCCGCGGCCGCCAAGGCGGACAGCCTCCCCATCGTCCAGAGCGTGCTCAACACCAAGATTGGCACCTACCAGCACTTCGGCTGCAACAACCGCCTGGCGGGGCCGGTGGACAACAAGCTCTCGTCCTGCATGGCGTGCCACGCCAATGGGTACACGCCGCAGGCGGGCGTGGCCTCGCCCTCGGGCTCCAACACCATCCCGCCCATCTTCGGCTTCCCCGGCCAGTGCACGACGAACTCGGTGGACAACGCCAACTACTTCACCAACAACCAGTTCCCCATGGCCTACGCGGGCGGGCAGTACCCGAACCTGATGAACATGGACACGTCCCTGCAGATGTGGGTGGCCTTCCTGCAGTACGGCCAGTTCAACCAGTTCAATCAGCCCGAGGCCTGCGTGAACCCCAGCGGTACCTGAGCCGTCCCCCCCGCGCCCCCGTCCCGTTTGGAATGGGGGCGCGTCCACGAGGCCGCGCGCCGAGACCGTCTAGAACTGGCCGGCGCGGGCCTCGTCGAAGGACACCCGGTGCTTCATGTAGAGGGTGTCCAGCATGTGGTTGCTGATGGGGTTGAGGTTGCCGTCCGTGAAGCGGTGCACCACGGCGCCCTTGCCCGCGTCCTTCAGGAAGTCGAGCGGATCCACGCTGCCGCCCAGGCCCGTGAGCGTGGGCACCGGGTCCGCGTTGTTGACGTAGTGCACGTACTGGGGGCCGTCCGGGTACTTCGTCGAGGCCGCGCCGAACGTCTCCACCTTCAGGTGGCTCATCATCTGCGCCACCTGGGCCTTGGACAGCCCGTCCTCCAGGCGCAGCCGCTGCTCCACGTCGAAGAGGGCCCGCGCGGTGATGAGGCCTCCCTGGCTGTAGCCCATCAGGTGCACGTCCCGGCCCGCCTTCAGCTCCGAGTAGACGGTGTCCGCCAGGGTGTCCACGGCGGGGTTGCTGCCCTTGTCCAGCTTGTCCGTCACGCACTGGGCCAGGTCCGTCACCAGGCCCTGGGTGGCGTTGTGGATGCCCACCACCTTGGCGCCCGACGTGTCCGCGATGGACTGCATCTCCTTCAGCTGCCCGTCCAGCGGCGTCATGATGCCGTTGACGTAGAGGATGGTCTCCGAGGGGTTCGGGTTGTTCTTCGGGGTGACGCCCGGAATCTGGCCCAGCGCGGTGCCGGGCGGGAACGTCTGCCCCTGGGTCCCCACGAACTTCCCGTCGGACAGGCGGTCCGGCTTCGCGTCACCGCCGAAGAGCCGATTCAGCTCGGCCGCGTGCGAGGCCTCGAACACGTCCAGGCCCATCTTCACGAAGCGGGGCACATCCGCCAGCCCGCCCTTGGCCAGGTCCACCACCTTCTCCAGCGGATTCAAGGACTTGCGCTCGGTGGCGGTGCGGGCGGTGGCGGTGCCCGCCGGGCTGAACGCGCTGGCATTGCGATGGATGGACGTCATGGCCGGCTCCTGCTGACTCGAGAATCAATGCGTTGCCTCATTATCCGGCGCGCTGTGGGAAAAGTTGCGTGCCCGAGGCGGAACGAGAAAGACCGGGCTCCCTGAATGAGCGCCCGGCCTTCCCCTCGACTCCCGGCGGTCCTGTGGCCGCGGGCTCGCTCAGAGCGCCAGGCAGTCGAGGCGCACCGGCTTGTGCTCCAGCGCCTGCCGGATGCCGCTGTACACCACACCGTTCGACGCCAGCCCGATGTGGTCGACGAGGTTCGTCGGGCATTGCTCCGGTGCCTGCACGAGCACGTTGCACTTCAGCGCCTGACCGGCCGCGTTCGTGCGATCGCAATTGGCCATGACCCCGTACGAGGACGGATTCACGAAGAGGTCGTTCGTGGTCAGGAAGCTCGTGTAATAGATGGGGTCGCTCGCGGGCCGCTGGTTGATCTCTTGGATGAGGGCCGAGCCGTGGAGCAGCTGAGCGCAGACCGGAGGTGGAGTCGCCGCCTTGCAGCTGAACAGCACCGTCGCCACCAGCTCCAACAGGGAGCCACTCTCGATGTGGACGCCCTGGTGGGGCGAGCCCAGGGTGATGAGGCTCTCGACGGAGTGGGGGCCGTAGTCGTGGACATAGGTCCGTGACGTGATGCCGCCCTGGCTGTGGCCAATCAGGTTGACCTTCGGCGCCCCGGTCCGGAGCAGCACATCCGCCACCTTGTAGCTGAGCTGCTGCGCGCTCCTGTGGATGTCCATCAGGCCGAGCTCGGGGAGCTCGAAGAACTCGACGGTGTAACCGTCCGCCCGGAGACGCGCCTCGAGAATCCAATAGAGGATCTCTCCCGCCATGGTTCCGCCCACGATGATGACCGGATTCTTCTGGGCCACCGTCGGAGGAGGAGGAGGCGGCGGCGGGGCCGTGGTGATGTTGCAGGTCACCACACTGGCCAGCGCGGTGCCCGGGTTGGGGATGCCGGGAGGATCCGCCGCCAGGCAGGCCCAGGAGCCGTCCGCCTGGGGCCCGTGCTGCACCATGAACCCGGCGTGGGCCGAGCCATTGCCGGCATAGGAGAGCTCACACCCGCCGCCCAGCGTCTTGCCCGTCACCGGAGGGACGGCGATGGACTTGGGATAGCTCACCACCGGGGACTTCGTGCCCTGGGTCACCGAGCAGCTCAGCGCGGGCTTGCTGGGGAGCGTGGCCGCCTGCGTGGGCTCGATCGCCACCCTGCAGGCGACGAGCGAGGCCTCGACGGTGGCGTCCTGGAAATGATTCGGCGGGTCGACGGCCTGGCAGGACCAGCCCTGTCCATGGGCCGAGCGCTTGGAGATGACGACGTTCTCGGCGTGGACGGAGCCGTTGCCGAAGTGCGAGCTGTCACAGCCTCCGGAGACGACGACATAGCCGTCCGAGGCGAGGGCCGGGGGAAGTGTCACCTCCGCGGCCGGGTTGCGCGAGGGGCCCGTCTTCTTCGAGAGCGTGGTGCACTGCAGGCGCAGGCTGCTGATGCTCGGGTCACTGGCCTTGCAGTAGGTGACGGAGGCCTTGGCCCAGGCGGGGTTGGAGACGAACGCCGGATCCGCGGCCTTGCACCGCCAGCCGTGCTCTCCATCCGGGGCGTTCTGCACCATCACCCCGGCATGCACGGACTCGAAGCCGAAGCGCGACACCTCGCACCCACCGCCCACCCGGACGTAGCCCTGCTGCTGTTTGTCGAGGGGGACCGTCGCCACCGCCTTCGGGTTGGCGGCCAGTCCGGAGAGGGGGGCCCTCGCCTGTGTCGACGTCTGGCAGTCGAAGGTCACCTGCGCGGCGGCCGTCGAGCCCGCCAGCAGGAACGCGGCGGCCAGACCCAGATATGTGCTGTGTATGGATTTCATCTCGGGTCTCCCGCCTTTCACCGCAGCACTTCGCGCAGGGTGATCTCGTAGATGAGCGTGGCATTCGGCGGAACCTTGCCGGGAAGACCCTCGGCGCCGTATGCCAGCTGCGGGGGGATGACGAAGCGGTACTTGCCGCCCATGGGCATGAGCTGGAAGGCCTCGGCCAGGCCCTTGATGCCACCCGTGACACTCATGACGGCGGGCCGGCCCAGGGCCGCGGAGCTCTCGAACTCCTCACCGCCCGCGACGGAGGCCGTGTAGTCGAACACCACCCGGTTCTTGGGGCCGGGGCGCGCGTTCGGAGAGGCCGTGAGGACCACGTACTGGAGGCCACTCGGGGTGGTGACCACGCCCTTCTCCTTCTGGTTCTTCGCCAGGAAGTCCTGCCCCTCCTTGCCGTACTTCGCCCGGTCCGCCGTGAGCTTCTTCTTCTGGTTCTCGAGCGCCGCGGAACGGGCCCGGTCACGCGCCTTGAGGAGGTCCGCGGCGCTCAGCTGGGAGGGCTTTCCCTCCAGGTTGTCCCGGATGCCCTGGAGCAGGGATTTGATGTCCAGGTCCGCGCCCGTCTGCTTGAGGGAGCTCGCGATCTCCTGGCCGAGGGCGTAGCTGTTCTGCGCCTTCTCCGTTCCGATGGCCGCCGGTGTTTGCGCTGCCGCCGCGGTCGCAACGGTGCAGAGCAGAAGGAAACCAATCCGTGTCATGACGTCGAGCTCCTGGGTGGTACCGCGGTCCTCCACCACAGCAAGCCCTGAGCCAGCGTCCGCCGCGGCCGCAGGCCACCCAAGGGGGCGGAATCAGGTTCCTGGCACCCGGGAACTCGGCACCAAGGAAAGGCCTGACACGTCAGCGTGGGCGGCTGACACGCCAGAGCCAAGCCTGCTTGGAGTGCATACGGGTGCGCGGCCCTCGATGAAAGGAGCGGCAAGGACATCCGAGATTACGCCTGATACGCCTGCCGTGCGTCCTCCGGCCCTTCGGCAGCGCACCACGGCTCTCCATCAGGCGCAGGAACGGCTTGTCAGGGGTGCTTGACCGGGGCGCCTCCCACGCGCCCCCTGGCACGCCCATGCCCCACGCTGACGGTGGACGCGGGAGCACTGGAGCCCGCCCTCAGGAGTTCAGCAACGTGTCGACCGTCGAGCGCTCCATCTTCTGCCACAGCCGCAGGGTCAACCATTCCTTCGCGAGCCCCGTGACGCGCTCGTCGTTGGGCGCGAGGGTGAGCAGGTTCATGAGCTCTGCCCACTCCTGCTCGGAGAGCGGTGGTCCACCCTGGGCGCGGCGGTAGAGGGAGAGAAGGTGCGGAGTGGTGGCAGCGGCAAGTTCGGCGAGCGCCATCTCCAGCAGCCCAGGATCATCCACCTGCGAGAGCCTTGCCAATGAGCGCAGCCGGAGTGACAGGAATCTGGAGTCATCCAGCCCCCGCAGTTCTCCCGCGCCCGGGTGCCCGCTCTGGGATGCGAAGTCCGTCAGCCAGCGCTCCGCTGCCTCGCGCGCCTCCCAGCCGCCTCTCGCGATGATTCCCACCAGCAGCTTCGCGATAGCGGGAGCTGACAGCCTGGCCCGTTCAGCCAGAGCCAGCGTCGTCGCCAGCGACAGCTTCGCTCCGTATGTGGACAAGAACTCGCGGACAAGGGCGGAACGGCGCTCCAAGCCACACCCGAGACGTTCGAGGGCATCGAAAAGGTCAGGAGCCGAGAACCGCCAGCGGCTGTGGTCGGAACGGGGATGGGAATCGAGGCCGAGGCATGAGATCAACACGTCGATGCGCTCCTGCTCGGACGCTCCTGCCTTCGAGAGCGTGTCGAGCATCGTTTCGAGGCTGAGACGCTCCCAGGGGGCGAACGCGGCACGGCCGAGGGACTGCCGCAGCTTCGCGTCCGCTGGCTGGAGCATCAGCAGCGCATTCACGAGTGTGTAAGTGCGAGCGGCATGGAATTTCGCGGCCCTGTGAATGGCTTCCTCGAGGATGGGAGAGAGGTGCTCGTCCTGGTACTTCAACCCGATCAGCCGGAGCCCTACGTCCGCCTTCCGATCCAAGAGGGTCCACGAGTTGTCGTGCTCTTCATTCGCGCTCACGGTGGGGGCGAGGGCCAGCGCGGGGCGCAGGAGCTCGATGCGGCGCTCCGCGGGCAGTCTTCCCAGCGTCGCGAGGCTGTCGAACATGAGGATGGTGTCGATATCTGTGGGGGGCGCCTGCCCGTCGAGTGCTTCCCGGATCCACCCGCGCACCACCTCCGAAGAATCCGTGGGCAGTTCCTCCTCCGAAGAATCCGTGGGCAGTTCCTCCTCCAAGGAGTCCAAGAAGTCCATGGACAGTTCCTCGGGGTCTTGCTCGCGCTCCGGGCTCTGATTCGAGGGCGGCTGGCACCACTCCGTGAGCCTCTTCAACATGCGATCGCTGTCCTCATAGTGGGCAGACGCGATCGCGAAATCGACGGCGAAGAGGACGGAGTCGCGACTCACGGGCGTCCGGTTGACCAGGTGTGCGAGCCTGGCACGCCGGTCCAGAGGCTGCTGCCGGAGGACGGACCACAGCTCGGGACAAGCCCCCAGCCACCAGATGAGACAAGGCTCGACGTCATAAACTGACGGACTTGCCGGGTCGTATCGTTCAAGAACCCGCTCCTCCATTCCAGGTGAATAGAGGCCGTACTTGCTCACGAGCCTCGTGATGGCTTCGAGCTGCTTGTCAGGCGCCGAGGCCAGGCGGGCCAGGAGGGCCGCACGCACGGCTTCCCGGCAGTCGTCCCGCGCCGCAAGGACCCTCACTCCACAAGTGAAGCGCTCCCATTCTTCCGCGTGGAGCCATGCCGCCAATGGCTGTACACAGGCGTCGGGCCGGTACATGCAGAGCACACGCATCGCCTCGAAATCGACACGGTCCAGGAAGTCAGTCCTCTCGAACCGCGCTTCGCCAGCCAGACCGGAAGCGAGGGCACGCCGATCGATGGCGAGCAACAGCCAGCGGGTGTTCTCTCCTTGTTCGTATTCCTCGGACAGCTCGATACAGCCAAGCAGAGCCTCGCGGGCTTTCTCTTCGAGGATGCCGCATCCCAATGCAAGGTGTCCCGCGCCCAACCGCAGCGAGTCCTCCGGTGAATCGAGCACACGGACGAGGGGGTCCTGGATCCACGCACGGGCTTGCTCGGGATGGTGCCAGGAGAGCTGGCCAGCGGCTTGGAGCACCCGCCGCGGGTCATCCCCCTCGAGCACCCGTTGCCAGAGGCGGGTGGCCTCCTCCGCTGCTCGTGCGTCCTGTAGCCAGTCGGCGAGCGATGCAAGCTGTGCCTGCGAGAGCTGATGCGGCTCGAGCGCCCGGCTCGCCTCAAGGGCGGACCTCCGCGTGCTGTCGTGCCGAAATCCCATCGTGACGAGGCGGAACAAGATGAAGGGGTTCGTGCTACTCGCCCCACGTTCGAGGCGCTCACGAAGCGCGTCACCCACAGCGGGAGTCTCATCGGCCAGGAGGAGTTGAAGGAGCGTGTACTCGGCCACGGTGCTGGCGTAGTCCGTGCACTCCAGCGCGTGCATCAGGTAGGGGATGCTCGACAGGTCCTCTTTCACGAGCCGTGAGAGGAGGAGGGGCCACTCCAGGCTGATCCCTTCCCTGGGATTCGCGGGAGGCTTTTCCTGGGGGAGCCCCTTCAGCACGGCCCGGACGGCTTCAGCGGCGAAGGGTGTCAACCGGCCGAGCACCCGCCAGAAAGCCTCTCTCTCATTCGCCCGCGCTGCTTCCTCCGCTGCGATGGTCGCGGCGCGTACAGGGGGCTCGTCACACCAGAGCAGGTGGTCCGCTGCCCCTAGCCGCACCGCAACGTCGTTCGCGTCGAGAAGCTCGTGCAGGATCGGCAACACCTGCTCCGTGCCCTCCTGCGAGGAGGCCACGAGCTCGGCGGCCTGGAGCCGTGCCGCGGCCGGCACGCTGGGGTCCGAGGCGCAGGCCAGCCATCCATCGATCGGCTCATGCTTCAACCACCTGGTCAGTGTGGGCTTCCCCTCGTACACGGCCGCTCGTACCTCCTGCGCCGGGGAGCGCGCACACTGTTGCAGCGTCGCCAGGGCCGTGCGGGAGAGCGCGGGGTCATGGCCGAGCGCCAGGTACGCCCAGCGCACGCGCGCCAGGGCGTCGGAGGAGCGCATGCCACGCCGTAGCGCATCGTGGAGCTGTTCATTGTTCTGCTGGAGCCGGAGCAGGAGGCGTGCGGCGCACATCCTCCGCCCCTCCTGTTCAGCGGTGAGCCAGCTCCGAAGGAGTGCGGTGAGGCTCCGCTGCTGTTCCGCGATCGACCCCAGCAGTGACTCCAGCTCCGTGAGCAGCCTGCCACTGGCCTTGGCGGTCTGTTCCAGCACCGCCTCGGACAGTCCTTCGACCACGGGCGCCACGTCCTTGACGAGCTCGCGGGCGTGGTGACCCAGTGTCGAGTCGGCGCTGATCCACTCGACGAGGGCCTTCCGCACGGACGCATCGTCCGCCAGGAGCCGGAGGACCGTCTTGGCCTCCTGATCACGGGAGTAACCCTGCTGCCCCGAGAGCGCCATCTTCAGCACCTTGGCGACGTCGTCGTCCCAGGCTCCGGCGATCGCGAGCAGGCATGCCGCGGAGAGCCGCAGCTCGCTCCGCCTGTTCTCGTCGTGTCGTTCCGTGGCGGAGTCCTGCTCTGACTGGCGCTGTCCTCCCGGTGCGAAGGAAACCTCCGAGCGAAGACGCATGCGCACCAGCTCGTGCAACCGGGCCTGCAACGGAGGCCCGCCACGTTTCACCCGCTCAGCGATGTCACCCGGGGCGAGCGCCGAGGTCCTGCCAAACCGGCCCAGGGCGTCTATCACCTCGTTGCTCCAGTCACCCGCGGAGGCAAGGCCGAAGGCGCCGTGGAGCCGCAGGGTGTCGTCGCTGCGTTGCTCCAACCAACGGGCGCAGGCCTTCCGCACCTCCAGGATTTCCGCGGCGGCTGGCGCCAACAGCCGGGCAAGCCAATCCTGCACTTCGGGCACTCCCCGGCCATCGAGGCCGGCGAAGCGCTCCAGGAGCACGGGTGGAAGGGGGTGGCTCGGGAGGGCGTGCTGGGTGAGCTGGTCGAAGTCACCCCAGAGCGGCGAGGGCGGCGTGGTCTCGAGCAGCTCGGCCCAGCTCGTCCACACGCGCTCGACGATGGCCTGGCCGAAGCGCACCTTGTCACCGAGGCAGGCCGAGACGGCACGCAGGCCGGGGCGGAGCAACCGGCCCACTCCTGTCTCATCGCGTGCGAGCAATCCCTCGGCGAGTGCATCGAGCTCGGTGTAGTCGGTGGGAGGCACCAGGCAGAGCCGTGCCGCGGCGAGTTGCAGCACCAGGGGAGGAAGGTGGCGGTTCTTCAGGAGCCTCTTCGCGGCACCTCGCCTCTTGCGGGTGAGGGCATACGCGGCGAGGAACTCGGCGAACGTCCGGTGCCAGAACAGGATCGTCTTTTCTTCCCGGCGGATGAGGCCTGTCTCGAAGGCGAGCCGGAGCGCCTCCCGTGCCTCGCGGGAGGATGAGCCCCGCTCCCCTCCGGCCGCGGCGCCGAGGAGTTCGAGGAGCCGGTCCTCCTCGAGGCTGTGATGTTCCTGCTTCAGCACCAGCCTGGACGCGACGGAGGCCCAGGTGTCCAGGAGCCGGCCTGCCTCGGTCTCGGAGAGGGTGAAGCGCCACTTCCCGAGGAGTGTCTGCAGGAAGTTCTCGAAGACGAAGACCCGGTGCAGGGGAGCGCCATCCCCGTCGGTCGGGGTGAGCGCGGACAGCGTGAGCAGGAGGGGATTGCTGCTCAGCTTGAACCACTCGCTTTCGAGCGTGATGGCGCGCAGCAGGGCGCTCGTGCGGCGGCGGGCGCGCTCCACGTCCCGCGCGTTCGCGTGCCGCGAGGTCTCGATCAGGTGGTGCAGGGTCGCCACGAGGTAGCGCTGTTGCCGGTAGTGGAGTGGCGCGAGCAGGGTGTGCGGGATGTCGTGCACTCGCGGCCAGTAGCCATTGGGGCGCGAGGTCAACAGGAAGCGCACCCGCTTGTAGCGTGTGACGAGGCTCTCCACTGCATCGACCACGTGCTTGCGCTGCGCCTCCGGAACCTCGTCGAGGCCATCACACAGGAGGAAGACGTGCCCGCCGGCCAGCATCGTGTCGAGGCTCTCTCGGAGCACCGCGCGTGCTCCCAGCTCGCGGAGCTGGCGGCGGATGAATGCCTTGAGGCTCAAGGCTCCATTCTTCTCGAGGGCCTTGCCGAAATTCCCGAGCGCGAGGCGCACGGGGAGCAGCTCTCGCAGCTTCGCGATGGCCTCGCGTGCGTCCGCGTCGTACGTATCACCGCTCAGCAGTGCGCGCGCCTGGTCTCCGTCCCGTCCTTCCATGCAGGCCAGGAAGGCGAGGCGCGTGAGCACGCTCTTTCCCGCGCCCGGATCTCCGATGACGACGAACCGCCGTTGACGGAGCGCCACGGCGAACGGGATCGGCGACTTGCTCCAGCCGTGGCGCTCTCCATGGTAGCTCCATCGCTCATCCGCGAGCTGAGAGAGCTGCTCCTGGTGGGTGCGCCATTCCTCGGGCTCAAGGTCCCGCACGCCCGCTTCGCGATGGAGCCTCGCCTCGCGGCTGCCCGTCGCGTGGACTTCCTGGTACAGCGAGGGAGCCACCGCCACGGCGAGCAGCTCGAGATCCGTCTCGTGGGGGCCCTGGGGAATGCCCACGAGGCCTCGGAGGTCGAGGCGGCGGATGTCCGGCTCCCGCGCGCGGGAGCGCTTGTACTCGGCCACCGCCTTCGCCACCTCCTGGGGAGGGGGGGCGTCCACCTCTGCCTCCGTCTCCGTTGGCAGGTGCTCCCTCAGGAAGGCCAGGAGACACTCCGCGGAGGCCCGTGCGGCGAAGTGCTTGAAGTTGTCGTTCTTCGCGGGGTCGGCGAAGTCCATGACCCCCTTCATCACGATGCTGTGGCCGACCCGTCTCAGGTGTGCGAGGGCCCCGATCGCGGAGGCCTCCATCTCCAGGCCGAGCACCGTGCGCATCGTGGTGGAGAGCTTCTCGAAGATGTCCGGATCCCTCACCACCTTGCTGCCCGTGCCGATGGGCCCCACATGAACCTGGAAGGACTTGGGTTCGGGCAGGCGATTCCGGTGTTGGAGGAGCTCCCGTTGGATGTGCGTGCGCCCCTGGGGCGTGAGCTTCAGTGTTTCGCCCTGAAGCCACTCCTTCTCCCAGAGCAGCTTCAGGACCTTCTTCCAATCGACGCATCGCACCACACGGTCTGGATGCTCGATTGGGTCTTCTTCCTTCAAGCATCGCTCGAGCACCCAGTTCATCTGGTCATCGAGCGAGCGGGGACGCAGGGCCAGCCAGGAGTCGATCCCGGGCGGATGGAACGACTCCGCCTTCTGTTGCCATCTCGGGTCGAGGTTGTAGGTGATGGTGTCCCCCCGCACCCGCTCGACCCGCTGGCCCGACTCGTCCTGTTCAGGCGTGAGGCTGCCGGTGTCGTAGGTCCACAGCCGATTGGCGATGATGACGTCGCCGAGCTCCACCTTGTCCTTCCGCCCGGCACAGACGCCGCACATGGCCAGGCACCGGGGCGCATACGCGTCCACGAGCGGCGAGAGCGCACCCACGGACGCGACGCCGCCCATCTCCAGGGCGCGGGTCACCGCCACGTGAAGCCGCCCGCCCTTCGCGCCTTGGAAGGTCCGGAAGGCGACCTCCAGACCGATGGGGCCCTCCTTCCGCTGCCAGGAGCTTCCGGGCTCGGCCCCGGTCTCGACCTCCAGGACGGCGTCGTATTCTTCCTTGACTGCGGTGATGATGACGACGTCGACGGGCTCTCCCGAGCCCGCTTTGGCATGCCTTGTCGATGCTCTCGGTTTTCGAGGCATGGTGCCAAGCAGTGTAGCAACTCCGTTCCTCAGCCGGTGGCCGGTACCCACCAGGAAAAGCCCTGCTCGGACCACACGGCGGCGAGGGTCTCCTCCCCCTGGGCCGTGCCGCTGATCCACCGGAGTGCCAGCGCGTCGTCTGGCCTCTTCCGGAGTGCTTCCACCAGGAGATCCACGTTGCGCTCCTCCACATGGTCCAGGAGGTCCGCGGCGCAGAACCGGAAGGGGTGCTCGAAGCGTGAGATCCCGGGCAGCTCCCAGAAGGCGGCCTCGATGAGGACCCGGCGGGCCGCTTCTTCATCGACCCGGCCGAGGGCTTCCCTCAGGTGCTTCGGAGCGTCCCTGGCCGTGTTCGGGTCCGTGGACTTCGGAGGCGTCTGGCCGGCCGCCAGGAAGAGCAGGTGCTCGGGAAGGTGCAGGGACCGCTCGGCGAGCCGCTGGAGCGAGGCCTCGCGGCTGAGCTGCTTCGCGACCCGCTTCGCCTGCCCGCCGTCTCCGCATCGCAGGACGGCTTCGGCGATCGCCTCGCGCCAGGGAGCCGTGGCGGCGTCCGCGTCCGCGAGGCTCGGGGGCGGGGTCTCCAACAACCGGACGAGCTCTTCGACGCGGTTCCCGTTCGCGGCCTTCGCGAGCGCCTGGGCGGCCTCGCTTCCCACCTGAGACGAGTGAGACAGGAGGTTCCGGAACAGGTCGAGGTCGCTCCCGGCCGGGAATCGGCTGACGATCCGGATGGCCGCGGTGAGGCTTTGCTCCGGCAGGCCCTCCTGGGACAGGAGGGGGCGCCACCGGGCCGCATCCTCGGGAGCTCCAGCGAGGGACAACACCTCCAGGGCGATGGTCCGGACAGGCGTCTCTTCCACGAAAGCGTGGTCACGCGCCCACTGGAGGACTTCCGGCTGCATGCGTGCCGAGGTCTCGAGTTGTTCCCGGTTCGAGTGGATGAGGTGGAGGGCCTCGCTCCTCAGCCACTCCGCTGTTCCCGGCTCCAGGATGGGGAGGACGCCCCTCAGGCCATCGAGCAGCATCAACCGGCTCGTGGGGGCTTGATGAATCCGGCCCGGAGCCACGCGCAGCGCCCGGCGCTGTACCGTGCCCTCGAACAGCGCGTCGAGCCGTCCCGACAGGAGCTCCGCGCGGAGCTGGCGGGCGACCTCTTCCCCCTGTGGAGTCTCCGCCAGGATGTAGGTCGCGAAATCCGAGGCAGCCCCTTCACACCAATCCAAGGCGAGCGGGACGAGCCCGGGAACGGGAAGGTGCTCGCGGAGCAGGGGCGCGGCGAAGTCCCGTAAGTCCGTCCGTAGCCCAGCGAGCAGCAGGGATTGATGCCTTGGCTCGTAGAGCTGGAACAGCCGCTGGGTGACGGGGTGATACCAATAGTGCGTGAGGCGATTGAGATCCGATTCGCGCTCGGACTCGGAGAAGCGCCGCGGAGGCCGTCCCCCTTTGATGCGGTGGAAGGGCAGCTCGTGGTCAGGGAGCGCGTTCCAGAGCTGCTCGAACGAGGTGAACCCGATGAGGCGCTCGGAGTCGAGGACGGGCCGGGCTTTGCGTGCCTGGCGCTCCAACTCCGCCTGACGTGCCACCTCGTCCTGGGCCGTCTTGCGCGCCCGCTGCTCCTCGTCATATCGGAGCCAGCCGGCGGCGTTCCGTGCCCAGGTGGCGATCTCTGGATCCGGGTCATCGGCGTAGGGCACCAGCAAGCGGGGACTCCTCCGGAGCGCCTGGGCGGCGACCCGCCGTTGGCTCGGGCTCCCATCCTTCAGCATGGCCTGGATGAACTTCGTGGCGTCGATGCCGTTGGAGTGCAGCACGCCGCGCAGTGGGCCGTCTGACGTCCCGGCGTGTGGGAAGAGGGCGGGCCACGCACCTTCGTTGTCCTGTGCGGCCTTGAAGACGTGGAAGAACAACTCGGCCTGTCCCCGAGCCTCATGTTCCCGCATGGCATCGACCCACACGGGCCCCAGGCCATGGCGCACGCGCCGGCGTGGAGTGGGGAGCGGAGCCCGCTCCGGGAGCGCGGCCAACAGCTCCTCGAGCGGGACCTGCCGGTGAGAGGCGAGGATGCTGTAGGCCATCCAACGCTCTCGGTCATCTTGCGAGCGCAGCGGCGCGGTGAGATGTGCCGCATCGAGCCCGTGCGCGAAGGCCAGCAGCAATTTCAATCGTTCCAGTGCCTCGACACGGACAGCCGGAAAACCGTCGCGAAGCCGGGCCTCGTATTCCGCATACGAGGCCTGATCGAAAAAGGACAGGGCGGTGAGCGCCCGCCAGCGTGCGGGTCCATACTCATCGTCGAGGAAGGTCGCATACAGGCGCGAGAGTCCCTGGGCACGAGAGAACCCCCTCTGCCCCAGCAGGCCGAGGTCCCAGAGCAGCTTCCAGCGCCGCAGCAGCTTCACGCGGCTCATGCGCGTGTAACGGCGGAGCATGCGTCCATCCACGCCCTCGCGCTGGCCGGTGTCCGCGTCGTGCTCCAGATCCTTCAGGGCCGCGCGGATGAGCGCCTCGCGCCGCTGGTGCTGGGTTCCGCGTTCGCTCACTGTGTCGACGACGGGCTGTACCGCGTCCAGCGGGAACACGGAGAGGACGTCGAGCCGCTTCAGTCTCCGCTCGGGAGTGGCCCGGTGGGCCCAGACCGTCGCCGCCGTCACGGCGGGGGCCGTGCGCCCCACGTCCTCCGGCATGTCGAAGAGCTCCTCGAGCTGCTCGATCCACGGGCCTGGCGTACGGGCCTCGAGCAGCTCGCGGCCCTGGCGGAAGCGGACCAGCACGCGAGGGGACAGGCCGCGCTCCATCCCAAGCGCGAGCGCCAGCCGCTCCGCGAAGTCACAGGCCGCATGCGGATTCTCCTCCTGGACGGAAGGCCCTGGGGGAGGAGGGGCGGACAAGGGGGGGTGCTGTCCTTCCAGGAACCGGGCCACCGCGGGTGGGCACGCGGCGATCAGCCGCGCGGCATGGGGACGGAGCGCCTCCGCCCAGAGCTCGAGCGCACGCCACAGCTCGGTGTTCTCGTGGAGCCCGCCAGGAAGGCGGGAGATGTCGCCAGGTCCCATGGCCAGCCGGCTGGCCAGGCGCAACCGGCGGACCAGGATCTCCATCGCGGCATCGATGCCGGCTCGCTCCAGGCCGTTCGCCAACAGCAGCCGGGTGGCGAGCGCGAGGGAGGACATCGGGCGGCACTCGTTGTTCGCGAGCGCGTGGAGCAAGGGTCCGAGCCGCCTGGGTTCGACGAGGGCTCCGAAATGGAAGGCCACGGCCTCCACGCCTGGATCTCCCAGGGAGACCAGCAGTTCGCGCTCGGACTCGCGTTGGGACTTCAGGTGCAGGGCCGCGCACAGCTCCGCGAAGCTCTTGTGCGAGAACTGGTACGTCAGGGGCGCGACGCGCTGGACCAGATCGCAGTTGTCGAGGACCTCGTGCACCGCGTCCACGAGTTCGAGGTCTCCCCGCATGCACTCCAGGTCGGCCGGTTCGAGCGCCGAACCTCCGCGCTGGATCATCGCCCAGGCCGCCGCGCCGAGGACTGGCAGCCCCTGCCGGCTGACGTACCGCAGGACCTTCTCGGAGAAGCGTCCCGCCTTCTGCGCGCGCTCGAGAAGGCTGTACAGGCCGTTCTGGAGGACCCTCTGGACGTTCAGCGAGGGGCCCAGCTCCTCTTCGGGAAGCATGGCGAGCAGGGAGAGCCCCAGCGGGGTGGCGCACAGGTCGGCCAGCATCTCCTTGCGCCGGTCAGGGATGCCTCGGACCTCCTGGCGCCCCTCGGTGAGCACCTGCCAATGGCCAGGCCTTCCCAGCAGTTGAAAGAGGCTCTCGCGTTGTTCGGGCTCCAGGGGGAGCAGGCGGAGGTGATGCGGGCCCGGCTCCTCGTTCGGGAGCGGCCGGGCGCCGATGATCGCGGGGCCGGGCCACTCATCCACGAGTCTCCGCAGGCGGGTGCGCTCGTCCGGGTTGACCTCATCGAGCCCATCGAGCAGAAGCCAGACACCGCCGGACAGGAGACGGGAGCGCGCCAGCGTCACGAGTTCCTGGCATTCCTGGTGGTTCAGGGACCGCCGGGAGTATGCCAGGGCCCTGGCAATATCCAGGTCGTAACGGACGAGCGTGCGCGCGCTCACGCCGATCGCGGGCCCGAGTGGAAGGTAGAAGGCGGGCAGCATGGCCGCGAGACGTTGGAGGGCAATGGACTTCCCGCTGCCCGGTCCCCCCTCGATGAAGGCCAGCCGGGAGTGTCCCAGCAGCGAAGCCTCGTGGAAGTCCTCGAGTAGTTCCTCATCCCTCATGGGCTCCGTCCGTGACTCGTCCGGGGGCCCGGCCCGGACGTAGCGCGGGGCCACGGTCTTCCGGGCATCTAACGACATGCCGTTCCAGAACGTCACGCGCTGGGAGGACTCGTGGAGCTTCTCGAAGAGCCGTGTCTCGGGACTTGAATCGGTCGAGATGCCGAGGCGCAGCAGCAGGTCGAGTGCGCTTCGCAGGGGCTGCAGGCGCCATCTGCGCTTGCGGCGCGTCCACCACGGGTCGGGGTCATGCCGCGCGTCCAGGGCGTCCGCAGCCTCACGGGCCTCGCGCCATTGGGCCGCGGGGACAAAGAGCCTCCCCTCGGGGAACCGCTGGAAGAATCCACGAACCTTTTCCTGGATTCCGTCGACTGGCAGCACGAGCCCCTGCTCATCGAGCTCTCCGGTCACCCCGAAGCAGGTGCGTTCCATCCACGGTCCGGAGCCCGAGCCCGCGCCGAGGTTCTTGATCTTCTCGGGCCACTGCTCCAGGACGGCGCGCAGGAAGAGGGCCGCCATCTTCGACCGTCCTGGAGCCCTCCGCTCCAGGGCCCAGCGGGGGCTCCCGACGTCGAGCAGCCGCTGGACGAGGCCGCGTGTGTCGCGGATGGCATCATCCTCGGGGAGGAGTGCCATGGATGACCCGCATACATGGAAGACGCGCGCGGGCTCCTCGTTCAGGAGCGGTGCATGCACGAGGGGCCGTAGCAGGAACGGCCACTCCGTGTAGAGGCGGGTGGTGGACAGGGGGTTCTCTTCCGTTCCCCTGGCGGATGGGAGCTGGACCCCAAGCAGGGAGGCGGCCTCCCAGCAGCCCAGCGCGAGGTGCTGCGTCCCGAAGAAGGGGGACGCGAGCTCGTCTGGCTCCAGGCTCTTCCACAACGCCTCCAGCCCTCGCGCCGCGACCGCACGGTCCTCCGTGTCCGCCGAGCACTGGAACTCCTCGATGAGCCGTGGCAGCTCCCGGGCGAGCGCGATGCGGCCGGGCTTGAACGCGGGAGGAGGCCGCTCTCCGCGAAGCACGGCGAGCGCGAGGGTCCTGACGTCAGTGCCCATCCCCGGTCTCCTTCAGCGGGAGCGCGGCCTGGATCCGGGCGCCCTCCAGGGATGCGGGGAGCCCCTGTTCGCGCAGGCGCCGGCCTGTCTCTTCCAGGGAGTCGAGCCGGGCGATGGCGGCGCGTTTGGAGTGTTGCCAGATGGGCAGCTTCAGCACCGCGGTCTTCTCGCCGGCGCTCACGTACAGCTCCAGCTCTCCTGCGGGCTCGCGGCCTGGAGGCAGCTCGACCTGGATGAACACCTTGCCCTCTTCCTCGTAGAGGCCCACCCTGTCCCCCTCGATGGGCTCCAGGGGTCCCTGGACATCCCTGGCCGCCGGGGCGAGCAGCCTTTCCAGGAGGGGGGCCCCGGACAGGTCCCCGACGACGGCGGTGCCGAGGCGGGCCTCGATGCGCCGGGCCAGCCTCCGCCGGGTGAGGGCCTCCCGGGCGCTCACGGCGGGGGGCAGCGCCTCCAGGGTGGCCTCCACGACCGAGCGGGCGACGCTCTCCCAGAGCACGCGGATGACGGCGGACGCGGGCAGCGTGCCCAGGCGGCGTTCCGCCAAGTCACCCAGGGGCCCTACCCGCTCTGGCGCGAGCGCCACGTGGGCGGTGGCCAAGCGGACCCAATCGGCCGCTCCGGCATGGCCGAGCGTCTCTCCCACGGAGACCGCGTCGTCCACCTGGAGCAGTACATCCAGCAGCTCTCCGAAGGGGTCCTCGTCCGCCGCGAGCGTCTCCTCCAGCCTCGCGAGCAGCTGCGCCGGCGAGGGCTCCTGGGCGCCCGGCCTGACTCGGGCATCCAGCTGGCGGAGCGGCTCCGGCACCTCCACCTCGAGACCCGCGGAGCGCGCTTGCGCCAGCCGCGTCAGCAGCACGAGCACCCGGTATGCGCCGGCCGCGTCCAGCCCAGGCCCCGCATGACGCCGCTCGAGTCTTCCGAGCTCCTCCAGCGCGGAGACCACCCAGGGGTTGTGTGTGCTCATGGCTCCTCCGTGTCCTCGGGCAGGGGGGCTCCGGCCAGGGCCGTCTTGTCGCTCCACAGCTGGAAGGCGGCTTCCCGGATCTCCTCGGCGGTCCGTGTCTCGGGGTGGCCCAGGATGGGCCGGTAGGCACTAAGGACCCGGTCGGGGCGGCCGTCAGAACCATCACTGGCGATGACCAGGACCCCATTGTCTCCAACGAGGGCACGCCGGCCGTTGCCGAGCACCCCATCACGCTGCCCGGCGAGCGAGGTCTCGGCCGCGTGCATGTACGCGGGCGCGTAGTACGCCTCGTGGTCGGCCTGAACGAGCCGTGCGCAGGGGGAGGACAGGCGCTCGGGACGATCCGAGCCATTCTGGATGCGTTGGAGGCAGGAGCAGCCCGCGGCGAGCGCGCGCTCGCGCAGTCCGGTGGGAAGCCCGGGGACGAGGAGGTCCCAGCGCTCGCCCGGGCGGTACAGGTGCTTGATGACATGCTTCGCACGCGGCCACCCCCCGCGCATTCGCAGGAGAAGCGGAGCGGAGCGGACGCGAGGGGCGCTCATGGCTGCTCCTCTCCGAGGGACTCTCGGGCGCGGGCGAGGGCCTCCCGGAGCTTGCGCTCCGTTCTCTGGATGAGCTTGGTGACGCGCTCGCGCGCCGTTTCCGGGGGCTCACCTGGGAAGAGCAGGTGCGCGATGGCGCTCCGATCGAGCGTCTCCGCGGGACGTGAAGGCGGTGGAGGGGGGTGGCGCTGTCCCACGGTGTTCCAGTCCTCGGGAGTCACCCGGTCCGGGGCGTACAGCAGGAGCAGGGCGACGCGCTCCTCCAGCCGGAGCGCCTCCAGGACATGGAGCAGGACCATCATCCGCTGCTCCCGCTCCAGCAGGGTTGTGGCATCCGGCTCCGCTTGGGAGTGCAAGGCAGTGGCGGCTTCCGCGGCGCGCCCTGTATGGGCCCAGAGCGCCTGGCGCGATTTCGCGCGGAGCTCATCCCGATACTTGTTCGCCAACACGGCCCGGGCATAGCCGCGTGGACTGCTGGCCTGGGAGAGCCGCGCCGGGTCCTTCAGGAGCAGCGTCTCGACCACCTGCATCCGCATGTCCTCGGCCACTGCCTGCCCGAGCGCGTGGACGAGGGGTGGGCGGATGGGAAGCCAGCAGAGGAGGGTGTCCAGCAGTCCGCCGAGCACCTGGGAATCCTTGGTTGCCCGCCAGGCTTCGAGCTGCCGGATGAAGGTGATTTCGTCCATTTCCAATCGCTTCCTGGTTCTTCAGCTCCAGAGGCGGTGGTGCGTTCACCCGGGGGACGAATGGGCCCGATTTCGGCGGACAACCGGGGTTCGTTTTCTCCGGTTCCAGGGCGCCGGCCCACGTGCAGTTGGTGCGCATGGAGAGGCGAGGTATCTCGGAAGGAGGGTATCCGAGTGAGCGAGCAGGAGACAGGGGAGACCCCTCGCCGCTCCACGTCAGAAGCGAGCGCGGGAACTTGCCACACGGCATCCACGCCCCCCGCGGGAGTTACCGGAAGGCGCGGGTCTACCGGTATGCTGCTCCGCGTGAGTTCCCCCGGGGCAAAGCGTGAGGCGTACGAGGAGGAGTTGCTCCTCGCGTTGGACGAAGGACTGCTCTCCCACGAGGAGGCAGGGGCCCTGCGCGAGGAGGCACTCCGCCTGGAGCGCGGCCCATTCGAGCTGCTGAGGGAACGGGGCCTGCTGTCCGAGGACACGCTGCTCATGCTCCGCGAGGAGCTCTCCGGCGAGGACACGGGCCGGCACGACTCCCAACCCGAGCAGGCCGCCACCCTCGCGCCCGTCTCCCCCTCCCCCGCGCCCTCGGGCCCACCCTCTCCCTCCGGCAGTGGCTCCGCCTCCAGCGAGCCCCGCGCGCCCGCCTTCCCCGTCCCGGGTTGGGACCGCTACCAGCCCGTGCGCTTCCTCGGCCAGGGCGGCATGGGGCTCGTCTTCCTCGCGTATGATCCGCTGCTGCGCCGCAACGTGGCGCTCAAGTTCGTGCGCGGCGAGGACCCCGAGCTCGCCCGCCGCTTCCTCGCCGAGGCTCGCGCCCAGGCCCGCGTCCGCCACGAGCGCGTGTGCGAAGTCTACGAGGTAGGCGAGGTGCAGGGCCGCGGCTTCATCGCCATGCGGTACGTGGACGGGCAACCGCTGGGCCAGCTCGCGGACACGCTCACGCTGGAGCAGAAGGTGCTGCTGCTGCGCCAGGCCGCCGAGGGCGTTCACGCCGCCCACCGCGCCGGGCTCGTCCACCGCGACATCAAGCCCGCCAACATCGTCGTCGAGCGCACGCAGGACGGGAGCCTCTCCCCCTTCGTCATGGACTTCGGCCTGGCGCGCGACTGGAAGGAGGAGGGCACCGCCTCGGGCGAGGTGCTCGGCACGCCGCACTACATGGCCCCCGAGCAGGCCCGCGGCGAGGCCTCCCAGCTCGACCGGCGCGTGGATGTCTACGCCCTCGGCGCCTCGCTCTACGCGCTGCTCACCGGCGAGCCCCCCTTCACCGGCGCCAATGCCCTCGAGGTCATCAACCGCCTCCAGTCCGAGGAGCCCCGGCCCCCGCGCGCGCTGGACAAGGACATCCCCGCGGACCTCGAGGCCATCGTCCTCAAGTGCCTCGAGAAGGAGCGCCCGGCCCGCTACGACTCGGCGCGCGCCCTCGCCGAGGATCTGGACCGCTTCCTCTCCGGCGAGCCCGTGCTCGCACGCCAGGGCCTGGGCTACCGGCTGCGCAAGAAGGCGCGCAAGCACCGGGTGCTGCTCTCCCTCTCCTCCGCCGCGCTGCTGGTGGTGATGCTGGCGCTCGGACAGGCCGTGCTCGCCCGCCGCGAGGTGGCCGAGCGCGAGCGCCTCTCCCGCCGCTTCACCGAGCGCGTGGAGCGCATGGAGGCCGCGGCGCGCTACTCCGCCCTCTCCCGGCTGCACGACACGCGCGAGGACCGTGAGGCCCTGCGCGCGGAGATGGCCGCGCTGGAGGCCGAGGTGCGTCAGGCCGGCGAGCACGCCGTGGGCCCAGGAGAGTACGCCCTGGGCCGCGCGCTGCTCGCCCTCGAGGACATGGAGGGCGCGCGCGAGCGGCTCGAGTCCGCCTGGGCGCACGGCTACCGCGAGCCGCGCGTGGCCTGGGCGCTCGCGCTGGTGCTCGGCCACCTCTACCAGGAGCAGCTGGTGGAGGTGGAGCGCCGCGGCCCCGAGCAGCGCGAGGCCCGCCGCCGTGAGATACAGCAGCGCTACCGGGACCCGGCCCTCGCGTACCTCCGCCAGGCCGAGGGCCCCGACATCCCCGCCCCTCCTTTGTATGTGAAGGCACTCCTCGCCTTCTTCGAGGAGCACCACGAGGAGGCGCTGGCCCACCTGGACGGCATGGGCCACACGCAACCCTGGTTCCACGAGGGGCCGCTGCTCCGGGGCAACATCCTCCTGGCCCGGGCCAACCAACGCTGGAGCCAGGGAGAGCGCGACGGCGCCCAGGCGGACCTCGACGCCGCCCGCCGGGCCTATGCCTCCGCCATCGCCACCGCCGAGAGCGCTCCCGCCGTGCACTTCTCCCTGGGCCGGCTGGAGCTCGCCGCGCTCATCATGGAGCTGTATGGCCAGGGCAACGTCCTGCCCCACTACGAGCGCGCCCTGGAGTCCTTCTCCCGCGCGCTCACCGCCGCGCCCGGCCACGCCCCCACCCACCTGTCCCTGGGGCGCCTGCACCGCCGGCTCGCCGAGCATCGCGGCCAGAAGGGCGGCGACGGCGTGGAGCCCCTGTTGGAGAAGTCCCTCGCCTCCACCCGCGCCGCTCAACAGGGCGAGCCTCCGGACGTCATCCACCGGGAGCTGGCCTTCACCTGGCGGCAGTGGGCCCGCTACCTGCAACAGCAGGGGAAGGATCCGCGCGAGCAGCTCCGCCTGGCCCTCGAGTCCTTCGAGCGCGTCCGCCCCGAGGCCCGCGACTACCCCTTCTTCATCCACCTCGGCGTCACCTGGCGGGTGTGGGCCGATGACGAGAGCGAGCACGGGGGCGAGCCGCTCGCCCCACAGGGCAAGGCCATCGACGCGTACCTCGCGGCCATCCGCCTGGACGCGCGGCAGGCGGAGGCGTGGATCAACCTGGGCGGCGTGTACCGCAAGCGGGCCACCACCCAGGGCGCCCTGGACAAGGCAGGGGACCTGGAGCGGGCCCGGGACGCGCTGGAGCGGGCGCTGACGCTCAACCCCGCCAATGCCGTGGCCTGCTTCCAGGGGGCCTATGCCTCCGAGCTGCTCGCCCGCCATCACCGCGAGCGCGGCGAGGAGTACGGGCCCCACCTGGAGAAGGCCCTGGCGCTCTACCGGCGGGGGTTGGGCATCAACCCCAAGCTGCTGCAGCTCCACAACGGCGTGGGCGCGGCGCTCCTGTGGCAGGCCGAGCAGGTCTGGGACGACGGGGGAGACCCGGAGCCCCTGCTCGCCGGGGCGTGGAAGGCCTTCGAGCAGGCCCGGGACGTGGCGCCCCAGCAGGCCTACGCGTACCACAACCTCGGCGAGGTGCGGGTGACGCGGGCCCTCTTCCAGCTCGCCCAACGGGAGGACCCGGGCCCGGGCCTGCGCGCGGCCCTGGAGTCCTATGGCCAGGCGCTCGCGCTGCTGCCCGGGGATGCGGACCTCTGGGCCAACCAGGCCCGGGCGCACGTGCTGCGGGCCACCTGGGCGCTGGAGCAGGGGGGAGATCCGAGGCCGGAGCTCGGCGAGGCCGAGAAGGCGCTGGCGAAGGCGCGCGAGCTCAACCCCCGGCTGGGCAACGCGTGGCGCTACCTCGGGGAGTCGCTCGGGGTGCGGGCCCGTTGGCTGGCCCGTCAGGACAAGGCCCGGGACGAGGACTTCGAGCAGGCGGCGAAGGCCTGGCGACAGGCGCTGGAGCTGGAGCCCCAACACCAGGAGTACCGGCTCGCCGCGGGCGAGTTCCTCCGCGACCGGGGCGAGTGGAAGGAGCGCCGGGGCCTGGACAGCGCCCCGGAGCTGAAGCGGGCCCTGGAGCTGGTGGAGCAACCCCTGGCCAGCCGGCCCCGGTGGGCCCGTGCCCGGGTGCTGCGCGCCAGCGTGCTGCTGGCCATGGCCGGGCACGCCACCGCCGAGCGGCAACAGGCCTGGCGCCACGAGGCCCGGGAGGAGCTGGAGCAGGCGTTGGCCCACAATCCCCACCTCGGGCCAGCGTGGCGCCAGCGGCTCACCGCGTCGCACGAGCCGGTGGCCGGGTCCTCCGTGCCCTAACGCGGCTTCCTGGCGTCCTCCTCGGGTTCATCCGTCGTCACATCCAGGTCGCCCCGCTTGGCCTCCCAGTTGGGGAACTTCTTGCGGGCCGCGTCGGGGATGTCCGCCGTGAAGTGGTAATTGCCCGCGCTGGCGGAGGAGGACACCGTCTCCACCTGAAGGGCCGACGACGCGAGGGTGAGCCCGGTGAACAGGAGGGGGTCGGGCGAGGTGAAGCAGCAGGGCGTGTCGAACGTCACCGTGACATCACCGGCGATGCCCATCACACGGAAGTTCACCGTGTCGCCCCGGTGGACCCTGTTGCCATCGGGGTAGAGGATCTCACGCTCGGTGATATCGACGTTGATGGTGGCCATGGACTCGGACTCCTTGTGTCCCGCGTGGGGACGTCGAATGAACGTTGCCAGCGGGAGATTGCAGGCCCCGTACCAGCGGGCCTGACATGTCCAATTCCCTCGGGAGCCCGCGCACCCGGCCTCGAGAGAGCCCCTGCCCCCGCCTCCCGGACACGTCACGGACGCGTCAGGCCGGGAGCTGACGTGTCAGTCCGCGCCGAGGCCCAGCTCGCGCACGCGGCGCTGGAGGGCGCGCTTGGAGACCTCGAGCTTGCGCACCATCTGGTCCAGGTCGCCCTGGCACTCCTGGAAGCAGCGGGAGATCTCCTCCGGGCTCAAGTCGCGGGCGGTGCGGATGAGGGAGCTCTTGTCGATGAGCACGTAGACGGAGGAGCGGGGAATGCCCAGCCGGTCCGCGGTGGCCTTGAGGTCCCACGAGCTGGCGCGCAGTGCCTCCAGCAGCTCCTGCTCGCCCACGTCCGAGGGCCTGCGCCGGGCGGCCTTGTCCTCGCCGGACTCCGGCTCCTCTGCGTGGGTGGAGGCGGCGGACGGGGCCCGGGTGGACACCGTCTGTCCGGGGACGGCGGCGGCGGCGGAGTCCAGCTCCTGCTCCAGCCGCGCATCCACGCGCAGGGAGGGCAGGCCGCGGCTGCCGATGACGAGCTGGCGGGCCACGTTGCGCAGGTGGCGGATGTTGCCGGGCCACGCGTAGCGCACCAGGAGCACGGCCAGCGGCGCGGGCAGCCAAGGCTCGGCGCGCGGATCCTCGGACGACAGCCGCTGCGCCTCGCCCGTGCTCTCCAGCTCCTGGCGGACGAAGTGCATGAAGAGCGGGCCGATGTCCTCGCGGCGCTCGCGCAGCGGCGGCACCTGAATCTCGAAGCCCGCCAGCCGGTGCAGCAGGGGCGCCTTGAAGATGCCCTGGCGGATGCGCTCCTCCAGGTTGGCGTCCGTGGCGGTGACGAGCCGCACGTCCACGCGCACCGGGGCACTGCTGCCCACGGGGAACACCTCGCCCGTCTCCAGCACGCGCAGCAGCGCCACCTGCACCTCGGGCGGGGCCTCGCCCACCTCGTCCAGGAAGAGCGTGCCCCCGTGGGCGGTGCGGAAGAAGCCCTCGCGGTCCCCGGCGGCCCCCGTGTACGCGCCCTTGCGCGAGCCGAAGAGCTCGGCGGACACCAGCTCCTTGGAGAGCGCCCCCAGGTTGACGCTGATGAAGGGCCCGTCGCGGCGCTTGCTGTGCTGGTGGATGGCGCGCGCCACCAGCTCCTTGCCCGAGCCCGTCTCGCCGCGGATGAGCACCGGCACGTCCAGGTCCGCCACGCGCACCACGTCCTCGCGCACCCGGCGCACGCCCTCGCCCTGGCCCACCATGCCCAGGTCCCCCGGGCCCGTCTCCGGCGCGGAGGACGCATGGTGCAGCAGCAGCACCACCCGCTCGGCGAGCTCCAGCGGCACGCCCACCGACAGCTCCTCGGGAGAGAACTCGCGGCAGCCCACCAGCGGCTGGCCCGCCACCTTCACCTCCGTCCCATCCTCCGGCACCCGCACCCGCACCCCGCCGCGCGCCCCGGGCTCGAACTGCACCGGCTTGCGGCTGATGAAGGGGTCTCCCAGCGGCAGGGCCAGGACGCCGCCGGGGCGGGCGAAGTCCGGCGCGTTGCGTGACAGCGCGGCCGTCCGGCCCGTGGCGGCGATCATCTCGCTCAGCAGCCGCCGCTCGCCAATCCGCTGGGGCTGGGGATGGGAGACGATGGTCAGGGCCGGCACGGTGCGCGGGGCCGCGGCCTCCCTCCCACGCGAGTGCACGGCGGTCGTCGAGAGGTCGTCGGAGAGCTTCTTCTGCATGGGGCCGGTTCCGGGCGTCAACGCCCGCCCGAGTCTACACCGCCCCCGCCCCGGGGTGTTCAGGCCCGGCACCACACCGGGCGAGCGGTCCCCTCACTTGCTGGGGAGCCAGAAGGCCTCGAGCTCCAGCGCCACGGCCTCGAAGGGCTCCGCGCGGATGCGCTCATTGCCCGCGTAGTTGCCCGCGAGCACCCAGCGCTCCCCCTCGCGCCGGAAGACCTCGAGCGTCCGCGTCACGGGCTCGATGAGCCAGACGTGTCCCACCTGCTCGCGCATGTAGACCGGCATCTTCTTCATCCGGTCGAAGCTCGCGGTCGAGGGAGAGAGCGTCTCGCAGACCCAATCCGGAGGGAGGGTGAAGAAGGGCTCGTCCGGGTAGACCGGCATCCGCGTGCGCGTCCAACCCGCCAGGTCCGGAACGAGCACATCGCCACCGAGGTGCAGCTCCGGCTCGTCGAGGATCCACCAGCCTCCCGGTCCTCCCCGCCCTCGTTGGAAGGGCCCGCTCAGCTCACCTCCCAGCACGGAGGTCACGAGCGTATGGCGGCTGGCAGGCCGGGGCGAGGCGACGAGCTCGCCCGCGACGAGCTCGCCCACCACCGTCTCCGGCAGGGCACGGAGGTCCTCGTACGTCGCGGGTTTCTTGACCGTGACCGTCATGGGTTCGGCCAGGAGAAGAGCACGCCTCCCCCAGCCCGGGGAAGCATGCACATGGGAGAGACAGGGCTCCATTGCTCAACAGGTAGCATGGCCCGTCCCCTACTTCTACAGTAATCAACACTGGCGTGACCTGAGCGGTCACCCGCCAGGGATTGGAGCCCCGCCGCGGACCTGCCCACGCGGGAGGCAGGTCCGGCGAGCCCCGCGCCTACGGGGCGCAGTAGGTGTTGCGGTCGATGATGGCCGTCACGCTGACGATGGAGCCGGGCCGCACGACGAACTCGCTGGCGCCCACGTGCTTGTCGTCCTGGCTGCACCAGTCATAGGTGTAGCCCAGGCCCGTCCACGGGTAGTGGGTGGTCTGCCAGAAGCCGTAGCTGGAGGCGTAGTTGTTGGAGATCCACGTCTTGTGCTCGCTGGACACGCCGGCGGGGAACGACAGGCCGCACGTGGTGTCGGAGATCTCCGGATCCGGGCAGGGGCGGAACATGTCGCCCGGCTTCACCCACATCTCGACGAACTGACGGCGGTTGTCCGACTCGGTGGCCGGGGGCAGGCCGAGGTACTGGTTGACGCGGGCGATGCGCGCGGCGTCCTCCGGCACCGTCTTGCACAGCTCCTTGAGCTGCGGCACCGCGGTGACCCAGATCTCCCGGGACAGGGTGTTGTCGCCGATGGCGTAGCCGGTGAAGGTGGTCCACGCCACCATGCGCACCGCGCTCTGGTCCCCGTTCCACGACAGGCGCGTGTTGGACGGGGTGATGGCCCACAGGCCGTCGGTGACCTCCGCCTGGGTGGCCTCGACGGCGTCGCGCACGGCGGCGTCGTAGGACTCCTGCGTGCAGGCCGCGGCCGGCGCGGGCGGAGGGGGCTCCTCCTCCTCGGGACCGCACGCCACCAGCGACACCAGGGCCATCGCGAGCCAACGCGAACGCGGCATGACTTCGTGCTTCATCTTCTCTCTGCTCCTGAAAGGGGGGATGGCCGCGCACTCTCTCAGAGGAAGCGCGCGGCGCAAACGGGTCCAGGAATACCCCGTCTTCCCAGTTTGCGAGAGGAACGGGCTGCCGCCCTGCGGCGGGACGGGCGCAGGGCCCCCCGTCAGGCCCGAGGGGTGGGCATGACGCGTGCAATCCAGCTGCGACTTCAACAGGAAAGGGTGGAGGGGCGCGCAACGCTTGCGCCCGTTCCGCGCAGCCCTTGCGCGCCCCGCGTGTCCCGCCGGGTGCCGTCCCTCGGAAGGGGGCTGGCACGGGAGATGGAATGGAGAGGGGTATGGCCCGCATCCTCATCGCCGTCGATGGCTCCTCTCCGTCCCAGCGCGCCCTGGAGTTCGGCGCTTCCCTGGCCGCGAAGCTGGGCGTGGGAGTCCTGCTGCTGCACGCGATGCCGCAAGTGGTGCTCCCGCTGGGGCCCATGACGCCGGGCTCGCTGTCGGAGCTGCTGCACACGCTGGAGGGGGAGGGCAACCGGCTGCTCGCGGCCCTGGCGGACAAGGCGCACCCGTACGGCGTGGCGGTGGGGACGGAGCTGGGGGTGGGGGATGCGGCGGACGTCATCTCCGAGCGGGCGGAGGGGGCGGACATCCAGATGGTGGTGATGGGGAGCCGGGGGCAGGGAGCGGTGGCGCGGCTGCTGTTGGGCAGCGTGGCCACGCAGGTGGTGCACACGGCCACGAAGCCGGTGGTGGTGGTGCGATGAGCAGCGAGTCCGGAGGAAGTGCGATGCGTCGGATACTGGTGGCGGTGGACAGCACCGAGGTGGCACGCGAGGCGGCACGCGTGGCGCTGGAACTGGGCGGGTGGGTGGGAGCCCAGGTGATGCTGGTGCACGTGCTGCCGGCGTCGGTGGCCGAGGGCGAGACGGCGGACTTCGCCGCCTTCGAGCGGGCGTGCGAGGACTACGCGCGCGGGCTGCTGGAGGAGCTGCGCCAGAGCACGGGCCGCAGCGGACCGCCCACGAGCATCGCGGTGCTGCACGGGGAGCCGGCGGTGGCCGTCAGCAAGGCGGCCGAGGCGGAGGACGTGGACCTGGTCATCGTGGGGACGCGGACGCGCGGGGCGCTCGCGCGCACGCTGCTGGGGAGCGTGGCGGACGAGCTGCTGCGCTCCTGCCCCAAGCCGGTGATGGTGGTGCCCGAGACGGGCCGCAAGGCGCGGGTGCGCCACGAGGAGCCGGAGGTGGAAGCGGCGTTCGCCCTCCCGAAGCCGAGCGGAGTGCCGGGATGACGGCGGGCCCGCCCACGCCCGCTCCCCGGGAGGACACCCGCCGGGAGCCCCCTCCCCCACCGCGGCCCGGGAACACCGTGGCCCTGGGGCTGAGCCAGGCCGAGGCGGCACGGCGGCTGGCCGGGCATGGGCGCAACGAAATCCAGCGGGAGAAGACGCGCTCGCCGTGGGGGGTGCTGCTGGGGCAGTTCCGCTCGCCGATGATTGCGCTGCTGCTCGGGGCGTGCGGGGTGTCGGCGCTGCTGGCGGAGTACGCGGACGCCCTCGCCATTGGCGCCATCGTGGTGCTCAACGCGCTCATCGGCTTCCTGCAGGAGTACAAGGCCGAGCAGGCGCTGCTGGCGTTGCGCTCGATGACGGCGCCGCGGGCGCGGGTGATGCGGGACGGGTACGCGGTGCAGCTGCCCTCGGCGGAGGTGGTGCCCGGGGACGTGCTGCTGCTGGAGGCGGGAGACGTGGTGGCCGCGGACGCGCGGCTGCTGGAGGCGCATGCCCTGGCCACCAACGAGGCGGCGCTGACGGGCGAGAGCGTGCCGGTGGACAAGGCGGCGCGGGCGGTGGCGGAGGACGCACCGCTGGCGCAACGCTCGGACACGGTGTTCCTGGGCACGGCGGTGACGCGCGGCACGGGGGTGGCCGAGGTGAAGGCCACCGGCATGCGCACGGAATTGGGGAAGATCGCCCACCTGCTGGCCGCGACGAGCGACACGGAGACGCCGCTGGAGCAGCGGCTGGCGAAGGTGACGCGGACGTTGCTGCTCGCGTGCCTGGCCATCGTGGTGCTGGTGGCGGCGCTGGGGCTGTGGCGGGGCAACGGGGCGCTGACGGTGCTGCTCTCCTCCATCTCGCTGGCGGTGGCGGCGGTGCCCGAGGGCCTGCCGGCGGTGGTGACGATCGCCCTGGCGCTGGGGGTGCGGCGCATGGCGGCGAGACACGCGCTGGTGCGCCGGCTGCAGGCGGTGGAGACGCTGGGCTCGACGACGGTGGTGTGCACGGACAAGACGGGCACGCTCACCACGGGCACCATGGAGGTGCGCGAGGTGTGGGGCGACAACTCGCACGCCATCCTCTTCGCCTCGGCGGCGTGCTGTGACGCCTCGCTGGGGCCGGACGGGAAGGAGGGCACGGGAGACCCCACGGAGCTGGCGCTCTTGCGCGCGGCGCTGACGCGGGGCATCCACCGCGAGGAGATTGAAAGGGACCGGCCGCGCGTGAAGGTGAGGCCCTTCGACTCGGAGACGAAGCGGATGTCCATCCTGCGCGCGGATGGAGCGCTCTACGTGAAGGGGGCGCTGGAGGTGCTGCTGCCCCGCTGCCGCGACGCCACGTTGAGCGCCTCCCGGGCGGCCCATGAGCTGGCGAGCCGGGGCCTGCGCGTGCTGGCGGTGGCGCGGGGCGAGGGCCCCGAGGAGAAGGACCTGGAGCTGTTGGGGCTGGTGGGCATGGCGGACCCGCCGAGGCCCGAGGCGGTGAAGGCGGTGGCGGAGGCGCGCGCGGCGGGGGTGCGCACGGTGATGATTACGGGCGACAGCCCGGAGACGGCGCAGGCCATCGGGCGCGAGCTGGGAATCCTGCGGCCGGGGGAGGACCCGGCGGAGCGCATCCACGCGCGGGCGACGGCGGCGGACAAGCTGCGCATCGTCCGGAGCTGGAAGGAGCGGGGCGAGGTGGTGGCGATGACGGGCGACGGGGTGAACGACGCGCCGGCGCTGCGCGAGGCGCACATCGGCATCGCCATGGGGCGCACGGGCACGGAGGTGACGCGCGAGGCGGCGGACCTGGTGCTCACGGACGACAACTTCGCCACCCTCATCACGGCCATCCGCGAGGGCCGTGCCATCTACGAGAACATCCGCAAGACGCTGGTGTACCTGCTGGTGGGCAACGTGGGCGAGCTGCTGTTGATGCTCGCGGCCTCGCTGGTGGGGCTGCCGCTGCCGCTGGTGCCCTTGCAGTTGTTGTGGATCAACCTGGTGACGGACAGCCTGCCGGCGTTGGCATTGGTGATGGACCCGGCGCGCGCGGAGCTGCTGGCGAGGCCGCCCCGGAAGCCGGACGAGCCGATGCTGGGCGGGGCGCAGTGGCGCTACATCCTGATGGTGGGGATGCTGGAGGCGATGCTGGTGCTGGGGGTGTTCATCTGGGCGGACCCGGCGCGGCACCTGGACCGGGCGAGGGCGCTGGCCTTCTCCACGCTGGTCTTCGCGGAGCTGTTGAGGGCCTTCGCGGCGCGCAGCAGCACGCGCCTCTTCTGGGAGGTGGGGCCGCTCACCCACCGGCTGCTGCTGGGCATCGTGGTCTTCCTGGTGGGGCTGCAGGGAGTGCTGTACCTGCTGCCACCGGCGCGGGAGCTGTTCGGGCTGGGAGCGATGCACCCGTGGGAGTTGGGGCTGGCGTTCGCGCTGGGGTTCCTGCCGATGACAGTGCTGGAGGTGTCGAAGCGGGTGCGGCGCGCCGCGCGCCGTTGACGAAGAACGGCACCGGGCCGCGCCCATGACCCTCAAACCCAGACACCCAGAGCTGAAATCTCCGGAATTGCGCAAAAAATCCCCCTGGCGGGTTACCGGTGGAAGGGCCCAAGCAGCCCTCCCGCGAGCCAGAGGAGACACACGGATGAAGGAATTTCAGGAAGCCGCCCACCTGGTGTCACACGGCCACCACCTGCTGAGAGGACTGCGGCTGGGCGCCGCACTGCTGGCCAGTGGCTGCAGTGGCTCTGGCGAGCTGGAAGCGCGCGCCTTGCCCTCGGAGAACGAGCCCATTGCCACCCACAGCAGCGCGCTGTCGTACTCCGTGTGCAGCGATGTCGTCTCCCACTACAACATCCTCGGCCAGCCGAACTACTCCACCACCAACCTCGGATGGGTGCATCCGCCCCCCGGCTGGGCGGGTACCCCCAACGTCACGTATGAGCTCTCCCTGCTCGAACAGCTCAATGTCAGCCCGGCGGGGTACTACCCCTATCTGTGTAGCGAGCGTACTGACCTCGACTTCTACACCCGAGACCGCCTGAACTTCTACCCCTCGGATGGCAGCGCTTCGTTCAACATTGGCAAGCACTACAACGCGCCGGGAAGCCACGCCGCGTGTGCCGGCGGCGGTACCAGGTACCCGCTGAACACGGCCCACTCCCTCAGCATGACCTGGTATCACTCCTACCCTGGCTACAACGATGGCCGGTCGAGCACGCTGAAGCTGACCTCGCGCTGGTGTGTCCAGTCCTCCATCTACTACGTCAAGCCGAAATTCTCCCAGAAGTGCATCTCGGTGTACGGGCCCTCCACCGCCAACAACACGGACCTGGTGCAGTACACCTGCTTTGACGGCACCAACCAGCAGTGGCAGTTGGTCCCGCAGGCAGGAGGCTACTACCAACTCCGGTCGTCCAGGTTCAGCGGCAAGTGCATGGCGGTGTCCAACTCCACGCGCACGGCTCCGGGCTTCGCCAACAATGATCCGCTGGTGCAGTTCGACTGCAACGCCAATGACAACTTCCTCTTCTCGCTGGTGGACGTGGGAGGGGGGTACTACTACTTGAAGCCCAAGCACACGGGCAAGTGCGTCTCCGTGTCGGGCCCCTCCACGGCGGACAACCAGCTCATGGTGCAGTTCGACTGCTTCGGCGGCGACAACCAGCGCTTCCAGTTCGTGCCCTCGAACACTTTCTGAGCAGAGCCACTGCCCACGGAAGTGGACCCTTGCGGCGCCGAGCGGGACACGCAACTGCGTGGCCTACAGCCCGAGCCAGAACACCCGGTTCGCCGGGCTCAACTCCACCACGCAGCCGGCGCTGTCGTCTTTGCTGAACCTCGGCAGAGGCCATGAGGCCGGGCCCGGGCGGGTACCGGTGCCCGGCTACACGGACATGCCGCCGTCCACCGAGATCACCTGGCCCGTGATGTAGCTGGAGGCATCCGAAGCGAAGAGCACGCAGATGCCCTTGAGGTCCTGCTCATTGCCCAGCCGCTTCAGCGGGGTGCCCTGGGCAAAGGCCTCTCCCGCCTGGGCGATGGGCTCGGCGCTCATGCGCGTGGGGAAGACGCCCGGACACACACAGTTGACGCGGATGTTGTGCGCAGCCCACTCGATGGCCAGCGTCCGTGTCATGTGGTTGAGCCCCGCCTTGGCCGCGCTGTAGGCCGTGGCGCGCCAGCCCTCCGAGTGGATGGTCATCAGCCCTCCCACCGCGGAGACATTGATGATGCGCCCGTCTCGCTGGGGGATGAAGAAGGCGCGTGCCGCGGCCTGTGAGACATTGAAGGGACCGCCGAGGTTGGTGTCCACCACCCGCGAGAAGTCCTCGGGTGACATCTGCTCGGCGGGGAGGTTCATGAGAATGGCCGCGTTGTTGACGAGGATGTCCAGGCGGCCGTGCACCCGCCGTATCTCTTCCATCCAGCGCCGCGCATCCTCCGCGCGGCGGATGTCGCCCTGGACGGTGTGGACCTGGATGTCCCGGGAGCGCAGGTGGGCCGCGGCCTGCTCGAGCTCGTGCGGGGTGCGCGAGCTGATGACGAGGGAGGCGCCCACCTCGCCCAGACCCTCGGCGATCTGCAGTCCCAGCCCCCGGCTGCCGCCAGTGACCAGGGCGACACGCCCCTTCAATGACATCTTCTCGAGAATGCTCATGGCAAGGACTCCTATGTGGCGGGGATGAAGTCACGAGCATGCCCGGGGTCAGCAGTCAGAGCGAGCCGGAGAGCTCCTTTTCAGTTCCCGTCTTCCCCGCACCGGCCATCGCTAGTGCACGGTCCCAGCCGGGCTCGGGGTGGCGTCCCCAGGCCCGGCCGGGTGGGCCGCGGCATGGGCGCGCGGCAGCCGGACGTGGAAGGTGGAGCCCTCTCCGGGGCGGCTCTCCACCGCGATGCGGCCCCCGTGCGCCTCCACGATGCGCCGGGCCACGGACAATCCGAGCCCCACCCCCGGGGCCTTCTCCCGGGCCCGCCCCGTGCGCCGGAAGGGGGCGAAGAGGGTGCGCAGCTCCTCGCTGGAGATGCCAATCCCCCGGTCCACCACGCTCAGCACGGCCTCCTCGCCCTCGCGGCCGACGATGACGTCCACGCGGCTGCCGCCCTGCGAGTACTTCAGCGCGTTGCTCACCAGGTTGTGCAGCACCTGCTCCACGCGGGTGGCGTCACAGCTCAGGAGGACGGGCTCCTCGGGGAGGTGGAGCCGCAGGTCATGCGAGGAGCCACCGGCCAGGTACAGCTCCACCACGGAGGTGGCCAGCTCGCGGACATCGCGCTCCTCGAGGCTCAGCTCGAAACGGCCGGCCTCGATGCGGGTGGCGTCGAGCAGGTCCCCCACCATCCGGTCCAGGCGGGCCACCTGGCGGCGCACGAGGGCCATGGTCTTCTGCATGCGCTCCTCGGGGATGGGCCGGCCGGAGGTGACGAGGGCGGCGGACATCTTCAGCGCGGAGAGGGGGTTGCGCAGGTCGTGCGCCACCCCGGCGAGGAAGGTGAGCTGCTCCTCCTGCTGACGCGCGAGGGAGTTGGCCATCTCGTTGAAGGTGCGGGCCATGTCGCGCAGCTCGACGGGGCCGGACTCGGGGGCGCGGGTGCGCTTGCGGCCGGTGCCGAAGCGGCGCATGGCGCGGCTCATGTCGAGCAGGGGGCGGAAGACGAAGCGGCGCATCCACCACAGCAGCGAGCCCCCGCCGAGCACCAGGAGCGCGGCCACGCAGATGCCGCCCAGGTTGGCGAGCTGGTCCCACCGATCGGCCTGGAGCTGGATGCCGCGGGCTTCGTTGACGTTGAAGACGACGAGCCGGTCCAACACGGCGAGTGCTTCCTCCAGGCGGGGGACGAGCTGGCGTGAGGCCTCCACGGGGGGCAGGTTCGCGACGCTCTCGCGAGCGAGCAGGTAATTGGAGATGGTGCGCTCGGCCTCGGAGATGAGCGCCTGCTCCTCGGACGACCAGGCGTTGCGGCGGGCCTCGTCGAGGTGGAGCCGGAGACCGGACTCGATGGCCGCGAAGGAGCGCGGGGAGTCCGCGGGGATGCGCAGGAGCGAATCCGACAGGCGGTAGAGGCTGAGGAGATCCACCTGGAGGGCCTCGGCCAGACGGACGCCCTCCACGGCACTGCCCATGCTCTCGGTGGTGCGGTGGAGGTAGGTGGTGAGGATGATGAGCGAGGCGGCGCCCGCCAGGGCGAGGGCGGCGAGCATGGCGATGGCCGCGGTCATGATGCGATTGAGGCTCATGACACCTCCCGGCGGAAGGAGCGGCCGAGATGCGGGACGTGGCGAGCGCTGCGAGGGTCCACGCGATTCCTCCCGGGGAGACGGAGGGCCCGCGCCCTCCCTTCTCAGCAACACGAAGATGTGTCCGGAAGAAGCGGCTTCCCCATGCCCGGCTGGAGGGGAACCGTCGAAGCGGAAGCGAGGAACCGGGCGGGCCCCTGCTCCGCGCGCCGGATCTCAGGCGCCGAAGCCGCCGAGGGCGGTGCGGCTGAAGCTGGCGGCGCCCTGGCTGACGCGGACGGCGGACTGGCTGAAGACCTGGAAGGCCTTGCGGATGTCCTGGGCGCTCTGGCCTGGGGTGAGGATCCACTTGTCCTCGATGCCCATCTCGCGGAAGACCTTGCGGAAGTCGGTGCTGCCGTCGTCGATGCCCATGCCGGCGACGATGTGGTTCTCGGCGCGGCGCAGGTCGTTCACGAGCGCGGCGACATCGCGGGGGCGGGAGCTCTGCGAGTGGCAGTCGGCGCCATCGGTGATGAGGAGGGTAACGGTTCGGGCGGAGACGCCGTTGCGGGTGAACTCCTGGGCCTTGGCGAGCACGGTGCCGAGCAGGACGACGGCCTGGTCATAGAGGGGCGTGCCCTTGTCGGGGTCGTAGTTCTTGGAGTGCATGCGGACGACGTCCTCGAGGGGCCGGAAGGGATTGAGGACGAAGCCGTTGAGGTAGCGGGTGTGGAAGAGGATGCCGTCCTTCTGCTGGGAGGAGAGGAGGGCATCGAGGACGAGGTTGTGGCCGTCGCAGACGGTGCGGGAGTGGCCGGCGTGCTGGATGGAGCCGGAGTCATCGGGCATGACGGTGACGAGGACGACCTCGGAGGCCTGGACGTCATCGACGCTGATGCCGAGACCGGCCTGGATCTGCGCCCCGAGGTCCACGACGGTGAGGGCCTGAAGGGCCTGAGGACTCAGAACCCCTTCTGCGTGAGCGGCCTGGAAGAGCTGAGAGACATTGGCGCTGGAGCTGTTGCCATTGTTGGATTGGGAACTCATCTGAACCTCCGTGGAAGTCCCTCTCCCTCTGGGAGAGGGTCGGGGTGAGGGTGTCGAGGAACCGTGTGCTGCCTACGAGATCCGGAGATCCGGCCACGAAGCGAGGGGATCCGTGGACTTCACCAGGTGCATCCCAGCATCCGCGAAACGCTTGAGCGCCGACTCGGCCTGGGGAGTGAAGTCCGCGGCGAAGCCGCCCTTGCCATCGGGGACGGTGACGGCGGACATGCAGTCGGTGAGCAGGTACACCTTGCGAGCGAGGGCGGCGTCCTGGGCGAGGATCTCCCCGAGCAGGTCATCGATGGAGCTCTTGACGCAGTGGCTGGCGGCCTGGCCGGCGATGACGACGGCATCGGCGGTGAGGAGGGTCTTCAAGAACTGGGTATTGCGCTGGGCGAGGGGCTGGCCGTCGTGGCGGGAGAGGACCTCGGGGCGGAGGACGGAGTAGTTCTCGGTGAGCGGATTACCACCCTTCACCTCGGCCCAGGACTGGGCGCCGCGAGCGAAGGAGTGGAACAAGCGGGCCTCCTGGACGACCCCGGCGATGGCATGACCCTCACCGCCGAGGAGGCAGTGAGGAGGCCAGAGGTAGAGGGTGTACTTCCCGGCGCGCTCGAGCTCCTCGCAGTAGTACTTCACCTGCTTGAGGAGCCAGGGGTAGTTGCCCCCGCAGAGCCACCTGGCCATGGCGGGATTGGGGCGGACCTGGCCGCGTTCGATCTGCTCGCGAGTGATTTCGCGGTAGGCGGTGAGGGGCTGGTCATTCTGGTCGACCCAGAAGGACGGGAAGAAGATCTGGTAGGCGAAGTGGGTATCGAGCGTGGTGGTGACGTTGGTGAGGGCGCCGAGGTTCTTGTAGATGAACTCGGCGATGCGGCGGCTGTCGTCGATGGCGCCGCGGCCGGAGCGGCCGGCGACGTAGAGGGAGCCCTCGGGGAAGCAGAAGTCCTTCTGGACGTCGATGAGGAGCAGGTGGAGGTTGAACGAGTCGGTGGCGGAAGCGGAGAGGCCGTGAGCACCGCGCCAGGCCTGGGCCTCGGACTGGAGGGACATGGCGTTGGGGCCGTAGCCGTAAGCGGCGGCGTTGGCGGGCTTGTAGAACGACGGAAGCGGCAGCTCCTTCAGCTTCGACTGGGTCTTCATGGTGCAACCCTCCTGGATGGAGCGGCTCGCCGCGCCACCCTTCGTGTACCGACGACACCAATATGGTGTCAGAACAACACTAAGTCAAGTCGACGTGGAGCGATTCGAGGCGGGCGACCAGGTACGGGAAGGTGTCAGGTCATCCGCGAAGGGGGGGATGAGCAGGTTGACCTCCGCGGCAGGTGTGCTGTCGACGAGTGACAACCGTCGCTCCCTCAGTGCTCGTGCTACCGTTCAGGGCAATGAAGGCATTGGCACTGCCCGAGTTCATGTTGGAGCGAAGGCCAGATGACATCCTGTGGGATGTCGTCGAGCAGCATCTGGAAGAGACCACATTCTTCTGGAGCCAATGGGAACGAGGCCTGGTTGCTCCTGACTACTCACTCACGGAGCTCGCCGAGAGAGTCGAGGAGAGGCTGCACGCCCACCTGCAAGGTCTCATCTTCGGTGGGAGACCCGTGGCGGAGAGACTCCTGCGCCCTGTTCTCGAACTGCCGGAAGACGAACTCGATCCACCGCAACTGACAGCCGCAGCCCTTGCGCTCCTGGAGGGCTGGGACGACACGCAAGCCGAGGCAGTCGTGGCCCGCTTCCAGGAATGCGGGGCGGCTCAGCGCGCCGCCATCCAGCGGGCCTTGGAACGGGCCACGCGCGAGAACATCATCACCCGTCTGGTGCCTCTGCTTGGAAGAGCCGAGCCAGACCTCCAGGCGGCCGTGCTCGAAATCGTGGCCTTCCGAGGAGAGAAGCCGGGCTTCGGTCTCGAGCACCTTCTCACCAGCGAGGAGCCACGGCTGGTGGCGGGAGCACTGCGTATCGCGCGCACCCAGCCAGCCCGTACTCTGAAACCGGAGTTCCTGCGCCGCCCGCTCCTCTGGCCTGAAACACGAGACCTCGCCCTCGAGGTGGCCGTCATCCATGGCGACCAACGAGCATGGCCGCTCTGTCGGGAGCTCGTGGCCACGCGTCGACCCGAGAGCAGGACCGCCATGGTCTTGCTGGCCATGCATGGAGGCAGGAGCGAGCTCGAGCTGCTCCTGGACTGTCTCGCGATACCGGAGCAGCGGAGAGATGCCCTGTGGGCACTTGGATTCAGCGGACACCTCGAGGCCGTCGCCGCCTGCCTGGAGCTCTTGAACGATACAGAATGCCGCCGGCTGGCCGGCGAGGCCTTCTCAGCCATCACCGGACTCGAACTGACGGAGCAGTTCGCCCGCGAGGAACAGGAGGAGCCGCGAGAAGAGCCCATCCCCTTGGAAGAGGAGAGACTCGATGAGGACCTCCTGCCTGCCCCGGAGGCAGCGATTCCTCTGCCGGAACCCGAAGCGATACGAGCCTGGTGGAAGGACGCACGGCGCGACTTCAGCCCCGGCACACGCTACCTGTACGGAAGCCCCTTGGACCGGGAGAGCCTCTTGAATGCCCTGGAGACGGCCCCCATGCGCAGACGGCACGTCCTGGCCTTGCGACTCGCCATCGAGAGCCGGGGAGAACTGCAGCTCAACACCCTGGCCAGTACGTCCAGGCAACTCCAGCAACTGGCACGAGCGCGGGGGAGGCACGTGTGAGGCTCGACAACCTGACCTCGCTTCAAGCGGGGGTGTCCATCGCCACGGACAAACACGGCTACGAGCACGTGCTCGTCGTCGCGAAGGGCACGTTCGACCTGCGCGATGACGGAACCTGCGCTCTCGCCCAGCGGCAGCAGCCCTTGGTGAAGGCCGACGAGTACCACGGCGAGCCGGGCCTGAGCAGCGTACGGATGGAGTGCGACTTCTCACTCCGAAAGCCGCGCACGGACGTGCTCCTCCTCGGCCATGCGCACGCGCCCCAGGGCAAGCCAGTGACCTCGATGACGGTGGGAATGCGGGTGGGATCCCTCCGCAAAGCCCTCCAGGTCTTTGGAAACAGGGTCTGGGAGAGGAACCTGCTCGGAGGGCTCCGCCCTTGCGCACCAGAGCCTTTCCTGAAGATTCCCCTGCTCTATGAGAGGGCTTTCGGAGGCATCGACCGCAGCCATCCGGATGAGCGCCAGCACGCCTTCGAAAACGCCAACCTCCTGGGTGTGGGCTTCCATTCCCGAAGCCACGGAGGCATCTCGGGATCCGCGCTCCCCAATCTGGAGGACCCGGCTCAGCTCATCTCCCATCCCACGGACAAACCGCGGCCCATGGGGCTGGGCTTCATCAGCCGCAACTGGGAACCCAGGCGTTCGTACGCTGGGACCTACGACCAGAAGTGGTTGGATACGCGTTATCCGTTCCTGCCCCTCGACTTCGACGATCGCTACTTCCAGGGAGCGCCCGAGGACCAGACCTGTCCCTACCTGCGGGGAGGGGAACAGGTGGTCCTGGCGGGAGTGACACCCGAAGGGCGGCTCCAGTTCTCGCTCCCGGAGATGACCGTGCCCATCACACTCCACTACCGGTCGGGCGCCCAGGAAGTGCCGAGCATCATCGATACCGTCGTCCTCCTTCCGGACGAGCGGCGCTGCCTTCTCGTCTGGCGGTCCACCACGCGGCTGAAGGGCAAGCCGACCCACCTCTTCGAAGTCCAGGTGGGCACGACTCCCGGCAGACAGCGAGCGAAACAGACCGGGAAGCGCTACATCCGCTGGTCTGGAGACGCGCCATGAGCACCCTGGACACATCGGCCCCCGGAGCCAGGCTGGTGGTTCAGGGCATCGGCATGGTCTGCCCCGTGGGATTGGATGTTGCCGCGGCCAGCGCGGCCGTGCGGGCTCGCATGCCTCGGTTCAACACGCTGCCCTTCCATGACCAGAGGAACCAGCCCATCACCGGCGCCTCCGTCCCGGAAATCGTGCGCACACACCAGGGCTATCGACGGATGGTCCCCCTGCTCGTGCGAGCCATTGGCGAATGTATCACCAGGCGCGAGCGCGCCGGTGAAGCGGTCCCACGGTCCGTGACGCTGTTACTCGCTATCGGGGGGCCGGCCAGGCCGGACCATCCGCTGGACATGGAAGAGCGGCTCATGCGCGAGCTCCAGGAGCGGCTTGGCTTTCCCCTCTCCCGCTCGTCACGCGTCTTCGCCCAGGGTCCTTCTGGCTGTTTGCGCGCGCTCGAGCATGCGGTCCAACTGCTGGCACGTCGTGAGTGCGACGGCTGCATCGTCGCGGCGGCCGACTCACTGGTGGGCTCGCGAGCGCTGTCGTGGCTCGAGCAACAGGACAGGCTGAAGACGGAGACCAACTCGGACGGGGTGATTCCGTCAGAGGCCGCGGCTGCGCTATGGGTGGCGCGCCCGGGACACTCCCTCCACTCGCTGCTCGATATCCAGGGACTGGGCTTCGCCGAGGAGCCCTCCGCGAAGCAGGAGGACGCGCCAAAACTGGCTGAGGGACTCGCCCAGGCCATCCGCCACGCGCTGGTGGACGCACGCAGGACGCTCCGGGACGTGGACTTCCGCGTGGGAAGCGTGACGGGTGAACGTGAGGCCTTCATGGAAGCATCCACCGCGTTCGCTCGCCTCATGCGCGAGCCACGGCCCACCTTCCCTCTGTGGCTACCCGCCGAGATTCTCGGTGATGTGGGCGCTGCCCTGCCGGCCTGCATGCTGTGCATCACCGCGTTCAGCATGGCGCATGGGTATGCGCCAGGACGTACCGCCCTCCTGTTCGTCTCGTCGCCAGGGCCCGAGCGCACGGCTTGCGTCGTCGCCACTCCCCAGAAAGGAGCCTGATGATGGGAAACAACGTCTTCGCCAACGGCCGCTCCATCTCGTGCAAGGCGGGCTCAGGAGCAGTCACCGCCGCCTTCCCAGACGTGTGCCTGTCGCCTCCCGGACCACCGGCGGGCCCCGTGCCCCTTCCCTATCCCCTCTCGTCCGCCTCCTCGGACATGACCGGGGGCAGCAAGAAGGTGGAGATCTCCGGGAAGGAGGTCATGCTCCGGGACAAGTCCTACTTCAAGAAGTGCTCGGGAGACGAGGCGGCCACGAAGTCCTTCGGTCAGGGCGTCATCACGCACCAGCTCTCCGGCAAGGTGTACTTCGCCTCCTGGTCCATGGATGTCCTGTTCGAGGGGCAGAACGTCGTCCGCCACCTCGACATGACGACCTCGAACCATGCGAGCCAGCCTGGCAACGAGTCCGTGCCCATGGTCCAGGTGGAGTCGATGACGGTGGCCTCACAAGGACAGGCCAACTGCCCCGAGGTGCTCACCCGATTTCCCGTGGAGACCTACGGGGAGCAGAAGAAGAAGTCGGAGGGCGTGTACAAGGGAGCGCAATCGCACCATGTCATCATGAATGCGCACTTCCAAAAACCCCGTGGTGTGACGGTGGTCAACTGCCCCGGCTACACAGAGGACGCCGCGCCCTGCATTCCCCTGGATGATGGCACCGACCCAAGCACCGCTCACGGCCGGGTCTCACGGATGCAGAAGGAGCGGATGCGCTTCTACCGGCAGCGCTACAAGCAGCACGGAACTAACGTCTCCTATGCGGAGGCACGTCAGGACTCCATGGCTCAGCTGACCGAGCCTTCCCCCGGGCCTGGCCTGACGCGCGAGGAAGCGGAGTGCATTCTCATCGAGGTGGACAAGAAGTTCGTTCAAATGTGCGGAGGAACAGGAGACCTCGTTCTCCGTCCGCCTGGGCCCTCGGGCTGGAAGCCCCCGGCCATCCCTGACACCGTACCAGGAGAGGGTGGAGCCCTCTGATTCAGGAATCAGGACGGCCCGCCGCGAAGGAGCGAACACATGAGCAACCAACCAGATCATCAAACGAGTCTCATCAGCATCGTGGGTACCCATCCAAGGGATCTCCAACTGCTGGCGAATCTGGCCCCGCCAGTGGATGACCCTGAATCCATCTTCTCCGTTGTCGGCTCACTGCAGCATGAGACGCCAGTGACCTGGACGAAGATGTACGAGGCCGAGGCGTGGGTGACCTCCATGATTCGCTCGCCCACGGGCCGACTGTATGCGGTGGACATGGAGGGACAGCTTCACTCCACGGATACGGCGGGCAAGTGGACGACGCGGGACCTGGGCTGCCCTGATGGGCTGATCGACCTATGGGTCGCCTCGGACGACGAACTGTTCGCGGCCGGAGACCAGGGAGATCGCGTTCATTTCTCCAAGGGCAAGGTGGAGTTGGTTCGAGATCCCACGAACCGCCGCCTGAACGCGGTCCATGGATGCGCTCCCAACGACGTCTACATGGTTGGCGACAAGGGAGCCATCTTCCAGTACCGGGACGGGCAGTGGGCGGAGATGGAGCCTCCGACCAACTACAACCTGCTCACGGTGCTCTGCATATCCCAGCAGGAGATCTACGTAGCGGGTGCGCGAGGCATGCTCTTCCGAGGTTCTGGTAACGACTGGGAGCAGCTCAAGGCACCAGATATCAACATCAGCAGCCTCGCCTGGTACCGGGGTGCGCTCCATGCCGCTGGAGGAAAGGATGGCGTCTTCCGACTCGAACCGCACGGCCTCGAGCAGGTGAAGAACCTGACCCTGTATCGCTTGCGCACGATTGGAGACCACCTCTTCGGTCTGGGAGGCCGGCTCGTCGCCCGCTTCGATGGCACGGGCTGGTGGGGTGGGCCGTTGAATCTGTAGCTGCATCGGCGACAGGGCCTCTCCCTGGCCTGGCTATCGGCCTCACGTCATGCGCAGGGCGGTGATGTCCTGGCGGCGGACGACGGTGAGTCCGTGCCGGGTGAGGAAGAGGCGGCTGTCGGCATCGACGAAGGGCTCGGTGTCGGGGAACTCGCGAACCACGTCGAGCCGGCCCTGACGCAGCTCCACGCGGACGAGCCCCGCGTCGGTGGGCGCGAACAGGGCCTCGCCCGAGGCGCACTTGCCTCGCACCGAGCCGAGCCACGAGCCATCCCCCGCCTCGCCCTTCGCGCTGGCCTTCACGGTGCCATCCGCGCCCACCACGACGCAGTGATTCACCGTCCGGCCGCCCGTCTCCTCGGCGAGGAAGAGCCAGCAATTCGTCCCATCGAACACGGCCTCCGCGTCCACCAGCCGGCCCGAGGGCCACGGCAACGTCAATCCATCCCGGAGTCCCGGACGCTCGGCATCGAAGACGAACGCGCCACGCAGCGAGCCCGCGCGGTGGAAGCCGAGCCCGAACCGCGGCCCCACGAACAGGCGTGTCTGTCCATCGAGCACCTCGCCGAGCCGCTCGGGACCGAAGTCTCCATCACGCCACAGGGCACCAGCGTGGGCCCAGTAACGGTGACGCGCATTGGCCGCGAAGGCCGGGCGCTGCTCGGGAGCATCCACGCCGAGCCGCTCGGGGCGCTGGCCCGGAGCGAGCACCGCGAACTCTCCGCCCTTCCCCACCAGCGTGACGGCGCCCTGCAGCGCCCAATGCAGAGAGGGATCCAATCCGCCCTGGAGCACGGCCGAGCCCTCCTCGCGCCGGTACGCTCCGTTCGCGTGGAAGAGCCAGCGCAGCGTGCCGTCCTCGACGCAGGCGTGGAGGATGACCCCCTCGGTGGTGAAGAGGCGGGTGGCCACCACCTGGCCGCGCACGGTGGTGACGGGCGTGGTGGTCAGGGTCGCGCTCGGGCGGCACGTGGGGCACGAGGCCCGCGCGTGCTCCACTCCGCACGACGCGCAGACGGTGAAGCGCAGCGAGTCCAGCAGCGGCAGCGGAAACGGCCCGCGAAGGTCCTCGACGAACACCCGGTGCAGGCAGTGCAGCAGGTCATCCGGGAGCACACCGAAGGGCGTGGCCGGCTTGGGGTACTGGACGTCCGGGTGGAAGACGGTGATGCGCTGGAGGACGCGAGCGGTGGGCGTGGCCTTGGGCGTGGGAGGCTTCGGGCGGTGGATGCCGCCATGGGGCCCCACACACAACAGGCTCTGCATCAGCGCGACGATGAAGGCATACCAGTCACTGTCCGGGGACGCCGGGCGCGAGGGCATCAATCCCTGCGTCGAGCCCCCCAGGCGCAGCGGGTCCAGGAACTTCTCGGTGAAGACGGGAGAGAGATAGCGCCCGAACTGGAAGCTGTCCGCGTCGATGAGCCAGGCGTCGTTGCCGGTGACGAGGATGTTGAGGTCGTTGAAGTCACCCACCACCACGCCGCTGCCGTGGAGCGCGGAGAGCGTGTGGTGCAGGCCGCGGAAGAGCTCGGCGACGCGAGCGGACGGCACACCGGCGCGGCGGAAGGCCGGGTCCCCGAAGCGGCGCAGGGGCTCGGCGCCCTCGAGCTTGCGCATGGCGTAGCCGAGCAGCGTCTTGCCCTGCTTGTCGGTGGCGAGCGTCTCGGGAGACACCACCCGCGCGGGCAGGGGCCGGGGAAAGGCGGGCAGCTTGTGCTGGTGCTCGGCGATGCGGGACCGTGCGGCGGCCTGCTCCTGGGGGAGGTTGTCGTAATCGGGGTGCTCGGGAGGCTTGAAGAGCTTGAGGACACGCCCGTCCCCCAGGTCGAAGACATCCGCCTCGCCTCCCTTGCCGAGCGCCTTCCTCGGGTCCAACCGGAGCCTCTTGCCCTCGAGATAGACGTCCATGGCGTCAGGCCCTCCCCTGCCGGCGGCGCAGGACGACGAGCGTGGTGTCATCGGAGAGCAGTCCGGGCACGCGCTCGAGTCTGCGAGCGGGGAAGTCGGCGCGGACGGACTCGCGGTTGAGCAGCGCGAGGCGGCGGCGCAGCGCGTCCGGGTTGGAGAAGTACCGGCCGTCACTCCAGAACTGCGAGAGCGGGCCCACGGGCTCCTCGCGCTCGGGCACCCGCGCCTCGGCGAGGCCCACGAGGTCCGACACCCCATCCGTGCCGAGCAGCAACGAGTCCACCTCGGCGGTGGGCCGCAACGTGTTGGCCTTCAACGACACGGCCCCCGGCTTCAGCAGCCCATAGGCGAGGTACGGCGGCGCGTTGTTGGGAAAGGGCCCGAGCCGGTGCACGTCCCCATTGAGGGCCCAGAGCCCATCGCCCGCGGAGAAGACGAGCGTGTGCTCCGGGGTGACGACGGCGCCCACGACGGTGAAGAGGAGCGCCTCGCCGATGGCCCGCTCACCCAGCTCTCCGGAGATGGCCTGGAGGAAGCACAGCACGTCCGCACCCAGGCGCTGGAGGAACTCGGGGGACTCGACGGGCACCTGCCTGCCCAGCAGCGAGAGCGCTCCCTCCACGACCCGGCGGGCCCCCAACTGCGCGCCCAGCTCGCTCTGCGCCCCACTGCCGCACCCGTCCGTGACGACCGCGGCCAGGCCGTGCTCGCTCGCCCGGGCCCAGAAGGCGTCCTGGTTGTTGCGTCCGGCTCGGGCGTGCTCCCGGCCCTGCACGGTGGCGGCGGCGAGCTCGAAGGACAGCGCGGACATGACTCTCCTCTCCCAGGTGGGCCTGGCGGACCTCGTGTTCTACGGAAACCAAGTTAGTGTCCGAAAAACACGAAGTCAACCCGATGGCCCGGGTGGGGAGGAGGACTACAGTTCGAAGTTGAAGCCGGCCTTCTCCAACTGCTTGTACTTCTTGTGATCGAATCGGTAGAGGCGCGCGGCGCGATGGGAGACGTCCTGCTCCACCTCGTCGAGCTCCTCGAGCAGGTCCATGGCGAGCAGCTTCTTGCGGAAGTTGCGCTTGTCGAGCTCGCGCTCCAGGATCTTCTCGTACAGGCGCTGCAGCTGGGTGAGGGTGAACTTGGGCGGCAGCAACTCGAAGCCGATGGGCTGGTAGCGCACCTTGCCCTTGAGGCGCTGGTGGGCCGTGGCGAGGATGTCCGCGTGGTCGAACGCCAGCTTGGGCACGTCATAGACGGAGAACCAGGCGGCCTCCCGGGCGTCGGTGGCGGCGTGCACCCGGTGGTCCGACAGCTTCACCAGCGCGAAGTAGGCCACGCTCACCACCCGGCCCCGCGGGTCCCGCTCCGGCGCGCCGAAGGTGTAGAGCTGCTCCAGCAGGTTGGGACGGATGCCGGCCTCCTCCTGCAGCTCGCGGCGCGCGGCGTCCTCGAGCGACTCGTCCATGCGGACGAAGCCTCCGGGCAGCGCCCACCGGCCCTGGAAGGGCTCCACGCCGCGCTTGATGAGCAGCACCTTCAGGTCCTCGTCGTCCAGGCCGAACACCACGCAGTCCACCGTCAACGACGGGCGCGGGTACTCGTAGGTGTAGCTCACGGGGGTTCCTTTCGTTCCGTTCTGCTCACCGCATAGTGTTGGGTGGACACTCCGTCAAGCGGCGGGGATGTACACCCTCACCCCGGCCCTCTCCCAGAGGGAGAGGGAATCTGCGTCCGGCGGAAGGTCTCCGGGCTCATCCCCCACCAGCGCTTGAAGGCCCGGTGGAACGTGGCCGGGTCTCCGTAGCCCAGCAGGAAGGACACCTCCGCGATGGACATCCTCCGCCGCAGGTAGTTCTCCGACAGCTCGCGCCGTACCGTTTCCAGGATGCCCGCGTAGCTCTGTCCCTCCTCGGCCAGCTTGCGCTGCAACGTGCGCGGCGGCAGGTGCAGCGTCCTCGCCACCGCCTCGAAGGTGAAGTCCCCTCCCGACAACGTGCGCCTCACCTGCTCGCGCACCCGCTCGGTGAGGCTCGCCGTCACCGGCAGCCGCGAGAGCTGCCGCTGCGCCTGTTTCTCGAACATCGCGTTGAGCAGCGCATCCGCGTGGACGAAGGGCAGCTCCGCGTCCGCATGGGAGTACTCGATGTCGTTGTGGGGCGCGCCGAAGACGAGCGGGCAGGCGAAGAGCTCCTCGTGCTCGCGGAGGTCCGCGGGCGCGGCGTGGACGAAGCGCACCTGGAGCGGCCGCACGTCCACCCCCGTGAAGTAGCGCATCCCCAGGGCCACCTGCACGAGCGCGACCTCGGCCATGTGCCGGTGCGCCGGCCGGTACGGACCCACGGGGGTGAAGCGCATGCGCACCCCGCGCTCGGTGTCCTCCACCCGGAAGCGCTCCCCGTCTCCCCAGACGCGCTGGTAGCGGCACCCACGCACCATGGACTCCTTCAGCGTCGCGCTCGTGAGGATGACGAGCCCGGCCGCGTCATCCGGGTCCACCTCGCTCATGCGCGCCATGTGCAGGCCCAGGTTGTCGTCCCCCGTCACCTCCACCGCCCGCTCCAGGAGGGTGTCGAGCACGGTGTAGGGGATGCGCAGCTCGGGGTCGTCCAGGTCCTCCAGGCGCAGGCCCACCTCGCGGCACAGCGCCTCGACGGGCACCTGGTGCTCGGCGGCGATGTCCAGCGCCTGCCGGACCAACCGGGAAGAGAGGGCGGCAGGAGGAGAGGAGGACGCCATCGCCCCCCGGGACGCTAGCGAGCGGCTGGCGCCCGCTGCAAGCCGTTCTGGCGCCAGCGGCCAGTGCGGAACGGCGGCCCGGGTGGCACCTTCCGCCCATGAACGAGTCCACCTCCACCGCCCTCATCCCGCGCCTGCACCTCTTCGAGCTGCTCGATCAGGACTGGTACCCGCACGCCCTGCGGGACCTGGGCACGGACTACCTCCACACCGTCAGCGAGAAGACCGGCGCCTTCGATGCCGCCACGGAGGTACTCGCCCGGGGCCTGCGCGCCTCGGAGCGCCAGGAGCTGTTGGACCTCGGCTCGGGAGGCAGCGGCCCCCTGCCCCGGCTGTGCCGCATGTTGGAGAAGGAGCAGGGCCTGAAGCCGCGCGTGGTGCTCAGCGACCTGTACCCCACCGCCAACGCCGCCGAGCGGGCGCGCGCCCATGGCGTCGACTACCTGGAGCGCTCCGTGGACGCCACGCGGGTGCCTCCGGAGCTGCGCGGCATGCGCACCCTCTTCAATGCCCTGCACCACTTCCGGCCCGAGCAGGTCCGGCAGGTGCTCGCGGACGCGCAGGAGCGCAACGTCCCCTTCGCCGCCTTCGAGGTCATCCGCCGCACGCCGATCGGCCTCCTCACCATGTTGCCGGTGCCGTTGATGGTGTGGCTCTTCACCCCCTTCATCCGCCCGCTGACGCCGCTGCGCCTGCTGCTCACCTATGTGTTGCCGGTGGCGCCGCTCGCCAGTTTCTGGGACGGGATGGTGTCCGCCCTCCGGGCCCACCGCCCCGAGGAGCTGCGCGCCATGACGGCCTCGCTCGCCCGCGAGGGCTACACCTGGGAGGTGGGCGAGGTGAAGCGGCCCGGCAAGCCCACCGTCACCTATGTGCTCGGGTTGCCCGCGGGCTCGCACTCGGGGCGGTAGCGCCCGCCCCTACTTCAGCACCAGGGAGTCCGGGCCCCGTACCTCGGTCCAGTCCTCCGTGGCGAACGCCTCCGACATGCCCCGCAGCACGGCCTCCCGGTTGAGCACCGCCTTCTTCGGGAAGTCGAACTCGATGCCCGTGATGCCGCTGCGCCAGGTGCTGAACTGGTGCCGGGGCTCGGGGACGTCCCGCTTCATGAAGAGGAAGATCTCCCAGGGCCGGCCCGGCACGCGGTAGCTGCCCTCGACGACGTCCGCGTCCTCGCCCAGGGCGGTGTCGAAGCTGAGCTCGAAGCGCCGGCCCAGGTGGGCCTCCTCGGGCTCGAGCCGGCCCGTCGGTTGGAGGCTGGACTCCAGGAACGAGGCGTAGCGGTCCAGCGCGGGGAAGTAGACGCAGTAGCCCCACTCGGTCCACTCGCCGCGCATGTACACGGCCGGATCGCACCAGATGACCGTGCCGAGCTGCCCGGTGAACTCCCTGCACCCGGGCCCCTCGGCCACCACCGAGACGACCCCGAACCGGCGGATGGCACTCCCCTTCTTCTCCAATGGCCCTCCTCAGGCCACGAGACGCTGGAGTTGCCGCCAGTCCACCAACTGCACGGACTCCTCGGCCAGGTCGAACTCCAGCGAGCGGCGCAGCCCCATGATGTCACCCCCCATCTGGAAGGGCACGTCGCGATCGAAGTCCATGCGCAGGCGCTCGACGAAGAAGTCGTGCATCTTGGGCATGGGGTGATGGCCGCGCCACAGCCGGCGCATGTTGAGCGTGGCCTCGGTCACCCCGGCGCCATAGACGCGCACGGACAGCCGGTGCGGCACCGCCTGGGCGAAGGGGAAGGCCTTGAAGCCGAAGCCCCACTCGGTGGTGGTGGCCGCTCCGGCGACGCCCACGGGGCCCTCGTAGAGCAGCGCGCCCGTCTCGCCGTGGGGCAGGGGCACCACGAGGCCGTGCTCGTCCACGGTGAGCGCCGGGGCGCCCAGGTTGTACACCTTCACCTGCAACTGGCCCTTGCCGAACAGGTGCCGGGGAATGGTGCGGGTGAACAGGGCGCTCATGTACCCGCGCAGGCCGGCGTTGGCCTCGCGCAGGGGCCCGGCCGGGAACGTGGACAGGTGGTCCTTGAAGTCCTGCAGCGCCTCCGAGTCCCAGCCCGTGCCGGCGAAGGGCGCCACCCGGTTCTCCAGCCGCACCAGCGAGAAGGGGCGCAGGGGAGGCAGGCGCTCGCCACAGGCGGCCAGCTGGCGCAGGGCCACGGCGGGCCTGGGCGCTCCGGTGACGCGGGCCCACGCATTGCCCGTGCCCAGCGGCAGCACCCCGATGGCCGGCAGCGCCACGCCCTGCAGGCGCAGCTCGTTGAGCAGCCCGGTGATGGTGCCGTCACCGCCTCCGGCCAGCAGCAGCGTGGGCGGGTTGGGCCGCAGCTGCTCGGAAATCCACGTCCGCGCCTCCTCCAGCGAGCGGGTGAGGGCCAGGCGGGCCCGGGGGAAGAAGCGCTGCACCATGCCGCCGATCCTCTCGGAGCCCCGGCGTGCGCGCAGATTGACCATCACGGCGATGTTCATGGCGGTGTCACTCTCCCCAAGCCATGTCATGGTTTCGTCATGGCGGCTCGACCCGGCGGTCATCTTCCAGTGAAGGACACATGAGGGGTTCCCCTCACTCCCGGGGGGCGAGTGCCCTGTGCCCCCACGCTGTGGCGTGCCCGTGACGGGCGCAAGCCGGGCCGCCGGTTCCAGTGTTGGGAGCCTGAATGGCGCGGGTCCTGGCCGTCACGGCCCCGTTGGCAAGATGGAGATGACGCGGAGCGGCGCAAAGAAGCCCTGGTCCGTTCTCCCGGGGGGCGGGCGAGGTGGCTCCCGTCACGAGGACGCACCGTCCATGATCGGGACGGAACTGGGGACGCACGAGGCCGTGAGCCCTGGGGCACGGACGCGGGACACCGTGATGGGTAGGGAGCCGGAGTCCCGCCCAAAGGTGCGGAATGACTGCCTTCTGGCGCACGGTGGGTGGGTTGTGGGCGTGGCGTGACGGCTGGTATCTCGGCGGCCGGAGGCCCGGTGGCCGGCGGAACGGACCCTGCAATCGCGCCCCGACATCATGACCTTCCTCAACAACTCATATTCGATGGTGGTGCTCGCGCTGGTACTCGGCGGCGCGGCGGGAGCGGCCCCACGCCGTGTGGTGGTGTCCAGCGGCGACTGCAGGGACGCGGAGCTCAGTGGCCACACCAAGGCGTTCTACGACCGGCTGGTGTCGCGTCCCGGGGAGAACGTGCTGGGCGCGGCGGAGTTCGCCGAGCGGCTGTTCCCCCAGCCCTCCGGCAGCTTCGAGGACATCAAACGGCAGCTCGAGGCGGCGCAGGGCCAGTTCTACGAGGCGCGTCATGCCAAGGCGGCGCAGGCCATCGACGAGGTGCTCCGGCAGGTGACGCGCCTGCCGCCGGGCGAGGGCCGCTGGAAGCTGTACGTGGACACGCAGCTGCTGCTGGCGATGAACCAGCGCGCGCTGGGCAAGGTGAAGGAGAGCGACGACGCGTTCCGCAACGTGCTGCGGCTGGAGCCGGAGTACGCGTTGGACCCGGACTACTACACGCCGTCCACGCGGCAGGCCTTCGACAAGCTGCGCCGCGAGCTGGCGCGGGGCCGGAAGGTGAAGCTCTCGGTGAAGTCCAACCTGTCGCCCTCGGAGGTGTTCCTGGATGGCCGGAGCGTGGGGCAGACGCCGCTGGTGCTGGAGGTGCCCGCGGGCACGTATGACTTGAGCGTGAAGAAGGGCGAGGCGCTCAGCTTCCCGCGCCAGTTGCCGGTGCAGGGCGTGGAGACGCCGGTGCTGGTGGACCTGGCGTACGAAGGCGCGGTCTCGGCCAGTCCCTTCCCGTGCCTCGCGTCGGATGGAGAGGGAGAGACGGAGCTGTCCCACGCGGTGCGCCTGGGCGGCACGCTGGGCGTGGAGGAGGTCATCGTGGTGCGGCTCGAGGGGGCGAGCAGCGGGCCGAAGTGGCTCGCCGCCACGGTGCTCAACGTGGAGGGAGGCCAGAAGCTGCGCGAGGGAGGCGTCAAGGCGCAGGGGCTCGACGCGCCGTCCGAGTCGCTCTCCGCGCTGGTGGACTTCGTCACCACGGGGAAGGATCAGCCGAGCCTCGTGGTCGCGACGCCCAACCACCAGCCGCCGTGGGAGCAGCCCTCGGTGGAGATGCTGACTCCGGAGGTGACGGCGAAGTCCGGTGGCTCGGTGCGGCCGCTGCGCGTGCTGTCCTACGTGACGCTGGGCGCGGGCGTGGCGGCGCTGGCGGGCGCGGGCTACATGCGGCTGTCCCTGGAGCCCGAGTGGCAGGAGCTGACGAATCCGGCGAACGGGCACCTGGTGGACGGGAAGCTCGACGGCAACGACACCCGGGGCGTGCAGTTGCTGCGCAACGTGGCGCGGAAGCACGACACCATGGTGGGGCTGCTCGTCGGCTCGGGCGCGGCGGTGGTGACGGGGGCCGTGCTCTTCTTCCTCTCCCCCAACGAGGCGCCTCCGCCGGTATCGGTGGGCGTCACGGCGGGCCCGGACGGCGCGGGCGCCACGCTATCCGGAACGTTCTGACCCACCAGGACTCGGAGTGAAATTCAGTTCTTGACCCGCTCTCCTGATTATTCCAGTTTCTCCGGTTGAACCCCCTACAAGGAGAGTCGGGATGAAGAAGCTGACGCTGATCGCCGGAGTGCTGACGCTGGTGCTGGTGGGCTGTGGCCCCGTCGAGAGCGAGACGGCGGACACGGGCGCGGAGCAGACGGGCACGGCCACGGCCGCGCTGACCACGTATCCCGAGTGTTGCTCCGCCATCCCCAACTCCGGGTACACGGAGGCGTTCTGCGACTCGGTGGCGTACTCGCCGGGGCGCTGCAACCAGGTGTGGAGCGGGACGGCGTGCGCGTGGAACAACACCAACTGCCCGGTGACGTGCTGCCAGCCCAAGAGCGGCAGCACCGTGTCCTGGAACTACTGCAACAGCTACGCGATCTCCGCCGACCGCTGCAACGCGGTCAACGGCGGCACCACCTGCGCCTGGACCTGCTGAGCACCGCGCCCGCTCCGGTTCCACGGGCTTGGGAGGCGCACCGCCTCTGGTACGTTCCCGCGGCATGAACGTCCTCCTGGCCCTGCTGTTGGCCGCGAGCGCCACGAGCGCTCCGGCCCCCCGCACCTTCCGCGTCGACTACTTCCACACCGGCAACGCCACCGAGGAGCGCTTCAGCCTCGACCGGCTCGTGGTGGAGCCGCTGCCCTGGCCCGGCCACCCGGCTCGCGGCGTGGATGAGACCAACCTCGGCAAGTACCTCTTCGAGGTGCGCGATCGCGCCACCAACCGGCTGCTGTACTCGCGCGGCTTCGCCTCCATCTACGGCGAGTGGGAGCAGACGCCCGAGGCCCGCGAGGTGAACCGCACCTTCCACGAGTCCCTGCGCTTCCCCACCCCCGAGAAGCCCGTGCAGGTGATTCTCAAGAAGCGCGCGAAGGACAACTCCTTCCGCGAGCTGTGGAGCTTCACCGTGGACCCGAAGGACATGTTCGTCGACCCGGCCCCGCCCGCCTCGCCCGGCACGCTGCTGAAGCTGGTGGACAACGGCCCGTCCGCGGACAAGGTGGACTTCCTCATCCTCGGCGATGGCTACACCGAGAAGGAGCGCGCCAAGTTCGAGAAGGACGCCCGGCGCCTGGTGGAGTTCCTCTTCGGCTTCTCGCCCTTCAAGGAGCGCAAGCAGGACTTCAACGTGTGGGGCCTCATGCCCGCCGCCCGCGAGTCCGGCATCTCGCGCCCCTCCACCGGCATCCACCGCGACTCGCCCGTGGGCTCCACCTATGACGCCTTCGGCAGCGAGCGCTACGTCCTCACCTTCGAGAACCGCCGCTTCCGAGACATCGCCGCCTTCGCGCCCTACGAGTTCGTGGAAATCCTCGTCAACGGCAACACCTACGGCGGCGGAGGCATCTTCGGCCTCTACAGCACCGTGGCCGCCGACAGCCTCTGGGCCCCCTACGTCTTCGTCCACGAGCTCGGCCACCACTTCGCCGGGCTCGCCGACGAGTACTACACCTCGGACTCGGCCTACGCCCCCGCCGAGGAGCGCGTGGAGCCGTGGGAGAAGAACGTCACCGCGCTCAACGACCCCGAGCAGCTCAAGTGGAAGCACCTGATGACGTCCGGCACGCCGCTGCCCACGCCCTGGCGGAAGGACGAGTACGAGCAGCACGCGCGCGAGGTGCAGCAGCAGCGCCGCCGCATCCGCGCCGAGCGCCGCCCCGAGCCGGAGATGGACGCGCTCTTCACCTCGCAGCGCGACTGGGAGGAGAAGTTCCTCGGCCAGCAGCAGTACGCCGGCAAGGTGGGCGCCTTCGAGGGCGCCATGTACGAGGCCCGCGGCTACTACCGGCCCCAGGTGGATTGCGTGATGTTCACCCGCGACCGCGTGCCCTTCTGCTCCGTCTGCCAGCACGCCCTCACCGAGGTCATCGACCTGTACGCGGGCCCTCGCACGGGCAAGGGCCCGAAGACGGCTCCCTGAGGCAGGCCGCTCGGGTCCGTGAGCCGAGACCCCGGCGGGCAGGGCCTCCGTCCCCTGCCTGCTGCCGCCCGGGTTGTACGTCTCCAACCTGACAGGGAAAGGAGGCGGACACACCCATGGCCATGATGCAAAACATGGATACGACGGAGTCCTGGTCTGGTGAGGGCGTAGGAACGAGCGTGGAGTCCTTCCTCGCGCATATCAACCGCGAGGTTCCCGAGTACTCCCCGACGGAGGTGGCGGATGCGGTGATGAGCGCGCTCTGCGAGCGGCTCCCCGGTGGGCTGGTGCAGGAGCTCCGTGAACAGTTCCCCGAAGGCCTGCGCCGGCTCTTCGAGCGCAGCTGGAAGGAAAGGAGTGCTCCCGCTCAGAAGTTCGACAAGGACGACTTCTACCTGGACATCGCCGAGCGGCTGCAGGTGGAGCCCGAGAACGTCCGCCTCGTGCTCCACGTCTTCTTCGGCTCCCTGCATTCTCAAATCACCGAGAAGCTGGCGCAGAAGATCCGCTCGGAGATGCCTCCCAACATCGCCGGCACCTTCGACGCCGCCCGGCGCGACGCGGACCTGCCGCGCTAGTGGACTGTCCGACAAGTTTTTCAACATAGTCGAGACCACAGGGTAGGTTGGGTGGAGGAAGAGACCGGATAAGTTGGGTGGATGAGGAGACGACCGCCGCATCTCCTCCACCTTTCGCCTGGGGAAGTGGCCTAC
>NZ_DASUNC010000097.1:0-53975 GCF_036277355.1 Archangium sp.
CGTAGGCGATGGCCCTGTCACGGAGCGCCGTGGCCACCGTGGTGGAGAAGAGCGAGCGGTGGTAGCCGTGGGACATGGCGCCGTGGACGCGGCCCAGGGGCACGGTGTCCCCGGTGGGCGTGGCGCGGCGCTCGATCTTCATGCCGAGCCGTGACGCCTGCCTGTACACGTTGGTCTCATCGATGCCCGAGCCGTGGTTCCACAGCACGGTGAGGTAGTGGTTGGCCGGGCTGCGCTGGATACCCCAGGTGAAGAAGTCGATGGCGCACTGGGGATCTCCGGTGTTCGTCTCGCCGATCTCCTCGACGATGTCCTGATCGGCCGTGGTCCCCTTGCGGACGTGGTAGCGGCGCGTCTGCTGGTCGCCCATCCTGTCGAGCTGGACGAGGATGTCCACGTCATCCGTCGAGCCCACCTGTTTGAGCTCCTGGAGATCATCCAGGGCCGCGTCCTCGAGATTGTTGTCGCCGGCCATCCAGACCATGACCGTCCATTGCTTCTTCTGTGGCGCTGGCATGTGCATCCCCCTTGTCCGTGAGTCCAATGGGAAGGTGGAGTCCGGGGGGCTCCCCCGGACAGGGGCCCGGAGTGCCAGGAGGCGGTGGGGCCGGAACCGGCCGGGAGGAGGAAGGCCGGGGGAGCGGGGGCCTCGTTCCGAGCCGGGCCCCCATTCCTACCGCGTGGGGGAGGCCGGGGCCTCTTCCCGCCTCGAGGACTCGAGCAGCCGCAGCACCTCGTCGTCGGAGACCTGGGTGAAGTCCTCGTACCAATCGCCGATGGCCCAGAGCGCGGGCGAGGCCTCCACGCACACCACCTCGTCGGCCTCGGGCGCTATCTCCTCCAGGCTCTGGCTCGCGGCCACCGGCACGGCGAGGATGAGCTCCCCCGGGTGGTGCTCACGAAGGGAACGGATGGCGGCCCGGACGGTTCCTCCCGTGGCGATCCCATCATCCACGAGGATGACGGTCCGTCCGCGCAGCTCGGGAGGAGGCCCCCCGTGCCGGAACCGCAGGGCCCGCCTCGCCACCTCCCGGGCCTCCCGTTGGGCCGCGCCGGCGAGATCCTCCTCCTCCAGGCCGAGCCGCCTCATGAGGGGGCGGTTGAGGTACATGGCGCCGCCTTCCGCCACCGCTCCCACGCCCAGCTCCGGCCGGCCGGGCGTGCCAATCTTCCGGGACACCCAGACGTCGAGGGGCGCGCCGAGCGCCCGCGCGACTTCATGGGCCACGGGGATGCCTCCGCGGGGGAGTCCCAGCACCAGGGGATTCCGCCCGGCGTAGTGCCCCAGGAGCGACGCCAGCTGTCTGCCCGCATCCGTGCGATCGATGAACCTCATGTGCATCCTCCCCGAGGAATGCCGCGCACCCTCGCGCGGACGTGACACCCCGGGCGTCGTGGAGGCCGGCCATGGACAGGCCCCCGGCGAGCGGGGCTACACCGGGACGGTGCGGCGCGAGGCCCGCGTGCGGCGGGGCGGTGGGCGCTCGGACTGGCCGGTGCGGCCGTGCTGGCTCCACACGTCGGTCATCAGGGCGAGCACCAGCCCCACGATGGGCCAGCGCGTCCACTGCCCGCCGAACCAGTGCTGCACGGCCGAGTACCAGAGCAGCGTGGTGGGCAGGAAGATGAAGCCGAGGATGGGCCAGAGCAGCGTGTCGAACATGCCCCGGAACCAGCTGGTGAAGAACCACAGGACGAGCATCAACAACCGGGGGACGGCGAGGGCGAAGAGCGCGAACAGGACGGGCATGTTGGCCTCCTGGCTACAACCTGCGCAAGCACCCGGGAGCCCGCCAGGAGCCGGGCTCGGGGCCGTAGGCTAGGCGGGCAGCTCCTGCTGCGGGCGCTCCTTGGCGGCCTTCTCGCCGGGACGCACCGTCGAGCGGATGACGACGATCTTGTTGAGGATGTCGAACCAGAAGGGCGCGCCCAGGGAGACGGCGAGGCCCGTCAGCAACAGCCCGAGCACCTTCAGGACCCACCCCCCGAACGTCCCCGGCGGCTGGCGGATGTCGGCGAGCGAGGGCATGGACGTTTCCTGGGGCTCCTTGGGGGTGTCCTTGTGGAAGCTCCAGCCCAGCGGCAGCCCGATATCACCGAGCACGGTCAGTTGCGCTTCGAGCTGCTGCTCGGCCGCCATCAGGTCCTCCCCCCGCGACACGCCGGCCGGCCGCGCGTTCTCGGCGGCGGAGACCACGGCGGCGCGCAGGGTGTCATTGCGCGAGAGCTGGTTGACGACCTGGATGGTGTCGATGTTGTAGGCGGCGGCGAACAGCAGACCGATACAGAAGGCGATGACCTGGCTGCGGCGCTTGTACCAACCGGAGAGCCGCTCCATGGAGGCGTTGAACCAGTCGCCGACACCCGTCTGGAGTTTGCGGAGGTTCCCATCCGAGTCGGCGAGCAGCGCCTGGAGGGCCTGCTGGAAGCGAGCGGCCTGCGGGGGCAGCGAGGCGACCGTCCGCTCGAGATCCTCCACGGTGCCCCGGGCGCCCCGGTGCAGCACGCCCTCGAGCAGGGCGACCACGAAGGTCTGCGTGGGGATGTAGGAAGGCAGACGGCCTCCTTCCTTGTGGAGCGCCCGGATGAGCGCGTGCGAGTAGAAGTTGTCGGCGCCCTCGTTTCCCAGCATGCCCCGGATGGTTTCGTGGAGCGCCGACGCGCGCTTCTTGAGGAGGATCTCGATCACCTCCACCGCCGCCGAGCAGATGAGGCTCATCAGCAGGAAGATGAAGGTGACGCCGAGCAAGACATTCAGCATGCTGAACATGGTCTGTCCTTTCCTTCAAGGAAGGAGCATCCAGCCGTCATTGTGACAGCCCATGCCCCTGGAAATCTGTCCGCGCCTCGAGCCAACTCCAGTGCTCGCGGGATGGAGTGGCTGGTTCAGCAGCGCACAGAGGGATGCGCACGGCTGGAGTGCGGGCGAGTGCGGCTCACCCCGGATCGCTTTTCACGGCGACGAGGCCCGGAGCTCCACCTCCCTCCCCCACCACAACCAGTCGCCGCTCATCGGAACGCGCCCTCGATGTCCGTCTGCTGGGGCGGGAAGAGCTTGTCCACGAGCGCTTCACCTCCCTTGCGGCCCAGCCATCCCACGCCGATGGCACCGCCCACCCCGCCGATGAACGCGCCGATGGCCGCACCCGGTATCGCTCCCGCCCCGCCGAACCATGTGCCGATGCCCGCGCCAATCGCGCCGACAAGCTTCGCTCCCGCCCAGCCGCCCGCCGCCGCTCCGGCGACCCCGAGTCCCTCCTGGAGCGCCACCCGTGGCCACTCCACTCCCGCGGTCGCCACCCGGTAGGACGCGATGCCGATGTCGATGGCGATCAGGATCCGCCCCGCGATCCGAAGCCGGCCCACCCACTTGTTCACCTTGAGATTGGCCCTGGCCGCGCTCTCGATGATCTGCTTGTCCGTTTTGGGCGTGATGCCCCGAGCGTCTCCCGTGCGCAGTTTCTCGTAGGAGGGGCCGACCGGGTTCTCGTACTTGCGGAGGTTGCGCTGCTCGGCGAGCAGGCGGAGCACGTCGAGATCCCAGCGGCGGATCCTGACCTTGGCCTCGTTGCGAGCCGCGTTCGCCCAGCGCGCGACTTCCTCCACCGGCCGTCCCTCGGCGATCAGCCGCTGGGCCGTCTGGGAGATGGCCTGGTCCGCCTCGTCATAGAGGGCGCGCAGCAATCCCTCCACCTCGAGCACCGTCCCCCCTCCCGCCGTCACATCCGCCGGCTCGGGGCCGGCGTCCCGCTTCGCGAGGGAGGTGGAGCCGCTGGCCTGCTCCCGCACGCGGAAGGGCTCGCCCCGCAGGACGGCCTCGGAGGCCTGATCGGCTTCCCGCTCGTGGACTCCGCCCTGGCCAGGCGCGGACAGCTGCGGGGTGGGCGCGCTTCGTTGTTGCTGCACGACATGGGCGGCCTCGTGCGCCATCAGGCCGAGGTCGGTGGTCCGTTCACCCGGGCCCAGGAAGATATGACTCCCATGGGTCACGGCCCGGGCGGACAGACTCCTCGCCATGCTTCGCGCAGGGGTCTCCGTGTGCACGCGGACGGATTTCAGGTCCAGCTGGAGGCTTTGCCCGATGGCCGCCTGGACGGGCAGGGGAAGGGGTTCTCCGCCACGGGCGGCCGACGGAGCGCTCGCCACTGCCGGCTTCCCGTTACTCACCGCTCCCTGGTGGAGATTCTCCAGCAGCTTGCGGAAGCGGGGGTCCTGCTGGGGATTGCCTCCGAGCTTCACTCCCGTGCTCACCGGGGGCATCGCGAGTTGCCCCGGGCTCTTCCCGGCGGCTGGCGTTCTCTGGAGGGCCCTGGCTCGGGTGCTCACCCGCTCGCGCTCGGAGACCCGGGCAGAGGAGCGCGGTGGTGGTGTCCTGAGCAGGAGCGGTGCGGCCATGTCCCCATCCTCCAGTCCCACCCCTCACGTTGCGGCGCGCCGTTACCCCGCGCAACAGAGCGGCACCCACCGGCTCGCGCGTGCATCCGGACGCGGGCCGTGGGGCTGTTCGATGGAAAAGGGGGAGAGGGCATGCGACCGCTGGCCATAGCAGGCGCGTGCTCGACACGCTGTCCTCGGTTCTCCACAACTCCTGGCCGTGCTGCCGTGGATCGTCGAGCTCCAGGTTGTCCCAGGCGGCGAACAGGACCGTGTCATCCACCGCGAACAGCTCCGGGATGGACCCCTCGTCACCGAAGGTGAGCCGCTCGGTCAGGATGCCTTGTAGACCATGCTCTTGGAGCCTGTCCGCGCACCGGGTCGGCTCCAGTGCTCGTGGGGTGGAGCGGCCGGTTCAGCAGCGCACAGAGGGATTCGCACGGCTGGGGGGGAGCGAGCTGGGCTGTCGGACTCCGTTACATTAGGAACGGACCGTCACATTAGGAACGGAGACGACACGTCTTCAGCCGTCCCTGACACTGGGAGCGACATACGAACATCGTCATGACTCGAACCGTGGCGAATTCTCATCTGCGCGGAGCGAGGATATGAACGAGGCGAAATCACTGGCCAGGAAGTGGAGGTTTTTCTCGCTCGCGCCAGCATGGCCATCCCAGTAGAAGATTTCGCCCGACCGCTCACCCGAAACCGCCAAACAAATCTTGTCGACGCCTTCCGTCGTTGCGATCGGAAGCATGGTGTCGGGAATGCGATCTCCAAACACATCCAGGTTCCAATCGAGGTTACACGACTCGACAGGATCATTTAATCCAAAGAAAAAATGGATTCGGCCGAATGGGTTATTTGCAAGGCCTGTGATCGCAAATAGATCTCGTTCAGGCCGTCCTCCATTGGTTGTCAACAAGAAGGCCTTGTAGGCAACAGGGAATGTAAAGCCATTCTTTATTTCAAATGACCTGAGTTCCTCCTCATTGAGGGGAGGTCCTCCTTCGGTAGTATGAAGCAAGTAGCTCATTGTTATCGACCTCCAGAGAAGCCGCCGGTGTGTCCCGTTTTAGCGTGGATGTCTGTAGGGACAAGTTGCATGGTCTTTCTGTCTTGGTGATGATGCCATGTCTTGCCCTTGGGTGTCTCTTTGAGTCCAGCCTTTTTGTTTGCGGCGGTGAAATCACTAGACCGGGAGCCAGTGTATGTAATCTCTACTTCTTTTTCAACTTTACCAGCAGCCCTGAAATCGGGGTAGCCCTGGCTGTCGAACGGGACACCGGTAATCGGATGCTTTTTTCCCGCGAGATGGAAGTTCCGGATTGGAGGAGTGTCTGAATATCCAGCGGTACTCTCATCAGTTGGTTTGGTCTCTTTGTTGGTCTTCTTGCTACCCTTCGGATTGAGCTGACCTTCGATCCACCAAACGCCGTCCTGTTCTACCGGCCGAAGTGCCTGGAATCCGTATCTAACTCGTACGGCTCCAAGTACACCGTCGATTACGGGCGCTGCAACCCTCCCGCGAAGGGCATTGACCGCTGTGGCAGCGGCATTCAGTCCGAGCCGTAGCCGTTCGTTCGGATCCTGCGGCACTCCGGCTTGTGCAATGAACCGTCCCAGCCGCTTTGCCTGCGCGACGATCCAGTCCACCACCCGATCCAGCGCCTTTTCGACCGCCGCGCGGACGCGGTTGACCACGTTGAGCACCGCATCGCTCACGCGGCCCAGTCCGGCGATGCGCGCCAGGAAGCTGATCACCAGCGTCAGCATCCCGGCCATCGTCTGCTCGACTCGGGTCGCCGCGGCTGCGATGACGCCGCCCGCGATGGTGGGCAGGGACTCGAGGAAGGAGAGTGCCACCTGCTTGATCTGCTGCAACCTCTCCACGAAGAACATCACCGTGTTGTAGATGCCGATGATCGCCTGGATGAACGCGCCCACCGGGTTGAGGCTCGTCACCAGCCGCATGATGGCCGCCTGCACTACCCGGTCTCTCACGAAGGTCATGATCTGCTCCATGACCATGTCGCGCAGATTGCCGAGGCTCTCCTTGATCTTCTCCCACGCGGCGGCCGGCCCCTGGGTGACCAGCGTCTTGACGAGCTCGAAACCCGTCTCGAGCGCTTGCACGGTCTTCTCGCCGACCACCCGCACCAGCTTCTGGCGGAGGAACTGCCAGGTCACGCGCATCACGCTCAGGACGAACTTGACGATCTCGCGCAGCTCGAGCGCCTGCGGGATGTAGATGCCGGCACCGCTCATCGCTCCCATGAGCCAGTCGATCAGCGATTTTCTCAGGTGGGTGAGGAACCTGCCCGCGAACTGTTGCAGCCCCTGGATGCCCGCGCGCACCAGCTTGCCGGCGAAGCCGATCGGATCGCGCAGGATCGCCCGGAAGGCTCCCGCGGCGCGGCGCAGGTAAGGCATCACGCCCGGCGCCACCACCGAGAAGATGATCTCCAGGAGGCCCCAGACCGTGTTGCCCGCCCAGCTCGTGAAGCGGCCCATGAAGTTGCCGAAGGCGCCCGCCACCTTGGCGAACGCTCGCGGCAGCAGCACCAGGTCGGCGATCTCCAGTGAGCGCAGGGTTCGCATGAAGAGCCCTGGAATCTCCTGGACGAAGCCGAGCAGCTCGCCCAGCGCTCCCTGGAACCACGCCCAGGCCTTGCCCACCGCGTTGGCCTTCTTGAGGTTGTTCCAGACCTCCTCCTGGCCGATCAGCTTCATGAAGCCGCCGATCAGGGTCTCGGCATTGCGCGGGACCGCTTCGCCCGTGATCGGATCCCTGCCCAGTACCGCCTTGAGCAGGTCATAGCCGCGGGTGCCCTCCGCCAGCTTCGCCAAGGGCTTCAGGATGGCGTCCTTGACGATGTCGGTGATGCCGCCCACCAGCCCGCGCACGAAGCGGGTGATGCGGCCAATGGGCTCGGTGAAGATGCCCTGGGCACGCTCCCACACACCGCCCAGGTTGAAGATGTCCTTCCAACTCAGCGTGTCGAGGAAGCGGTTGAGCGCCTCCCGGAACGTGCCCGCGGCCATCCCGAGCGAGCGGAGCTGCTCTTCCACCCACCCGCCCACGCGCTCGAAGATTCCATGGTTCTCGAGCGCCTGGGTGATGAGCCCACCCCCGGGGATGAACTCCACCACCGCCTTCATGACATTGGCGGCGCTGCGCTCCACCCGGCTCATGTTGATGGGGTTCACCCCCAGGACGAGGGTGAGCAGCCGGAAGCCGGGCAGCGCATTCGCCTTGTCCGCGAAGAAGTTGAGCGCATCCCCGATACCCAGCCGCTGCATCCGCGAGCCGCTGGTCCGCTCGCGCACGGTGAAGGACTCGCCCCGCAGGACGGCCTCGGAGGCACGGTGTGCTTCCGCCTCGTGGGCCCCTCCCTGGCCCGGTGCCCACCGCTGCGGTGTGGGCGCGCCTTTCTGTTGCACGACGTGGGCGGCCTCGTGCGCCATCAGCCCCAGGTCGGTGCTCCGCTCTCCCGGGCCCAGGAAGATCTGGCTCCCGTACGTCACGGCCCGCGCGGACAGGCTCTTCACCGCGCTCTGCGCGCGAGTGTCCGTGTGCACGCGGACGCCTCCCAGGTTCACCTGGAGGCTTCGCCCGAGGGTCTCCTGGACTCGTGGAGGCAGGGGCTCTCCGCCACCAGGGGCCGCCGGAGGGGTCAGTGGAGGCGCCGCCGCTCCCTTGCTGAGGTTCTCGACGAGCCTCTGGAAGCGGGGGTCCGTCTGGGCATCTCCCCCGAGCTTCACTCCAGTGCCCACCGAGGGCACGGCCCCCACGGGTCCTGGACTCGCCGTGGGTGCCGGGGCCCTCCCGTAGCTCAGGGGCCTCGCCGGTGTCGTGCTTCGAGCACCCACCAGACCCCGCTCGGAGGCTGGCGCTGGAGGACGCTGTGGTGGCGTTCTGGATCGGAATGGTGCGGCCATGTGCTCACCCCCTCGGCGACTGCGTCCCCACGCGCCGCAGCGGGCACACCGCGCCCAGCTTGCGGTACTCCCGCTGCACCCCGGCCTCCACGTGCCCGAATCCCACCGTCCCTCCGTCCTCCAGCGCCAGCATCGTCGCGTGCAGCACCGCGTTGCGGATCTGCCCCCCGCTCAGGTTGCAGCGCGCCGCCACCTCGCGCAGCTGCTCCTCGTCCACCGCGTGCCTCTCCGGCAGGTGCAGCTTCCAGATGCTCCAGCGCTCCGCCGGCTCCGGCGCCCGGAAGTCCACCACCACGTCCATCCGCCGATGGAACGCCGGATCGATCGCCTCCGGCGCGTTCGTCGTCACCACCACGATTCCCTCGTACGACTCCACCCGCTGCAGCAGGTAGTTCGTCTCCAGGTTCGCGTACCGATCGTTCGAGCTGCCCACGCCCGTGCGCTGCGTGAAGAGCGCGTCCCCCTCGTCGAACAGCAGGATGACGTCCAGCTCCTCGGCCAGCGCGAACAGCCGGCTCAGGTTCTTCTCCGTCTCGCCGATGTACTTGTTCACCACCGCCGACAGCTCCACCCGGTACATGTCCATCCGCAGCGCCGTCGCCAGCATCCTCGCCGCCAGCGTCTTCCCCGTGCCGCTCGGCCCCTGGAAGATCGTCCGCACCCCCGGCGTCAGCTGTCTCCTCAGCGCCTCGCCCACGTGCCCCGCCAGGTGCTCGCGGTGCCGGCACCGTGTCTCCAGGTTGCGCAACTCCCTCAGGGTCTCCGCCCCCACCGCCAGCTGGCTCCAGTCCCCCCCGCCCGTCAGCCTCACCGCCAGCGTGTCCAGCGTCTGCCGGTGCAGCGCACGGCTCGCCTGTCTCACGTCCTCGGGCTCCACCTGGCTCCGGCCCGCCAGCGCCGCGTGCGCCCTCGCCAGCTTCGCCGCCCTTCGCAGGTTGCCGCTCGTCATCCGGAAGCTCGCCGTGAGCGTGTCCAGTCCGGGCACGGCCCTCCCGAGCCCCCGCTCCCAGTGGCTCCGCCGCTCCTCGGGCCCCGGCACCCCCAGCTCCAGCGTCAGCGATTGCTCCACCCCCGCGCCCCCCACGCCTCCCTGCCGGCCCAGCACCACGCCCAGTGGCGCGTCCCCGCCCTCCAGCTCCGGGAGCTCCACCGTCTCGCCCGGGCCTGGATCCAGCACCACCACCGGCATCGCGTGCAGCAGCGTGGCCAGTGCGCCCACGCCCCGCCACCGGGACTCGTCTCCCGGGCCCCGGCCCTCCACCTCCAGCACGCTCCGCCCGAGCTCCCTCGCCACCGCGCGCAGCAGCGTGCGGCGGCCGTTGTGTCTCGGGCCTCGCACGATGAGCGCTCGCGCCTCGCCGGACTCGAGCAGCTCCGGCACCCGCGACAGCGCCTCCTTCGAGCCCTCCGGCAGGATGAGGGGCTCGTCCGTCCGCAGCGTCTCCCACGTGAAGTGCCGCAGGCCCGGCGCCAGGTGCTCGTGGGCCTCGCCCCTCAGCGCGTCCCAGAGTGGGCCGGGCACGTGCAGCGCCCGCTCGGTGCGCGGTGCCTGCGCATCCACCACCTCCACGAGTCCCAGCTCGCCCAGCCGGCGCAGCCTCGCGCGCACCTCGCCCCGGTCCTCCGCCGGGCGCCACCAGGCGTTGAGCAGCCCCTGCGTGGGCCGGTGCAGTCCCGGTGTCCCCTGCATGGCCGCGAAGAAGGGGCCGAAGCGCGCGTCCTCCTCCACCAGCCCCACCGCCATCAGCAGGGTCAGCGCGTCGTGGTCCAGCGCCGCCGCCTCCCGCAGCGCCCGCAGCGGCAGGTGGGCCGGTGCGTCCTCCTCCCAGGCGGCGATGGCCTCGCTCCAGGCTCCCGCTCCCGCCTCCGCGTCCAGCGCGTCCAGGCCCAGCCGCCCCAGCTCGTCCCGGTATTCCGCCGCGAAGGGGAAGCGGGTGAGCAGCGCTTCCCTCGACTCCAGTGCCCGCACCGCCTGCGCCAGCAGCCGCGAGAGGGCCGCGAAGAGGTAGAGCTTGAAGTGCTGGAAGGAGTCGGACATGGGGCCTTCCTTCAGTCGAAATGGAACAGCACGTGCCGGCCGGCCGCCGGTATCCAGCCGATGTCCCGGTCCAGGCCGGCGAAGCGCACGGGCAGCGGCAGCGACGCGAGCGGGAAGACGACGTCCACGTGGCTCTCCGTCACGTGCACGCGGGCCTCGTGCTCCAGCAGCACCCGGGACAGCTCCTCCGGCCCCTCCGTGCCGAGCGCCCGCGCCAGCCGCGCTCGCACGTACGGGACGAGCCAGCCGAGCCAGCGCTCCAGGGGCGAAGGTTCGGCCTCCCCGGGGGCCCGGGTTTCCGGAGCCAGTGAGAAGGGGGTGGAGCCGGCATGGGGCCCGGTCTCGCGGTGGAGCTGTGCCTCCGGCTCCTCTTGCGTCCGCGCCACGTCCAGCACGAGGAAGCCGGCGGGGTGCCGCACGTGGAGCCGCTCGACGGAGGATTGCCGCACCGTGCTCCAGTGCCAGGTGCCCGGCTCACGGAAGGCCTTCAACCACGCGGGGGAGAGCCGCCACTCGGAGGGTGGCTCGAAACCGTCTCCGGCGGGGGTGCCGGGCGGACGCCCCGCGAGTCTGGCCAGGAGCGTCCAGAGGGGATCCTCCGGAGAGGGCTTGGCCAGCAGTTCGTCTCCGAGCAGCGTGAGGAAGTCCCAGACGGGCAGGCGCAGTCCGGGAAAGGCCGGTTGGGTGAAGTCCCCGTAGAGCTCGAGGGCCAGGGCCAGGTTGAGCAGGTAGAAGGTTCCTCCGAGCCGGGTGTGGATGGGCTCTCCCGTCCAGGAGAAGGGCTCGGGAAGCGGTGGGGCGGGGATGCGCGCTCCGGCGGCGGAGGTGGGCTCCCCGGTGCCAGGGGGGGCGGCGCTCCCGGCCGCCAGCGAGGTGGGCAGGGGAAGGCGCGCGGGCTGTTCCCCGATGGGAGTGGACGAGGGGTGTTCGGCGCGTGGCTCCTCCGTGGGTGAAGGGGAGGGCGCTCGCGTGTGCGAGCTGGCTGCGACCCATGCCTCCGCTGGCGTGTGGATGTCTGTCTCCGGGGCCGTGCCGGTGGGGGGGGGCCGAGCGTGTGCCGTGCCCTCTGAAGCGAGGGCATCTGTCTCGTGGGGGGCCGCGTGAGGCGGACGCGCGGCAGGGGCGTCCGTCGCGGCGTGGGGCACCGCATCGAAAGAGGCAGCGGTGTGGTCGTGCCGAGCGTGGTCGATGTCCGATGGAACGGCGTGGGTGTCTGTCTTTGGGGCTGTCCCGGTGGGGGAATGCTGGGAGTGTGCCGTGCCCTCTGGAGCGAGGGTGATGCCCGCTACCTCGGCGTGGGTGTCTGTCTTTGGGGCTGTCCCGCTGGGTGGATGCCAGGCACGAGGCGTGCGCGCTGGAGCGAGGGCCTCCGCCTCGTGAGTGGCCGCATGAGGCGGACGCGCGGACGGGGTGTCCGCTGAAGCGAGGGGGACTGTCTTGATGGGAGCAGCGGGAGCCCGTGAGCGGGTGATGTTCTCCGCTCCGGTGCGGGTGTCCGCCTCCGCGGCTGTCGTGGTGGGGAGCCGCGGGGGTGTTCCCGCTGGTGCGTGGGCCCTGGCCTCGCGAGTGGCCGCACGAGGCGGATGCGCGGAAGTGGCGTCCGCTGGCGCGTGGGTCTTCGTCTCCATGACGAGCGTGTCAGGGAGATGTTGGGAAGGGGCGGCGCCCGTTGGGTCAGGTGAGCCATCCGGCCGCGAGCTGTTCCAACTGGTCCGACCATCGGACCAGTTGCTCGAGTCCGCGCCCGGAAGGTCCCCCGTGTGGTCATGTCCTGGCTCGAGTGCATGCACCGGGAGCGGATTGCCGCGAAGCGCCGGGCCAGCACGTCCTCCCGAGGGCACGGCCGCTCCGCGCTGGCGCATCCGCTCCCGCCACCTGGCCACCGCCGTCGCGGTACGGGGCAGGTCCACCACCCCGGGCGCACGCCGGATCATCAACGCCACCCCGAGCAGGGTCCGCGGCTCGAGCCCCAGCGCCGCCGCGTCCGCCTCGGGGAGCCAGCTCGCCCAGGGAGGCGCCTCCTCCCCGGGCTCCACCGCGTGCGTGCGCTGCTCCGCCAGTGCGCGCTCCAGGGCCCCCAGGCCGAAGCGCCGGTTCACTCCCGCCAGGAGCTCTCGCGCCTCCCGCTCTCCCATGCGCCGCAGGAAGGCCTCCGCACGGCCCCAGCGCGCCAGCAACTCCAGCGAGGCCGGGACGTACTCCGGCGCCCGGTTCCACTCCGTCAGCAAGGCCCGGTACGGGTCCGCTCCGAGGAAGCGGCCCGTCCACCACCAGCGCGAGGTGGCCACTCCGGAGCCCACGTCGTTCGCGAGGCACGCGTACAGCTCCGCCGGATCCGCGAAGACGACCGCCCCGGCCCCCTCGGGAACAACGCCCCGGGCGGGCCGCGCGGCACGGGAGATCCGGGCCCTCAGCGACTCCCGGAAGGCCCGCTCCCATTCGGCGGGAGGGCGGAGCTCATACCGGTGCAGGCGCAGCGTGCGGGGCCTGGGATCCTCCAGCTTCTGGATGCAGACGATGGCCGAGGGCGGCAGGCCCCCGGGGAAGAAGTCCAGGCAGCCCAGGAGCCCCTCCAGCCGCAGCCGGGCGGAGAGCGGCTCGCAAGCGCTGCTCCGCACGCGCAACTGGCCGATGAGGGCTCCGTCCGCCCGGCCTCCCTCACGCCTTGGCATTGCCCTTCCCCCGCTTGAGGAGGCCGAACACGAGCGCCCCCAGCGCCGCGACGATGGCGGCCACGATGCCCAGGAGCCCTCCACCACCGCCGCCGCCGTTGCCCCCCTGCGCGAAGCGCACCTCCCGGGTGGCGCTCCGGCGGGTGATGTACGTGCCCGAGCCCGGACTCGCGTCCAGCTCCACGAGCACCACCTGCTTCGGCTGCCGCGCGTAGACGCCCTGCTGCGCCTCCGTCAGCGTCCATTCGCCGGTGGCCAGGGTCTCCGTCGCCTCGGCCGGGAGGGTCATCGGCGCCGTGGGGTTGCCCGGCGCCGGGAAGATCTGCCAGCGCTCGTAATCCGGGTCGGTGATGCCCTCGTTGGAGATGCGGAACGTGGCGGAGAGCCCCTCGGCGGCGGCGGCGATCCTCGCGGCGTCCACCGACTTGTTCTGCACGGTGGCGGTGAACCGGTTGGACTGCTCCTGGCTGACCTGGGCGCTGGCCTCGGTTCCGACCAGGAGGCGGAGGCCGTCCGCGGCCAGGGTCACGCCGCCGCAGTCCTCTTCGCGGAGATAGGCCCGGCCCCAGGTGGTGGAGGGCGGGGTGCTGGTCAGCGGATTGTCGATGTCCGGAGCCGGTGCGCCCCGGGGCCAGACGAGTGCCGTCCCCTTCGAGCCCGGGGTGCCCGTCATCGCCACGAACGCGGCGACGTAGAAGTCGAGCTCCTCCACCCCGGAGAGCGTCAAGCCCTCCTGGGACGCGCGGGGCAGACGCACCTCGACGTTCCAGGCCTTGCGCGCCGTCTCCGCTCCGGACGTGGCCGTGCGCACCTGGAGCCACGGGGGATTGGCGCTGGCGGTGGTCTGGCTCCAGTCCACCGAGGGGGTGGTGCTCGTCGCCTTCCAGGCCAGCACCTCTTGGGGCGCGCTGTTGGTGGCGTCCCCCACGCCGGGAGGCAGGGGTCTGATGTGGATGCGCCAGTACTGATCCGAGCCCACGGCATGGAGGGCCAGGACGACGGTGTCGTCCTCGTCGAAGCCCGTGTCGCCGTTCACCTCGATGGAGAGGAAGAAGTCGGAGGGGGTCCGCAGCCCCTGCAGGGCGCCGTGGGGTCCCGGGGAGGCGTTCTCGAAGACATAGCGGAAGGCGCTGCTCCACCCCATGTCTCCTTGCACCTTCCCGTCCACGGTGGGCGTGGCCGGCTCGCCGGGGAGCGCGGTGGCCTCCGGGAAGCAGAGGCGTTGTTGCGCGAGTGCGCGTTCCGGGAGCAGCGCGAGCCCCACCACCAACAGCAGCGCCGCCCGTTTCATCGAAGCCCGCGTCGAAGCCTGTGTCGAAACCTTCATGGAGGTGTCTCCTTCCTGTGGGGGCTGGGGGCTGCCTCACTCCAGCCGGATGCGGTGGGACACCTCGCCCGCGACGCCGGGGCGGGTCTCCGAGACGATGCGCAGCACCAGCTCCGCCCGGGTGGCCATGTTGTCGGCGGACAGCCGGGTATCGATGGTGACGAAGCCGGGCTGCTCCACGCGGATGCGATCGCCGAGGCCCACGGTGAACGTCCAGTGTCCACCCGGATCCCCCTTCACGGACGGCTCGAAGCGGTAGTCCCCCTTCTCGAGGAACTGCGCCTGGTAGCGCAGCCGGGCGACGCGCTTCGTGGCGTCCACCACCACCTCGCTGCCCGCCACGGTGGCCCCGTCGCGCGCGGACGCCAGGGTGAGCTGGAAGTCCGAGTGCACGGGGGGCGGGCTGCCCACGGTGACGAGCTGCTCGCCCGAGGAGCCCTTGAGCTCCGGATTGCGCCGCGAGGTGGCGATCAGCCGCAGCCGCGCCGAGGTGTTCTCGGGCAGGTTGGGCGGGATGGCCAGCCGGACGCGCACCTCCTTGAAGGTGCCCTCCGGTGCCTTGCCTCGCGGCAGCAGCAGCTCGGCCGGCTTCAGCGCATGGCCCTCGGCATCCACCACCTCCACCGTCCACGCCGGCTCCACCACGGGCGTGAGGGTGAAGGTCTCGTCCATGTTGGTGAGGACGGTGAGCGTGTAGGTGAAGTCGTAGCTCTGGCCCGCCTTCAGCGTGGGCGCCTTGGGCGCGCCGGTGAGGCTGATCATCACCTGGCCCGTGGGCAGGGCGGGCGCCGGGGGCGAGACGATGACGGTGGCGGAGGCGAAGCCCAGCGGATTGCTCACCGTGAGCGTCACCGGCCGCGTCTGCTCGGACTCACCGGGAAGCGGTGGCACGTCGAAGAGCAACTGTGTGTCGCTGCTGCCGGGCTTGAACTGATCCACCCGGACGCCCGCCACCGTGACGACGTTGTTCATCGGCAGGCCGAAGTTGCGGCCCACCAGGCGCAGCTCGTCGCCTACCCGGACAGGGCCGGAGGGGAAGAGGGCGGTGATGGCCACCCCGGCCTTGCCGCCGGGCAACGCGGACTCCAGTTGCCCCAGGCGCTTCTCGTGCTCCTCCAGCCGCTCGAGGATGCCGTTGAGCAGCTCGGCGGTGATGAGGCTGCCAGGGAGCACCCTGGGAGATGATGGTGACATGCTCGGCTCCTTCCTGCGCGGTGGGTGGCGCTCCTCAGGGCGTGGGCGGCTCCTCGCCGGGCCTGGGGAGGGCAAGGTGGGCGAACTCCACGCGTCCGACGTCCAGCCGTGCGTCGCCCTGGTAGGGGAGGTGTCCGCTCGTGAAGACCAGGTAGGGCTGGGCCTTCCGGGGGCCGGTCAGCGCCTGCTGGTTCTCGCGGATGAGGTAGACCCAGAGCATCTCGCGCTCGGCCAGCTCGATGGGCGGGTAGGCCAGGGACTGGCGCAGCAGCGGCTCCAGGCGGGCCCCTTCGATCACGTGCTTGCGCCAGGTGAGGCCCTCGAGGAAGCGCTCGGCGCTGAAGCCGCGCAGGGAGCCCAGCTCGAGCGGCACCACGCCGGCCGGCGGCAGGTAGTCGAAGTGGTCCGTGGCCCTCACCTCTTGCGGCTTGTCCCCGCGCAGCAGCGCCTCGAGGTGCTCCTGGAACTGGAGCAGCACGGCCTCGGCCTCACTGGCGCGCCGGGCGCCCAGCCACGGGGCCCAGCGCCCGGCGTGCGGCGGCGGCGTGGGGTGGCGGCGCACCGAGCCCATGTCCACGAAGCGCAGGCCGGTGAGCTCCCGCCAGTGCAGCAGGGCCAGGGGCACCTCCTGATCCGTGAGCCGATCCGGCCGGAGCCCGTCCAACAACCCGTAGCGCTCCAGGGGTTGCCCGAAGGGGTGGACGAGCGCCTCGCGCCAGCGCGGCTCCCCCGTGCCGAAGCACAGGTGGGCCACGCGGTTGCGCAGGCGGGTGTCGTCCTCCTGCAGCCCGGCCTCGTCGAGCGGCACGCGGAGCAGCCGGAAGCGGACGCCCTCCACGACGTGCCGGAAGTTGCAGGCCGCCGTGTTGGGGCCCAGGCCGCTCACCGGCGCGCGCCCCGTCAGGTCCTCCACCGGGGCGAGCGTCAGCAGGTAGAGCCCCGTGCCCGTGATGGGGACGCTCGGGGGCTGGAGGCAGTCATGGAAGCCTCCCGAGCCCGGGGCGGCCTGTGTCCGGGGCTTGTCGGCCCGGGCCAGCGACACCTCCACCACCTGGTGCAGCTCGAGCGTCTGGCCCTGGCGGTTGAGCGCCAGCCCGGGAGCCACCGTCACGGTGGGCTCCGTCGCCGAGCTGCCTCCGAGGGTGGCGTTCACCTCCAGCCCGTGGACGATGCCCTCGCCGAGCGCCCGGCCGAACCGGGTGAGCCACGCGCGGCGGGCCTCCTGCTCCTGGCGCAGATCCTCTCCGGACAGCAGCCGTCCGTTGAAGAAGTGGGTGGAGCGGATGCCGTCGTCGAAGTACGGCGTGTCGAGCATGAGGCTCATGGCTTGCCTCCGAGCGGGAACCAGCTCACCTCGATGACGAAGCGGAGCTTCTGGATGACCTCCGCTTCCACCGGCACGCCCTGGTGATCGAAGACGTAGACGGAGAAGCCCTTCGCCTCGAAGCCGCCGAAGACGACGGTGGGCACGCGGACCTGCTCGATGCTCATCGGCAGCACCTTCACGACGTAGCCGGACTGCCGGAACTGCGGATCCACGTAGCCGTCGAAGGTGAAGAGGACCTCGCCCTTCCCGGCCCGGAGGGCGCGCAGGTTGCCGAACGTGTCCTCCATGCCGGGCTCGTCCACGCCCTTCACGACGCCCGCGGCGACGACCTGGTAGACGGCGGGCTGGGGCGGCGGAGGCTCCGGCGGCTGCGGGCTCGTGGTGGCCGCCGGGGTGGAGATGCCACGCACCAGCCACTCCTGGAGCAGCCTCTGGCTCAGGAGGAAGGGCCGCTGCTCCTCGTCGACGCGGATGTTGCCGGGCTCCGTGGTGGCGAGCTCCCAGGCGGCCTGCTCGCTGGCGCGGGTGAGGGGCAGCCACAGCGCGGCGAGCAGCACCCCGTCCTCGGCCTGCTTCTCGCCGGGCTTCGGGTCGTGCCAGTCCGGGCGCAGCTTCGTCACCCAGAGGCGGAACGCCGCGCGCAGGTACCGGGGCAGCTCCTCCGGAGGAATCACCTGCGGGGGCGCGGTGTGGGGCGATCTCCCGGCCCCCTCCGGGGTCGGCCACTGCTTCCGGGCCTCGGGCCACTCCGTGCGCAGCCGCTCGAGGAAGGCCTGGAGGGTGGCGTCGTCGGTACCGCCCGCGAAGGGCGTGGGGTCGAGGTTGTTCTTCAACCAGAGGATGAGCTCGCGTACCGCCAGCTCCTCGCCCGTGGGAGGCGGCTCCAGGCGCAGCTCCAGGTGGAAGCTGTCGGCGATGCGCGACTCGGGGTGGGCCTCCTCCTCGGAGCGGCAGGGCTCGCCGGGGATGGGGATCGGATCCGTCCGCTGCTCCTGGTAGCCGAGCACCACGTGGAGGGGCAGGTGGGCCTTGTTGGCCGCGCCCACGTCCTTCAGCTTCTCCTTCAGTGCGTCCGCGTGGTTGGCCACCCAGCCGGGGAGGGAGGCGCACTGGGCGGGTTGCACGTGGATGAACTGGCCGCTGGGGCTCACCGCCATGCCCGGGGCCACCTCCACCTCGAGGCCCCCCTTGCCCGTCCGGGTGCTCACGGCGAGCCCCCACGCCGTGCCGTAGCCGAGCAGCTCGCGCACCACCCGGCGATCCCTCTCGGACAGGTAGGCGAACTCCTGGGTGAAGTCTTCCGCGCCCAGGATCATGCCCAGCACGTAGTTGACGTGTTTGGTGGGATCCGCCGGCTTCTGTGGCACGGATGTGGATGCGGGTCCGAATGCGGTGCTCATCGGATGTCCCCTCCGGGGGTGGAATGGTGGGTGAGGCGATCCCTCCCGATGCACCAGCGCTCGGTGGCGGCCCGTGCGGGGTTGGGAGTGAGGAAGGCCTCGGCCAGGTACGCGCTGCCCAGCACCAGCGCGCTCCGGGCTTCCGGTGCGCGGGCGCCCAGGCTGACGTGCGTGTCCACGCCCAGGCGGGCCTCGCCCACGCGGAACATGGCCCAGTAGAAGCGCACGTCGAATACGGTGTGCGCCGGCTTCTCCTGCTCCACCAGGCGCCGGGCCTGCTCCAGGCGCGTGCCGAGCTGCGCGGCGTGCGTCCCCCGGGGCACGGGAAGGAAGACGGTGAAGCGGTGGGCCGCGCCAGGCCTGTCCTGGGCGCCCTGGGCCGAGCGGAAGTGCTCGATGATGCGGATGGACGCGCGGAGCGGATCCTCCTCCTCCTGGAAGAGGGCGTCGCCGGGCGGCTCGTCGAGCACCAGGCGCAGCGCCATGCGCAGACCGCGAGGGGTGCCGCGCCAGCGGAAGAAGTCGGCGGCGTGGCGCAGGAGGAGCCGGCGGCGCTGCTCGTCCCAGGAAGGATCCAACGCCAGGCCGAACCAGCTGGCCAGCCACTCCAGGGCCTCGGCGGGGGCGGTGCGCGCGTCGAGCAACACCTGCGCCGCGGCGATGCGATCCTCCACGTGGGTGTAGAAGCCCTCCATGTTGGCGAGGAAGCGCTCCAGGAAGCTGGCCGAGGCGGGCTCCTGCCGGTAGATGGCGGGCAGGTAGCGCTCGGGGTACGAGGGGCGTGGGTAGTACGCGCGCAGGGCGTGGAGGCGCGGCGTGGCGCCGCCCGGGCCGCGCAGGGTGAGCTCGAGCTGGAGGTAGCGGCCGCGGGGGTGCTGGAAGAGCAGCTCCCAGGTGCCGCGGTGCTCGCCGGAGGGGCGGGGCGTGAAGGGCAGCTCCGAGCCGCTCGTGCGCAGGTAGGGCTCCGGCTCGAGCTGGAAGGGGGTGCGCTCCACCTCCTGGGGCGTATCGGCCGCGCGGCTGCGCACCTGGACGCGAGTGCCCTCGGGGATGTGGGCGTCGAGGAAGAGGCGGTGCCAGACGCAGCCGGGCAGGCGGCTGTCGAAGCACTCGGTGAGGAGCACGGCCTCGGGCTCGTAGCGGGGCAGCCGCTGGGCGACGAGCGGGATGTAGCCATCGGCCAGGTCGTAGAAGAGCCGTCCCTGGCCCGTCACCAGCCCCCGGCCGCTGAACAGCCGCATGGGCAGGTACTCGGAGAGCGGCGAGAGCCCGGGCACGCCGTCCTTCACCTTCAGACGGAAGATGAAGGTCTGGTTGCCATCGGCGGAGACCACGTAGAGGCGGCCGGCCACCTCGGACGTCCCCTCCGGCACGAAGGCGGCATCGTGGGCGCGCAACGTGAAACGGTGGGACTCCTCCTGCTCCTCGAGGATGCCGCTCACGGACAGGGGGAGGGCGTCGCCCCGGGGGACGCCGTCGCGGTACAGACGGAGGTGGCTCGCCTCCGGCTCCGCGCGGCGGTCGAGCACGAGGACCTGCCCGTCCGGGAGCGCCTCCACGGCGATCGGATCCACCTCCTCGAGCAGAAAGGCATCCTCCTCCGAGAGCTCCGGGACGATGGGGGAGGGCGCGTCCTGCGTGCCGACGGGCTCCGGCCCCACGGGGTGGAAGAGCGCCTCGCGCGGTGGCGGCCTGGCCCGGGTGCCGGTGCGCACCACGCGGAAGGTGGCGTCCAGCGTCCAGCAGCGGCGGTGCTCCCGGTCGAGCACCAGCACTCCGCCCTCCGGCGTGGGCGACAGATCGAACGGGACGAAGGCCACTCCGGAAGGCCAGAGGAACCGCAGGGGTGGGCTGCCCGTGTGCAGATCGAAGACGAGCAGCCCGGCGGGCTCCAGGGAGCCGGCCACCAGGTAGTGGAGCGGGGTGACGGCGAGCCCGCTCAGCAGCTGGCGCGAGGTGGATTGCCGGACGGGCACCGGGCCGAAGTCACCGGTGGTGGCGCGAGGGAGCGGGGGAGCTTCGAGGGACCAGAAGGTGCTGCTCTTCCCCGTGCCGCTGGACTGCACCCGGATGGACGTCCGGCTCTCGTCCACCCAGTAGATGTTGCCGTATTGATCCCTCCCGGCACCGCGGCGCTCGTCCACGTCCAGCGCGGGGGCGGACACGGGCGCGGTGAACCGGAACAGGAGCGGCCGCAGGGTGAGCGCGGCCCGTTCGTCATCCCAGCGCACCGGGGTCCGCTGCTCGCGCTCCTTCCAGCGCTCGTCGAGCGCCTGGCCTTCCTGGCGGCAACGCCCCCAGTCGTCGCGCCCGAGCAGCAGGTGGTAGCGGGTGCCGTTGACGTCCACGTTACAGGTCCTCCTCGGGGTCGACGGGGACGGCGAGGGTGGAACGCGCGGGGGCGGGAGCGGTGGTGCCTCGCAGCTCGTTCACCGGGGCCGGCTCTCCCACGGCCACGCCGATGCCGGCCACGCTCGGCAGCTGCAGGCCCTTCATGGGCACCTCGTCCTGCTCGGCGCTGGTGCCCTGGGCCAGCCGCACCTTGCCGAAGGCCACGCCCTCCACGCGGCTGACCACGGCCGCCAGCTCCAGCGCGAGCACGGACTTGCGCAGCGGCCAGCCCCGGCGCGCACCGGGCTTGTCCGTGTCCTCCTCGGGCAGGGGCGAGAGGAAGTCGCGCAGCGCCTGCTTCACCCGCTCGGTCACGGCGACGAGCTGCATGCCGGCCACCACGGTGATGCCCACGGACACCCAGAGGGGGACGTAGCGCGGCCGCCGGATGAAGAGCTCCGTGGTGACGAGCCGCCGGGGCCCGAGCCAGCAGGCGATGGTGTCCAGGAAGGCGTCGGGCGCGCCCGGCGCGGGGGGCTCCTGCTCGGTGCGGGGGATGACGAGCACGGTGACGGCGCCGGGCGCATCCCCGGGCGCGTCGGTGGAAGTGCCCGGGTGGAAGGCGGGGAGCACCTCCACGCGGCCCACGTCCACGCCGGGCGTGCGCCGGGTGAGCGTCTCGAAGTCCTGCAGGCTCACCAGCCGGTCCCGGTGCTGGAGGTAGCTCGGAATCTGCTTCTCGCCCTCGGCCACCGTCTCCGCGTCCGCGCCGCCCCAGGTGCGCAGGGGATTGGTGACCTTGAGGCCCGCCGGGAGCGTGGGCGCGCTGGTGATGGCGCCCGGGCCCACGTTGCCCGCCTGGCCCACGCCATGGTCATAGTCCGCGCGCAGCACCGCGCCGCGCGGCGGCCGGGCCCCACGCAGCCCGTCTCCGAAGCGGATGAGGCCCGCCTCGGGATCCACCGCGAAGACGCGTACCCGCGGGTTGCTCGGGGGCGTGGTGCCCGGGGGCTGCCGCGGATCCGGCACCACCACCTCCGGGCCCGCCGCCGACAGATCGTCGATCTCCTCCCACGTTTGCGTCTCGCCGTTGACGGTGACGGAGAGCCGCACGCTGCCCGGCAGCACCGGCGCGTGTGCGAGCTTCACCTGTTGATCCGGCTCGCCCGTCCCCTCCGGAAGCGGCTCGCGGCGCACCTGGGCGCGCTGCGTCACCTCCGACACGTTGATGCCCATCCACATCAGCTTCAGGCGCACCTCGCCGGGGGCGGTGATGCGCAGCCAGGTGATGACACGCTCCTTGTCCTTGTCCTCCTCCAACGCCGGAGGGAAGTCCCGCATCCCCTTCTCCAGCGGCTCCAGGTTGCTCCACAGCTTCAGCGCGCCGGAGTCCGAGGGCAGGGGCACCTCGATCACCGTGGGCTCCAGGGGCACCTCCACCGTGGCGAGCGTCTGGTAGGTGGCGTTGCGTTGATCCGGCTCGTCCGGGAGAAGGCCCCCCGAGGGCAGGCGCGGAATCTGTACCTGGATCAGCTTCGACTCCCGGCCCACCGCCGTGCTTCCCGGGAGCAGGTGCACGCCCTCCTCGCCCATGGCGGGGACGAGTCCGAGGCTGAGCGTGCGGCCCTTGAGCGCGTTGCGCACCTCCTCGAGCGTGTCCGAGTAGGGCTTGTCCACCGTGCGCACCATCAGGGCCACCCAGAGCGATTGATCGATCGCATCGGCGCCGAGGTCCACCGGCTCGTTGCCGCGAGCGGGGAAGGGCGTGGCCTTGTACAGGGTCAGCTCGGGCGGGGTGGGCTGGGTGCGGAACGAGGCGTAGAGCTGCTCGTAGTAGTCGCGCTGCTCCGGCCCCGGGCTGACGCGCTTCTTGTAGTAGCCGCGGGCCTCGATGGGGAGCACGTCCAGCGAGCGCAGGGTGCGGAAGGGCACCTGTCCGGCGAGCACCTCCACGCCCTCGCCGAGCGTGAAGACCTGGCGCGGCCCGCGCTCGTTGGTGACGGTGACGAGCCCCCGCGCGGCGGTGGCCGGCTGCAGCGGCACGCCCAGCAGGGAGAGGAACTTGCGGCGGTTGCGCTCCGGGATCTGGTTGGCGCGGTAGAGGAGGCTCTCCGTCAGGAAGGCGAAGAGCTCGATGAGGGTGACGCCCGGATCGCTCTTGTTGAAGTTGGTCCACTCGGGGTTGTGGATGGGGATGCGCGCCAGGGCCTCGTCGAGCAGCTGCTGGTAGCGGCGGTCATCCAGTGTGGGGACGGTCAGTGGCATGGAGGCGCCTCATCCGGCGAGCGACACGCTCAGGCTGACCCGCTCGCGCGCCTGGGTGGCGACGAGCCGGTAGGTGATGGTGGCCAGGGCGGTCCGGGCGTCGGCGGGATCGGGCTCGACGAGGACGGACTCCACGGTGATGCGGGGCTCCCACAGGGCCAGCGCCCGGGTGATGCGCTCCTCCAGCCGGTGGCGCGTGGCCACGGTGTTGGGCTCGAAGAGGAAGGAGCCCAGTCCCCCGCCGAAGTCGGGCAGCAGGAGCCGCTCGCGCTGCTCGGTGGTGAGGATGATCTGGATGCACTCGCGCACGTTGCGCTCGCCCTCGGACCAGCGCAGACGTCCATCGGAGCCCACCCTGGGTGGGAAGCCGATGCCTCGTCCCAGCAGACTTCCAGCGTCCATGCGATTCACCTCGCGGCCTGGGCTTCGGGGGGAAGGGGCCGCTTCGGCGCCTGCGGATCCGCGAAGTCCGCCAGCAGGAAGGCCTCCGAGCGGTCACTGAGCACGGGCGGAGGCAATGGCCCCTCGCCGGTGCGGTGCAGCACGAAGCGGAGGGCATACAGGCCGCTGCCCGGAGGCTCCGCCGCGACGAACCTGCCGGTGGCGCCCGTGGGGACGGAGCCCACCAGCAACCGGCGGCGCCGCTCCCGGGGGCCGAAGGTCAACGGGAACACGGGCGTGGGCACCTCGTCGGGAGCCAGGGCCTCCGCGCCGCCTCCGGGCACCTCGAGCCAGGAGGGCTCCACGTCATCCCGGGGCGGGGACACCCAGGCCTCCTCGCCGCCATCCGCGCGGAGCCGGCGCAGCACGAAGCCCACCTGCTCGTCCAGGCCGGAGTCGGGCAGATAATCGGTGTCCACGTCCGGCGAGGACACCAGCCGCGCCATCACCAGGTAGTAGCGCCCGTGCACCGGCTGGTACAGCTTGAGCGCCTCGGAGTTCTCCGGGCGGGCGACGAGCGCGGAGAGATCCGGTGCCGGCAGGGCCTTGAGCCGCGAGCCCAGGTCGTCCATGAAGCGCTCGGAGACGAAGCGCAGCAGCAGCGGGGCGCCGCGCTTCACCGGATCGTCCTGGACGGTGGCATCCCAGAGGGTGGCGGGGTTCAGCCACCGGGGCGTGGACGTGCTCATAGCGTGTTGCCTCCGCCCGGCGTGTACGTGGGACTGATGACGGTGTTGGTGTTGATGATGTCCGCGCGCAGCAGCCCGGCGAACTGGGAGATGCCGGCCGTGGCGGAGATGGTGCCGGCGGTGAGGCTCAGGGTGCCGGCCGTCACCTTGAAGGAGGCGGTGTTGAACTCCACCGAGGCGGCGGCGTTCACCGTCAGCTTGGACGCGGAGGTGACCTCCACGGTGTTGGCGGTGGCCGACACCTTCCCGGCGGAGGTGACCTCCACGGTGTTGGCCGTCACCGACAGCTTGTTGGAGGCGGTGACCTCCATGGTGCCGGTGTTCACCACCAGCCTGGCCGAGGACGGGGTGGTGATGGAGATGCCGGCGGCCTCCAGCTTCACCGTGTTGCCGTTGGAGTCCTTCACCTCGATGGAGGCGGGCGAGTCCAGGAGCGTCACCTTCTGGCCCGCGGGCGTCTCGAGCAGGAGCGTCTCCTTGCCGTCCGAGTCGTCCAGGGTGATCTTCACCCCGTTGCGCGAGCGCAGCACCTTGCGCGCGTTGAGCCCCTGGCCGTCCATGGCGTCCGGCGGCGCATCCGTGCCATTCCAGAGCGCGCCCAGCACATAGGGGCGGCGGGGATCGCCGGCCTCGAAGCCCACCAGCACCTCGTCGTTGACGTCCGGGATGAACCAGGAGCCGCGGTTGTTGCCGGCCATGAACGTGACGAGCCGGGCCCAGGCCTCGTAGCGAGCCCCCGCGGTGTCCGGGGCCCAGGGCAGCACCACCTTCACGCGGCCCTGGTTGTCCGGATCCTTCACGTCCGTGACGAGCGCCGGGTAGAGGCCGTACATGCGCCCGCCGAGCCCTTCCGGCACCCGCTCGTCGATGATGGCCTCGAAGGCCTGGTGCCCCCCCATGTGCTACCTCCCCAGTCCCGGGCGCTCGGCCGTGAATTCGGTGCGCAGCCCATTCGTTGCGTCGAAGAGATGCTTCACCCCGGTGACGTAGTACTTGCCGCTGAAGAGCTTCCCCAGGCCCTTCAGCTCCACGCGGACGCCCACGCGCAACCCGGGCGTTGGCCAGGCGGTGCCGCGGCCGGTGACGAAGCGCCGCGCCCCCAACCGGAAGAAGGACTCCGCGCGGGCCCTGGCCTCCGCGAGTGACAGCGGCACCGTGTGGACGAGCACCTCCTCGCGGTCTCCGAGGGTGGAGGAGAGCAGGCTCGCGCCACTCGTCCCCCCGTCCAGCTCCGCGCCGAGCACCGAGTCCGTGGCCGTGTACTTCAGCGCCGTCTTGGCCCGCACGTCCCAGCCGCTCACCGACACCGAGGTGCGTTGCCCGGCCAGGTCCGCGAGCACGGTGAACTCGCGCAGCTCGCTCCCATGGGTCAGCGTCAGGGGCGTGCCGGAGGCGCGATCCGGGCGCGCCTGGGCGTGCAGCGTCCCGTCCTCCACCCACACCTCCGCGCCCACCGCCCGGCACCGCTCGCGCAGGAAGGCCAGGTCGCTCTGGTTCACCTGGGCGAGCACGTCGTACTGCGGCCCCTGCACGTCCACCCGGGCTCCCAGCCCGTGCTTCGAGGCGAGCTGCTGGAGGACGTCCGCGTCGCTGACCTTCTCGAAGGTGCGCGTGCGCCGCGTCATCCGCAGATCCTGGAGGCGATCCTCGGCGAGCACCGCCACCTCGGGAGGGCCGTTCTCCTGGAAGCGGCCCTCGAGCGCGGAGATGCGCCCGTCGAAGAGCGTGTCCCGGCCGAGCCTCACCTGGAAGCCCTTGCCGAAGTCGAGCGTCTTCCGGTCGAAGTAGAGGAAGCCGATGCCGCCGCTGACGGCGCCCCAGTTGCCGAAGGTGGCCTCGCACCGGTACAGGCCCCCGGTGTCCTCCTCGATGGTGAGCGCGAGCAGCCCGCCGCCGAGCGTGGCGATCTCCTGACCGCCCACGTGGAAGGTGGGGCGGGAGGGACGCAGGGGTGTGGAGTGGGTCCCGTCGGCCATGGCGATTCAGTACGCGCGCAGGCGCAGCTGGCGCTCCCGGCCGCGCGTGAGAAGCCGGTGGAGCTCCGTTTGCCTCTGGATCTCGGGGACGGGCGCGGGGCCCGGCTCCGGCTTGCCGCCGTTGGCGGAGGCGGGGGGTGTTTCGGGGATGATCTCGAAGTCGTTGATGACCACCGGCATGTGCCGCTCCTCCTGGCCTGGCCTTTCAGCCGCCGGCCTTCAGGTTGATCAGCTGTCCGGTGGGGAGCCGCAGCGGATCCTCGATCCGGTTGGCCTTGGCGATCTCCCACCACTCCGCTTCCCGGCCCACGTTCGCCGCCATGCCCTGCAGGGTGCTGCCCGCGGGCGCGGGCGTGAGCCGCTCGATGCCGGTGATGCGCGCGCCCGGCCCGACGACGGGCGACTTGTCCGTGCGGATGACGTAGGGGTCGATCTTCTGCTGCGACAGCCCCAGCGTCACACTGGCCCGGAGCGGCCGGCCCTCGGGGGAGAAGAGCTCCAGCGACTCCTCCATGGACTCCACCACCCCGTCGAACTGGAACGAGCCCCAGACGAAGCGCACGGCCGGTGGGATGTACTGGCCCTCCTTCACCTTCTCCGTCGGGGAGATGAAGAAGGCGACCTTCCGGGTCAGCCGGCGGACGTCGTTCTCCTGGGAGTTCGTATCCGGGTCGGTGACGTCGAACCACAGCTGGAGCGAGAGCTTGGTGGTGCCCTCGCCCACGTACTGCCGGCCTCCGGTGCCTTTCTGATCTCCCGAGAGCTGGTTGGACAGGGAGACCTTGAGCGTCTCCGGGTTGAACTGGACCATCACCCAGTTCTGTTCGTTGACCTCGTTCTGCCGCTCGTCGAGCTGGCGCAGCTCGGCCTTGGCGAGTGCCAGGGGCAGGGGCATGGCTAGGCTCCTCCTCGGGGCTGGACGCGGGTGAGGGACTGGTAGGCGAGCTGGAGCTCCTCGATGGCCACCATGCCGTCCTTGGCGTGGAGCGCCGGGGCCTTGAGCTTCACGGGGATGCACCGGTCGAGGAAGAAGCGCGCCTGGATCGTCTTCGCATCGGAAGAGAGGAGGAGCACCTCTCCCTGGGCCCGCTTCGTCCGGGGGGAGGCCACCACCGTCTCGAACCACAGCCAGAGATCATGGTTGGGCGTCATCCCGCGCCGCAGGGTGAGCTGGCCGTAGCTGACGGGACCGAAGAGGCGGATCTGCTGGCCGTTGTTGCCGCCCTCGCGAATGGTTTTCACGTCCAGGGTCATCTCCAGGCCGTCGCACTCGGCGAAGGAGGCCTCGCACAGGGAGACAGGGGAGTCCCCGACGCGCAGCTCCACCCGGAAGTTGAAGGCGGTGAACAGGGCGTCGCTCATTCAGCGCTCCTCCGTGAAGAGGCCGCGGTCCTCGCGTTGGACCAGGCGGACGTTGAGGAAGGTGAGGGGCGAGGAGGGCGCCACGCGCAGCTCCACGACGAAGCGGCCCTGCCCGGAGCCGGTGCCGGGATCGGAGGCGAGTACCACCTGGAAGGCCTCCTCCCGGGTGCTGCCGGCGAAGGCGCCGCGGGTGAGGAGGCCGCTGAGCAGTTGCTCGAAGCCGCGCTGGACGGAGCGGCGGAGGTCCGGGGAGTCGTTCTCGAAGACGTAGGTCCTGCCGGCCCGGAGCGCGGCCCGGCGCAGCAGCGCGAGCAGCCGCCGCACGTGGATGGGCTCCAGGTCCGGATCCGCCGTCAGCGTGGAGGCGGTGAGGGACACGAAGCCCCGGGGCTCCTGGAGCAGGGTGTTCACCTGGGCGTCCCGCAGCGTCAGCCACGTCTGGCGCTCCAGCTTGTGCGCGAGGGCCACCACGTCGTTCCAGGGCTCGTTGGCGGGCGTCACCCAGGCCCCGCGCTCGTTCGCGCGCCGCGCCAGCACGCCGCAGGCGGCCCCATCCGGTGGAATCCAGCGCGGCTCGAGGAGCGCTCCCGCCTCGGAGACGAGGGGCCACGGGTGGTAGAGCGCGCCGTGGCTGGGGGCGTTGGTGCCCACGAGCGAGGAGGCCGCGTCCCCCTCGAGGGGGAACTTGCGCCGCAGGCTGTCGGCGTGGCCGGTGGCGTCGTCCTCCCGGAAGTGCGCGGGCAGCGAGAGGACGGCGAGCAGATCCCCCCGCGCGGCGCACATCGTCAGGAGCGCGCCGTGGATCGCCTTCAGGTGATTCTTCTCGGCCTCGCCATACGTCTCCGCGGGGCGCAGCCTCCAGCCGGGCTGGCCGGAGATGGAGATCGTCCGCGTGGGAGACCATGGGCCCGGGTAGATGCCGCGGCGGGCGCGGACGCGGTAGTGGTACGTGCCCGCGTTCTGCGCGAAGAGCGTCATGCGCTCGGCGGGCCCCTCGTAGAGGACGACCGCGTCCTGGAACTCCGGGAAGGTGGCCACCTCGAGCGTGTAGACGACGGGCTGCTCCTGCGCCTCCTCCAGGGACCAGGACAGCTCGAAGGCCTGGCCGAGCGCGGGTGATGCGGGCGTCACCTCGAGCCCGGTGGGCTTGGGCGGGGCGAGGTAGACGCAGTCATGGAAGGCGCCCGGGAGGGCCTCCGGCGGCGGAGTGGGAGGCGCCAGGGGGTGAAGCGTGTTCTCGGGCGCCTCCGGCCACCGCTCCTGCTCCAGGCTCCACGGGCGGTGGACGGCGTCCGGCACCGCCACGAGCGTGACTTCCTCCTTGGAGAGCAGCGAGTGGATGCCCTTGAGCGGGCGAGGCTGGGGGCTCTGGTATTGGATGAAGTGGGCCTGCGCCAGCAGGGCCAGGGTGCCCACGCCCTCCATCGCCTCGTCGAGGAAGGGCACCGCCGTCAGGCGCTCCAGGCCGTCGCGGACGAGCGCGGGCTCGGCGGACGGGACGCGGCCGAGGTACGGCTCGGGCAGCAACGCCATCCCGAGCGGCCAGTAGAAGGCCTCATCCTCGTCCTGGGGGGCCGCGAGCGGGAAGCGCGGCTCGAGCGCGCTCTGGCGCAGCGCCTCGTGGAGCTCGGGCTCCGAGTAGGGGAGGGCGGGCCCCTCCTGCTCGGTGCCCTGGAGCCACGCGAGATCCGTGGGCAGTGCGCCCCAGTAGCGTGGATGGGAGGGGCAGAAGCCCAATCCCTCCAGGCGCTGCGGGGCCTCGCCTCCGCGCCGGACCCAGAGGCCGAAGGTGAGCCGCTCACCCCGGCCCTCCTTCAAGGGTCCGAGCTCCGCGTCGGTGGGCGGAGTGGGCAACAGCTCCACCCACTCACCCGACATCGTCACCCCGGGCTTCTCCGGATGGAGCTCCCCGACGATGAACCAGTGCCGCCGCACCCGCTCGTCGAGGCACAGCAGCGAGCCGGGGCGGGGTTCCGCCATGAGCGGTGGCTTCTGCTCGAGCTCGAGCTCGCCGGTGTCCGCCACCCGGGCGGTGAGCCGGAGGGGCGGCTCCTCGCCGGGGCCCACCCACAGCAGCGGGACGGGCTCGTTCCCCTGGAGCGCTTCCGGACGCGTGCCCGTGCGCAGCCACTGGGGGTGGCTTCCGGAGCTCCGCCACGCCACCGTCCGCTCCGGGTTCTCCTCGTCCTTCACCGCCTCCACCGTCTCCACGGGGAGCAGCAGCGTGTACCCCGCCGCCTCGAAGCGGACGCGGAGCAGATCTCCGGCGAGGGGCTCCAGGGGAGGCGCCACGTCCAGCGCGAGCGGCGCATCCGTGCCGGAGCCGCCCAGGAGCGCGAAGGGCTCGGCGGAGAGGCTGGCCGCGAGCAGCAGCGGATCCGACCAGCTCCCCTCCGAGCGCGCGCGGGCGTGGGCGGGAGCGGCATCGCCCGAGGCGGTGGTGCGCAGCAGCCCCGGGAGGGGGAAGACATTGGAGCACGCGCCGGGCCCCGCCACGCGCACCACCCAGCAGCGCCGGCCTCCATTGCGGAAGAAGGCCCGCACCGTGGGGGCCAGGTACGCGTGCACCCGCTCTCCCCGCTCGACGTCCAGGGCGATGGGCAGGTCCTCCCCGAAGAGGGCCTGGAAGCGCGCCACGTCCTCCACCAGCACGGGCTGATCCAACGGCCCCGAGGCCGCGAAACCCACGAAGGCCGCCACGTCCATGCGCGGCAGCTCGTCCGGCGCGGACGGCGGCTGCGCTTCGAAGCGGATGCCCGGTGGGCGTCTGGTGGAGGCGCGAGGCACGTTATTCCATCTCCAGGCGCTCGTAGGACAGCGTCAGCTCCTCCATCGCCACCTCCGTGCCCTTCGCGTTGAAGGGGCCGCTGACGTGCTTGATGATGCGCGCGCGCAGCAGCTTCCACGTCTGGACGACGGCGGTGTGGTCCTCGTTCTGCAGCTGGATGGTGACGGTGCGCAGCGCGTTCTGATCGCCGTTGCGGATCTGATCCAACCACTTGTAGAGCGTCAGCGAGCCGATGACGCCCCGCTTCAGCGTGACGTCCGTGGCCTTGTTGAGGCCGGTGATCTTCCGCACGGCGTTCTCCTTCTCGTTGCCGTTGCGGTACTCGGCGACGGTGACCTCCATGCCGACGTTGCTGACTTCCTGGAAGCCGGCATCCGCCCCGTCGGTGGTGCCGGTGCCCAGGTCGACCAGGAAGTTGAACTGCACGTAGGGACGCTCTCGAAAGGTGGCCATCTCGGCTCCTCCTGTGTGGGGTTACTTCCGGTCACCGGTCCACTGGCCGATGCGGATGATGACGAACTCGGCGGGACGCAGCGGGGCCACGCCCACCAGGCAGACGAGCCGGCCGTTATCCAGATCGTTCTGGGTCATCGTGGAGCGGTCGCACCGCACGAAGTAGGCCGCGTCCGGGCGATCTCCCAGCAGCGCGCCGTTCTGCCACTCGTTGAGCAGGAAGTCCTCGATGGTGCGGCGGATGTTGGCCCACAGCTGCGCGCCGTTGGGCTCGAAGACGGCCCACTGGGTGCCCTTGTCGATGGAGCGCTCCAGGTAGGCGAAGTAGCGGCGCAGGTTGACGTACTTCCACTCGGGATCCGAGCTGACGGTGCGCGCGCCCCACAGCCGGAAGCCGCGGCCCTCGAAGAAGCGGAAGGCGTTGATGCCCTCGGGGTTGAGCGCCTCCTGCTGGGCGGTGTTGAGGATGGACTCGAAGCCGATGGCGGAGACCACCACCTCGTTGGCCGGCGCCTTGTAGACGGCGCGCTGCACGTCGTTGCGCGCGTAGATGCCGGCCACGAAGCCGCTGGGCGGCAGGACGATGGGCTGCCGGGTGACCGGATCCATCACCTTCACCCACGGGTAGTAGAGGGCGGCGTGGCTGGAGTCGAGCTTGGCCCGCATCTCCCGCACCTTCTGGACCGTCTGCCCATCGCCGCTGTCCAGCACCGCGATGCGGTACTTCATCCGCTCGCAGTGGGAGATGAGCGAGTTGACGATGGTGGCCGCGTGCGGGCCGTAGCCGGTCTCGTAGCCGAAGGTGGCGCCCGGCGCGGCGACGATGGAGATGTCCTCCAGATCCTGGAACTGCCGCAGGCCCGTCTTCCGGGTGGTGTCCGGCACCTCCCGGCCCTCGTAATCACCGGAGACGGGCCGCATGCCGTCGTTGCCGCCCCGGAGGAGGGTATCGGCGGAACGCTCCTCGTCCGAGGAGGTCAGGTCCCTCAGGTTCGCCAGGCGCGCGCCCATGAGGGTGCGCAGCAGGGTGAGCCCGTCGGGGATCTCCCGCGCCTCGAGGACGAGGGGGATCTCCCGGTTGCGCGAGGGAGTCCCCGGGTCATGGATGAAGCGGGCGGTGAGGGAGTCCGCGGTGCCCGCGCGGGAGTGCTGCGGATCCAGTGCGAGCCCGTCCCAGACCAGGAATGCATCCGAGTCGTTCGTCGGGAGGATGCTGGCCGTGACGGTGATGACGCGGAGCTCGAACCGCCGCCTCTTCGCCTCTCGCCCGCCGCCCCCCTCGCCTTCCTCCGCCTCGCCTCCACGCCCTCCGCCTCCACCCTCTCCGCCTCCACCTCCGCCGCCCCCCTCGTTCAGGGGCGGGACCTCGCCTGCCTGGATGTCGGCGAGCGTCAGCGTCTTGCCGGTGGAGGGCTTGAAGGTCCACGCGCCGGTCGCGTCCTGGAGGGCGAGGAAGAAGTCGCCGGAGTTCTTGGCGTCCACCACGTTGATGAGGACCACGTCCCTGTCCAGGAGGGCACCCACGCGCACCTCGCCGGCCTGGTTGTAGGAGAGGACGTTCTGGCCCACGCGCAGGGTGAGGCGCAGCGCCATGTTGCCGGACGAGCCGGGGTAGCGCGCGTGGAGGAAGAGGGAGGGCGCATCCGCCGCCGCGTCGGCGGGAAGGAGCGCGCGGGCGTGCCCATCCGGGTAGGGCGCGTCGACAGGGACCACCGCGGCCTTCGTATCGAAGCCGGTGTACGCCTCTTTGTCCTGGCGCCGGAAGACGCGGCTGACGTAGAGGCGCTTGCCGCCCTCCTCGAAGAAGGAGCGCACGGCGTGCCACAGGTAGTTGTGGAGCCGGCCGGTGTCACTGAAGTTGAGCTGCAGGCGGCTGCCGTAGGTGCGCTCGAACTCACCCAGGCTGGTGATGAGCTCGTTCTCCAGCTCGATGGGGCCGTACCGGGTGGGGCCGATGAAGCCCGTGGTGGTGGTACTGACGCCTTCGATGCTCTTGGAGCGGAATGAGACCTCTTCGACGAATACGCCGGGAGCGAGATATTCGGGCATCGGTGGTTCCTCGCTTAGGAGCCGGCGGGCGTGAGCCGGAGCCGGGAGTGGGTGTCCTGCTGGGTACGAACGACGAGTGGCTGGCCGTAGTGCAGCGTGAGCTCGAGGTGCGGCTGGGCGCCGGAGGTGTCGGGCCAGAGGCGGGCGGCGGGCTGGCGCAGGGTGCCGCGGAGATCCGGGGCCAGGGGGGGCACGGGCCCGGCGGGCGTGTAGAAGGCCTCGAGCCGGAGCGTCCAGGACTGCTCGCGCAGGGGCGCGTCCTGGAGGATGGCGGGGGAGTCGAAGAAGAGCGCGGCGCGGCCCTGGGCGTCCGCCAGGCCGCGCGCCACGAGCTCGTCCTTCACGCGGACCTCGAGCCGGGCCCAGGCGGCGGGCGCCTCCGCCTTCACGTCCCACAGCTCCGCGCGCACCACCGCCAGCAGGGGCGAGGCGTGGCGCGAGGGCGCGGAGAAGAGCGGCAGGGCCGGCTCCGGTGGCCACAGGGGCGAGGGCGGCGTGTCCGGAAGGCACTCGAGCGTCAGCAGCGTCCGGGAGGGCAGCTCCACCTGGAAGGAGCAGGGAAGGAAGCGTCCCTCCGTGTCCCGCACCTCGACGGAGAAGCGCTTGCGGGGGCTTCCGGGCGGGAGCGCCCGCAGTCCGGGGAGATCGCTCAGCACCCAGACGCTGGAGGGGTTGACGGACGCGCGCTGGCGCAGGGCGGGCCGGGACTCGGGCCAGACGCTCACCACCAGCCCGTCGCCGATGTACTGGCCCGTGGCCGCGTCGCGGAAGCGCACGCCGAAGCAGGCCTCGCGCGACACCAGGTGGTACGAGTGCACGGAGGGGCTCATGACTCGCCGGGCCTTCCCTGCCGCACATCGCGCTCGCCCACGGGCGGGTGCTCCTCCTCCACCACCGTGGAGTCGATGGCGATGAGCCGCACGAGGTAGGTGGCGGACACCTGGAGGTTGGGCTTGCCGACTTCCCAGACGTTGAGGAAGTCCTGGATGCCGAGCGGATCGAAGACGAGGGTGACGCTCTCGTCGGGGAGGAAGGGATCCGTCCCCTGGAGGCCGAAGTGGTTGAGGACGTTGGCGGGGATGCTGGAGTTGTCCTCGAGGAAGCGCAGGGCCCAGCCGAGCAGCTTGTGTTGCTGGGCGGCGGTGCGGGCCCAGGGCGTCAGCAGGTAGTGGAGATCCAACGCGAGGGGCCGGCGGAAGCGGCGGCCCTTCGCGTCCACGCGGCCCGGGAGGTTGCGGCGGGCGGTGCTGGGCGTGACGCGGTAGAGGAAGAGGGAGATGCCCTCCTCCATGGGCTTCTTGAAGTTGTTGGCCTGGTAGAGTTCGAAGCTGGCGTTCGCGAACTCGGGCTTGGGACAGGACTGCTTCAACAACCCGAGGAGTGCCTGCCCGATGGCTGGGATTGCCGCGTAGGTTGCCACCGAACACCCCTCCTCTCCTCGCCTCTTGTCGAGCAACGTCCGCGCCAGCCCGCCTGGCGCCGGGCGCGGTGTGATTCCAGGGGGTTCGTGTGTGTGTTTGTCTTCAGGGGGTGGAGGCGTGGGACGAAATCATCCACCCGCGCGGGACAACCGCGTGCGCGCCCGAGGGAGGAGGGTGGATGGATTCGTCCAGGGGGGAGGGCGCGCGGAAGACGCACGCACCCGGGCTCCTCCCCGCGTGGAGAGAGGCCCGGGCCCGGGGTGGCTACCGTGGAGGGAGGCTCACTGCTCGCGGGTGAGCCCGTGCCGGCGCATGAGCTCGAAGAAGGCGCGGCGGTGCTTCCCGCTGGCGCGCGCGGCGGCGGCGATGTTGCCGTGGTGGGCCTGGAGCGTGCGCTGCAGGTACTGACGCTCGAAGGCGGAGACGACGCGGCGCTTGGCGGACTGGAACGTCTCCTGGTGGAGCGCAGCGGCGGACTCGGGGGGGGACGCGGCCGCGGTCTCCTGCTCCAGGTGGCTCAACAGCGGGAGCTCCTCGGGGTGGACGGTGCCCCCGCTCCGGGTGCACAGCAGGTAGCGGACACAGTTCTCCAGCTCGCGGATGTTGCCGGGCCAGTCATAGGCATACAGGTGCTGGAGGGCCTGGCGGGAGAAGGAGACGGGGGGCTTGCCGTACTCGGCGGCGTAGCGCCGCAGGAAGTGCTCGAGGAGGGCGGGGATGTCCTCGCGGCGCTCGCGCAGGGGCGGAACCACGAGCGGCAGCACGCGCAGGCGGAAGAAGAGATCGGCGCGGAAACGCCCTTCACGGACCGCGGTGACGAGGTCCGCGTTGGTGGCGGCGATGATGCGCGCGTCCGAGTGGCGCAGGCGCGGGTCGCCGAGGGGCCGGTACTCCTTCAGTTGGATGAAGCGCAGCAGCTTGACCTGGCTGGCGAGGGGGAGGGAGTCGATCTCGTCCAGGAAGAGGGTGCCCTGGTGGGCTTCGGCGGCGAGCCCGTTGGAGCGGGTCCGGGCCCCGGTGAAGGCGCCGTGGGCGTGGCCGAAGAGCTCGTTCTCGAAGAGGTCCGCGGGGAGGGCGCCACAGTTGACGGGGACGAAGGCGGCCTGGGCGCGGGCGCTGAGCTCGTGGATCCTCCGGGCGTAGAGCTCCTTGCCCACGCCACTGGGGCCCTGGATGAGGACTTCCGCGTCGGAGCTCGCCGCGGAGGCGACGAACTCCAGCAGCTGGGCGTGGGTGCCGCTGGTGCCAAGGATGGGCGTCGTCATACGTCGGGGCAGGCAGACTGGGCCACACGGCGCCCGGTGGGCATTGAACCGCGGGACGGGGAAAGTGTGGTTTTGGAGACAGGTTTGAGGGGTTCCCCTGAGCCGTCCTCGAATCGTCCGTTCAGCCCGGGACGTAGCGGCGGAAGAACCAGCGGTTGAGGAGCTCGGCGGACAGCAGGTAGCCCACGACGAGCACCGCGAGCGCGCCCAGCAGGGCGAGGGGTGGGGGCTCGAAGCCGAACCAGGCGCCCAGCGGCGTGAAGGGCAGCACGTTGGCCACCAGCACCACCCCCAGCGAGCTGGCCACCAGCCACCGCGAGGGCCGGCTGCGCAGGGGATTGCGGCGGGTGCGGATGACGAAGATGACCAGCACCTGCGTGGTGAGCGACTCCATGAACCAGCTGGTCTGGAAGAGCGCCGCGCCCGCGTGGAAGAAGAGCAGCAGCACGCCGAAGGTGGCCGCGTCGAACACGGAGCTGAGCGTGCCGAGCACCCCCATGAAGAGCCGGACGAGCCGCAGATCCCACCTCGTGGGCCGCTCCAGCAGCTCCGGATCCACCTCGTCCAGGGGGATGGCCAGCTCCGACACGTCGTAGAGGAGGTTGTTGAGCAGGATTTGGATGGGACGCATGGGGAGGAACGGCAGCAGCACCGAGGCCCCGGCCATGCTCAGCATGTTGCCGAAGTTGGAGCTGGTCCCCATGCGGATGTACTTCATCACGTTGCCGAAGGTGCGCCGGCCCTCGAGGACGCCGTCGTACAGCACGGCCAGGTCCTGGCGCAGCAGCAGCAGATCCGCCGCCTCGCGGGCCACGTCCACCGCGCTGTCCACGGAGATGCCCACGTCCGCGGCGTGCAGCGAGGGCGCGTCGTTGATGCCATCTCCCAGGTAGCCCACCACGTGCCCCCGCCCGCGCAGCGCGTGGATGACGCGGCTCTTCTGCCCCGGAGAGACGCGGGCGAAGAGCGTGGTGCGCTCGGCGCGGACCCGGAGCGCGGGCTCGTCCATCGTCCCCACCTCCGCGCCGGTGAGCACCCCCTCCACCTCCAGCCCGAGCTGGCGGCAGACGTGCAGCGCCACCCGCTCGTTGTCGCCCGTCACCACCTTCACCATCACCCCCGCGCGCACGAGGGCCTCCAGCGCGGGCCGCGCGCTCTGCTTGGGCGGATCCAGGAAGGCGGCGAAGCCCGCGAACACCAGCTCCGTCTCGTCGTCCAGGTGGGCCACCCGCATGTCCGGGGACTCCTCGCGCCAGGCCACCGCCAGCACCCGGAAGCCCTCCGCGCCCAGGGCCTCGAAGCGCGCCCGCACCCGCGCCCGGGTCTCCGCGTCCAGCGCGCGCGGCGCCCCGTCCAGCTCGTACCGGGTACAGCGGGTGAGCATGTCCTCGGGCGCGCCCTTCACCACCAGCACCCGGCGCCCCTCGTGCTCCAGCAGCACGGACACCCGGCGGCGCTCGAAGTCGAAGGGCACCTCGTCCACCTTGCGCCAGTCCCGTGCCTCCACCTCCGAGTGGGCGAGGATGGCCTCGTCCATGGGGCTGCGCAGCCCGGACTCGAAGTGGCTGTTGAGCCAGGCCCACCGCAGCACCTGCTCGCTCTGCTGCCCCGTGGCGTCCTCGTGCTGCTCCAGGTGGATGCGGGCCTCGGTGAGGGTGCCCGTCTTGTCCGTGCACAGCACGTCCATGCTGCCCAGGTCGTGCACCGCGCTCAGCCGCTTGACGATGACATGGCGCGCCGCCATCCGCATGGCCCCTCGCGCGAGCGTCACCGACAGCACCATGGGCAGCAGCTCGGGCGTCAGCCCCACCGCCAGCGCCACCGCGAAGAGGAAGGACTCCAGCAGCGGCCGGTGTGCCTGCACGGCCGCCAGCAGGACGAAGAGCACCAGCAGCACCGTCAGCCTCATCAGCATCAGGCCGAAGTGGCGCGTGTCCCGCTCGAAGGCGGTGGAGGGCGTGGGCTCGGCGAGCGCGCGGGCGATGTCCCCCATCGTGGTGCGCCCCCCCGTGGCGAAGACGAGCGCCCGCCCCGTGCCGCTGATGACGGCGGTGCCCATGAAGACGGCGTTGCGCGCCTCGGTGGGCTCCCCCCCCACGGCTTCCTCTCCCGGCTGCTTCTCCACCGGGTAGGACTCGCCGGTGAGCATGGCCTGGTTGACGAAGAGATCCCTCGCCTCCAGCAGCCGGGCGTCCGCCGGCACCAGGCTGCCCGCGGACAGCAGCACCACGTCCCCCGGGACGAGCTCCCGGGCGGGCACTTCCCGCTGCGCGCCGTCCCGGAGGACGGTGGCCTTCAGGGCCACGGAGCTCCGCAACCGCTCCGCCGCGTTGTCCGCGCGCCACTCCTGGAGGAAGTCCAGCGTCACGCTCACCAGGACGATGCTGGCGATGATGGCGGAGCTCGTCAGCTCATGCGTGAGGAAGGACACCCCGCTGGCCACCAGCAGCACCAGCACGAGCGGGTTGGTGAAGCGCCGGAGGAATTGCACCCAGGCCGGGCGCCGGGCCTGCTGCCCCGGGGTGTTGGGCCCGTACCGCGCGAGCCGCTCCGTGGCCTCGTCCTGCGTCAGCCCCCCGGGCGAGCACGCCAGCCGTGACAGCAGGGCCTCCCGTGGCCCGCACCAGGCGGGCGGCTCCTCCGGTTGGCTCGTGGGACTCCGAGGCTTCATGGCCAGCTCCATGGCACCTGGCTCGGGGAGCCGTGCCCCTTATCGTGGGACTCGGGCCGCTGAAGCGGGAGCGGGGCTCCGGCGCGGGGACCGCTGCCCGGGCAGGGGGCCATGCACAGGGGCTTGCGCGTGCCGCTGGACGCGGGCCGGGACGGCTCCCCAGCTTCGAAGGTGGAGGAGAACCCCATGCCCGAGCCCGACAAGAACAACCAGGCATACGAGCGCGCGCACAAACGTGTCGTCACGTTGCGCGACTTCTACATGCACTTCATGTGGTACCTGGTGGTGAACCTCGGCTTGTTCGCCATCGACATGGCGACCCCCGGCGGGCCCTGGTTCTACTGGCCGCTCATCGGCTGGGGAATCGTCGTGATGATGCACGGCTTCTCCGTGCTCATGGAGGGGTCCTTCTTCAGCGAGCGGTGGGAGGAGCGCAAGACCCGCCAGCTCATGGAGCGCGACAGGGAGCGCACGGGCGGCCCTCCCCGGCCACCCCGGCCCCTGGCCCCTTGAGTGGAAGACATTGATTCCAGACTTCCGGGTCATGGCCTGGAGGGGGGCGGGTGCCCGGGCGGCTCCAGGAGCCGCACCAGCACCCGCCCGTGGATGGCGCCGACCACCAGGCCCGTGACGCCGCAGAGCAGGTACAGGCTGATCGCCACGAGCCCGAAGGGCCCCGTCCACGGCACGAGGTCCATCCCCAAGAAGATGACGGGCATTCCCACGGCCCAGGCCAGGGCGTTGGCCCACAACCAGCGGCCCGCCCGCGGCACCAGGCCGCGCAGGACCGTCCATTGAGCGAGGCCGAGGATGGGGCCGGTGACGAGCCCCAGCCCCATGGCCAGAGCGGACTTGAGCAGCGCTCCCGGCTCCTCGGGGGCCGGGCCCGAGGACGCCTGGGTGCCGAGAGCCATGATCGTGCTCGGCACCATCCCGAGCAGCCAGGCCAGCCCGGCCCCGGCGGCGGTCGCGAGGACCCAGGCTCCCCGGCGCAGGTCCACGAGGCGCTGACGCAGCACCCGCTCCTGGAGCACGCCCACGACCACGCCCTCGAGCAGGATGCCCAGGAGGACCGCGGCGAGCGCTCCTCCGAGGATGGCCGTCACGCCCGTCACCCGCTCGAGGTGGGGCGCCACCCACCGTCCCGCGACGAAGGTCGTTCCCAGCCCGGCGGCTTCCGCCAGGCCATTCGCGAGGATCCATCGCCGGTAGAACGCGGTGTCGCGGGCGTGCATGGATTCCGGCTCCATGTGAGTGGGCGGACAAGATGGCACGCGAGTCCCTGGCCGCCATCGGCCGGGTGGGAGGGGGGCGCGTCCACCCTTCAACCTTCCGTCCACCAATGAGCCAATGGTCTCCGGCTCCACGTGCGCCATCTTCCCGCGAGCACTGGAGGGAAGGATGACAATGATTGCCAAGAATCGAGCAAGGGTGTTCGTCTGGGTGTGGGCGGGTTGCCTGGGGGGGCTGGCGAGTCCGGCCCGGGCCGACTTCAACGAGACGAAAGCGGACTATTCCCGGCAGTTCACCCAACACCAGATGTTCTGGACGGCCGCCGAGGGCACGCCGGGCCAGTATCCCAAGACGAGTCCGCTGGACTCCGGGAGCTGGACGACCGTCGCCGCCAATGACCTCCCCGGCTGGACGCAGGGGTTCTTCCCCGGCCTGCTCTGGCAGATGTACGACAAGACCCGCGACCCCGCATGGCGGACGCGGGCGGAGACGTGGACCACGCCGCTGGCGGTGCAGCAGAACAACGCCACCACGCATGACATGGGCTTCAAGTTCTTCAACAGCTACGGCCAGGGCTACCGCCTGACGGGCAATACCGCCTACCAGGGCGTGCTGCTCAACGCCGCGCGCGCACTGGCCACCCGCTACAAAGCCGAGGTGGGTGTCATCAGCTGCTGCGATTGGAACGCGCCGCAGTGGGACGTCCCCATGGTCACCGACACCATGATGAACCTGGAGCTGCTCTTCTGGGCGGCCCGGAACGGGGGCGACGCGAGCATGAACGACAAGGCGCTCAGCCATGCCCGCAAGACGATGACCGACATGGTCCGCGCGGACGGCAGCACCTGGCACGTGGTGGACTACTCCAAAACGGGCGCCATCCGCTCCAAGGGCTCGTACCAGGGCTGTACGCGCTGTGCCGACCAGACGAAGGCCACCTGGGCCCGCGGGCATGCCTGGGCCATGTATGGCTTCACCATGGCCTACCGCTACACGACGGATCCCCAGATGCTGGCCACCGCGCAGAAGGTCACCGACTTCTACCTCAACAACCTGCCCGCGGACTTCATCCCCAACTGGGACTTCCATCCCCAGGCGCCCCAGCAGAAGGACTCCTCGGCCGCCGCCATCGCCGCCTCGGCGATGCTGGAGCTGAGCCGGTACGTCCGGGATCCGGTCATCTCCCAGCGCTACCGCAACGCGGCCCTCGCCACGCTCGATGTCCTCAGCTCGCCGGACTACCTGGTCATGGGCACCAGCAACAGCCCCGCGGTCCTCAAGCGGGGCGTGGGCTTCTACGAGAAGGGGCAGGACATCAACGCGGGCCTCATCTACTCGGACTACTACTTCGCCGAGGCGCTGCAGCGTTACAAGCTGCAGGCCGCGGGCGGGTGGGTGGCGTCCATCTCCTTCGGTCCGAGCGTGCAGAGCCTGGGCACCGCCAACACCGGCGTCCAGGTGGTCGAGTTCGACGTGACCCCGCTCACCGAGCCCGTGGATGCCGTCATCGGCTACACGGATACCTCCACCAACCCCACGTCCTACAATGATCTGCCCATGACCATCCGCCTGAACCGGAGCGGAACCTTCGACGTCCGCCGGGGGACCGACTTCGCGGCCATCACCCCGGTGCAGTACGATCCCAACAAGACCTACCACATCCGGATGCGGGCCGATCTCACCGCCAGGAATTACAGCGTCTGGATCACTCCTCCGGGAGGCGCGCCCATCCTCGTGGCGGATCGTTACGTCTTCCGGACCGGTGCGCCCGCCATCGATGACGTGGGCAAGGTGGCGCTCAAGAGCGCCATCTTCGACAACGAGATCCGCGTGCAGAACCACACCGTGAGGCCGGAGACGGCCGCCGCCCAGGCCCCGGCCGCCCAGCCCGCCTCCAAGGCGCGCACGCCGCGGCCCTCGCGCCGGCCGCCGCCTTCGGACAAGAAGTAGGCCCACCAGAGGGATTCCGGGAGGTGTTGGAAGAGCGGCTCTCCCCGACCCCGGCGGCCGATGGAGGGGCGGCGCGAAATGGCTCATAACGCAAGCCTTTGCAATGCCAGCCGCTCTTCCAGGAGCGGTGGGGGGAGTCATGACACGGATGAAACACGCGTTCCTCGCTGTCAGGCCGACTGCACGGCTGCTCGCGATCTTCTTGTCGCTGGCCGTGCTCCTGCAGGCGTGTAAACCAGACACTCCCGCGGAGGATCCGCCACCCCCGCCGCCCGCCCCGGCCCGCACCGCCTGGGTCTTCCTCCGTCAGCAGGCGGACCTGAGCCCGGCCTTCGGGATGAAGGATTGGAATGCCCGCGGACGCTTCGTCGTGGAGCAACTCCAGTCCGTGGCCCGCAGCAGCCAGGGTGATCTCCGCGACCAGTTGCGGGCCCACGGCCTGGACCACCAGTCCTTCTGGCTCGTCAACGCCGTCCGCGTGAAGGCGGACGATGCGGCCCTCAAGGCGTTGGCCAGCCGGCCCGACGTCGATCACATCCTCCAGGAAGGGGACTACCGCATCCCCACGCCCATCCCCGGCACTCGCTCGCCTCCGACTCCCTCGGACATCGAGTGGAACATCGCCCGCATCCGCGCCCCCGAGGTCTGGTCCACCTTCGGTACCCGCGGCGAGGGCATCGTCATCGGGAGCATCGACACCGGCGTCCAGTTCGATCACCCCGCGCTGGCCCGGCAGTACCGGGGACGCCTCGCGGATGGCAGTCTCGATCACAACTACAACTGGTTCGATCCCTCCAGCGTCTGTGGCAGCCCCTCGCTGGCCCCTTGCGACAACGTGGGCCATGGCACGCACACCATGGGCACCATGGCGGGGGACGATGACAGCGGCAACCAGATTGGCGTGGCCCCGGGCGCGCGGTGGATCTCCGCCAAGGGGTGCGAGGACCTGGGCTGCTCGACGGGGGCCCTGCTGGCCGCCGGCCAGTGGATGCTCGCCCCCACGGACCTGAGTGGCAACAACCCGCGGCCGGAGCTGCGGCCGCACATCCTCAACAACTCGTGGGGAGACGGGCCGTCGGATCCCTTCTTCCGGCCCATCGTGCAGGCGTGGGTCGCCGCGGGCATCTTCCCCACCTTCGCCGTGGGCAACCCGGATCCCGCCCCCTGTGGCAGCGTGGGCGTGCCGGCCGCGTACCCGGAGAGCTACGGGGTGGGCGCCTTCGACATCAACGGGAACATCGCCTCCTTCTCCGCCCGGGGCCCCTCGGCTTTCGACGGCCTCACCAAGCCCGACATCGCCGCGCCCGGTGTCAACGTGCGCAGCAGCTTCACGGGCGGCGGCTACGAAGTCTTGAGTGGCACCTCCATGGCCACGCCCCACGTGGCCGCCACGGTGGCGCTGATGTGGTCCGCCGCTCCGTCGTTGGTGGGAGACGTGGAGGCCACCCGTGCCCTGCTCGATGCGTCGGCGGTGGACCGGGAGGACCTGAGCTGCGGCGGCACCGCGGCGGACAACAACGTCTGGGGCGAGGGCCAGCTCGACGCCTTCGCCGCCGTGGAGCGCGCTCCCACGGGCCCCACCGGCATCGTGCGCGGCGTGGTGACGGATGCCTCCACCGGCGCCCCGTTGCCCGGCGCTCGCGTCCTGGCCGAGGGTCCCTTCTCGCGGGACACCCTCACGGATGAGGAGGGCCGGTACTCCCTGACGCTCCCCACGGGGACGTACCGCGTCTCCGCCACCTTCTTCGGCTACGAGCGCCGCGTCGTGGAAGCCGTGGAGGTGACCGAGGGCAGTGTCACCCCCGTGGACTTCGCGCTGAGCCCGGTGCCCTCGCATGCCGTCTCGGGCCGGGTGCTCGACGCCTCCGGGGCGCCCATCGCCTTCGCTCGCGTCACCCTCCTGGGCACCCCCCTGGGCACCGTCCTCACCGACGCGGCCGGCGCCTGGCGTTTCGAGCGCGTGCCGGAGGGCGAGTACGACGTGCGCGTGGAGGCGGACGGCTGCTTCCTGCCTCGCACCGAGCACCTGCTCGTGGACGGCGGCGAGTCGCTGGACCTGGTGCTGGAGTCCCGGACGGATGCCTACGGCTACTCCTGCCGGTACGAGGCGCCCGCCTATGTCGAGGCCACCACGCCCCTCCCGCTGGCGGGGGATGACAGCGTGGTCCAGGTGGGCCTGCCCTTTCCCTTCACCTTCTATGGCCAGACGTACGGCTCCGCCTACGTCTCCACCAACGGCAACCTGAACTTCCTCGCGCCCAACGCGAACTTCGCCAACGAGTCCCTGCCCAGCCCGAATCCGCCCAACGCCGCCATCTACGCCCTCTGGGACGATCTGCTCGTCGATGGGGAGTCCAGCGTCCTGACGCTGACGCGTGGCGAGGCTCCGGCGCGCGAGCTCGTCGTCGAGTGGCGCAACGTGGCCTTCCTCACCGATACGTCCCAGCGCGTCGACTTCGAGATCATCCTCACCGAGCGGGGCCAGGTCCTGATGCAGTACCGGAACCTCGCGGACACCGGATTGGAGCGGGGCGAGTCGGCCACGGTGGGCATCGAGAACGAGACGGGCACCGTGGCGCTGCAGTACTCGTTCAACAGCCCGGCGCTGAGGGATGAGCGGGCCATCCGCTTCGTCCTGCCGCCCAACGGCTTCGTCGAGGGCGTGGTGACCGACGCCAACGATGGGCTGCCCATCGCGGGGGCCACGGTGCGCGCGCTCGCGGGGGGCACGGTGGTGCGCCAGGTCACCACCGGCGCGGACGGCCGCTACCGCCTGCAGCTCTTCCTGGGCACGTACACGCTGGAGGCCTCCGCGCCCAACTACGTCACCGGGACGGACACGGTGACGCTCTCCACGGATGGCGAGGGGGTGACGCGCGACTGGGTGCTGCGCACGGCGCGTGCCGTCATCACCCCCACCGTGCTCGAGTTCATCGTGCCGCGGGGCGAGCGGCGGACCCAGTACCTGACGTTGAGCAACACGGGCTCCGCGCCCCTGGAGTGGAGGTTGCGCGAGACGGGCGGAGAGCGGGCGAGCGTCGTCCCGCGGCGCCGGCCCACCCCGGGCCTGAAGTTCGATCCGAACAGCCACACCACGCGGGACGTCTTCGGGGGCGAGCCGCTTCCCGGCTGGGGGCCGACGCTGGTGGGAGACGTCCTGCGCAGCTGGCCGACGGGGCTCGAGCTGCCCTGGGGGGTGGGCTACACGGGCAACGTCTGGCTCTCGGATCCGACCTCCCGGAGCAACCACGAGTTCACCGTGGACGGGGTGGACACGGGGCGCGACTGGCTGGCGACGTGGGTGGGGCAGTGGCCGGCGGACATGGCCCATGACGCGGGCCGAGGCCTCATGTGCCAGCTCGACGTCGGCGGTGACAACGGCATCCACTGCTGGGAGCCGGCCACGGGCGCCGTGATGGACGCCATCACGGGCGACTTCCCCTGGACGGCCACCTCGCAGCGCGGCCTGGCCTACCGGCCCGATGACGACACCTTCTACGTCGGTGGCTGGAACGAGGGCATCATCTACCACGTCAAGGGCCTGTCCCATCCGGACCGGGGCGCCGTCATCGGCCAGTGCAGTCCGGCGGATGGCAGCATCTCCGGCCTGGCGTGGAACCCGTCCTTCAACGTGCTCTGGATGGCCACCAACAGCCCCAGCGACACCCTCTACGAGCTCAACCCGGACACCTGCACGGTGCTGGCGACCCTGGCGCACCCCAACCCCGGTTTCAGCGGCGCGGGCCTGGAGCTGAACGAGCAGGGCAACCTGTGGACCGTCAGCCAGAACAGCCGCCAGGCGTACCTCATCGAGAGCGGCGTGCCGGTCTTCACGGACGTGCCCTGGCTCTCGGAGAGCCCGGACAGCGGGACGTTGGGCGTGGGCCTCAGCCAGCGGATCGCCGTCACGGCCGATGCCACGGGCCTGGAGCCGGGCATCTACCACGCCACGCTGTACCTGCAGAGCAACAGCGGGCGCGCGCCCACGCTGCAGATCCCCATCGTGATGATCGTCCCGGCGTACTACCAGGGCGTGAACGCGGGTGATGGCACCTATGTGGACCGCGCGGGCAACGTCTGGGCGGCCGATCAGCGCTACAGCCGCGGAAGCTGGGGGTATGTCGACCCGTCGCGGACGGTGCGGACCAGCTCCTCCATCAGTGGCACGGACGATGATCCGCTCTACCAGACGGGGCGGCGCGGCTTCTTCGAGTACCGCTTCGATGGCCTGCCGCCGGGCGTGTATCAGATCGATCTGCGCTTCGCGGAGATCCAGAGCGAGGATCGTCTGGAGCGCGTCTTCGACGTGGTGGGCGAGCAGACCCTCCTGCTGCCGGCGCATGACATCGCCGGAGAGGTGGGCCGGCGGAGGGCGGATGACCACAGCTTCTTCCTCGAGGTCACCGACGGCCAGCTCAACCTCCGGTTCGTCCCGCGCGAGGGGTATGGGGATCCGCTCGTCAACGCCGTGAGGGTCTTCCAGCGGCCGGATCGCTAGGCGGTCCGGGCACGGGGAGGCGGGCCGTCGCGCTGCCTCCCCGTGTGTCTCACGCGTGAGCCGGGGGATGGGCCTCGGCCGGACTCGCGGTGGGGAGCGTGAAGAAGAAGGTGCTCCCCACCCCGGGGCTGCTCTCGACCCAGATCTGTCCGCCGTGCGCGTCCACGAGCCCCTTCACGATGGCCAGTCCCAGGCCCGCTCCCTGCTTCCTTCCCGCGGAGGCCTGCCAGAAGGGCTCGAAGAGGTGGGGCAGATCCTCCTCGGGAATGCCGGAGCCCGTGTCGCTCACCGAGAAGCGCACCCGGCTCCCCACCGGCTCGGCCCGGAGGAGGATCCGCCCTCCCATGGGCGTGAACTTGAGCGCGTTGCCGAGCAGGTTCGAGAGGATCTGCAGCACCCGGTCGCGGTCGGCGAAGACGGGGGGCGCGTCCTCGGGGACGGCGACCCTGAGCTGGATGGACTTCTCCTCCGCGAGCGCGCGATGCAGCTCGGCGGCCTCCCGGACGAGGGGCGCGGTCTGTTCCCATCCCCGGTCCACGGACAGACGGCCGGCTTCCATCCGGGCGATGTCCAGCAGATCCAGGATGAGCCGGGTGGCCCGGTCCACCGACTTCTGGATGGCCTCGAGCGGCTTCGTGTCGGTGGCCCGCTTCTCGGGCGGATGTTTCAGGAGCACCTTCGTGCTCAGCGAGATGACGTTGAGCGGGGTGCGCAAGTCATGGGCGACGATCCGCAGCACCTCGTCGCGGGTGCGGGTGGCCTGCTCGGACTTCTCGTGGAGGCAGGCATTGTCGAGGGCGAGCGCGGCGCGTTGGGCCAGCTCCTCCGCCAGCGCCAGGTCCCGGGCTTCGTAGCGGCGCCCGGACTCGGACATCACGAGGACGAGCGCGCCCAGCGTACGCCCGCGGGTGACGAGGGGGATGATCAGGCCCGAGCGGGGCTCCAGATGGTGGAGCAGCTCCAGGTGATGGGGGTCCTCCGCCGCCGACTCGAGCACCGCCTCGGAGAGCTCCGGCAGGAGCGCCGGCTGCCCCGTCCGCAGCACCTGGGAAATGAGGTGTCCTGGATGGGAGGGGCCGCCCTGGGGAGGGGGCGTGAGCAGCTCGCGGAGGAGCCGTGACTTCTCCGGGGAGGCCGCCAGTCCTTCCACCCGCTTCACCCGTCCCTCCTCGTCGAGCTGCTCGACCAGGCACCAGTCCGCCAGCGCGGGAACGGCCAGGCCCGCCACGGTGGTGAGCGTGGTCCGTGAGTCGAGCGACGCCGCGAGCCGTGGGCCCGACTCGGCCAGGAAGCGCCACGCCTGCTCGAGCTGCTTGCGCTCGGAGATGTCCTGGATCTGCGAGATGAAATGGAGCGGCTCTCCCCGGGCGCCGCGGACCAGCGAGGCCGTGAGCAGGATGGTCACCCGGTGGCCGTCCTTGTGGATGTAGCGCTTCTCCATCTGGTACGAGCTGATCTCCCCCTGGAGCAGCCGGTGCACGTTGGCCAGGTCCAGCTCCAGATCCTCCGGCCAGGTGATGTCCTGGAACGTCTTGGTGAGGAGCTCCTTGGGGGAGTAGCCGACGATCCCACACAGCGAGCCATTCACGCTCAGGAACCGGCCATCCAGGCCCACCAGGGCCATGCCGATGGGGGCATCCTCGAACGAGGTCCGGAAGCGCTCCTCGCTGTTGCGAAGTCCCTCCTCGGCGCGTTGGCGCGCGGTGATGTCCCGCACGATGACGGTGAGCAGCTGCGTTCCGTCCACCCGCAGCTTCGAGATGCTGGCCTCCGCGGGGAACTCCTCGCCATTCTTGCGCCGGCCGGTGATGGTCCGCCGCTCTCCCATGTGACGGGCCGTCCGCTCGCTGGCCGCGAACTCCCGGAGGTGTTGCCGGTGGAGGGCCTGGAACCGCTCGGGCACGAGCAGATCCAGGGACTGGCCCAGGACCTCGCTCGCCGCGTAGCCGAAGATGCGCTCCGCCCCCGTGTTGAAGAGGGTGATCCGCTGCGCCTCGTCCACCGAGATGATGGCATCGGCCGCGGTGGAGACGATGCCGGCGAAGCGGGCCTCCGACAGCCGGAGGGACTGCTCCATGGCGTGGCGCTGCGCATCCAGCAGGGAGAGGGTGCTCGCGTTGCGCGCGATCACGAGCAGGAAGGCCACCATGGTGACGAGCACGAAGAGGGAGACTCCGAGGGTGGTCCCGAAGAGCCCCAGCCGCTCTCCCAGGATCCACACGCCGCCCACCAGCAGGGGGGTGAGGAGGAGGGCGGGCAGGAGCCGGCGCACCAGGATGCCCCCCACATCGTCCCGGAGGAGCACCCCCGTCAGCCCGTGCTCGGGATGGACGGACAGGATGCCGAGTGACAACAGCAGGAAGAGCGCCGCCGTATGCACGGCCATGGGCGTGAAGGGCGGCAGGAAGGAGAAGAGCCGCCTGGGCTCGGCCAGGCTCCCCTCCAGGTACAGGTACCCGATGAGGACCTGGGCGGAGGTGAGCGTGACGATCAGGGCAAGCGGCCGGGCGGCGAGCCACCCCCTGCGGGTCCTGACGTGCAGCAGGAGGAGGGCCAGCCCCAGGAGGCAGAAGTTCAGCGCCCCCATGGGCGAGGGCCGTCCCGGGAGCATGGGCGCCATGCGCTGGACGGTCTCGCCGAAGAAGAGGAGATCCATACCGGCATCGAGCCCGAAGAGGTACTCGGAGAGGACCAGGCCCCCCAGCAGCAGGGGGATGAGTGCCAGGGCCCTGCCCGACACGCGCCGCGGCCGGCTCGCTCCTTTCGGGTGGAGCAGCCAGAGCGCGGTACCACTCAGGGCGAGGCCGATGGCGGTGTTGGGCATCATGAGGCCCGCGCCCGGCAGGGGAAGGAGCTGGGTGAGGAACCTGCTCCCCAGGGCCCAGCCGAGCAGATCGACACCGGCGACCAGGACGGCGAGCGCACTGGCGATGGAGGCCAGCCGCGCGAGCCCCTGCTGGAACCGATGGAGGGAAGCCCGATGCGGCGACGTCGTCATGGCTCTGGAGGAGGGACTGCCCCTGTGGCGCTGCGAGTGGATACCCTGCTCAACATGAACAGGCGCCCGGCCCACGCCATGGGCCTGGGGGAGAGCACCCGGCGGGGCGCGGACTCGCCCCGCCTCCGGGTGGACGAGGCGGGAGATCCCTTCCTGCTTCCCGGGTCCCCGGGAGAGCGAGCCGCGCGGGGGTTGCGCCGGGTGCCCCACCGGAGCGCACGGTTTGCGCCGGATGACACCGCCGGGCCCTGGACGCACCGTTGGAACGAAGGTTGCTAGCGCGGCAGGACGGGAGGGCGCATGGACGCGCGGGACTGGCGGGAGCGTTACGCGGAGAAGGTGTCGACGGCGGAGGAGGCCATCCGGCTGATCCGGCCGGGGCGGCGCATCCTCATCGGCTCGGGGGCGGCCGAGCCCGTGGCCCTCGTCAAGGCCCTGGTGGAGAAGGGCGAGCACCTGGCCGACAACGAGGTGGTGCACCTGATGACGCTGGGGCCGGCGCCCTACGTGGAGCCCGAGTACCAGCACCGCTTCCGGCACATCGCCTTCTTCATCGGCGCCAACACGCGCAAGGCGGTCCAGGAGGGCCGGGCGGACTTCATGCCCGTGTTCCTCTCGGAGATCCCCGAGCTCATCCGGAGCAACCGCGTCCGGGTGGACGTGGCCCTGCTGCAGGTGAGCCCGCCGGACGCGCACGGGTACGTGAGCCTGGGTGTCTCGGTGGACGTGGTGCGCTCGGCGGTGGAGGCGGCCTCGCTGCTCATCGCCGAGGTGAATCCGCACATGCCGCGCACCCATGGGGACTCCTTCGTCCACGTGAGCCGGTTGCACCGCCTGGTGCCGGTGGATCAACCGCTGCTGGAGCGGCCCCACGAGGCGCAGGACGAGGTGTCGCGGGAGATCGGCGGCCACATCGCGCGGCTGATTCCGGACGGGGCCACGCTGCAACTGGGCATCGGGAGGATTCCGGACGCGGTGCTGGCGCAGCTCACGGGGCACAAGGATCTGGGGCTGCACACGGAGATGATGTCCGACGGGGTGATGCACCTGGTGGAGGCGGGCGTCATCACCGGACGGAGGAAGACGCTGCTGCCGGGCAAGCTGGTGACGTCCTTCATCATGGGAACCCGGGAGCTGTACGCGTGGGCGCACGAGCACCCGGCCATCGAGATGAGGCCGAGCGACTTCACCAATGATCCGGGGGTGGTGGCGCGGAACGAGCGGATGGTGGCCATCAACGGCGCGCTGGCGGTGGACCTGACGGGGCAGGTGGCGGCGGACACGCTGGGCGGGTGTTTCTTCTCGGGGATCGGCGGGCAGGTGGACTTCATCCGGGGCGCGGCGCGCAGCCGGGGAGGGCGGCCGATCATCGCGCTGCCCTCGACGGCGAAGGGCGGCTCGCTGAGCCGGATTCAAGTGGCGCTGGAGGCGGGCACGGGCGTGGTGACGAGCCGCGGAGACGTGCACTACGTGGTGACGGAGTACGGGGTGGCGGACCTGTGGGGGAAGAACATCCGCGAGCGCGCCAAGGCGCTGATCCACATCGCCCACCCGGACTTCCGGGCGGAGTTGATGGCGGCGGCGAAGGCGCGGCACTGGGTGCTGCCGGACCAGGTGGTGCCGAAGGCGCGCTATCCGTGGACGGAGGAGCGGGTGGAGCGCATCCTCTCCGGGCAGGAGCTGCTCATCCGGCCCGCGCGCATCACCGACGAGCGGGCGCTGCAGGAGCTGTTGTACGGGCTGAGCGACGACAGCACGTACCGGCGCTTCCTGTGCTTCAAGAAGCGGCACCCCCACGAGGAGGTGCAGGAGCTGGTGAACCCGGACTACGAGCAGAACATGGCGCTGGTGGCGAGCATGCCGGGCACGGAGGAGCTGGTGGGCGTGGTGCGCTACGACGTGGTGGCCGCGACGGGGCTGGGGGACGTGGCCTTCGTGGTGCGCGATGACTGGCAGGGCCGGGGCGTGGGCACGGCGTTGATGAGGCGCATCCGCGAGGCGGCGCAGGCGCGGGGGCTGCCGGGCTTCCAGGCGGATGTGCTGGTGTCGAACAAGCCCATGCTCGACGTCTTCCACGAGAGCGGGCTGCCCGTGCAGGCCCGCCTGGAGGGCAGCAGCTACCACCTGGAGCTGCTGTTTCCCGACCGCGTGCCGGGCGGGCTCAGGGCGCCGGGGGAGGGACCCAGCGCGGACCCGGCTCGGAGGACGACGGGCTCCGGCGCATGAAGATGTCCGTGGGCAACAGCTTCCCTGGCGAGCTGGTCGGCGAAGTCGAAGGAGGGCGCGGCCTCCTCCGGCTCCAGCATCATCTGGGCTTGCAGCTCCAGCCACCCCGGGCCGTCCCCCAGGCTCCAGTTCGCCGTGTACCAGGCACCGTGTCGTTTCGCCCGTCAGCCCCGGTGCCGCTCTGCCACGCGGTAGAGCCAGGTGAGGGAGTAGTCCAGCAGCGACTGCCGCGAGCGCATGTAGTTGCGGGCCCGGACGAAGGGAAGCCACACGCGGTTGCCCACGAGGACCTGGGCCTCCTCGAGCCTCTGGCGCGGAATCCACCGGCCGCCCAGGTTGCGCACCAGCACCTCCCCCAGGTACGCGCCAATGGCGGGCACCGCGTGCTCGTCGATGGCTTCCCGCAGGCGGCTCTTCGGGAATTCCTCGCACCAGAAGTAGAAGTCGGCGTCCGTGAGCGACTCGGGCGTCGCCTTGAAGACGGAGGGCACCTCCGAGTGCAGCAGCGCCACGAGGTGCTCGGCGAGATCGCTGTAATACTCGAGCGAGCGCTCCAGGTTGTCCACGTCCGGAGGTAGAGCGGAGTCGGCGGGGCGCCACTCCTCGGGCTCAGGAGGGCGCCACGCGTTGAGCTCGGCAATCCTCCGCTGGCGCTCGTAACTGGCGGCCTGATCCACCACCCTCGAAAGGAGGGGGGCCAGGTCCGGGTGGAAGCGGGGCTCCACGGGGGCGAGCATGGCACTGCGCTCATGCAGGGAGCGCAGCATGGTGTCGAAGTCGAGGTCCGGCCGGAGGTGGGCGTGAGCGCGGGCCTGTGCGAGCCGAGCCTCCTTGCTGGCAAAGTCCGCGACGGTGGGCCACGTCACCAGGAGGATGGAGCCGTTGGGCAACTCCTCCACCCGGTGAGCCGGAGTGGACAGCATGCGCTCGCGCCCCACGGTTTCCACCAGCTTGGGGCCGAAGACGTTGAGCCAGCACACCTCGTAGACTTTGTCGAAGCCGTCTCTGCGCCGGGTTTCATCATCGCGGCCAAAATTGGGAAAGTCCGCCAACTCCATGTCATCACTGCTGTGAGCCCAGGCATGCGAGACCGGGTAGCCGCAGGCCCAGGCGCGCACCATCTCGACGAATTTCCGGCAGCGCTCCGCCTCCGCGAAGAAGGAGAGGGGCTTCACGTCAATGTAGATTCCCAGCTTGGGAGGCAGCGGCGGAAACCAGAGGCTGAGCGACATGTCCAATGCGGGCCACGTGGTCCGATAAAGTCCGAGCCCCGATGTTCTTTGGCCGCGTTCCTCTTCCAAGGACTTCCAGACGGCGGCGCGGGAGTATTTGCGGCGCCGCTTGCCTTCAACGACGTCCGGCATCCACCCGTCGGAATAATCCTCAAGCGCCTGGACAAAGGGTTCCAACTGTCCCTCCAGCGCCGCTTGCTGGTCGAACACAGTGTCGAACTCGAGTCGGAGGAGATCCTCCGGCTTCAAAGCATGCACGCTCAGCCACTTCATTGAAACACCACCTCCACTCCCGGAACGGCTGCCATGGTTTCGGTCACGGCCGCCTTCAAGTGGGCTTTGTTCTTGGGCATAAGTTTGCCCCCCTCGTAAACAAGGCGGACCCGCTGGATGGGCACCTTGCCGTCTTCAGGGAAAAGGGACTTGAGGGAGTCCCGGCGGATGTCCAGCCTCTCGCCATATTTCTGTAGGGCCTCGCTGGCGTCCTCGATGATCTGCGCTCTCAGGGCTCTTCTCTCCAGCCCTGAGAGGTCACGGCTCTTGAAGCTGAACGCCTCCACGCGCCGTGGCCCACCGCCAATTCCCCCCTCTTCGATGACGAGCACATCCGCGAAGCGCAGGCCGGTACCCGGCTTGCGCACGCCCACCTGGATTTCAACGAGGGGCCTGTCGAAGTCCCCGAGGAAGCGGCGCTGGGCCCGAGGCTTCAGCGCGTCCTCCTGCAGCAGCTTCACCATGTCGCGCTCGAAGGCCAGCCCCCGGGCAAACCACCCGCGCACCTGCTCGTAGCCTTCCCATTTCAGGGGACCCTTGCTGGCCTTGCCCTGCTCCACCTCTCTCAAGCGCTCGTCGTAGTACTCCACGTACTCGCGCCAGCGCGGGTTGCCCCGGGCCTCGGGCGGCGGGGCGTCGAGGGAGGGGCGGTGTTTCTCGAGCACCGCCAGGTCCCTGGGCAGGCGCGGGCCCGCGGCCTCGAGCTCCGCCGCCGCCAGCTTCGCCTCCACCACCGGCAGCGTGTGCCCCACCCCCTCATCCACCAGCGAGGCCAGGGTGCCAGGGCGTTCCGTAGCACCGGCCTTCGTGACGGCGGGGCGTGCGGCGTCATCCACTGCGGCGGCCTTCCCGGCGCCCTCCCCGCTCTTGGCGGGTGGGGAGTCAGAGGCCCCGGGCTTCGCCTTGGACATGAGTGGCCGGGCACGGGCCACATTCCCCCGCGCCTCGTACAGCGCCAGCGCGGCGTCCATCCCCCCCACGGCCACGAAGCGGCCCGCCTCACGTCTGGCCTGGATGTACCGGGCCAGCTCCCGCAGGCCCTCCACGCCCGTGCCCAGCTGCGCTTGCAGTTGCCGAGTCCTCTCCGCGAGGGCACTCACTCGCGCCCGCACCGTCTCGAGTCCCCGCTGGAGTCCGGCTCCTCCTCCCCGGGCTTCGTAGACGGTGCGCACGCCCTTGCCACCCACGTACACGGTTGCCAGCAGCGCGAGGGGCGTCAGCTCGCGCACGGCCTGCTCGTACTCGCCCTGAGTCAGCGAGTACAGCCCGTGGCCCGTACCCGCCGCGAGGTAGTAGAAGCCCAGCGGCACGCCGAAGGTGACGTGGTCCACGCTGCCCAGCAGCACATTGCCCGCCGAGTAGTGCTGTTTCGCCGCCTCCTGTTCCACCTCGTCGAGGTCCTCCTGGTAGGACGGTGGGAGCTGGCCTCGTTGCCGGGTGTAGTGGGTGTACCAGGCGTTCTTCTCCTGCTCGTGGGTGAGCAGGCCGGAGACGGCGCGGCCTGCCCCCCGCAGCAGGTCTCCGGATTGGAAGTCCCTGTCCGGACGGGCCGAGAGCTTCAGGCCCCGCGCCTCCAACTC
>NZ_DASUNC010000098.1:0-10746 GCF_036277355.1 Archangium sp.
CGTAGGCGATGGCCCTGTCACGGAGCGCCGTGGCCACCGTGGTGGAGAAGAGCGAGCGGTGGTAGCCGTGGGACATGGCGCCGTGGACGCGGCCCAGGGGCACGGTGTCCCCGGTGGGCGTGGCGCGGCGCTCGATCTTCACGCCGAGCCGTGGCGCCTGCCTGTACACGTTCGTCTCATCGATCAGCACCACCTCCTTCAACATCGGCGTCGAGGCCACGGCCCTCAAGGCCCGCCTCGCCGAGATCGGCCTGTAGTCCCAGGCCTTCCCGCAGCGATCTGAAGTCCGCCTCCCGCGCCCCTGGATGGGCGCGGGAGCTCCTTCGCCCCACCCCTCCGGACTGCTCATGCCGCGTTGGGCCGGGCGCGCCCCGGCTCTCCCCGCCCCCGGACTGGCGACGGGGATTGTCCGTTTTCAGTACAAAACCCATAAATCCCGTTGTTTTTTTCCAGGACACCTGTAGAACTTCCTCAAGTCTCCGAACAAACTCGGGTTTTACCGGAACCTGTCCACCCTGTTTACATCTGCCATCCAGCAACAGGTGCACGGATGCTCCACTCCGGCCAGACGCGGAGGGAGCCCGCCCGAGGGAAGACGGCCACCCGCGGGGATGGCACGACACGTGCTGAAGGAGCCACTCAGCGGCATTTCGCCGCACGATGGAGAAACCCCCCTTTTATGAGCCTGAAGATTGTCCGTGCGTTCCTGGTAGCAGGTCTGACGGGTTGTGGTGTGGGCGAGCTTCCCGAGGACGCTCCGAACGCGGAGCCCGTGGGCTCCACCGAGGGCGAGGTGATCGTCGGCTCGTTGAACTGGTACAACGTCACCGAGCTGAGCCCCACCAGCACCCAGCGGGCCCGCTCCAAGGCGGTGGGCTACCTGTCCATCCCGGCCAAGGGCGCCCGCTGCACCGCGTGGCTCATCGCCAACGACAAGATCGTCACCAACAACCACTGCATCGGCAGCAGCGCGGAGGCGGCGGGCGCCAGGGCGTCCTTCAACTACGAGGAGGGCGTCGCCTCCACCAGCCGCATCTGGTACGACTGCCCCACCCTCGTGCGCACCTGGACGAACGAGGACATGTCCGTCCTCGCCTGCAAGCCGCTCAACGGCTACTACCCCGGCCAGGTGTACGGGAAGCTGACAGTGGCCAGCAGCAACGCGGCCAACAGCTCCTCCGTGTACATCATCCACCAGAACTGCGAAACCACCGTCGACTCGAGCTGCGTGCCGACGAAGAAGTACTCGCTGGGCACCGTGCTCAACACCAACCATGGCGCCGTCACTCTGACCTACAACGCGGACACGCTGGGTGGCTCGTCCGGCGCGCCGGTGCTCGCGGGCACCGGGGCCGCCAACGCGCACCTGGTGATCGGCCTGCACCGCGGGGGCGGCGGCGACAACTACAGCCCCACTGCCTACAACGTCGGCACCGAGGCCACGGCCCTCAAGGCCCGCCTCGCCGAGATCGGCCTGTAGTCCCAGGCCTTCCCGCAGCGATCTGAAGTCCGCCTCCCGCGCCCCTGGATGGGCGCGGGAGTTCCTTCCCCCCACCCTTCCAGACAACCGTCCGTTGGCTGCAAGGCTTGCGCTCCTCCGCCCGGCGGCGGAAGCGTTTGCACACGGACAGCCCCCCGTGCGCACGAGGCGTACGTGAAGGGAGCAGGAGGGGTGAGAACGATTGTGGAGCACCTGGGGTTGCCCACGGCAGGTGCGAGGCTGGCCCCGGCGCGACAGCCGCCTCAGTCCGCGTGGTGTTGAGGCTCAAGCCGCCAGGGCCAAGAGAGCCAGGCCCCTGCCGCGCACCTCATGTGGCCCCCCAGCATGCGCACGCCGTCCGGCCTCGCCGAGCGGCCCCTCGGGACGAGGCCCCATCATGCACCGGACACCCGGGCCTCCTCCGCTCCCGGGATGGCGCTCGCCCCCGGGGCTCTCGAGTCCAGGGGCAGCTCGACCGTGAAGGTGGCCCCCTGCAGCGGTTGACTGTCCACGCGGAGACGCCCCCCGTGCGCATCGATGAAGAGCCGGCACAGGTAGAGGCCGAGGCCGAGACCCCCATAGTGGCTGGCCGACACCGCCCGGCCGAACTTCTCGAAGATGTAGCCCTGATCCTCGGCGGCGATACCGATGCCATGGTCCTTCACGGAAAGGGACACGTGGGCTTGCCGCTTGCACAGGTTCACCTCGATGGGCTCTCCGCGGCCGAACTTGAGCGCGTTGGCCAGCAGCCCGTGGAGGGCGCGCTCGAGGTAGCGGCGATCCCACCACCCCACCACCTCCCGTGGCGCATCGAGGAGGAGGGTGCACTGCGCGCGCTGGAAGTCGGGGGCGAGGCGCTCCAGGAGCTCGCGCGTGAGCGCCGCCAGGTCCACCTGCTCCAGGTGGAGGGGGAGGCTGCCCGCCTCGAGCTCCGACACGTCGAGCAGCTCCGACACCAGCGTGGAGATGCGCCGCTGCTGCTGCTCGGCCTTGGCGAGCAGGCCCTGGATGCGCTCGGGCAGGGCCGCGCGGCTCGCCATCCGCTTGAGGTTCTGGATGTTCAGATTCAGCGACGTGACGGGGGTGTTCAGCTCGTGCGAGGCGACGATGAGGAACTCGTCCCGCAGCCGCACGGCGCGCTCGGCCTGGGCCCGCTGCTCCCGCTCGCGGGCATGCAGCAGGGCGTTCTCCAGCGAGACGGCCATCTGGCGGGCGAGCAACTCCAGCAGCTCGGTGCGCTCCTGGGTGAAGGCATGGGTGGCCAGGGGGTTCTCCAGGTAGAGCAGCGCGACGAGGCGGCCCTGGTGGGTGATGGGCATGCAGAGCACCGAGCGCGGCCGCGCCTGACGCAGGTAGGGCTCGCCACTGAAGCGCGGGTCGCCCGGCGCATCACCCAACACGAGCCGCTCGCGGGTGCGGTGGACATAGTGCACCACCGCGTGCGAGCCCCCGGTCCAGCCAGAGAGCGGCACGCCGCCGCCCCCGTGTACCTGCACCTGGGCCGCGGAGCCCTCCGTGGCCACCACCGGCTGGCCCTCCTTCACCAGCAGCAGCGCCCCCCGCTGCGCACCGGCGTTCTCGAACACCACCCGCAGCATCGTCTCCAGCAGCCGCTCCAGGACGAGCTCGCCCCCGATGGCCTGGGTGGCGCGCAGGATGCTCATCGCATCGAAGACGGTGAGCGAGGTGGCTCCCGTCCCCAGCGTCCCCGGAGGCGGAGGGCTCGGAGGGGAGGGGGGCGCCCGGGTGAGCAGCACGTGGGGGTAGTGCCGCTCGAGCTCCTGCGCCTTGCGCTCCGCGCCCCACAGCCGGTAGAGGTGGTGCGCCTTGGCGATGTGCATCTCGCCGTGCTCGGCCAGCTCCAGCTCGAAGCAGCAGCTCGCGGCGAGCTCGTGGGCGCAGGCCTCGTCCTGGATGAAGCCCTGCCGCCGGGCGGACTGGATGGAGCGCTGGTAGAGGCGCAGGGCCTCCAGATCGCGCCCCTCGAGCCGGGTGAGCTCCGCCTCCACCAGTTGGAGCTTGTGCAGGAAGTTCTCCGGGCAGCTGTCCGCCCAGCGGCGCATCTGCTCCTGGTTGGAGCGAAGCCGCAGCCGGGCGCGCTCGCGGGCCGCGGGGCTTGCCCGGGGCCAGAGCGCGGTCAGGGTGAGGGAGGTGTAGAAGTTGTGCTCCGCCGCCTGGACGAAGGGGGCCACCTGGTCCAGCGTGCGGCAGGCCTCCTCGCTCATCCGCAGCGCCTCCTCGTACCGGCCCCAGAGGTAGAAGGACTGCAGCTTGTAGACGTGGAAGTAGCAGTGGGCCATGTCCAGGCCCGCGGCCTCCCGGAGGAAGCGCGCCTCCTGGAAGGAGCCGTCGTCGAAGGTGGCGGGTGCAAGCGTCCTTCCCTCCAGGTCCAGGGCGAACTGCCGCAGGACGGAGAAGCAGGGCACGGCCATGACGTTCTTCTGCCTGGCCGCGAAGGCGATGGCGCGATCGGCCTCGGCGCGCAGGCCCGGCAGGGGCGTGCCCTGGGAGAGCAGGGCATTGAGCAGGCCGAAGAGGCAGTAGCAGGAGTACTCCAGGTCCCCATCCTCGATGCCGTGGAGGTGGCCGCGCCGGGCCGGCTCCACCGCCTCCCGCAGGGGGGCGGCCCAGGGGCTGACACACAGGGCCAGGCAGTTGAAGGCGCGGCAGCGCACGGTGCTGCGCCGGCTCTCTCCGAGCTCCACCCCGGCCCTGGCCAGCAGCCAGGCGCGTGCGTACTGCCCGCGGGTGACGCAGAGGGTGCCGGTGTTGCCCAACGAGAAGGGCAGCTCGTTGAAGTAGCCCCGCTCCAGACCGATGCGAACGCTGCGCAGGGTGAGGAAGGCCCAGAGCTTCAGGTTCCAGAAGTACGATGCGCCGACGATGCTGGCCAGCAGGCGGGTGAGGCTCGTCATCTCCCGGTCCTGAAGAGGGGGGGACTCCATCAGCGCCTTCACGGTGTGGGTGTCGAGCCGGGCCATCAGGCAGGCGAACTCCTGCTCCACACAGGCATCGAGCTGCTCGTCCGCCGGTAGCTCGAAGCCGAGCAGCTTCGAGGCCTTGCGTCCCAGGGAGATGGCCTCGTCATACCTGCCCCGGATGGAGGCCTGGATGGCGGCCGTGCCGTAGACGTCGGCCGCATCCATGGGCGAGCGCGCATGGGCGAGCAGCAGCCCGGCGGTCTCATCGGCTCCCGCGTAGTCGCCGGAGAGGTATTGGCACTCGTGCCGCATCCGGTACAGCGCGAAGGTATGGGTGTAGTCCGTCCGCCAGGCGTCCTCTGGCAGCAGCTCGATACCGGCGGATGCGTACCCCAGGGCCTGGGCATACGCCATGGAGCTCTTCGCCTGCCGCGCGGCCTGGAGGTTGAGGTGGCTGAGCTCGGCGAGCGCCCGCGGGTCGTCGCGCAGCAGCCGGCGCCCGAAGTTGAAATGGTCGGTGAGGGTGGTGAGCTGCGCCTCGTGCTGCTCGGGAGGGAGCTTCGTGTGCAGCAGCCTGCCAATCTTCAGGTGCAGGCGGGCCCGGTCGTCCTGCTGGAGGAGCGAGTCGCACGCCTGCTGCACCCGGTCGTGCTGGAACCGGAACCAGCACTCGGCGGGAGTGGAGGCGTCCGCATCGAACATGGCGAACCGGGTGGAGTGGCCATCCAGGGGGACGACGAGGCCCTGGAGCACCGCGGGACGGAGGGTCTCGAACATCTCCTGGCCGCGCTTCTCACAACAGAGGGAGAGCAGCCGCAGCTCGAAGCGGTTGCCGAGACACGCCGCCATCTCGAGGGAGGCCCGCGTGCCGGCCGGCAGCTCCGTCAGCTTGCGCGTCAGCAGCTCCACCACGTTGTCGCTCAGGGGCAGGGCTCGCAGCCGCCGCGGGTCCACCTGCCACTCGCCCCGCTCGTACACGTAGGTGATGACCTGCTCGTGGTGCATCAGCTTGAGCAGCTCGAGGGTGTGGAAGGCATTGCCATGCGTCTTCTGGTAGAGGATGCCGGCGGCGGGGGCGACCCGCTCCGGCGTGGAGTGGAACGCATCCGCGAGCAGCTCGCGCACCGCCTCGGGCCCGAGGTCCTCCAGGTGGATGGAGTCGACGCGCGCGCCCCCCTCCTTCAGCTCGGTGAGCAGCGTGAGCAGGGGGTGGCTCGCGTCGACCTCATTGTCACGGTAGGCGCCGATGAAGAGGACCTGGGGCAGCTCGGCCGTCAGGAGCAGGGAGGCCAGCAGCCGCAGGGACGAGACATCCGCCCACTGGAGATCGTCCAGGAAGATGACGAGCGGACTCTCCCGGCCCCCGATGGTCCGGATGAAGCCTTGGACGACGAGGTGGAAGCGATTCTCGGCCTCCCGGGGCCCCAGTTCGGGAAGGGGAGGCTGCGGACCGAGCACGAGCGCCAGCTCCGGAACGAGCTCGATGAGGAGCTGGCCGCTGTGTCCGGCGGCCTCGAGGATGCGTTGCCTCCAAGCGGCCAGCGCCTGCTCGCTGTCTGCCAGCACGTGACGGCACCAGGCGCCGAGCGCCTGACGCAGGGCGGAGTAGGGCGTGTGCCGCCGGAACTGTTCGAACTTGCCGGCCACGAAGATGCCCCGCTTCGCCGTCAAGGGCTTGTAGACCTCCTGGATGAGCGTGGTCTTGCCAACGCCCGAGTAGCCGGAGATGAGCAGCAGCAGGGGATGGGGGGGCGGCTCGTCGGGGCCGGGCTCGTGGGTGGCCTCGGCGAAGGCCCGTTCCAGCCGCGCGGATTCGCACTGCCTGCCATACAGCCGCTGGGGGAGCAGGAAGCGCTCGAGCATGTCGCTTCGCCCCAGGGGGAAGGAGACGTGCTGGAGGGACTCCCCCCGCTCGAGCGCTTCCAGACAGCGGAGCAGATCCAGACGCAACCCGTGCGCGGACTGGTAACGATCCTCGGGGTTCTTGGCCAGCAGCTTGCCGACGAGCCGGGCGAGGATGGGAGGAATCCCCTGCTCCGCCAGGTCCGGGGGAGTCCGTGCCAGGTGGCAGTGCAGGAGCGCGAGCGGATCCTCCGTCATGAAGGGCCGCCGTCCCACCAGCATCTCGTAGAAGGTGACGCCGAGCGAGTAGAAGTCCGTCCGGTAGTCGATGTCCCGGTTCATCCGCCCCGTCTGCTCGGGAGAGAGGTAGGCCAGCGTCCCCTCCAGCAGGGCCGGGTTGCGGAACGTCTGGGGCTCCTGGGGAAGCCGGGTGGCGATGCCGAAGCCAATGAGCTTCAGCTCGTCCGTCTCCGGGTTCCAGAGGATGTTCGAGGGATTGAGATCCTTGTGGATGACATTGGCCGCGTGCAGTTCCTCCAGGCCCTGGGCGAGGTGGATGGCCAGGCGAAGGAACTGGCCCAGGTCCAGCGGTCCGCGAGAGAGCCAATGGGACAGGGGCTCGCCCCCGAAGTCCTCGAGCAGCAGGACACAGGTGTCCTTGTAATGCTCCAGGCCCTCCGCGCGGATGAGGTGCTTGCCCTGGACGGAGCGGATGATCCCGTACTCGCGCCGGTAGCGCACCATCTCCTCGGGAGAGGGGTACTGGCGCTTGAGGATTTTCAGGACGACCCGCGGGGCATCGGGTCTGCTCCGTGTCCGGTAGACGAGAGACCGCTCACTCTCATGGATTCTGCGCTCGAGCTGATAGCCAGCGATCGTTTCGGACATGGGATGAGAGAGGGCGTGAGACCGCCCTCCCAGAACAATAGGCACCTGCCTCCCGATGGGCGGGCGCTGGAGGGGTTGAGCCCAGCGGACGCTCCGTCAGGAGGGCAGGCAGGGAATCAGTAGCGCAGACCGTACTTCGCCGCCTTCTCCTCCAGCGCCTTGCGCTCGTCGGCGCGGCCCCATCCGGCTCGGTCCTGAAAGAGAAGCCACCGCGCTCGCCCGTGAAGCCCGAGGCGAAGATTCCAGGGAGATCTACTCGCGGTGGTACCTGAACCACAGCTATCACCAGCCGCTCATCTGGCAGTCGCTGCACAACGTGGAGGACCACCGCAAGAACCTCGTCATCGACCAGGGGGCCTGGGGCGCCGTCACCTCGCACAACCTCTTCGACGCCGCGGCGTGCTGGCACGAGAACCTCCTCCTCAACGCAGCCAACCTCCGCGCGGCGCACGCGAAGGTCGAGTCCGGGAAGGTGGCGGGCAAGCTCGTCTCAGAGAGAGATCTGTTATCTTGGCGTGCCCCGGTGTACCGGAGTCGCCCCATGGATGCAGACGGATTCACGTTGGCCCGCAGGCTCGTACTCGCGGTAGTGCTCGCCACCTCCCTCGCCGCCATTCCCTGCCATGCGGCAGCGGACGCGCCGCGCGCTGATCCGGAGCCCCCCAGCGCCGCCCCTCCAGGCCCGCCGACGCCCGGCGCCACACCGGCCCGGTTCCAGCTCCGCGTCAAGGGACTGGTCGGTCTCGCGACCCCCTATGGACTGGCGGGAGGCGAGTTCGAGCTCGCGGGCCGGATCTTCTCCGTCGCGGCCGGCCTGGGCGCTGGCGTGTCGGGGCCGCAGTTCGCCGGCATGGTGCGAGCGCGGGCCCAGGGCAGCCTGCTGTTCATCGATACGGGCGTGGGGCTCTCGGGCGGCGCCTTCTCCAGGGACAGCATCTACGTGTGCGTCCTGGGCTGTGCGGACCGGGAGCCGGCTCCCATCAACACGGCGTACTGGGCCAACCTGGAGCTGGGCGGAGGATTCCAGGTCCAGCTGTTCCACATGCGTTTGTTCCTTGGCGCGAGCGCCCTCACCAACCCCGGCACCTTCGGCGAGTCCAGGGTGATCCTGCCCTACGCCGGTCTGTCCATCGGCGCCAGCCTTCCCCTGTGAGCTGTTGCCGCGCACGCTTGTTGATGGAGATTTGGACCGGCTGGTTGATGGGCATCGCCGAAGATGCGCGGGTCCGGAGCAGGCTGGTTGATGAACATCGACGAGGATGAGCGGACATGGAGCAGGCTCGGTGATGGAGCCATCATGTTCCATGCGTGCCGGGAGGACACGGCCGATGAGGGGCTGTGGCCGGGGTGAGTCCATGAGACGGGAGGAGGCAGCGTGCAGGAGAAGGAGCGCGCCCGGCTCCACGAGATCATCGAGAAGGTGAACACGCTGTTCGAGGGCGAGCTGTCGGAGCAGGACAAGCTCGTCTACGTGAACAACGTCCTGCTGGGGAAGCTGCTGGAGTCCACGACGCTGGCCCAGCATGCCGCGAACAACACCAAGGAGCAGTTCGCGAGCTCGCCCGATCTTCGGCAGGAGATCACGAACGCCATCATCGAGGCCCGCGACGCGCACACGCTGATGAGCAAGCAGGCGTTGAGCTCCGAAGCCATCCGGGACGGCATCAAGGACATCCTGCTCAACCACGCGCAGCTGGTGTTGAGGCTCAAGCCGCCAGGGCCAAGAGAGCCAGGCCCCTGCCGCGCACCTCATGGGAGGGCCGCCTGGGCCGGCGTGTACCCCATGGGGCTGCGCGGCTTCTCCTCCCGCTTGGCTCACTGCTCCGGCGACCCCCGTCCGCGGCCCTCCTCCACCCCTTCGCTCCAGCCCTCACCCTCCACATGGCCTCTCTCCCGCCTATACGCCAAGCGAACAGTGCGAGCCAGCGGATTTTTTTCTGCATCAAAATCCCCCTCGCCGGCTCTCCCACTCCAGCAGCCACGTGGAGCACCTCCATTGCTCCCCGTAACGAGTCCCTGGGACTCGTCCAACCCTGTCTGGAGAAATTTGATGCCGCAAATGTCGAGGAGGGTTTCCCTCCGTTCGCTGAGCCTGGTTGTCTCCGTGTTGGCGCTCACCCTGGCCATGGCCTGCGGAGGGGAAAAGGAACCGGTCGTGGGCGAGGCGAGCCTGGGAATTTCCGCCCAGGCCTTGTCGGCCAATGACATCAGCCGGGTCACCGTGACGGTGAGCGGCTCCGGAATTTCGCCGGACATCTCTCGCAACCTGTTCAAGACTTCCGGGCAGTGGGGCGGAACCCTGGGAGGGATTCCCGTGGGCTCCGACCGCACCTTCAAGGCCCAGGCCTACGACTCCTCCAATGTCCTGCTGTACGAGGGGCAGGTCACCGGGGTCACCATCACCCAGGGCTCGACGGCGGCGGTCTTCATCCTGCTGCAGCAGAAGACAGCCCCCAACCCCTTCAGCAACAACGCCCCGCGCATCAGCGCGCTGGTGGCCTCCGCCTCCCAGGTCGAGCCGGGCCAGTCCACCACGCTCTCGGTGACGGCGACGGACGTTGACGGTGACACGCTGGGCTACGCCTGGACGGCCACGGCGGGCACCCTGGCCAACGCCACGAAATCGAGCTCCACCTGGACCGCGCCCACCACCGAGGGCCCCTACACCGTCAATGTCAGCGTGACGGACGGCAAGGGCGGCCAAGCCGGCTTCTCCCTGGTCATCAACGTGTTGGCCGGCAGGAGCAAGGCCTCGGTGACGACGTCCTTCAACACCTGGCCCGTGGTGAGCCAGGTGTCCGTCACCAAGGGCCAGGTGAGGCCCGGCGAGAGCACGGTGCTCGACGTGACGGCGGTGGACCCGGATGGCGACACCCTGGCGTACACCTGGAATGACGGCGGCTGCGGCGGCAGCTTCAGCAGCACCACCGCCAAGAACCCCACCTGGACGGCTCCGGCCACTCAGCCGCCGGGTGGTACGTGCACCGTGTCCGTGGCACCCAGGGATGGCCGCGGCGGAAGCACCACGGGCTCGCTCACCATCACCATCGGCCTGCCCGAGGTTCCCAACGCGGCCCCCGTCATCGACCAGACCTTCCAGTCGGCCGACATCGTGGCGGCGGGCGGGACGTTGGATGTGCTCGTGGTGGCGCACGACCCGGAGGGCACCGCCCTGTTCTTCACCTGGAGCGCCAGCGGCGGCACGCTGGGCACCGCGACCACGTCCGCGTCCCAGAGCGAGATGCTCTGGACCGCGCCAGCCAGCGGCGGCCCCTTCACCATCACCGCGGTGATCAAGGACGCGGGCGGGGCGCAGGCGACGCAGACCTTCACCGTCAACCTGCCGGGTTCTCCGTGATCCGCTCGCTCTCCGTGGAGAACCCCTTGAATCGACTACACCCATTCCTGTTTCTGGCGCTCAGCCTGTTGCTGCTCGCGCCGCTCGCGGCCTGCTCTCCTGCTGCACCCCAGGAAGGCTCAGCCGACATCGGCGTGTCGGCGCAGGCCCTCTCGACGTCGGAGGTGGCCAGGGTCACCCTGACGGTGAGCGCCGCGGACATCTCTCCCAGCATTGTCACCAACCTGCAGAATACCAGTGGCCAGTGGAGGGCCGTC
>NZ_DASUNC010000099.1:0-67677 GCF_036277355.1 Archangium sp.
CCGTGCCTTGTGGCCCAGGCCGGAGCCTGCCAGCTCCCTCTCCAGTACTCCCTCCAGCTGCTGTCCACTCTCCATCATGGCCCAACAGCCTACTTCTCCCGTCCTATCCCCTGCCCTATTTTTTGGGTAAGTATGAGCCCAGAGGGAGAGGGAGGAGTGGAGGCGCATTCAGTGGGAGGCAGTCGTCTCCCTCATGAGAAGCGCAGCCGCCCCACCGCGCGCAAGCTGCCCGTCACCACTCCCCGAGTGTTGCGCTGCAGCGGCTCCACGTGGTGCCCCAGTTCCTCCATCGGCACCGACACGCGCCGCTCGTACCGCTCGAAGAGCTGACGCAGCACCTCCAGCAACGCTGGCGGCGAGCACCGCATGTCCCCGTCCTCCACCTTCAGCGAGATGCCCAGCCCCAGCGCCGGCACCGCCGCGCTGTAGATGCCCTCCGCCCCCACCTTCGCCAGCACCCCCCCGCGCCCCGCCGCCATCAGCTCCGTGCACAGCCGCCCCGTGCCCGCCACCAGCTCCGGGTGCGCCCACATGGCCTCGCGCAGCCGCTTCGCCGCCTCCAGCTCCGCCACGCCGAAGCGCGCGTACGCCGCCGCCATGGCCCTCAGCGGCAGCCCGAAACACACCGCCGTGCACCCATCCACCGCCTGCAGCAGCGAGCCCGCCGGCAGCCCCGTCCAGTGCGCCACCTCCTCGAGAATGCGCGCCTGCACCGGGTGCCCCGCGCGCTCGTACCCCTCCGTGGGCCAGCCGTGGTGCTTCGCCAACGCCAGCATCCCCGCGTGCTTCCCCGAGCAGTTGCTCCACCTCGGCGTGATGACCGTCCCCGTGCGCAGCGCCTCGTCCGCCACCGCCTGCGACAACGGCGGATGCGGCCCGCATGCCAGCTGCGACTCCTCACAGCCCGCGGCCCTCAACATGCCCGCGCATACCTCGCGGTGCAACGGCTCGCTCGAGTGCGAGGCACACGCCAGCGCCAGCTCCCTCGGGCCGAAGCCGAAGCGGTCCGCCGCCCCGTCCCGCACCAGCGGCAACGCCTGGAAGGCCTTCGCCGCCGAACGCCACAGGGAGACCCGCTCGGGGTTGCCCGCCGACGCCACCAGCTCGCCCCGCGCGTCCACCACCGCCACGGACACATGGTGCACGGACTCGACGTAGCCGGAGCGCGTCGATTCGATCTGAAGAGAGGACATGTCGCCCCGCGCATAGCAGGTGTCCCGCCTCTTTGCCTCGCTCCCGATGGCTCGCTCCCCCGCCTCCCCTCCCCCAGGGGCGAAGGGATGGGTTGGCGGGTGCCACCGGCCGCCCGACATTGAGGGAAGGCACACCCCCTCATGAGCCCACCTCAGGAGCCCATCATGGCAGGCAAGTTCAGCAAGACCACGACACCCGGCAGGGGCTACACGGACGCCGTCACCCAGTCCCGGCCCCCCACCGACTCCTCCGGACGCGGCGTCCCCGACGAGCGGCGCGCCTTCTCGGAGCAGCGCGAGGGCCTCTTCGCGGGCAACGCGGATGACGACACCGTCACGGGCCGCAAGGCCGGTGACGGAGCCGACCCCACCCACACGCCTCCCGGTCTGTCCGCCGAGGGAGCGGGCGGCCCCGAGGATGCTGGCACGGAGAGCGACGAAGCACCCAGTGGCCGCGTGCAGGGCGGGTAGTCCACCAACACATAGAGAACTCATGCCAGGACAGGCCCTCTCGCGATTACTGGACCGCCTCCCCTTCGGGAGGAATGTCATCGACGGCGTCCCCGCCGCACCACCCCAGCACCTGCCGCACCGGGAGCCCACCCAGGTCCACCAGGGCTTCGAGTCGCTGCCGGCCGCCGATGGGCCGCGGCTACTCGGCAACGGGACCACGCTGCTGGTGCACCATCCCCGGCCGCGCCCGCCCCGGGACCACGTGCTCCGCGTGATGACGTACAACATCCTCCTGGGCGGCGAGCGCCGGGCCCTGCTCGAGGCCTACTTCGCCTCGATGGAGGAGCTCGGCCGGATGCCGGACGTCATCGCGCTCCAGGAGGCCAGTCAGCCCACCGCCATGGAGCTCGCGCGCGACTACGGCTTCCACCTCGTCTACCAGGGCCGCGACGTGGCCGGGCCCGTCATCAACGGCAAGGCCATCCTCAGCCGCCACCCCATCCTCGAGGCCGCGCACTACACCTATGCCTTCCCCGAGGACGCCCGCGCCGCCGCCATCGCCCGCCAGGGCTTCGTCGGCGAGCTGGACGAGGACCGCGGCGCCCTCTTCGCCCTCATCGACGTGCCCGGCACCCACGTGGCCCTCTACAACGTGCACCACACGCTGGGCGACAGCGGCATCAACGCCGGCCAGCTCTGGCAGCTCCAGGCCACCCTGCACGCCCGCGATGGCATCCCCTCCATCGCCCTCGGCGACTTCAACGCCAACATCAACGTCAAGCACCACTACTCGCTCCTGCCTGGCCCCATCCGCAAGCACGAGCCCACCGAGACCGTGAAGGACTACGAGTCGCGCTACGGCAACGTGCACCCCAGCGTGGGCGACTGGGGCGTGGGCAACATCGGCGACGTGCGCGTGCGCCGCGCCCTCCACGCCCTCGAGCACGAGCTGCCCGACCCGCTCCGCCGCGCCCGCGAGCTGCGCGTGCGCCTGCCGGATGGTTCCTTCATCAAGCCCGACGAGGCCCGCGCGAAGCTCGTCGCCGGCTGCTGCGCGAAGAACTCCGAGCAGTGGCTGCGCCTCCAGGACGTGGCCGACATGTCCACCCTCAACTCGCTCCCCAATGGCCAGGGCGTGGTGCCCGCCACCGGCAAGCGCTTCGACACCTTCTTCGCCTCCCGCCAGCTCGAGCCCCTCCTGCTCGAGGTGGACCACTCCACCGACGCGTCCGACCACCTGCCCTCCGTCGCCGACTTCCAGCTGCGCGGCCTCCGCCACTGAGCCGGCCCTGGTAGAAAGGGAGGCCCACCCTCCCGGAGGACAGCCCACCCGTGGTCCGACTCTTCGTCCCGCTCCCCGAGCCCGCTCCCCCCGAGGTGACGCTCTCGGGCGAGCGGCGCCACTACCTCGTCCACGTCCTGCGGCTCGCCGAGGGCTCCTCGCTCGAGGTCTTCGACGGCGCGGGCCGGGCCTTCGAGGCGCGCGTGGCCTCGCTGGACGCGGAAGCGGTGCGCCTGGTGCTCGGCGAGGCCCGGCTCACCCCTCCGCCCCGCCCGCTCCACATCCTCCAGGGGCTCCCCAAGGGCGACAAGCTGGAGTGGGTGCTGCAGAAGGGCACCGAGCTGGGCGCCACCGCCTTCCACCCCGTGGCCACCGCCCGCAGCGTGGTGAAGCTCGAGCCCAAACGCGCCGAGGAGCGCACCACCCGCTGGACCAGAATCGTCGAGGAGGCCGCCCGCCAGTGCCGGCGCAACGACGTGCCCGTCGTCCATGTCCCCTGCCCCCTCGTGGACGCGGCACGCTCGCTCGCCCCCGGCACCACCCTGCTCGTGCTCGACGAGGAGGAGTCCGCCGTGCCGCTCGGCGAGGCCTTCCGCTCCTGCGCGCCCGGCGCGCCCGTGGCCCTCGTGGTGGGCCCCGAGGGCGGCCTGGCCCGCGAGGAGGTCTCCGCGCTCCGGGCCCTCGGCGCCCGGCCCGTCACGCTCGGCCGCCGCATCCTGCGCACCGAGACGGCCGCCCTCGCCGCGCTCGCCGTCATGGGCTTCCTGGACGGAGAGCTCGGTTAGCACTCGGCCAGGAGCCGGGAGGACGGGCCCCCGCCGCCCGGCGTCTGCCCACCGCGTGACGCCGTCCCTATGTTTGCTCCGCAACGGCGCCCTCATCCCGAGGGGCCACAGAGGGAGCGGCTTCCATGGCCATCTACGCCTACGCGCTCATCGGAATCATCGTGGGCATCCTCGCGCGGATCGCCCTGCCCCCCACACGCACCGTAGGGTTCGTGGGCAGCGCACTGCTCGGCGGAGTGGGCGGCATCATCGGCGCCCTCCTCAGCTCCATCTTCGCGCCCGTGAGCATCACCCGCGGCATCCACCCCGTGGGCGTCGTGGTGGCCATCCTCTTCTCGGCCCTGGTGTCCATCGGGGTCATCGTCGGCACCCGGAACCGGAACTTCGCCTGAGCGGACGTCCAACGGTGTCCAGGCAGGGAACCCCGGCTTCCGGCGGTTTTCTTGCTCCCGGCTCCAGGACGGCGTTTCATGGTGCTACAGCCTTCTCCATCCGGGAGGAACCGTTGTCCAAGTGCCTGAAGTGCGGAGCTCCGCTGCCGCCTGTAGGGGACTGCCCCACCTGCGCCGCCGCGTCCCAGCCCGCGGCCCGGGCCGTCCCGAGTTTTCTGGACAAGGAGATCCAGATCGACCGCCGCCGCCCGGATCGTGACGCGCCGGCGATACCCGGCCCCGCCGCGCCTCCCGCCACCCCGCCCGGGATGACCGCCCGCGCGCCGACGCCCCCCGGCATGAACCCGGCGGCCCCGCGTCCCCAGGCTCCGGCCCCCCAGGCCGCGCCTCGCGCTCCGGGTCTGCCCGTCATGCCTCCGCGCGCGCAGGCTCCGGCTCCCGCCATGGCCGCGGCCCCCGCGCCCCGGCCCCAGGCTCCCGCCGCTCCGGTGCCCCAAGCCCAGGCCGCCGCGCCCCGTCCTCCGGCTCCCGCCCAGGCCGCCGCGCCTCGTCCCATGGCGCCTCCGGCTCCCGCCGTTCCGGTGGCCCAGGCCGCCGCGCCCCGTCCTCCGGCGGCGCCCCCGCAGGCCCCCTCCTTCCACCTGCCCGGCGTCGCGGCCCCGGCCCCCGCCCCGCGCGCGAACACCCCGGCCTTCGGTGTGGCCCAGGCGTCCGCCCCGGGTCTCCCCGTGATGCCTCCGCGTCCGCAGCAGGCCACCCCGGCTCCGCAGAACATGCCCGTGGCGAAGGCGGCCGCTCCGCTGGACCTCTCCCTCGAGGAGGACTCCTTCCCCGTCGACATGGAGGAGTCCGAGCCCGCCGCCCCGCCGCCGCCCGTGGCCGCCGCTCCCGTCCGGAGCCCGGCGCCTCCCGCTCCCAAGCTGGCGGGCCCGGTGTCCAAGGAGACGGAGATCCACGCCCGCCCGGCCTCGCTCTGGCGCCGGTTGCTGGCCCTGGGCATCGACACCGGCGCCATCGCCGGAGTGGCCGCGCTCTACCTCATGCTCGCCTCCTCCGTGGCCGGCGTGCAGGCGCCCCAGACGAGCCTCTCGGGGCTCGACGCCATCGTCGTGCAGATCCGCGCCCTCCAGTCCGTGCTGCTGCCCGGCGCCGCCCTCCTCCTGGTGCTGTCGCTCGTCTACTGCGCCGTGTCCGCCTTCCTCTGGAATGGCCGCACGCTGGGCCGTCGGCTGCTCGGGCTGAGGCTCGTGGACACCCACGGCCTGGCCCCCGCGCCCGGCCGCGCCATCGTCCGCGCCATGCTCGCCACACTGTCCTTCGGGCTCTTCCTGGCGGGCTTCTGGATGGCCCTCTTCGACCGCCGCGGCCAGACGCTCCACGACAAGCTCACCTCCACGTACGTCGTCCAGCCGAGCTAGTGCACCCCCGAGCCGATGCAGGGATTCGTTGTGCCTGCCGGCCGCGGCCGTAAGATGCCGCGTCCCCCATGCCTTCCCATCTTGCCCACACCCTGATCGCGCAAGGCCTCCTCCCCCAGGACAAGGCCGAGGAAGCCTTGCGTCATCAGACGGCGCAAGGTGGCTCCATCGACACCGCGCTGATGGAGCGCCGGCTCCTCCCCGAGCCCCAGGTGCTGCACGCGCTCGGCGAGGCCTCCGGGCTGCGCCCCGTCAACCTGGCCGACTTCGAGCCCAACGCGGACGTCGCCTCCTTCATCCCTCCGAAGATCGCCGAACGCCTGTGCGTGGTGCCGCTGTCGCTCGATGGCACCACCCTGCACGTGGCCTGCGGCTATCCGGTCCCCAAGAAGGAGCTGGAGGAGGTGGGCTTCCTCCTCGGCAGACCCCTGGAGCTGTGGGTGGCCACCGAGGTGCGCGTCCGCGAGTGGATCTCCGTCATCTACCGGCAGCCCCTCTCCCCGCGCTACACCGCCCTGCTCACCGCGCTCGACCCCGAGCGCATGGGCGCGGCGGCTCCTCCGGCGCCCCAGCCCGTTCAGCCCGCGCAGCCCGCCGCCGTCGCGGCTCCGGCCCCCGCTCCGGCACCGAAGCCCGCCCCCGCGCCCGCTCCGCCCCCCAAGCCCCCGGACGACGCGGCCCTCACGTTGGAGATGGTGGAACGTCTGGCGCGCTCCGTCGCCGCCGAGCCCTTCCCGATCGCTCCTCCGCAAATGCAGCCGCAGCAGCCGCCACAGCCGCAGCAGCGGCCCAGCGGCGCGCCTCCTGCCCCGGCTCCGGCCGCCGCCGCTCAGCCCGCGCGCCCGGCGGCTCCCCCCGCGCCTCCCGCCTCCGCACCGCCCGGCCCCGCCACGACGAACCCGGCCGCCATCCGCGAGCCGCTGCGCCTGAACATGCCCGAGCCCGCGCGTCCCGCGGCTCCGCCTCCGCAGGCCCAGCCCGCTCCCGCCGCGCGCCCCGCCGCCGCGCCTCCGCAGGCCCAGCCCGCTCCCGCCGCGCGTCCCGCGGCTCCGCCTCCACAGGCCCAGCCCGCTCCCGCCGCCGCGCGTCCCGCGGCGCAGCCTCCGCCCCAGGCCCCGCCCGTTGCCGCGCCTCCCGCGCCGCAGCCCGCCGCTCCCGTGGCGGTCCAGCCGCGCCCGCAGCTCGAGCCGCGTGCTCCCGCGCCCGCCGCGCCGCAGTCCGCCCGCGACGACGTGCCCGAGTGGACGCTCGCCCAGGCCCGCGCCGCCCTCAAGGAGTCCACGCGCGACCGCGATCGCCTCATCGACACCGCCCTGCGCTTCGGCCGCCGCACCTTCGACTACGTGGCCGCCTTCGCCGTGCTGCGCGGCGCGGCCGTGGGCTGGGACGCGCGCGGTGACGGACTCGCCAGCGAGCAGCTCTCCCTGGTGTCCATCCCGCTCGACGCCTCCAGCGTCTTCCGCACCGTGGCCATCACCCGCGGCAGCTACGCGGGCCCCATGCCGCCGGACAGCCTGACGAAGCACTACCTGGAGCTGTTCGGCCGCCAGCCTCCGCGCACCCTCTTCCTCTACCCGGTGGAAGTGCGCGGCCGGCTCGTGGCCGTCCTCTACGGTGACTGCGGCCAGAAGCCCATCAGCCAGCGCCGCCTGTCCGACTTCATCCTCTTCTGCCAGGACCTGCCCGCCGCCTTCCAGGAGCTCATCCTCTTCCGCAAGCAGCGCCTGGGCGAGCTGCGCAACGCGCTGGACTTCGACGTGGACGTGGACGTGCAGCCCGCCGCCAGCACGCCCACGGCCCCGAGCGCTCCGGCACCCGCCATGGCCGCGGGCCTGGGGTGGAGCCCCTTCGTCAACCGCACCGCCAACGCGCTGGGCCGCGCCGCCTCCATGGCGCCGCTCGTCATGTCCCAGGAGGAGCGCCCGCCTCCGGACTTCGGCCCGCTGCTCAAGCGCCTCACCGGCCCGGACGCCAACCAGCGCGCGAGCGCCATGGCCGAGCTGGCGCGCTCGCCCGAGGCCAGCGCCAAGGTGCTCGCCACGCACTTCCCCGGCCCCACCGCGTGGAGCCGCCTGCCCGTGGTGGAGCTGCCCGAGGCCGATGAGCTCGGCCCCATCCCCGGTGCCCTGTCCCGGCTCGGCCGGCCCGCGGCCCAGGCGCTGGCGCCGCTGTTGGACTCGAGCGACGCGGACACGCGCTACTTCGCGCTCCTCACCGCCGGCAGCCTCCCATACGTGGAGCTGGTGGACGGCGTGCTGCGCGGCCTCTTCGACTACGAGCCGGACATCTCCAGCGCCGCGCGCGTGGCCGCCGCCGCCCTCAAGCACCTGCCCCGCCTGGACGCCGCCCGCAAGGAGCTGCGCCAGGAGCTCACCAGCCGGGACGCGCTGCGGCGCTCGCTGGCGGCGCGCGCCCTGGGCACGCTGCACGACCGCGAGTCCATCGAAGGCCTCATCCACCTCACCGGCAGCGACGACGAGATGTGCGCCCAGGCCGCCGCCGAGGCGCTGCGCGAGGTGACGCGTGTCACGCTCGGCCTGGACACGCGCGCGTGGACGGCGTGGTGGGCGGAGAACCGCGGCCGCCGCCGCGCCGACTGGCTCGTGGCCTCGCTGCGCCACCCGGAGCTGGACGTGCGCCTGGCCGCCATCGAGGAGCTCAGCCGGGGCCTCAATGACACGCTGGGCTACTACGCCGATGCGCCCGACGCCGAGCGCGAGGCGGCCGTGCGCCGGTGGGAGGCCGCGGTGGCGGACCCCGCCCGGGCGCGCCGGTTGTCCCTGCTGTAGTTCGCGAGTGACGTGACGGAGAGGACCCGATGACACAGGCGTGGATCAGCCTCGGGGCCTGCGCGGGGCTGCTGGCGCTGGCGGGCCTGGCCCTGGTGCGCGTGGGGCGCAGTGTGCTGGCACTGCCGCTGTCGGTGCTGTGCATCGCCCTGTCCACGTGGAACTTCGCGGACTTCGCGCTGGCGCACTCGGGCGGACCGGGCTGGCGCTTCATCGCCACGGCGGCGGCGCTGATGAGCGCTCCGTCCGCGCTGCACTTCATCCTCTCCTTCGTGGGCGAGCGGCGCCGGCTGGCGGCGGCGATGTTCTCCGCGTACGCCGTCTTCGGGGTGCTGGCGGCCACGGCCGTGGCGGGCCTGGGCTCGACGCGCGTGGCCGAGGCGGTGGGCTCGCGGGGCTTCGTCCTGACGGTGCTGGCCTTCACGGCGCCACTGCTGCTCGGGGGCTTCACCCTGCTCACCCAGCACCTGCGCCGCGAGGTGCGCGCCACCGAGCGCACCCGGGCGAGCCTGATGCTCGCGGGGCTGGCGCTGCTGGTGACGCTGCTGGGCACGGACCTGGTGGCGGTGCTGGGCCAGGAGGTGCCGCGCCTGGGCAACCTGGGCACGCTGCTGGGCCTGCCGGCCATCGCGGTGGTGGCCCTGCGCCTGCGCCTCTTCGGACAGGAGTTGTCCAACGTCCACGCGATGTACGCGCTGCTGCTGGCGCTCGTGGGCGTGCTGGCCTACCTCGCCATCTTCCAGCTCTTCGCCGCGCAGTACGGCGCGCTGGTGGTGGGGACGGCGGCCGTGACCCTGACCCTGCTGGCCATCATGCGCCGGGGCGTCATCGCCTTCGTGGCCCAGCGCGAGCGGCTGGAGCAGATGGCCACCCTGGGCCGCTTCTCCGCGCAGATGGCGCATGACCTGAAGAACCCCATCGCCGCGCTCAAGGGGGCCGCGCAGTACCTGAAGGTGGAGCACTCGCGGGGGCAGCCCTGGGACGACAAGGGCGAGTTCCTGGACCTGCTGCTGGAGCAGGTGGAGCGGCTGGACCGGGTGGTGAGCACCTACCAGCGCCTGGGCCGGGTGGAGCCACTGAAGCAGCCGCTGGACCTGAACCAGCTGGCGGCGAGCGTGCTGTCCCTGCAGACCTTCACCGGACGCCCCGAGGTGGAGATCCACCGCGAGTTGGCGGCGGACCTGCCGCGCTGCACGGGGGACTGGGACCTGCTGGCCAACGCGGTGGAGAACCTGGTGCGCAACGCCTTCGAGGCCATGCCACGCGGGGGCACGCTGACGCTGCGGACGAAGCTCGACGGAACGGGCGTGGCGCTCGGCGTGGAGGACACGGGCGAGGGCATGAACGCGCGCACGCGGGAGCGGGCCTTCGATGACTTCTACACCACCAAGGCCACGGGGAGCGGGCTGGGGCTGGCCTTCGTACGGCGGGTGGTGGAGGCCCACGGCGGCGAGGTGACGCTGACGAGCCACGAGGGACGCGGCACCACCGTGACGCTGCGCCTGCCGGTCTCCGACTCGCCCGCTGGAGAGCCCGTGCCGGGAGAAGCGGAACCCTGGCCGGGTTAGTCCCCCTGTGCCGGCAGCAGGAGAGCCGCCGGAGCAACGAAGTGCCCCCCATCCGCCTTGGCGCTGAACCGGAGGACCCGGGGGACCCGACCTCCCGGGCCTCACGACATGCCCGCGAGGAGCTCGGGGCGCCGGGCTACGGCGCCAGACACTGCGGCGCCTGCCCGAAGAACTCCTCCGGACCGGCGAGCATGACGGCGGTAACATTCGTCAGGCTCATGAGCTGGAGCGCCAGGGCCACCGGCTCCTTGGACTGAGCCACCGGCGTCTCCTGGCCGGGCAGATAAGCGGCGAACAAGTCCGGCGCGAGGGCCGCGACCGTGCCCAACGGCGCCTGGTCCATGACCGGAATCACGCCCCATACGCCGAAGGGCTCTGCGTGCGGCCACTTGTTCTCGAGGCAGAACCTGAAGCACGCGGAGTCCGCCCATCTCCTCGCATCCTCCCACGACAGATCGGAGTAGGCGATCACTTCCGTGGAGGCACCTCCACACATGCACTGCAGCCTGGCCTCATACTGCTTCTTCGCCCAGACAGGAGGCTCCTTGCCTGCTGGGTTATAGACGGCGATGGTCCCCGCCCCACCAATGTTGGCGGCCTTCGCGACCGGGGTTCCCACCCAGCTCACGAGCAATCCCAGGGTCATGAAAAGACGCGCCACCCAGGTCCACTGACTCCGCTGATGCATGGTCCGCTCCCACAATAAGAGTCAAGAGAACTACACTCCCATTGTGACATGAAAGCCGCGCCGTTGGGCCGGGGGAGGAGGAGAACGACCGCGCGCCGTCGGCGCACACGTTGCTGTTGTTCTGGCTGTCGATGACCATCGCGTAGGCCCGCCCCTCCAGCAGATGCGGGCCACAGGCGGGGCCGCCCATGTCGAATCCCGGTAAGGAAGAGCGGACGCTCGAACCGACGCTCGCGCCAGAACCCACCGCTCCACCCGCTCTGGACGGCACGCTCCCGGGCGAGGAGTTCCCGGTCCCTCACTGGGACCGTTACGAGTTCCTCGCGCCACTGGGCAGCGGAGGCATGGGCGAGGTCTACAAGGCGAGGGATCGGCGCCTGGGCCGCGTCGTCGCGCTCAAGTTCATCCGGGGGGCGGACCCCGACAAGGTGATGCGCTTCCTCCAGGAGGCCCGCGCCCAGGCGCGCATCGACCATCCCCACGTGTGCAAGGTGTACGAGGTCGGCGACGTGGCCGGGAAGGCCTATATCGCCATGCAGCTCATCGGGGGCGAGCGGCTCGACAAGGCGGCCCAGGGCATGTCCCTGCCCGAGAAGGTGCAGGTGATGAAGGAGGCCGCCGAGGCCATCCACGAGGCGCACCGGCTCGGCGTCATCCACCGGGACCTCAAGCCCTCCAACATCATGGTCGAGCGCGGCGAGGACGGGCGCTGCTTCCCCGTCGTGATGGACTTCGGCCTCGCGTACGACATCGGCCAGGGGCACGGCCTCACGCAGACGGGCGCGCTCATGGGCACGCCCTCGTACATGGCACCCGAGCAGGCCCGCGGCGACGTGCGCGGCATCGACCGCCGCTCGGACGTCTACAGCCTGGGCGCGACGCTCTACGAGCTGCTCACCGGCGTGGTGCCCTTCACCGGCGACTCCATCCTGGGCACGCTGCAGAAGGTGCTCCACGAGGAGCCCCCCGCCCCGCGCACGCACGTGCCCCAGCTCCCGGGCGACCTGGAGACCATCGCCCTCAAGTGCCTCAACAAGGAGCCCGAGCAGCGCTACGCCTCGGCCCGCGCGCTCGCCGAGGACCTCGGACGCTACATCGATGGCGAGCCCATCCTCGGGCAGCGGCCGAGCCTCGTGTACCGGCTGCGGCGGCGGGCGCGGAAGCACCGGGCCCTGGTGGCCGTCTCGGCGGTGTCCCTGGCGAGCATCCTCGTCCTCTCCGCCTTCGGTGCGCGCTCGTGGCTGGAGGCCCGCACCACCCGGCAACGCTCCGAGGAGCGCGCACGGCTGGCCGGGCAGCTCGGGCAGCAGGTGAAGGAGATCGAATGGTTCCTGCGCGCGGCCTACACGCTGCCCCTGCACGACACCAGCCGCGAGCAGCAGCTCGTGCGCGAGCGCATGGAGCGCATCCGCTCACAGCCCCATGAGCTGGGCGGCCTCGGCGAGGGGCTCGTGCACTACGCGCTGGGGCGCGGCTACCTGGCCATGCACGAGCTGGAGCTCGCCCACGAGGAGCTGACGCGTGCGCAGGAGAAGGGCGTGGACTCCCCCGAGCTGCACTACGCAAGAGGCCGCGTGCTCGGCGAGCTGTACCACCAGGCCCTGGAGGACGCGCGCAACAGCGGCGGCAAGGAGTGGGTGGCCCAACGGCAGCGCAGCCTGGAGAAGCAATACCTGGAGCCCGCGCTCCAGTCGCTCGAGCGCAGCAGGGACCTGGACCTGGAGTCGCCCCGCTACCTGGAGGGGCTCATCGCCTTCTACCGCCGGGACTACGACGCGGCGGCGCGGCTCGCGGCCCAGGCGGCGGCGGAGACGCCCTGGGTGTACGAGGCCCGGAAGCTCGCCGGAGACGTGGCCTACACCCGGGCCATGGAGCACCTGGAGAAGGGCGAGTACGACCCGGCGCGCACCGGACTCGAGGAGTCGGGCCACCTGTATGAGCAGGCCATCGAGTCCGGCCGGAGCGATGCGCGCAACTACGAGGCACTCGCGGAGGTGTGGCTGCAGCAGTCGGTGATCGACTCGCGGCGGGGACTCTCGCGCAAGGCCTCGCTGGAGCGAGCGCTGGAGGCGGGTGACAAGGGCCTCCACGCCTCTCCGCTGCGCGCCTCGGGGTACACGAAGAAGGCCCAGGTGCTGATGCAGTGGTACCGGCTGATGAACTTCGAGAAGGGCGGGCTGGACCCCGAGCCCATCCTCACCGAGTGGACCGCCACCGCCGCGCGCGCCGTGAAGCTGGACCCTCGGGACGTGTACGCCTACGACATGCTGGGCTACAGCCACTTCATGCGCGCGCTCCGGCTGGCGCGGGAGGGCGCGGCGCCGGATGCCTCGTGGGACGCGGCCATCTCCTGGCTCGGCAAGGCGCTGGAGCTCCAGCCCGAGTACCCGTGGGGACACAACGACCTCGCGCAGGTCTACCGCTGGAAGGGCAATCACGAACGGGAGCACGGCGCGGATCCACGCGAGTCGTACGCCCGGGCCGAGCACCACTTGAACCAGGCGGCGCACAGCGACCCCGCGTACCTGCTGGCGCACACGAACCTGATCGAGCTGTACAGCGCGAAGGCGGCGTACGAGCTGTCGCGCGGGCTCAACCCCCAGGAGGACGTGGACAAGGCGCTCCAGGCGGGTGAGCGGGCCCTCGCGCTCGACGGCAACTACTACCTGGCGCTGAACGGGGTGGCGCTCACGGAGCTGACGCTCGCGCGCTACCTCGTCGCCAGCGGCGGAGACCCGCGCCCGAGGCTCGAGCGGGCATTCCAGTACCTGGAGCGCTCCGCGGCCATCAACGCCACCTACGGGCGCACCCCGCTCTACCGCGCCATGGGACACCTCGTGGAGGTGGAGCACACGATGCGGGACGGCCGGGAGCCCACGGCGTCGCTCGAGGCGGGGCGGCGGGCCCTCGCCGAGGCCTACAGCCATGACTCCGGTTGGGTCGAGTGCCGGCTGGTGGGCTCGAGGCTGGCGCTCGCGGAGGCGGCGTGGGCGAAGCGGCGGGGACTGACGGAGCTGCCGCTGCTGCAACAAGCGCTCGCGGAGGCCCGGCGCGCCGTGGAGATGTATCCCTATTACGAGACCCACCAGCAGCTGGCGCGCGTCTACTGGCGGCTGGCGGAGGCGCTGCCCGCGAGCAGGTCGCCCGACGCCATCTTCGAGGGCCTGGCGCAGGTGGACCTGGCACTCCGGCTCAACCCGAACCTGGCGCACGCCCAGGCCCTGCGCGGAGGCCTGCTGCTGGCCCGGGCGCGGACGATGCGCGAGGCGGAGCGCCCCGGCACCGTCCGCGAGGCCCGGGCCGCGCTCGCCCGGGCCCTCGAGCTCAACCCGCTGCTGTGGCGGGAGTACGAGGAGCCGCTGCGCGAGGCGGAGTCAGGGCAGCGTTGACGGATCCTCCACGGGGCCGGTGAAGATCTTCCCCTGCAGGGTGAAGTCCTCGGGCGTGCACGGGCCCACACCGTAGGTCTTCAGGTTGTTGGGGTTCTGCCCCAGCCAGGGCTCGGCCGTCGGACGGCGGCGGTTCTTCGTGTTGAGGCACACCGCGCCGAGCGGGCTCCAGAGGGCCTCGACGCGATCGATCGAGTCCTGCGGTCTGGCGAAGCCGTACTGGTCCCGCCTGAAGATCTTCGTGCCCCGCTTCGTGTAGCTGCGCCAGTCCCCCTTGCCGACGAAATAGGCGGCACGCTTCGCCTGCAGACAGGACTGGAAGACGTAGTTGCGAGTCTCGTCCAGTACGCCCGTGGCGGGAGCCCAGGGCGTGTAACCCCAGGCCAGACACGTGACGATGGAGCCCTGCTCGCAGCCCATGGTGGTCACGGTGGCATCGTCCTTGACGTAGCCCGTCCTGCCACTGACGCGCAGCCTGGGGAGGAAGGAGACGACGGTCTCGTCATCCCCCGCGCAGTGCCGTTGCCAGGTGCTGCCCGGGCGGAGCTCGCGGTACTTGAGCGTGTAGCGGTGCACCCCATCCTTCGCGGTCTTTTCCTTCTGGTCGGTGAAGAACCGCATGTCGTAGGAGATGAGCTGGGTCGCATCTCCATGTCCCATCGGCATGGAGCTGAGGCTGAGGATCACCTTGCTCACGTCGTCCCCCGTCAAGGTGTACGCCACATCGTTCAGCCGGTACTTGATGGTGAGCTGGGTCCGGTCTCCCTCGACCGCGAGCAGATACACGGGCGAGGAGTCGGCGGCGAGCCTGGCCGAGACCGGATACTCGATGACGCTGAACGCACCGTTCAGATAGCGGATGGCGAGCATGAGCCCCTTGGGCCTGTGGATGAAGGCTTCCGGGCAGAAGAGCCGCTGGTCGCCGGCCATGAAGCAGTAGTTGCCGCCCTCGGCGGTGTAGAGGCCCTTGGCGTTGCCATTACCGCCCGGGTCACAGTTCCCCGTGGGGCACTCGTCGGTGACAGTGATGCCCGCGAGCAGGGCCTTGTCGATGCCGCAGGTGGGCCCACCGGGGCAGGCCGAGACCGGGCCCGTGCCGGGGTCCGTCGGCCGGATCACCTGCTGGCACGCACCGCATCCGCTCGCCACGGTCACCAGGGCCATGCAGATGAACCATGCCGTCCACCGCCCGCCGGCCTCGCGGGTACCCACTCGCCGTGTCTTCGTCGTCTCCATATCCATGATGAGCTCCCCCTCGTGCGGCGGCAGGGGCGGGCTTCCCCCCGACCGCGAACCCACCCACGCCGCCGCGAACACTGGTTGGCGGGCGGCTTAGCCAAAGGCATGCCAGCACGTCAAAGCATGGGGGGCCGAGCAATCCCGGGCACCTACCGCGCCCGGTGAACTGGAAGACGCGTGGCTGCGCGCGGGTGGCACGGCACGTGGCACAGGTACTGGCACACCGAGCCGTGCCAGACACACCGGCCTATAATGCCCGCGCATGGAACAGGACGGGTCGACCCTCAAGCCGAGCGGAATTTTGAATGACATGAGTCCCGCCGTGCCGCGCGTCCCGGGTCTGATGCGGCTGTTCGCCGCGGGAACGACAATGGCGGTGGCCCTGCCGCTGAAGGGGGGCGAGTTGGAGCTGGGACGGGGCTCTCCGGCGCTGGGCGAGGCGCAGGACCCGCGGATGTCCCGCCGCCATGCGCGAATCCACTTCGACGGGCGGCGCTTCTGGGTCACCGACCTGGGCAGCCAGAATGGCACCTTCGTGGATGGCGAGCCCGTGCCCGCCAACACGCCCCGCGAGGTGCAACGGGTCATCCGCATGGGGGACTCGCTCTTCGTTCCCAGCGCGGATGTGTACCCGCTGGAGCAGCGTGGCGTGGTGAAGCGGGAGGGCTTCATCCGAGGCCCGGCGCTCCAGGCGCTGCTCGACGAAGTTTCTCGCGCGGCCCGGCTCGGCTTCCCGCTGCACATCCACGGCGAGAGCGGCACGGGCAAGGAGGGCGTGGCCCGTGCGTTCCACGAGAACGGGCCGCGCGGCACGGGCCCCTTCGTGGCGGTCAACTGCGCGGCGATTCCCCAGAGCATCGCCGAGCGGCTGCTCTTCGGAGCCAAACGCGGCGCCTACTCGGGAGCAGACGCCGACGCCCCGGGCTACCTCCAGACGGCGGACGGCGGGACGCTCTTCCTCGACGAGGTGGTGGAGCTGGACCTGGCGGTGCAGGCGAAGCTGCTGCGGGCACTGGAGACCAAGGAAGTCCTCTCGCTGGGAGCGGCGAAGCCGAAGGTGGTGGACATCCATATCTGCTCCGCGAGCAACCGGGATCTGCGCGCGCTGGTGGCGGCGGGGAAGCTGCGCGAGGACCTGTACTTCCGCATCGGCCGGCCGGAGGTGGCGCTGCCACCCCTGCGCCAGCGGCCCGAGGAGATTCCCCTCCTGCTCCACCGCGAGGTGCGGCAGGTAGAGCCCCAGCTGACGCTGCACTCGTCCTTCGTGGAGGCGTGCCTGATGCGGCCCTGGCCGGGCAACGTCCGGGAGCTGCTCGTGGAGGCCCGCAGCGCCATCCAGGCGGCGCTCATGCAGGAGGCCCCGCGCGTGGAGGCCCGCCACCTGAGCCCGAGCGCCGGCACCGCGTTCGGCGCCGCGGTGCCGGCCCCTGCCCCACCCTCTCCACCGCCAGAGCACCGGGAGCCACCCAAGGAAGCATCGTCGCGGGCGAAGCCGCTCGACACGGACGAGCGGACGCGCATCGAGGAAGCACTGCGGCAGAACGGAGGCAATGTGGCCGCCACGGCCCGGGCGCTCGGCATGCACCGCACGCAGCTGCGGCGGTTGCTCGAGCGCCACGCCCTCTCCGCTCCCGACGACAACGAGCAGGAGTAGGCGGGTCGCTGTCCCTGCGCACCAGTCCGCGCTCGGCGACGTGCTGGAGGTGCGGCTGGGAGCCGGGGTGCAGCGCCCTGACACCTCGGGGTGCTCGAGAGGTCAGGCTACACACGGCCCGCTCGTTTGCCTCGGGGGCGGCCCGCGCCGGGCGGAGCCGTCCGTTGCGCGGGTGCGGTCTCCGGCGCCACGGCGCGCAGCACGAGGTCCACCACGTCGCCCGCGGTCCGCCCCTGAATCGGCGCGTGCCCGAAGAGCACCCGGTAGTAGAGCGGCGCCGCCAGCAGGTCGAGGACGAGCTCGACGTCGATGTCCCCGCGGATGTCTCCGCGCGCGACCCCGCGGGCCAGCGCGGCCGCCATGGACGCTCGCCGCGTGGCGAAGACCCGCTCCCGAAACGCTTGCGCCAGTGCCGGCTCCACGGCCAGGTCCGCCACGAGCCCGGGCAGCGCCCGCCCCACGGCCCCGGCGAACGCCGCCGTGAGCGTGGACAGCCCGGACACCAGATCCTCCCGCGTGTCTCCCGTGTCCGCCGCCGGCGCCTCCCCCATCGACCGCACGAGCGTGTCCACCACGAGCTGCGGCTTGCCCGCCCAACGGCGGTAGAGGGTGGGCCGCCCCACCCCGGCCCGCTCCGCCACCGCCTCGAGCGACAACGCGCCATAGCCTCCCTCCCGCAGCAGCGCCAACGTCGCCGCGCGCACCTCCTCGTCGATGCGCTCGTCCCGAGGCCGTCCCGGCGCTCGCCGGGGCCCGGGCCCGGCCGCCGCCCCCCGTGCTTTCGTGTTTCGGCGTTCCATGGCCATCCAGTCTACGACCTCCTCCACTTCTCCTTGATTTCGTTACAGCGTGTAACTTAATCAAGGAGCAGGAGGTTTTGACCATGCAGCAATCCCCGATGCACGAGGAGACGGCGCGGCCTTCACCGGGTTGGCCGGTGGCTCAAATCCGTATCGCGCGCCCGACCGACAAGCTCGACGAGGTCGTCCATTTCTACCGGGAAGGGCTCGGCTTGAAGGTGCTCGGCTCGTTCACCGGGCATGCGGGCTATGACGGCGTGATGCTCGGCCTGCCCGGCGCCGGAGTCCATCTGGAGTTCACGCGCCATGCGCAGGGCAGCCCCGGACAGGCGCCGTCGCGCGACAACCTGCTCGTGCTCTACATCCCCGAGCGCGAGGCCGCCGCGCGAATCATCGCGCGCCTGGCGGCGATGGGCTACCCGGAGGTGGAGCCCGAGAATCCCTACTGGAAGGGACGGAGCACGACGATCGCCGATCCCGACGGCTGGCGCGTCGTGCTCTTCGACGGCGTCTGGGCTCCATCCCCCGAATGAGCCGGGTGAGTGGGCACGCCGAACACAGGCGTGAGCAGACTGTTCACGTCACGGAACCCGCGGGTGCGGTGCCGGCGGCTGCTGGCACCGGGCCGGGCAGCGTCAGCCTGAACCCGATGCGCCCCGCGGTCTGCCACACCTCGGCCTCCCCACCGTGCCGGACCATGATGGCGCGCACGATGGACAGGCCCAGGCCGTTGCCTTCGCCCGAGCGAGCCGGATCGGCGCGGTAGAAGCGGTCGAACAGGCGGGGCAGGCTCTCGGGCGGCACCGGCTCGCCTTCGTTGACCACCTCCAGCACCGCGCCCGCTGCATTGGCGCCGGCTGCGGCCCTCAGCTCGACCACGCTGCCCGGCCGGGCATGGCGCACGGCGTTGGACAGCAGGTTGGCCAGGGCGCGGCGCAGCAGCTGGGGTTCGGCCCACACCGGGGCGTCGCCGTGGCACACGATGCGAACGCCGCGTTCCTCGGCGAGGTCGGTGAAGTAATCGGCCTGCCGGGCCAATTCCTCCGTCCCCGACAGGTGCTGGCACCGCAAGGGCTCGTTCTGCGCCTGGTGTTCGCCGCGGGCCAGGAACAGCAGGCTATCGACCATGCGGTTGAGCCGCTCGAGCTCCAGCAGTTGCGACTCCAGCAACCGCGCGTGTTCGGCCTCGGTGCGCGGGCGGCTGAGCATGACCTGGCTCTGTCCGGTCAGCGTGGCCAGGGGGGTGCGCAGCTCGTGGGCCAGGTCGGCCGCGAACTGGTTGAGCCGGGCATAGCCGCTCTCCAGGCGGGCCAGCATGGCATTGAGGCCATGCACCAGCGCGTGCAGTTCGGCCGGGGTGTCCGAGGCATCGAGCCGCAGGGCCAGGCTCTGCGGTCCGATGACAGCGGTCTGGGCCTGCAGGCGGCGCAAGGGCGCCATCCCGCGCCAGATGAGCCACAGCACCAGCACCGCCGCCAGGCCACCGGCGCCCAGGCTGGCGGCCACGATGTGTCGCCGGTAACCGGCCAGCAGGGCTTCGCGCTCCGGGTACAGGCGGGCCAGCCGGATCTCGACCGTGGCGTCGCCCAGCCGGGCCCAGGCGTTCACCGCTGCCGCCGGCGCGCCAGCGGGTGACGACCAGTGCCGGATGTCGGCCACGGTCGCCTCGCGCTGTACCGCCACCGGCGGCAGCTGGGGCAGGGCCAGCCCCACCGGGTTGATGGCCAGCAGCAGGCCACCGCCGTCGGCCGGGGCGGCATGGATCTCGATGAGGGCATTGCTCTCACCGCTCATGGTGTCGCGCAGGTACTCGGTCTGGCTGCGCAGCATGGCCTGCGTGCCGCTGTGGCCCAGCAGCTGGCGCAGCTGCCGCAGCTTGCCCAGCAGTTGCACGTCGTCGCGCTGGCGCAGCTGCTGCTCGAACGAGCGGTACAGGTAGGCGCCGAGCACGGCGCTGGCCACCGCCGCGATCAGGGCGCACCACAGGCCCAGCCGCACACCCAGGGACAGGGGCCGCTTCATTCGCGCAGCTCGCAGATGTAGCCCATGCCGCGCACCGCATGGATCAGCCGGCCGGGCACCGGGTCGTCGATGCGCAGCCGCAGGCGCCGCACGGCCACATCCACCACGTTGGTGTCGCTGTCGAAGTTCATGTCCCAGACCTGGGAGGCGATCTCGGGGCGCGACAGCACCTGGCCCTGGCGGCGCATGAGCAGGTGCAGCAGGTTGAACTCGCGGGCACTGAGGTGAATGCGCCGCCCTGCCCGCGTGACGGTGCGCGCCGGCACGTTCATGCGCAGGTCGTCCACCTCCAGCAGTTCCTCCTCGCGCAGCGGACCGCGCCGCAGCAGGGTACGGATGCGGGCCAGCAATTCGGCAAAGGCGAACGGCTTGACCAGGTAGTCGTCGGCGCCGAGCTCCAGGCCGCGCACCCGATCGGCCAGCGCGTCGCGGGCGCTGAGAAACAGCACCGGCGTCTGGCGGCCCGAGGCGGTCTCGCGCAGGCGCCGCAGCACGTTCCAGCCGTCCATGCCGGGCAGCATGACGTCGAGCACGATCAGCGCGTAGGCCTGCTCGGTGGCCAGGTGCAGACCGGTGTGGCCATCGCGCGCCACGTCCACCACGAAGCCGGCCTCGCCCAGGCCCTGCTTGAGGTAGTCGCCCGCACGGGGCTCGTCTTCCACCACCAGGATGCGCAATGGTTTCTCCTTGCTCCGAGGACGCCCAACATGCCGCAAACGCGCCCGGTGGTGGATGACAAAGCTGTCATCGACCGGTCAGCGTCCGGGCAGCGCCCGCTTTCTACAGTGAGCGCATGAACACACGACACCTCTCCCTCCTGGGCCAGACGGCACTGCTGGCCCTGCTGGCCGGCAGCGCACACAGCGCGAGTCCGGCCCTGGATCTGCCCACGGCCGAACGCCTGGCCAGCACCGCCCGCGCCCGCTGCGCGGCCCTCGGCAAGGACATTGCCGTGGCGGTGGTGGACGCCGGCGGGCAAGCCCTGCTGCAAAGCCGCGGCGCCAGCGTGGGACCGCACAACCTGGAAGCGGCCCGGCGCAAGGCCTTCACCTCGCTGTCCACCCGCCAGCCCACGCTGCAGCTGGGCCGCCAGGCCCGCAGCCAGCCAGACACCGCCGGCCTGCAGTACCTGCCCGAATTGCTGCTGCTCGGCGGCGGCCAGCCGCTGCGGCAGGACGACAGGGTGATCGGCGCCATCGGCGTGGCCGGCGGCGGCGGTCCGGAAAACGACGACGCCTGCGCCCTGGCCGCGGCGCGAAGCCTTCAACCCTGAGCCTCTTCGCGGCTCGCCATTTCTTCAACCTGGAGTCACACCATGCGTCTGCATCTTGCTGCCCCTCTTGTGATGTCTGCCTCTCTGCTGGCCACCGCACCGGCGGTGCTCGCCGCTGGCAACGCACCGGCCACCAATCCCCTGAGCGTGCATGTGCTCGATCTGCGGACCGGCCAGCCCAGTCCTGGCGTACGGGTGGAACTGGAGCAGCGCCTGCCCTCGGGCTGGCAGCCGCTGGGCAGCGCCGTCACCGACGAGCAGGGGCGCATCCGTGCCCTGGTGCCCGATGCAAAGCTCGCCAGCTGGGGCGCCGGCGAATACCGCGTGATCTTCCGCACCGGGGAGTTCTATGCGCGCCAGAACCAGACCACCTTCTTCCCCGAAATCCCGGTGGTCTTCCGGGTGGACAGCGCCCGCCAGCACTACCACGTGCCGTTGCTGCTCAGCCCCTTCGGCTTCTCGACCTACCGCGGCAACTGAGGCCTTCAGGCGGCCGGGTTCTCCACCAGCAGGGCGATGCCTTGGCCGCCGCCCACGCAGGCCGAGGCCACGCTGGCCTTGCCCGAGAGGCGCAACTGGCGCGGGCGGTGGCCTTCCAAACAGGGGGAGAGGCTCCGCCAAGGCCCGGAGTCTCAGCGGCCTCCACTGTGCGGCCCTCGACGCGAGGAAGGGCTTCATGAAGCCGCGCCCATTGCGGTAGCGTTCCCCCCACTCATCCAGAGGGGGGGAGTCCATGAAGAATCATCTGCGCGGGTGGCTCGCGCTGGGAGCGATGGCCGCCTGTGTCTCCACGAGCGCGGGCTGCCGCCGCGGCGAACCGGCGCCAGCACCCGAGAAGCCCGTCACCGTCGCACCACCCACACCACCCAAACCGCTGCGCGTGGCGCTGACCGGTTCCTATGTGCCGCTGCACTTCCCGCGCGCGGGACAGATGGAGGGCTTCGAGGCGGACCTCGCACAGTTGATCGGCCAGCGGCTCGGGCGGCCGGTGGAGTTCGTCAACCCGCGCACCATGTCCCTGGACAGCGTGAGCGCCCTCGCCCAGGGCAAGGTGGACCTGGGGCTCAACTCCATCTCTCCCACCGAGAGCCGGCGGCAGCAGGTCGACTTCACGCAACCCTACGTGATGATCTCCTACCGCTTCGCCGGGGCGGAGTCCTGCGATGAGCTGGTGCCGGATGACGCCGCGGCGCTCGCCGGGATGACGGGGCGGGTGGCGGTCCCCAAAGGCCCCGCGCTCGAGGCCGCGCAACGCGTCCTGCCCCAGGCGACGCTCATTCCCACGGCCTCGCCCAAGCTGGCGGTGGCGGCGGTCCAGGCGGACGAGGCCGACTGCGCCCTCGATGAGGACGTGGGCCTCCTGCAGGCCCTCCAGGGCACCTCCCTGCGCATCGTCGGGGTCGAGGTGGATCAATCCCCGCTGGCCATTGCCGTCCCCAAGGGACAGGCCGCCACCTACGACGCGATGTTGCGCGACCTCCAGCCCCAGCTCGCCGAGCTGATGTTCAAATGGCAGCCGGGCCAGATGAAGGCGCCCATCCCCGGACTGGCGGAGTCCGAGAATCTCGGCGTGCTGTGCAACGTCCAGGCTCAAGAGGTGGAGCTGCGCGCGGCCCCCGAGTGGTCCGCGCCGGTCCGCGAATCCTGGCCCTGCGGGACGGTGGTGGAAGTCCTGCGGGAGAGCGAGAGCCGCACGCCGGCCCGACAGGACGACGGCGAGCTCTTTGGCGGCCTGTGGTACCAGGTGCGAATCGCCGCCCATGGCAAGCGCGGGTGGGCCTACAGCCACGATCTCTTCAAATGGCTCCGCGCGGACGATGCGGACTTCCCGACGACCACGGAGATCGACCGGGCGCTGATGGGCCGCAAGGTGGCGGGCCGGTATGTCTTCGGGCTCGCGGTCGACCAGTACTCGCCGAGCAGCGAGGACGATGGCCCCGAGATGGATGAGGACCTCGCCCTGCCCTTCCTCTACATGAAGGGCGCTCCGTTCGTCGCGCCGCTCCACCTTCCCGCCCGCCACGACACCCAGTGGGCCCACCTCCCCGATTCCGCCCGGTGGATGTACCTGGTGCTCAACTCCGCGGGGGGCTCGAGCAGTCCCAAGTCCATCTCCTCCAGTCCCATGGGGTTGGTCAGCTACAAGATCCACATGAAGGTGGGCATCGGCTACCAGGAGGGTGGAGCCAGGGCGACGCTCACCGGGGAATTCGCCGAGAACACGCCCCAGGTGAGCCTGACTTCCATTTCCAGAGACGAGTGAACACGAGGTCCCCGCCATGGATGACATCTCCACCCACTTCAACCCGATGGCTCCCGATCAGATCCGCGATCCGTATCCGCTCTATGCGCGGATGCGGCGGGAGCGGCCCGTCTTCCACAGTCCCATGTTCGACCTGTGGGTCGTCAGCCGTTACGCGGACATCGCCGAGGTGGAGCGGGACACCGCGCGCTTCTCCTCGGTGGGAGCGCTCGATGCCAGGGCCGAGCCGCACCCCGAGGTGCGCGCCGTGCTCGCGCAGGCGTATCCCCGGTTCCTCTCCCTCGTGCAGAGCGATCCCCCGGACCACGCCCGCGTCCGTGCCGTGTTCGGCAGGGCCTTGAGCGCCCAGCGCATCGCGGCGATGGAGCCCACCATCCGAGCAACGGCGGACGCGCTCATCGACGGCTTCATCCGCGACGGCAAGACGGACCTCATCCAACGGTTCGCCTACGCGCTGCCGGGCTTCATCATCTGTGACCTGCTCGGGGTGCCGCGCTCCGACATGGAGCAGCTCAAGCGCTGGTCCGATGACAAGACGCTGCTGATGTCGGCGACCGCGCCCCTCGAGCAGCAGGTCCAGAGCGCGCACGGCTTCATCGCGATGGAGCGCTACTTCCGGGAGCGGATCCACGAGCGGCGGAGCCAGCCGCGCGAGGATCTGCTGACGCTGCTCGTGCCGCAGTCGTTGGGCGGCACCGCGCCGCTGAGCGAGCAGGAGGCGGTGTGCAACGCCATGGACCTGTTCGCCGCCGGCCACGAGACGACGACCGGACTCATCGGCAACGGCCTGTGGCTGCTGCTCAATGCTCCGGAGCAATGGAAGGCCGTGCGGGAGGACCCCGGCCTCCTGCCCAACGCCCTGGAGGAGGTGCTGCGCATGGAGTCCCCCATCCGCGGCTTCTTCCGGACGGTGATGGCCGACACCGAGCTGAGTGGAGTCACCCTCCCGAAGGGCTCTCGGGCGTTCATCCTGTACGCGTCCGGCAACCGCGACGAGACCCAGTTCACCGAGCCGGACCGCTTCGACATCCGCCGCACCGAGGCGAGGAAGCACCTGGCGTTCGGCAAGGGCATCCACTTCTGCGTGGGTGCCCCGCTGGCGAAGCTGGAAGGGCGGATCGCCTTCGAGCAGTTGCTGCGGCGGCTGCACGGCCTGCGGCTGCGGACGGACGAAGCCCCGGTGTTCCGGCCCTACTTCATGCTGCGCGGCTTCGAGCACCTGCCCATCGCCTGGGACGTCTGACTCACCCAGCCCGGCAGATATAGGTGGCGCTGGAGCTGACGGCCGACTCGGTTCCCGCGCTGTCGCTCACCTTGAACTGCTGCCGGACCTGCTTGGTGGGCATCCCCGCCACGGGCTCCTCGCAGATGAGCTTCCTCGTCCAAAAGCTGCTCTGTTGCCAGCCCGAGGGAACTCCGTCGGTCTCCAGCTGCCAGTAGGGAGTCAGGGTGCCGTCTCCACCGCTGGCACTGCCAACGCACTGCGTGAACGGCGAGGGCGTGCCGCAGGAGACGGACGCAATGGGGACGCAGGCCTCGCTGACGGAGTAGGAGAACGACCTCGCGCCGTCGGCGCACACGGTGCTGTTGTTCTGGCTGTCGATGACCATCGCGTAGGCACGCACTTCCAGGAGATGCGTGCCACAGGCGATGTCCCCCGCGCTGAAGTACCAGGTCCCGGAGGTGCCGGTACGCGTCTCATAGCTGCGCAGGCGCCCATCGACGTAGTACTCCATCCGCACCGCGTTGGCGGAAGAGGACACGGTCCAATTTCCGCTCGCGGCCATCACCCCCTCGTACGTGCTCGCGCCCTGGAGGCTCAGCGAGGTGACGCTCAACCCGGCACAGAGCGCCCCCTCCATGCGCGCCACGTGCTCGGCGTCCGCTGGCGGCCCGGCCTCCAGGGGACCTCCACAGCCCACCAGCAGCCACAAACCAGAGCAACCAAGGGAAAGAGTTCGGCGAAGCGTCTCGGACATGATCAGCCTTCCATGAAAGGAGTTGGGTTGAAGCGTCAGCATTGGAAAGGAGGGAGATGCACTCACGGAGAGCACATGCCGCCGTCCTGACAGGCGCCGGTGGGATCGCAGCACGAGCCATCCGAGCACGTGCCATTGGGACACCCGCACCAGGCGCACATACAGCCACCGGTGGCGGCACCACCGCACTTCCCCTCACAGCTATCCCTGGGGCACAGCTCGGGCAGGAGCAGCCCGGACAGCAGAAGGCGGAGAGGGGAGTGCATCAAATCCCTGGGCACCGGTGTTCCTCCACGTCAGAATCAGCAAAACGGTAAAAATGCGTTATAGCCATAAAACGAGGAAAATGAAATAGAGCACGCGACACCTCGTGCGCCCGACGTGCCCGGGGGCAGCAGGCTCTGGAGACAACTCGGCTTTTCAAGGTAAAGGATGAATTTCCAATGAGGCTTGATTCGGTTCGCATGCGGGTCCTGGGCTGGGTACTCGGGCCGTTGCTGATGGCGGCGTGTGGCGGCAACTCCGGCATTGGATTGAGCGCGGAGGAGGAAACGCTCGGCACCGTCCAGGCGGCGCTCTGCGATGACTCGAGCGTCACCCACCTGACCCTTTCGGGCATCAGCACGTACCAGGGCGATACGGCGGGCAGTGGAAGCTGGCAGGTGACCTACCCCGCCAACGCGGTGCGGCTGGAGTACTACATTGATGGGGTCTTGCAGTCTTCCGAGGAGCGCCCCGGAACAACCGGCACCTGGTACTTCAGCAAGGGAGGCGTTGCCTGCGGTTGGCGCACCTTCCAGGTGAAGACCTATCCCATGGTCATCGACAGTGGTGGCAACCGCACCACGTGCTGGAGCAACCCCTCCCAATCAATCACCCAGCCCGTCATCGAGCCCTGCCCCACCACCGAGGCGGGCTACAAACACACGGTGGCGCTGAAGCGGGACGGCACCGTCTGGGCCTGGGGCGAGAACATCCACGGCCAGCTGGGGGATGGAACGACCACCCAGCGCCTGACGCCGGCGCAGGTGACCGGCATCGGCGAGGTGGTTGGCATTGCCGCTGGCTTCAATCACACGGTGGCGGTGAAACGGGATGGCACCGTCTGGTCCTGGGGTGAGAATGCCTACGGTCAGCACGGAGATGGCACGACGGCCAACAGGCTGACGCCGGTGCAGGTCGCGGGGCTCAGCAACGTGAAGGCCGTGGCCGCTGGCTTCGGTTACACCGTGGCGCTGAAGCATGACGGCACCGTCTGGTCCCTGGGCTACAACGAGAGTGGCCAGCTCGGAGACGGCTCGCTCAGCCACAGCTCGGTGCCGGTGCAGGCGGAAGGCCTTGGCAACATCAGGGCCATCGACGTCCGGATCGCCCACACGCTGGCGCTGAGGCAGGACGGTACCGTCTGGGCCTGGGGCGAGAACGGCGACGGCCAGCTCGGGGATGGAACGACCCTCCACCGCTCGACGCCGGTGCAGGCGGCCTCTATCAACAACGTCGTCTCCATGGCCGCCGGCGCCTGGTTCACGGTGGTGCTGAAGCAGGACGGTACGGTCTGGGCATGGGGCCGCAACTGGCAGGGTCAGCTCGGGGATGGAACGACCAGTACCCGCTTGAGGCCCGTTCAGGCCGTGGGCCTGAGCAATGTCATCGCCGTCAGCGCCGGCAGCCCTCACACGGTGGCGCTGAAGCAGGATGGGACCGTCTGGACCTGGGGCCAGAACACCTATGGCCAGCTCGGGGACGGCACGCAGACCGACCGTTGGTCGCCGGTCCAGGTGGCCGGGCTCAATGGTGTGACCGCCATCGACGCGGGGGCCTGGCACACGCTCGCGGTGAAGCAGGATGGAACAGCCCGGGCCTGGGGTTCCAATTTCTATACCCAGCTTGGGGATGGAACGCAGACCGACCGCCTGACGCCGGTCCAGGTGGTGGGCCTTTCCCTGTTGTGACGCCGAGTCCCCTCACGCCGGGTACGACCCGGTGTGTCGGCGCTGACGCAACAGGACGGGCGCGGTAGCATCCGCCCCGGTGCGCCCCCCCGTCCCAGGAGAAGAAGCGCCGTGGCCGAGCCGCTGAAGGGAAACGTATTGCTGGTGGACGACGATCCCGCCGTGGCCAAGGTGCTCGGTGCGCTGCTGGGCCAGGCGGGACTCACCGTGCATACGGCGTCCAATGGCCAGGAGGCGCTCACCCTGCTGGGCCGCAAGCCCATCGACGTGGTGGTGAGCGACGTGCGCATGCCCGGCATGAGCGGCATGGAGCTGCTGGCCGAGGTGGGGCGCTCCTGGCCGGACGTCCCCGTCATCCTCCTCACCGCGCACGGCACCGTGCCGCTGGCCGTGGAGGCCATGAAGGCCGGCGCGGCGGACTTCGCCCTCAAGCCCTTCGACCGGGAGGAAATCCTCTTCAGCATCCGCAAGGCGCTGCTGCATGCCCAGCAGCAGGAGGGGGCGCGCCCGATGGCCAGGGAGGCCAGCGCCTTCATCGGTGGCAGCACCGCCATGGCCGAGGTGCAGGCCATGTTGACGCGGGCCGCCTCGGGCACGGCCACGGTGCTGCTGCGCGGCGAGTCCGGCACCGGCAAGGAGCTGGCGGCCAAGGCGGTGCACGACGCCAGCCCCCGGCGCGGCGGGCCCTTCGTGAAGCTGCACTGCGCGGCCCTGCCGGACACGCTGCTGGAGAGCGAGCTGTTCGGCTACGAGAAGGGCGCCTTCACCGGCGCGGCCACCCGCAAGCCCGGCCGCGTGGAGCTGGCCAACGGCGGCACCCTCTTCCTGGATGAGATTGGCGACATCACCCCGCAGGTGCAGGTGAAGCTGCTGCGGCTGCTGCAGGAGCGCGAGTTCGAGCGGCTCGGCGGCACGCAGACGCTGAAGGTGGACGTGCGCTTCGTGGCGGCCACGCACCGCAACCTCGAGGAGATGGTGCGCAAGGGCGAGTTCCGCGAGGACCTCTTCTACCGGCTCAACGTGGTGCCGGTGTGGCTGCCCCCGCTGCGCGCCCGGCCCGAGGACATCGAGCCGCTCGTGCGCCACTTCCTCGACGTGCACGCGAAGGCCAACGGCCGGCCGCCCTTCACGCTGACGCCGGACGGGCTCGAGGCCCTGCGCGCCCAGCCGTGGCCCGGCAACGTGCGCCAGCTGCAGAACTTCATCGAGCGCCTGGTGGTGCTCTCCGATGGCCCCATCCTCACCGGGGACGAGGTGCGGCGCGAGGTGGCACGGCAGCCGGGCATCGTCCCCGTGGCTCCGGCCCCCACGCCCACGAGCCCCCTCCCGATCGCCCCGGCCATGCCCGCGCCGGGTGGCACCGGGAACGAGGGACGCACCCTGGAGTCACAGCGCAAGGAGATGGAGCGGCAGGCGCTGGTGGACGCGCTCAACCGGGCCGGGGACAACCGCACGCTGGCGGCGCGCCTGCTCGGCATCAGCCGGCGCACCCTCTACAACAAGCTCGAGGAGCACGGGCTGGTGTAAGGGTTTCCCACCGCCGGAACGTCATCCCCATCCACCGGTGCAACGCCGTCCTGTTCCAGGGTGGGCACGACGAGCCGTAGCGCGCCGGGGCCTACCGGCGCGCGGCCAGCCGGCGCATGAAGACGGGGGCGACGAGGAAGATGAGCAGGAGCCGCCCCACCTGCACGGCGACCACCAGGGACAGGGTGGCGTGGGTCCCCAGGGCGATGGCGAGCACCGAGTCGGCCCCCCCGGGCGAGGTGGCGAAGTAGGTGGTGAGCAGATCCACCCCGCCCACGGAGGACCAGAGCCAGGCGAGCAGCAGGCACCCGCCCACCATGGCCAGCGCGGCCCCGAGGGCGCCGAGGGCCACGCGCTTGAGCTCGTGCACGGCCGCCGCATCGAAGTGGCTGCCCACGCGCGCCCCGAGCGCCCACAGCGACACGAGCAGCACGCCCGGAGGCCACGCGCCCACCGGAATGCCCAGGAGCGTGAAGGGAATGCCCAGCAGGAGCGGCCCGAGGAAGCCTCCCGCGGGCAGCTTCAGCCACGTCCCCGCCGCTCCGCCGACGATGGCGACGAAGGCCGTGGTGCCCCACGCCACCAGGGGAGCGGGAGCGCCGGGCAGCGCCGCGACGGTGGCCACCTGCGAGTCCGGCACACTGCCCGACCACCGGCCCACCGCCGCCGCCACGACGATGACCACGCCCAGGCGCAGGTACTGGAAGAGCGTCACCAGGCGCGAGTCGGCGCCGAGCTCCTCGCTCAGGGCCACCATGGCCGAGGCGCCTCCCGGCATCAGCCCGAGGGTGGCGGTGCGGACATCCACGCCGCCGAGCCGGGCGAAGGCGAGCGCCACGGCCTGGCCGATGGCCACCACGCCCACCACGTTGACGAGCGCGACGAGCCAGTTCTCCGCGAGCGCGCTCCACGCGGAGGGCTTGAAGGAGGAGCAGAGGGCGGCGCCCAGCACGGCCTGAGAGGCCAGCAGCAGCGGCCGGGGCACGGGGACGTGGACGGACAGGGAGAGCGCGGCCACGAGCGACACCAGCATGCCACCGAGGAGCGCCCCGGCGGGTACATGGGACCACTCGCCCAGGGCGGCGCCCAGCAGCGTCGCCACCGTCACCGCCCACACGCGCGAGTCCTTCGCCATGAGGACGTCTCCCTACCCCAACCCCACCGGGATGGGCATAGTCTGGGCGGCGCATGAGTATGGATGAGCATGTCTTGGAGAAGCTCGGCTGGGGGCCCCCCTTCCAGGAGGCCTGGCGCTCCCGCGCGGGTGAAGGCGAGGAGCCGGCGCGCATCGGCGCCGACTACGGCGTGGAGTACGTGCTCTTCTCGGCGCGCGGGGACATGCGGGCCACCATCCCGGGGCGGCTGCGCATGTCCATCCGCAAGGGACAGTCCGTGCGCCCGGTCGTGGGCGACTGGGTCTCCTTCGAGCCGCGCAGCCAGGAAGGCACCACCGTCATCCAGGCGGTGCTGCCCCGGCGCACCCAGCTCGCCCGCAAGGCGGCCGGCCGGGCGGAGGAAGAGCAGGTGGTGGCCGCCAACGTGGACGTGGTCTTCCTCGTCTCCGCGCTGACGCGGGACCTGAACCCGCGGCGGCTCGAGCGCTACCTGGCGGTGGCCTGGGACAGCGGGGCCCAGCCCGTGCTGGTGCTCACCAAGTCGGACCTGTGCGAGGACGTGGTGGCGGCCCGCGAGCGCATCGCCGCCCTGGCTCCGGACGTTCCGCTGCACACCCTCAGCAGCCTCACCGGCGAGGGGATCGACGCGCTCTGGAAGTACATCGGCGGCAACCGGACGGTGGCGCTCATCGGCTCGTCCGGCGTGGGCAAGTCCACCCTCATCAACCGGCTGGTGGGCGCCGCGCGCATGGAGGTGGGCGCGGTGCGCGAGGACGACAAGGGCCGCCACACCACCACCCACCGCGAGCTGTTCGTCCTGCCGCAGGGTGGCCTCGTCATCGACACGCCGGGCATGCGCGAGCTCGGGCTGATGGAGAACGAGGAAGGCCTGCGCACCGCCTTCACGGACATCGAGGAGTTGGCGGCCGGGTGCCGCTTCAGCAACTGCCGCCACGAGAAGGAGCCGGGGTGCGCCGTCCGCGAGGCGCTCCGGAGCGGACAGCTCGCCCCGGAGCGCCTGGAGAACTTCCGCAAGCTCGTCCAGGAGGCCACGCGCCCCTTCAACGACTCCCAGAGGAAGCGCGGCCGGTGAGTGTCACCGCTCCGGGTGGTGCTCATCCATCGCCCGGTCCTCGAGGGCGCTGGGCATATGACGCCTGGGAGTGGAGCACCTCGGTGGCCAGACTCAGGGCAGCCCGGGCCTGCACCACCAGCAGCGAGGCCAGCACCACGAGCACCACGAGGAGGAAGGGTCCTCGCTGTCTCTCGGGGAGCTGATGAAGACCACTGTGGAAGAACAGCCAGGCGAACAGCAGCGAAAAGCCGAATGAGCCTCCCGCGAGTGCCGTGAGGAAACGTTCGGGGGGTGCGGCTTGGACGACGAGCGCTCCAGCGACGATGAGGGCCACCGCGCTGGTCCTCGTCCTGCGGGATGCGAGAACCTTCACGAGCTGCGTATAGGAATGGGCGGGCATGGAGTTCTCCTTTGCGTCGGCGAGGAAATCGGGACGTGTCCGCGCGCACCCATGCCCGGGCTCCGGCTCGTGGGAAGAGCGAAGCGGGAGAGGTGGCACCTCGGGCGGGAGCCCGACGGACACAACGGCCTGATGGGACGATAGGGTGGGAGGGCTGGCGGCCACTCCGCCGCGGACTCAGCGGCAGCGCGGCGGAGTCGCCAGGCCAGCCCCGAGCATTCCAGGAATCACCACCCCGTTGCCATGGAGCAAGCGGTACCGGACAAGCCACGCGCACAGCTGGGCGCGGGCAGATATCGCGGTCTCCTCTCGCTGCTCGGGATACATGGCTTGGGGCCCCCCTCTGGAAGTGGAGTCATCCGAGAGGACAGACACAGGAGCCGGCCGTTGTGAGCACGGCGGGCCCCTGCCCGCTCTCCCGGAGGCGGACCCGCCCGGGCTCAGTGCAACGGACGGGCGTGGCCGGAGTCCCTCACCGCCTCGGCCAGGGGCGGCCCCGGCACTGTCACTCATGCCGGAACCACTCCGCGGGAATACCGAGCGCCGCGAGGATCCGCTCGGGAGAGCGCTCGCCCTTGACCTCGTTGATGACAGGGAGCGATGTAAACTCATCATGCGGGTGCGCGAATCGCCCGATGCACTCTCCTCCCTGAAGCATGCTGACAACAAGAAAATCCAGACTTGGAGAGGCAATCACCGCATAGGCGATCGCATTTGGAAGCCGCTCCGATAGAGTGACGTCAGCGAAGCCAATATTGCCTGTTCTGCTGGAGATTCGAAGCCCTCGCGGTGTGTCCTCGAATCGGTAGTGTTCCGGAGGAAATGGATCGTTGGCCTCCTGCAACACGCGTGGTGCCTCTTGCGCCCGGACGCCTTCCACCAATGCGACATGCCGCAACGGCTTTCTCGCGGCCCGGTCCGATGTCTTCTCGCTTCCTGGCAGCGGGCAGCCGAGGGACTTCGCCAAACCTTCTGGGCCCACCTCCAGAACCTCGAGTGCACCGTTTCGCCATGCCGTGACGGCCCACGGGTCGTTGGCACGCTCAATCGAGTACACGGGCTCATCACATTCAAGCGACAGTTCCTCGGCGATTTGCATCTCGGCGCCCACGTAGCTGGCCTCCGTGCTCACGATGGCCTGGTAACGGCCACTGCCCGCGATGACCTCGAAGGGCTGCTCTTTTCCGTCCTCTTCGTCCTCTTCCGTCATCACGATGGCCCGCGCACGGCGCTCCAGCCATGCGGGCTCGCCTGGAGCCAGGACCGCCCAGAGAGGCCACCGGCTCATGGCGCACCTCCAGGCAGCACTTCCGGCAGTTCGAGTGCCGCCCGCAACTGCTTCGTCTTCTCCAGTATTCGAGCTTCCTCCACCTCGATGAACTGTGTGCCCCGTGCGTTCTCCGCGAGGAAGATATTCAGCTTGACTCTGGTTGGACCGCTCAATCTGTCTGTGCTGACGAGGAACGGTTTCCCTCGGGGTGCCTTCGCCGCGTCCGCCAGTTGGTCGAGCAGGCGCTGAAGCTGATCTACCAGCGCCTCCTGCTGTTCGTTGAGTGGGGCGCCCCCCTCTCCGGACAGCCAGGCGTCGAGCGCCTTGCGCCACCGGTTTTCGTTCCATCCCTTTACTTCCACTCCGTGTTGAAGCAGCGAGCCATGCATCGCCGTCAGCTCGTTGTCCATGATGTGCCCGTCTTTCATTTTCACCTGCCGTCCGGTCAACCGGAAACCCGGGAAGAGCTTCCGTGCATTGCGCTCTGTCAGCATCTCCACCGCGATGCCGCGGAGTCGCTCGCGTGCCCGCCGTTGCAGCATTGAATTCCCCGGTTCCGCCGCCGCCCGCTGGAAGTCTTTCCACGGCGTCATCTTGTCCCTGGCCATGAAGTTGAGGTCCTCCAGGGTCAGCCCCGTGGAGCGCAGCCAGCCCAGGTCCACGCGGTCCCCACAGGCTTTTCTCGCCAGCTCAGCCACGGCCTCGGCTTCCAGTTCCGGGTGACTGACGAGCCACCCGGCCTCTTCCAGGAAGGCAAGCGGGTCTGCCAGACTCGGTGCTCCTGAGCGCCTCAGCAGCTGCGCCAGCGCCGGCTTCGCCGCACCGCGGGCGGAGGCACGCAGCGATTCCACCGCGGCCAGGTACGCCTGGGCCCTGTCCGCCTGGAGGGCCGCCGCGCGCCTCGCCACGGCGTTGTAGGCGAGCGCCAGCTCCTGGCTCTCCACCGCCAGCAGCTTCAGCGCCTCCAGCGTCTTCTCGGCCTCCTGCACCGCGAGCCCCGCGCCGCGAATGCCACCGAGGGCCCGTGCGGCGGCCATCTCCCCCCGTATGGAGAAGAAGGCCTGCTTGAAGCCCTCGGCTCCGCCAGAGAAGGGAAACCGCAGTCCGTCCGGTATCGCAACGGCCTTTCCCTCGGCGAGCATCCGCTCCAGCGTCTTCGACAGGGCCTGGATGGACTCCACTGACTCGCGCAGTCCAGCCGAGGCCCTCGCGCCAGACTGGCTCAACACCCGCCCGCCCCGGTGCACCAGCTCGCGCAGGATGCCCGACGTGGCGAGCCTGGAGATGTCCCTCCCGGCCAGCCCCAGCATGGCCAGGTCATGCACCGCGAGGAATGCCCGTCCCTCCGGCGTGCGGGACAACTCGTCACGGGAGCTGTCCACCACCGCCAGCGTCGTCACCAGGGACATGCGGCCGATGAACTGGCCCACCGCCGTTCGCTGCGCCGCCGCCATCGTGCCGTCCTGCGCGGCGGTGGCCGTCATCCCCGCCAGCAGCGGCGCCCGGGCCAGGGCGGACACGGCGCCATACACCATGTGCAGCTCACCGATGCGGCCCAGCGCCGCCCAGAAGAGCGACGTGTCCGGCAGGGAGGCGAGCAGGGCCAGCTCCATGGCCGTCATGAGGTGGGTGCGCGGCCGTGGCCCGTGGACTTCCACGCGCACCCATTCCAGCGGGTGCAGGGCTCGGCTGCGTGTGGCCGGCTCCGTAGAGGAGAGGTAGCGCGCCTGGAATTCATGCCGCACCGGCTCGAAGTACAGGGCCATCCGCCTGGAGGTGCCCGCGGCCTCTCCCGGCAGGGCGGGCTCGGCGTCCAGGCTCACGCCCCGCTCCAGGTCCCAGGCCTCCGGCGCCACCAACGTGGTGGACACCAGCCCGGTAGACACGTTCAACAGGTGCGTCGTCTCGCCCTCGCGCCCCAGGTGGAAGGAGGGCAGGGATTCCAGCGAGCCGAGCACGAGGGGAAACGAGGCCAGCGCCTTCTGCGTGAAGGCCCGTCCCAGCAGCACCTTGTCCGACGCGTTGCTGCCCAGCAGCTTGTCCAGCACCGCGCTGGAGGTGAGCTGGCGCGCCAGGGCGGGATACTCGTGGGCCGGCATGGACAGCACCACGCGCCCCAGCAGGTGGACGGCCTCCCCCTCCAGGCCCGAAGTGGGCTCGGGCCCCGCGAGCACGGTGTCGAAGACATTCCGGCGCTCCTCCGCAGTGAGCAGGAAGAGCACGTCATGGTCCAACCCGAAGAGGGGTTGGGGCGCTTCGGGTGTGGCCCTGGCCAGGGCCGTGGTGAGAATCGCCCGCCGCAGGGCCGCCACTTCGCCCGTGCCGCTGCCGGGCCCCGGCTGCCAGTCTCCCGGGCGGATGAGCATGATGCCGGGGTAGTACCAGTAGAAGTGGCCCCGGGGATGCTCGAGAGGCTCGGGAGCACCGGCGGCGAGACGGAAGTCGGCGCTGTACCCACGCCAGCGCCCATCCTCCCCGGGAATGAGGATGCGCGGGCCATTGGAGGCGAGGTTGCGCAGCCGGACCTCCGCGCGCGACAGGGAAGCGTCCTCGGTGAGCAACTCCAGCAGGTACACCTGGACGCTGTCGCCATCCGGGAAGTAGAAACGGCCCACCACGTCCCCCGGGTGGAGGGCGGGCGAGCCATCCGTGACGTGGTAGCCCGTCTTCCAGCGCTGGGAGCGTAGGGCGATGGCCTTGCGCAAGGGCTCGGAGGCTTCGCCCAGGAAGCGCCAGTCCCGGGCCAGGGTGTCCCCCAGGTGAGAACGCAGAGGCTCGTCCCGCCAGGGGGCGAGCACCTCGAGGTAGCGGTCGAAGTAGCTCTGCCCTGTGCTGTCCAGGATGTCCGAGCGCTGGGACCAGCGCAGGGCCCTCTCCACGAGCGCGGCGGCGCTGGCCTTGTCGAGGGAGGGCATCGAGAGCTGAGAGCGGGTCCACGCAGTGTCCGCCATCAGTTGCGCATCCAGGGCCCCGCGCATGGCGTCAAGCACCCCGGGCAGGAGCGCTTGTGGCTGGTGCACGCGAACACAGACACGTGGCCCGCCCCCGGCGTCAGGTGGAGCCATGTGGTGCTCGAAGGCGAAGGCGTCCCCAGCGGACGCATCCCCGAAAAGGCGCGAGGCGAGCTCCTCTCGTGAAGCGTGACCGGGAACCCAGAGCAGCTCGGGCCGCTCAGGGTCCACCTGGACAGGGAGCGCAACCCGTTGGGGCGAGAGAAAGGCCAGCACACCGTCCTCGTCCTCCGGCGCGTCCTCCCACTCGGGCTCGGACGGCTCGTCCTCCAGCCACTCTGGAGGGATGGCCTCCAGGGGCGGGAGGCGCCAGGTGCGCACCAGGGCGGGCTTGCCGGTATGGTACCAGTCCCACTCATAGGTGAGGGAGAGCAACGCTCCGGCGCCCACTCCCTCCGGGACGTCTACCTCCACCTCCTCCCGCCCGGACTCGCGGTTGACGACCCGTGGCAGCGTCTCGGGCGGGTAGTCCGCGAGCAGGTCCACGTGCAGCCGCTGCTCCTCGTCAAAACGAAGCGCCCCCGCGGCAATGACTTCCGCGCCTGCCATCACCACCAGGCGCCCCGCGTCCACCACCCGCAGGGAGAGCACGCCCGCCCGCCATTCCTCCAGACGCGGGCCGGGCGCTGCATCTGGAGGATGCGCTTTGACCGAGAGCAGCACCTTCACCTGGCGCAACTCCTCGCCAGCCGCGCTCATGCTGGCCACCAGGCAGCTCGCCACCAGGAGGGACTGGAAGACTCTGGCCCAACGAGGCCGGGGCAGCGAGCGGGTGACGAGTGCGTAGTCCTTCGCCATGCCGGGTGCCCCTCGAAACGACAACCGCCTGGGAAGATAGCCCGTGGCGTTGACTCTGGAGAATCGGCCATCGTGCTCAACGCGCCGCGAGGCCCGGGGACAGTTGGAACGGGTGCCGCGGTCTCAGTGCAGCGGACGGGCGTGGCCGGAGTCCCTCACCGCCTCGGCCAGGGACTCGAGCTCCGCCTCGAAGTCCTCGATGAGCTCGTGCGGCTCCGGAATCAGCCCCTCATCCGCCGCCACGCCCAGCGTCACGTGGCCCGCGTAGCTGAAGATGCTCAGGCCCACGCCCAGCCGCGCCGCCATCGGCACCCAGAACATCACCCCCGCGAGCCTCGCCCCCGCCAGGTACACCGGCCGCTTCGGTCCCGGCACGTTCGTCAGCACCACCGAGGCCTTCTTCCTCAGCACGTCCACCGCCATCCGCTCCACCGGCGCTGGCGCCAGCCCCGCCGCGGACAGCATGCCGAACACCACCGTCGCCTCCGGCGAGCGCTTCAGCTTGTCCATCCGCCGCTTCAGCTCCCACAACCGGTCCACCGGATCCGCCAGGCCCAGCGGCAGCGGCAGGAACACCACCCCGAAGCGGTTGCCCAGCTCTCGTGGAATGGGCTCTCGCGGCGAGCGCAGATTCACCGGCACCACCGCCCGCACGTCCTCGGGGGGCTGCCCCCGCGCGTCCATGTAGCGGCGCAGCATCCCCGCCACCACCGCCATCACCACGTCGTTCACCGTGCTGCCCGTGCCGTGGCCGATCTCCCTCACCTTCCCCACCGGCACCGGCCGCGACCAGGCCACCTGCTTCACCCGTCCCAGTTCCCCCGTGAAGGGCGAGGGTGGATCATTCATCAGCGTCAGCAGCCGGCTCACCGCCGAGGCGCCCCGCGCGCCCTCCACCGCCAGGTCCATGAGTTGAATGGGCTCGGCCAGCAGCTCCGCGCCCCGCTTCCACGCCGCCCGCGTCGAGCCCACCACCGTCCGCGCGCCGCGCAGCAGCCGGCCCAGCGTCCCCGGGCTCTCCTCCTCCGCACTCTCGAAGTAGCCGGCCCGCCCGCCGCCACCGTCCGCGTGCTCGTCCGTCAGCGACAGCAGCACCCGCGCCAGCGAGATGCCATCCGCGATGCAGTGGTGCACCCGCATCAGCAGCGCGCACCCCTCCTCGTACCCCTGGATGACGTGCAGCTCCCAGAGCGGACGCGAGAAGTCCAGGGGCGTGCTCATGGACTCGCCCACCATCCGCTCCAGCTCGGCCCGGTCTCCGGGAGGCCGCAGCTTCGTGCGCCGCAGGTGCGTCTCCAGGTGGAAGCCCGGGTCGTCCTCCCAGCGCGCCGTCCCCAGCAGCCCTCCCGTCACCACCCGCTGCCGGAAGCGCGGATAGCGCTCCACCAGCCGCTCGCGCACCCCTTGCGTCAGCCGCTCCCAGTCCAGGGGCTCGTCGAACCAGAGCACCGCCGTGATGACCATGAGGCTGGTGGGCTCCTCCATCTGGAGCCACGACGCATCTGCCGGGTGCATCCGCTCGGACATAGACGCCTACTCTGCCTGCTGTTCCTCTGTCTGTCGCCGGAACTGGAACGTCTGCAGCGAGGGCGTCTTCGCGGTGAGGGTGAGCGTGTCCCCCTCCACGTCGTACGTGAACGTGGTCGGCTGGAACTTCCCCTTGGACAGGCCGATGACCCGCGGCTTGCCGCACACCGGCCCCACCGCCTGCCCGGACTTCGTCCGCAGCTCCACCGTGTCGTCCTTCTCGTTCACCTGGAAGGCGCCCCAGGCGCGGACCTCCAGCGCGTTGCCCCGGCCCAGCGTGGCGTCCTCCAGCTTCGTGCGCAGGAGGAAGCACCCTCCGGGCGTCACCACCAGCGAGCGCGCGTAGTCCGGGCGCGGCTTCGCGTCCGTGTTCTCCTGGCCGACGATGCGCTCCTTCTCCTCGGGGCGGATGCTCGCCGCCTCCAGGGACCAGCGGCCCACCACCTCCTTGGGCACCGCCCCCGCGCCGAGCGAGGCGTCCGCGCACGGGTCCGCATTCTCCTTCTCGGGGCTGCGCGGCGCGGGCTCGAAGGTGCGCCCGCACTGCTTGCCACACACGCGCGCCACGCAGTCCGAGTCATCCGGGCCACAGCCCGACTTCGCGGCGCACTGCGCGAGCGCCCCCAGTGCCTTCTCACAGCCCTCGGCCAGGCACCGGTCCACACACGACACATCGATGCACTGCGCCACACACACCCAGTTGGCCGAGCCGCACCGGCCGGCCAGGGTGCGTGCCCCGCCCCCGGATGGCGAGCCTCCGGGGGCCTGTGCACCAGCGGACGAGGTCAACAGCAGGGCGAGGACGACGGAACCGGAGACACGCAGGCGGGTACCCTCACAGGAAGCTCCACCGCCATGTGGTGACGTCCGACAGCTCCGGCAATGACATCTCCAGGTGGATCGTCTCGTAACGGGCAAAGTCCCGGGGATCCGTCCGCAGCAGGAGCACCGGGGTACACGCCTGCCGGCGCTCGGGGAAGGTGTCGAAGGACAGCTCGGAGTCGAAGCGGGCCCGGTAGAAGAGGCACAGGCCGTCCACGCGGCCCTCGTGCACCACGGGGCGCTCCAGGCGCAGGCGGTGGGGCAGCGAGCCCGCCCGCAGCGTCTCCAGGTCCAGCGCGAAGGCCGGCTCCGGGTGGCACAGCAGCCGCTCCACGTCCTGCGGCCGGACGAAGCGGGTGAAGTACGCGGGGCTCAGCGTGTCCCGCAGCACCTGCAGGCAGCTGAAGTCCACGTCCGGCAGGCGCTGGTTCCAGATGAAGGGCAGGCGCGCCTCCTCGCGCAGCTGCACCGGCTCGAAGAAGACCTCGAAGCGGTTGGGGAGGATGCGGCCGCCGTGCACCAGCAGCCTGTCCCTCAGGCCCAGCAGCTTCGGAATGAGCCCCGCGTCGAAGAGCGCGTCCCCGAGCTGCTCGTGCAGCAGCACGTCCACCCGCTCCGGAGGCCGGAAGCGCGAGCTGTCCGCGCGCACGAACTCGATGTCCGCGAGGCCATTGCGCCGGGCCACCCAGCGCGCCGTGTCCAGGTTGCGCGAGGCATCCACCGCGTACAGCTTGCGCGGGCCGCGCTTCGAGGCGAGCAGGGCCCTCAGTCCGGTGCCCGTGCCCACGTCCACCACCACCTGGCCCGGCTTCACGTAGCGCTCGATGGCGCGCTGGTACGCCTCCACGCGCCCGGCGTCCACCAGGCCCGAGTCCCGGGGCGCCGGGCTGGACAGCTCCGGCGCATCCACGAGCATGTTGCGCAACGTCCCCATCAGCGGCAGATGGAGCAGCCTCGACTGCAAATCACCCCAGGCCTGACGCGGCAGGTCTCTCAGGTTCGCCATACTTCCCCCCACGGCGCATGACGCCGGTTTCCGGCCCTTACAGCGGGAAACCCCTGAATACCTGGAAGGTGAGGCGCCGGAAAGGGCCGGCGCCGCTGCTGTCTCATCCGAGTCGGAAGGACTTTTCGCGGATGAACACTCGGCAGCGCGAGGCCGCGCCGCCCGGGAGCGAGGGGACCCTGGAAGCCCAGCGACTCAGAAGCGGCCCAGCACCTTCAGCTTCACCCTCCCCTCGAAGGGCTGGGTGTAGTCGGCGGCGTCATAGCCGCGCATCCGCATGTGCAGCTCGGCCTCGGGCCGGGTGCGGAAGATGGCCCAGGGCTTCTCGGCGATCGTCGCGACCGTGTAGAGCATCATCCGCGGGATGGGGCCGGGAATGGCGCACACCACCTCCGTCGTCCGCGCCGCCAGCTCGCGGTCGAGCTCCTTGAACGCGCTCGCGTAGCCGATGCGCGCGTTCACCATGCCCGTGCCCTCGTGGAAGAAGCAGAAGGTGCCCGGCTGGTTCTTGAGCAGCTGGCGGATCTGATCGCACAGCGCCTTGCCGTTGAGCTCATCGCCGTGCTCGGGATGCTGGATGAGCACCAGGCACGTCGCCAGCGGCGGGGCCCGGAGGCTTTCCAGGGCCGCTCGTGTCATGGACGTGCGGTGGGTGGCATGGAGTCCTGGCTTGGATGGAACGGGCATGACGGTTCGATTCTATCTACAGGAACGACATTCCTCGGAGCGACTCCCACGGCGCGATCGTTCACCTTGATTCATGGCGCGATTCAGACGGAAAGATGTGCCTCCACCGCTCTCTGAATTCCGGCGTGCGCGGGGAGAGCGGGGAGACAGGTGGCAGTTCTCCCCGCTGCCCTGAACCCCGGAGACCCGCCACGTCCGCTGCACACTGCGCTACTCGCCACGAGGATCTTCCTCCCCAAGCCGCCGGGGATGTGCTGCGCTACGCGCGTTTCGGAGACGGGTCTCCGGTGGGGAGGCGCCATGAGCAGGAAGAAGCACAGGGGTGAGGACACCTGGGCGCTCATCCGCGAGAGCCTCGATGACTTCAAGCCCGCGCACCTGGCGGCACGCCTGCGCGAGTACCTCGCGCCCCGCCTCGCCTCCGGCTCCCGCCCCCCGGACGAGCGCACGCGCCGCTCGCTCCTCGAGGGCGTGGACGCGCTGCTCTCCGAGCACGCCGGAGCCTGGTACACCCACGGCTTCCACGGCGAGCTCCCCCGCCAGGGCGCACCGTCCGAGCCCGTCGTGGAAGGCTACATCGAGCGCATCCTCTTCACGCTCGGCGTGGCCCACGAGTGGCTGTGCACGCTCGACACGTACTTCCGCTCCGTGGCGCTGCCGCCGGACGAGGAGGATCGCACGGCCGTGCTGTCGGACGCGGTGCGGCGGGTGCTGGAAATCACCTCCGAGGCGAACGGCGGCGGCGAGGCCTGGCACCGCCAGGCGCACCTGGGCCTGGGCTGGTTGTTGGAGTCACAGGGAATCCGCCGGACCGAGCGCCTAGAGCAGGCCCGGCGCGAGGCCCTGGCGGACTTCACCCGCGCGGCGCCCACCCCCGAGCAGGCCCGGCGGGCGGCGGACACCCTCGCCCGGGTGGCGGTGAAGGAGGCGTCCGCCCGGCGCTACCGGGACGAGGGCGTCTCCTGAGCGCGAGGGCTCACGCGGGCTGGATGCCGAGCCGCTCGTCCCGGCGCCGCAACCAGGAGACGAGGGGCAGCGACAGCAACACCATCCACGCCTTGCCCACCACCTGCCCCGCGAGGAAGTCGAGGCTCCCGAAGGCGAGCTGGAGGAAGAGGAGGCTGTCCACGACGAGGCCCACGAGGCTGCTGGCGAGCACGGCCAGCACGAGGCCGCGCCGCTGCAGGGGCGTGTAGACGGCGAAGTCGGCCAGCTCGGAGATGGCGAAGGCGCCGCTCGAGGCGACGACGAGCGGCGGGGGGGCGAGCACGGCGGAGAGCAGCGCGCCCAGGGCGATGGCCAGCAGCGTCCAGCCCTTGCCGAGGCGGCGCTGCACCAGGTCTCGCAGCACGAAGGCGATGCCGACGACGAGGACACCGCTGGGGGCGAGCAGGCCCGGCCCCACGGGCAGCAGGCAGGGCCCGGTGTCCGGGCACACCACGCCCACATGGCCGATCATCCAGTTGGACAGCGGAATCGAGGCTCCGAAGCCCGCCAGATAGATGAAACCCTCGATTCGACGCCGCTGCATTGCCGCCTCCACCGGGGCGGGCGCCATAGCACGTTTCCCGGAGGCTGTCAGAAGGGGGGCATGCCCCCCCTTCGACACCGCGAGGCGCGTTACATCATCGGCGCCGTGGACTCGAGCTCCTGCGTGTTCAGCAGGCCCGTCTGCTTGAGCAGGGGCTGGGTGCTGGGAGCGCGGCCGCGGAACTCCTGGAAGACCTCCAGCGGGTGGCGGCTGCCGCCGAGCGCGAGCACGGTGTCGCGGAAGCGCCGGCCGGTGCGGGACAGCGCCTGCGCGTCGGACAGCCCGGCCTCCTCGAAGGCGGAGAAGGCATCCGCGGAGAGGACCTCGGCCCACTTGTAGCTGTAGTAGCCTGCGGCGTAACCGCCCGCGAAGATGTGGGTGAAGGAGCAGAGGAAGCGGTCCTCGGGGAGGGGCGGCAGGACGGTGTACTCCTTCGCCACGCGCTTCTGCACGTCGAGGAAGCCGGCCTGTCCGTCATCGCCGGGCTGGTAGCGGTGGTGCAGCTCCAGGTCGAGCGTGGCGAAGTACACCTGGCGCAGGGACATGGAGGCGGCGCGGTAGATGCGGCCGGCGCGAATCTTGTCCTGCAGGGGCTTGGGCAGCGTCTCGCCGGTGTCCACGTGGCGGGCGAGCCGGGAGAGCGTCTCCTCGTGGAAGCACCAGTTCTCCATGAACTGGCTGGGCAGCTCCACGGCGTCCCACTCCACGTTGTTGATGCCGGCGGCCTCGGGGTAGTCCACGCGGGTGAGCATGTGCTGCAGGCCGTGGCCGAACTCGTGGAAGAGCGTCTCCACCTCCTGGAAGGTGAGGAGCGCGGGCTTGTTGCCCACCGGCGGCGTGGCGTTGCAGACGAGGTAGGCCACCGGCAGCTGCAGGTTCCCGTCCGGCTTGCGCTTGCGATCGAGCGCGCCATTCATCCACGCCCCGCCGCGCTTGGTGGCCGGGCGGCTGTAGGGGTCCAGGTAGAAGGCGGCGATGTCCTTGCCGGACTCGTCGGCGACGCGGAAGAACTGGACGCTCGGGTCCCACACGGGGACCTCGCCGTTGGCGGCGCGCACGGAGACGCCGAAGAGGCGCTTCGCGGTGTCGAACAGGCCGTCCAGCACGCGGGGGAGCGCGAAGTACGGCCGGAGCTCCTCGTCGGTATAGGCGTAGCGCTCCTCGCGCTGGCGCTCGGCCCAGAAGGGCACGTCCCACAGCTTCAGCTCGAGCGAGGCATTGCCCGTCTTGCGGCGGGCGTACTCGGTGAGCTCGGAGTGCTCGGCGCGGGCGCGCGAGCGGGCGGCGTCGCGCAGCTCACCGAGCAGCTTCTCGACGGCCTGCACGCCCGGCGCCATCTTGGCCGCGAGGCTCACCTCGGCGAAGGAGGAGTAGCCGAGCAGGCGGGCCTTCTCCTTGCGCAGGGAGAGGATGCGCTCGATGAGGGGGCCGTTGTCCGAGTCGCCGGAGGAGGCGCGGGTGACGAAGGCGCGGTAGAGCTTCTCGCGCAGGTCCGGGCGGCGCGAGTGCTCCATGAAGGGCACGTAGCTGGGGGCATCCAGGGTGATGCGCCAGGGGCCCTTCTCGGGGGTGGGCTCGGGGGCGCCGTCGGGCAGTCCCTGCTTCGCCATGTGGGCGGCCATGGCGAGCGCGCTGGGAGGCAGCCCCTCCACCTCCTCGGGCTTCGCGAGCGTCATGGACCAGGCCTTGTTGGCGTCGATGACGTTGTTGGTGAAGCGGGTGGACAGCTCGGCCAGCTCGCGCTCGATGTCCTGGAAGCGCTCACGGGCCTCGCCCTCGAGGCCCACGCCGGACAGCTCGGCGTCGCGGATGGAGGCGTCGACGACGCGGTGCTGGGCGGAGTCGAGCTTCTTCCACGCCGGCCCCTCGCGCAGGGCCTTGAGCGCCCGGTAGAGGGGCACGCTCTGGCCGATGCGCATGAAGGTCTCGACGACATCGCCCTCGACGGCGGAGTGGGCCTGGCGCAGCTCCGGGCTGTTCTGCACGCTCATGAGGTGGTTCACGGCGCCCCACGCGAGCCCGAGCGGCTCGGTGAGGGTGGACAGGCGCCCCACCGTGCCCTCCCACGTGGGCTGGACGTCGCGCTCGAGCGCATCGAGGTCGGCGTTCAGGCGCGCCAGCAGCTCGCGGATGGCCGGCTCGACATGCTCCGGGCGGATGCGGTCGAACTTCGGAAGGCCTTCGTTCTGAAGCAGCGGATTGTCGGCAAGGGTCGCGGTCATGACCCGCTGACGTTAGGGCAGGCGCTGGCGATTGGCAGCAACGGCGAGCGGGATGCCGGGCGGGCAGTCAGGGAGTGCACGTCCCCTGCCCTCTCGGGGCCCGAGGGGCGGTTGGAGGGGAACGGACAGGGCCGGGGACTTCACCTTGACAGGGCACGGGGGGCGCTGCACTCACGCCGGATATGCTCTCCCTCTTGCTCGCGGCCTCGCTGGCCGCCGCCCCCGCGCCCCGCGCCGCCAGCGCCTCGGGGACCATTGTCCATATTCCACGGTTGGACGCGCTCCAGGGTGTCACCACCTTCCTGGACCGGGCGGGACAGTCCGCCGCCTTGTTGCGGCCCATCGTCTGGTACGCCGAGCTCCACCCCTGGCTCTCGCTGGACCCCAGCCAGCCGGAGACCCTCGCCGGCCTGGGCATCGACCCCGCGGGCCCCGTGACCGTGTCCCTGCGTGGCAATGGCCGCATCTCCTGCACGCGGCTGAAGGACCCGAAGCTCTTCCAGCAGAAGGCCGCCGGGGTGCTGGTCTCCGGGAGCGGCAAGACGGAGGTGAAGCCCGCGACGTCGGGGGGAGTCACCACGGTGAGCATTCCGCGCGAGTCCGGTGGACATGCGGGCTACGCCCTCAAGGGCCAGGAAGCGTGCGCCTTCGCGACCACGGGTGGGGGCTTCGTCGATGACGGGCAGGGACCGGTGATGGTGAAGGAGGTGTCGCGGCTGGTGGGCAAGGCCCCCAAGCCTGACGCGCGGCTGGGGCAGCTTCCTGGAAGCGTCTACGTGATGCTGCCCGGACGCGGCATGGTGGTGGGCATGGACGGCAGCGCCACCGAACTCAGGCTGGAGGGGACGGCCACCCAGCTTCCGCTGCCGCCCTTCCAGACGACTGGGACGAGCCCCTACGGGACGATGAAGCCGGAGGGGATGTTCTTCTCGCGGTCGCGGGTGGCGCCAGAAGGGGTGAGCCAGGCGGTGGGCAGTGTGCGCGCACTCGTGCAGCAGGCGTGCCCCGCGTGTCCTCCGGCCGAGGTGTCCTCGGTAGCGCGGGCGGTGTCCGAGCGACTCACCGGCAACGTGCTGGTGGTGGTGGACAGCGTGAGGTCTCGACCCAACCTGCGCACGCCCGAGGGCCGCTTCTTCGCCCCTCGCCAGGCGGTCGCCGCCGAAGTGACGGAGGCCGCGGCGATGAAGGCCGCGCTCGCCCCGGTGGCGAAGTTCCCAGGCGCGAAGGCACTGGAGGACGGGTATGCGCTGGACGTGAAGGGAGGAACCCTGTTCGTGCGGTTGAAGGGCAAGCAGCTCGTGATGGGCAATGACGAGGCGGTGGTCCAATCGCTCCTGGGGGCGGTGCCACAAACAGGCGCGAAGCTGCCGCACGCGGTGGACTTCACCGTGGACCCGAAGCGGCTGGCGAGCGGGTTGAACCAGGTGTCACTGATGGACGTCGTCTCCGACCAGCAGCTCGCGGGCCTCTTCACGGTGGGACTGGAACTGGGACCACTGCTGGCCCGGAGCGAGCGCATCTCGGGCTGGCTCGACAGCACCGGCGGGGCCCACCGGTTCTCCACCCTCTGGACGCTGCCAGGAGCGCCATGACTCAGGCTGGTTTGAAAGTACCTGCCTTCCATTGTTCGAGCGCCACCCCCGCGGTGAACCCCACGAAGCTCTTGGGGATCTTCGCAAGCTCGGTAAGCACGCGCTCACCTTCATCTGGAGCAAACGCCAGCGCGAAAGAAGCAACCCAATACCGGGTTCCCGGCTCAGGAGCGTCAATCAACTTCAGCAATTGGCGCTGTGCTTCAATACCTCGCTCCCGAAACTCCTTACGTATTGCCACCAAGAGTTCGTACTTGCGATTGGCATCCTTGGGCCTACCTGCCTCGATGTCACGCCCATGCTCAGCAGAGATGAGCCCGTACTCTTCGACCAGACGTTCTGTCGAAAGCTCCTTCCACTGTGTTTTTTTCATGGGATGCCTCCGAACTGCCTCAAGACCATCAACCCAAACGCTCGATGCTTCTCATATGATTGGGTACGCAGCCACTCACGCACCACCATATCGCCAGAAATTTCTTGCCTGGATGAGTAGAATGCACTGATTCGTTCGTGCAGCTTTGCATCCACTGCGATCACGTTCTCGGTGTTGTGAATAGCCTCGGCGCCAAACCGCTCGACATTGCACTGCTCGACGATGTGGTGCCACTGCTTCCCCTCACCCGCTTTACCCATATAGGCCTTGAAGTCCTTGTAAGATTTGAAGGCCCGATGCCCATTGGGAAGAAGCCTGCCCTGCGTCCGGCTCGACTCGCCACCGGACATGGCCATGGCATTGATCGGCAACACGACCCGGATGGTGCTCTCGGCCACAGAGACGATGACCTTCTCCGTCTCGGCCGCCGCAGCGAGCACACGCACACCACCCTGCTGCGCCCCACGGATTGAGGCCTGTGCGAACCCCGGCAGATTGGGCGCCCTGGCCATCAGCGCGGCCGTTTCACCCACCGCCGCCGTGCCCACCATGACCAGGATGCGCACGCTGTTGGGCCCGATGCGCCGACCGAACCGCTCGCCCGCTTCGCGCAACTCCGCGAAGGTGGTGGCTCGCGCGGACTCCTCCGAGAGCGCCATCCACCCCTCGATGAGCCCCCACATCTCCGTCCCCAGATAGCTCCACAGGAGGACGGCGAAAGCCGTGGCAACCCCTTTGCTGAGCGGCTCGGGTGCCACCAGCAGCGCCATATAGGCCGTGATGGAGATGCTCGCCATGGCCGCCACACGCGTGGGGTCGAGCAGGGTCCGCAACTCCGCGTTCACGCCCTCCAGCGCCGGCTCCACGGCCAGCGCCAGCGCGATGCGGCGCTTGTCGTCATCTCGCAGGCACGAACCGTCCTCGAGGAGGGAGAGACAGTCACCCGGAGTGCCACGCCGTTCGCAGAAGCGACCATAAGACCTGGCCAGCTCCGGCTGACACGACTGACCCACCGAGGCTCCGGAAGCCAGCGCATACCTGCGACCCGGCCGCATGGGCACGGACGCGGGTGCCACCCGCAGCGGCATCTCCAGCACCAGCCCCGCCATGGCGGCCGAGAACTCGGCGTCCCCCACCTGCACCGGCGCGAAGTCCGTGGGCAGGGTCGCGAACACCCGCGCCTCCCCCTCCACCGAGGCCTCGCTCATGGGCGGTGCCGCCGTGGCGCAGCCCGCCAGCAGCACACCCAACGCCAGAGCCAGCACGCCCAGACCGGCGTACCGCCAGATACCTCGAAGCACTCGACTGATGACGCGAAGGGTCATTCCACCGTGAATGCTGCGGTACGCCCGAGGCAACGGGAAGAAGCAAGGGGTACGAGCACGCGTCACTTCCAGGCGTCCCAGGCGCCACATACACCGCCCTACACACCTTCGGCCCTCCAGAAGCGAGGCTCATCCCTCACCGTGCAGTGCCTGCCCGAGCCGACGCCGCCGGTCCCCCTCCCGGGCCCAATCGTGCTAGATGCGCGCCCCATGGACGGAACCACGGAAAAGGATCCCCTTCGCGCCCGGCTGCAGGACATGGAGAAGCAGGCCGAGCTGGGCGGTGGCGCTGACCGCATCGCCAAGCAGCACGAGGCCGGCAAGCTCACCGCTCGCGAGCGCATCGACCTGCTGCTCGACCCCGGCTCCTTCACGGAGATGGACAAGTTCGTCACCCACCGCAGCAACGACTTCGGCATGGGTGACAAGAAGATCCTCGGCGACGGCGTCGTCACCGGCTACGGCACCGTCGAGGGCCGCCAGGTCTTCGTCTTCGCCCAGGACTTCACCGTCTTCGGCGGCTCGCTCTCCGGCGCCTATGCCCAGAAGATCTGCAAGATCATGGACATGGCCATGCGCGTGGGCGCTCCCGTCATCGGCCTCAACGACTCGGGCGGCGCTCGCATCCAGGAGGGTGTCGAGAGCCTCGCCGGCTACGCCGACATCTTCCTGCGCAACACCCTCGCCTCCGGCGTGGTGCCTCAAATCTCCCTCATCCTGGGCCCGTGCGCGGGCGGCGCGGTGTACTCGCCCGCCATCACGGACTTCATCATGATGGTGAAGGACACCTCCTACATGTTCATCACCGGCCCGGACGTCATCAAGACGGTGACGCACCAGGAGGTGACCAAGGAGGAGCTGGGCGGCGCGCTGGCGCACAACCAGAAGTCCGGCGTGGCCCACTTCGCCGCGGAGAACGAGCAGACCGCCATCATGATGACGCGCGAGCTGCTCTCCTTCATCCCCTCCAACAACCAGGAGGACCCGCCCGTCCAGCCGTGCGATGACGATCCGTTCCGCGCCGACGAGGGCCTCAAGACGGTCGTCCCCAGCAACCCGAACAAGCCCTACGACATCAAGGAGATCATCCGCGCGGTCGTGGACAACAAGCACTTCTTCGAGGTGCAGGAGCACTTCGCGAAGAACATGGTCATCGGCTTCGCCCGCATGAACGGCAAGTCGGTGGGCATCGTGGCCAACCAGCCGGCGGTGCTCGCGGGCTGCCTGGACATCGACGCGAGCGTGAAGGCCGCGCGCTTCGTCCGCTTCTGCGACTGCTTCAACATCCCCCTCATCACCCTGGTGGACGTGCCCGGCTTCCTGCCCGGTACCGACCAGGAGTGGGGCGGCATCATCACCCACGGCGCCAAGCTGCTCTACGCCTTCGCCGAGGCCACCGTCCCGAAAATCACCCTCATCACCCGCAAGGCCTACGGCGGCGCCTACGACGTGATGGCCTCCAAGCACATCCGCGCGGACATCAACTACGCCTACCCCACGGCCGAGATCGCCGTCATGGGCCCCGAGGGCGCGGTCAACATCATCTTCCGCAACGAGCTGCTCAAGGCCAAGGACGCCAACTCCGAGCGCACCCGGCTGGTGAACGAGTACCGCGAGAAGTTCGCCAACCCCTTCAAGGCGGCCGAGCTCGGCTACATCGACGAGGTCATCCGCCCCGAGGAGACGCGCGCCAAAATCATCCGGGCCCTGGAGATGCTCAAGAACAAGCGCCAGGAGAACCCGCCGCGCAAGCACGGCAACATCCCGCTGTAGGCAGGCAGGCAGGCAGGGCCTTCAGCCCGAGAAACAGTGGAACGCCTCCCCGGGAAATTTTAGGGGGGGCGTTCAGGCTTTGAAGGGACGCACCACATAAGGAGCCCCCTTTTGTCTCAACCCCGCCTCGTTCTCTTCCTCGCCGACATCGAAGGCAACCTCGCCGCCCTGCGCCAGACGCTCACCCGGGCCTGTGAGGCCGCCAACGTCCCTCCGCCGGAGGTCCGCTGGGTCGAGTCCGCCACCTCGCTCGCCGATGCCGGCTGGCGCGTGGCCGAGCTGAAGCTGGTCCCCTCGGGCGGCAAGGCCGTCCCCGAGGACCACCTCGATTCCCTCGTCCGTTCCGTGGCCCGTGACTTCCGCGACCAGGCCGTGGGCCTCTACACCGACAAGGCCGGCAGCTATGGCCGCGCCTCCCTGAGCGAGCCCGGCCGTCCCTCCCGCTCCCTCGAGGGCGAGTACATCGACGTGGTGCGTCAGACCGCCCGCTGGCTGGGCGTCGAGGCGCCCCTGCTCGGCCGCCTGCTCGACGGTGGAGCGACGGCCCGCAACCTGCTCGCCGCCGCGGTGGACTTCGGCAACGACGACCCCCACGCCCCGGCCCCCACGGGCAAGCCGCGCCGCCAGGAGCAGCCGCCTCCTCCGCCCGAGCCGGACGAGGATGACCGTTTCGTCGACGCCAAGCTGGCCGAGGCGCGCCGGCTGATGGAGCAGTACCTCAGCCACCGCAAGTAGTGGCTGGGCATGCGCTCCCCTGTGCTAAAGGGAGCGCCCATGGCCAAGATCCGCAAAATCCTCGTCGCCAATCGGGGCGAGATCGCCGTCCGGGTGATGCGCACCTGCAAGGAGCTCGGCATCGCCACGGTGGCGGTCTACTCCGAGGCGGACCGCTCCGCCCTGCACGTCCGTACCGCCGACCAGGCCTTCCTGGTGGGCCCGCCGCCCTCGCGCGAGAGCTACCTCGTGCAGGAGCGGATTCTGGAGGCCGCCAAGAAGGCCGGCGCGGACGCCATCCACCCCGGCTACGGCTTCCTCTCGGAGAACGCGTCCTTCGTGCGCGCGTGCGAGAAGGCCGGCATCATCTTCATCGGCCCGCCCGCCAGCGCCATGGACGCCATGGGCGAGAAGACGCGCGCCCGCCAGAACATGATCAAGGCCGGCGTGCCCGTCGTCCCCGGCACCGCCGAGCCCATCCCCACCGTCGAGGAGGCCCGCGCCTACGCCGAGAAGATCGGCGTGCCGGTGATGCTCAAGGCGGCCGGTGGTGGCGGCGGCAAGGGCATGCGCAAGGTGGAGCGGATGGAGGACTTCGAGTCCTCGTGGCGCGCCGCCAAGAGCGAGGCGATGAACGCCTTCGGCAACGACGCCGTCTACATCGAGAAGTACCTCGAGAAGCCGCACCACGTGGAGATCCAGGTGTTCGCCGACCAGTACGGCAACACCATCCACCTCAACGAGCGCGAGTGCTCGGCGCAGCGGCGCCACCAGAAGGTGGTGGAGGAGACGCCCAGCCCCATCCTGACGCCGGAGCTGCGGGCGAAGATGGGCGAGGTGGCGGTGAAGGCCGCCAAGGCGGTGGGCTACGTGGGCGCGGGCACGGTGGAGTTCCTCGTGGACGTGCACCGCAACTTCTACTTCCTGGAGATGAACACCCGCCTCCAGGTGGAGCACCCGGTGACGGAGTGGGTGACGGGACTGGACCTGGTGGCCTGGCAGATCAAGGTCGCCGAGGGCGAGAAGCTCCCGTACACCGAGGCGCCGAAGCCCAACGGGCACTCCATCGAGGTGCGCGTGTACGCGGAGGACCCGGCGCGCAACTTCATGCCGAGCCCGGGCCGCATCAACTACCTGCGCGTGCCGGGAGGCCCGTACCTGCGCGACGACTCGGGCGTGTTCCCCGGGTACACGGTGCCCAACACGTATGACCCGATGATCTCCAAGCTGTCCGTGTGGGCTCCCACGCGGCGCGAGGCCATCGAGCGGGCGAAGCGCGCGCTGACCGAGTACGTGGTGAAGGGAATCACCACGAACGTGCGCTACCTGAAGGCGATCGTCTCGCACCCGGAGTTCGTCGAGGGCGACTACGACACGAGCTTCCTGACGCGCGAGCACGAGACGCTGCTGGGCAAGGGCGAGGATCCGCAGCTGACGGAGGCCGCGCTGCTGGCGAGCGTGGTGTACGCGTACCAGAGAGATCAGAAGAAGGCGAAGACGCTGACCCAGGCGCCGTCCGAGGGCGGCAAGGGCGGCATCTCGGCGTGGCGGCTGGCGAGCCGCCGCGGGCGCTAACTCCACGGGGAACCGATTCCAATGCGTTACTTCGCGAAGCTGCAGGGACAGAAGGAAGCGGTGCCGGTGGACATCGAGCCGGCCGGAGAGAATCGCTTCAAGCTCACGCACAACGGCAAGACGTTCGTGGTGGACGCGCTGACGCTGGACCACGGCGCGGTGTCCATGCTGGTGGATGGAACCTCCTACAGCGTCGAGTTCGACGAGCAGGGCGACGAGGTGCAGGTATCGGTGCGTGGGCAGGTGACGCGCATCGACGTGGCGGACGAGCGGCGGCTGCGGCTGCGCGCGGCCACGGGGGGCTTCTCGGTGGAGGGCAAGCAGGTCATCTCCGCCCCCATGCCCGGCAAGGTGGTGAAGGTGCTCGTGAAGCAGGGCGACGAGGTGAAGGAAGGTCAGGGCCTGGTCGTCATCGAGGCCATGAAGATGGAGAACGAGCTGAAGAGCCCCAAGGCCGGCAAGGTGGTGGAGCTGCCAGCCAAGGAAGGCACCGCGGTGGAGATCAACGCGAAGCTCGTGGTGGTCGAGTAGGACCCTATTTCCCCTCTCCCTCCGGGAGAGGGGGCAGTGATCAGCTCCGGGGACCCGAGAGAAAGGTCCCCAGGATGCGCCGTGCGGCCAGCGTGGGAGTCGCACGGCCCTCCCGTACGTCGTGCTCCAACGTAGGCCCGAGCTCGGCCACACCCGGATGCGCATGCAGGGCGGCGCGCAGTCCGTCCTCGATCATCGACCACATCCACTGGACCTGCTGCACCCTCCGGCGCTTCTCCAGCTCGCCCGAGGCCCGCTGGGTCTCCAGGCGCTTCTCGACCGACGACCACACGCGCTCGATGTTCGTGTTCTCCAGCGCGCTGCAGGTCGTCACCTCGGGCTCCGCTCCCGGGCGCATCAGGTGCAGCGCCGCACGATACTCGGACCGCGCCCGCTCCGCGCGGATCGCGTTGTCTCCGTCCGCCTTGTTGATCGCGATCATGTCCGCGATCTCGAGGATGCCGCGCTTGATGCCCTGCAGCTCGTCCCCGGCTCCCGCCAGCATGAGCACCAGGTAGAAGTCCACCATGTCGGCCACCACCGTCTCCGACTGGCCGACCCCCACCGTCTCCACCAGCACCACATCGAAGCCCGCGGCCTCGCACAGCAGCAGCGTCTCGCGCGTCTTCCGGGCCACGCCTCCCAGGGTTCCGCTGGAGGGACTGGGCCGGATGTACGCGAGGCTCTCGCGCGACAGCCGCGCCATCCGCGTCTTGTCGCCCAGGATGCTCCCGCCCGAGACCGTGCTCGAAGGGTCAATCGCGAGCACCGCCACCCTCTTGCCCAGCCCCACCAGGTGCATCCCGAGCGCGTCGATGAACGTGCTCTTCCCCACTCCCGGCACGCCGCTGATGCCCACGCGCAGCGCCCCACCCGTGTAGGGCAGCAGCCGCGTGAGCACCTCCTGCGCGAGGGCCTCGTGCTTGGGGTGCTCGCTCTCGATGAGCGTGATGGCGCGGGCGAGCATGGCCCGCTCGTTCGCGCGGACGCCCTCGACGTACGCCTCGACCGGCAGAGGCTTCAAGCATCCCCCAGCGCGGCGTCGAGCTTGTCCAGCAGCTCGATGGCCGCCTTCGCGATGACCGTGCCCGGGCCGAAGATCGCCGCGGCACCGGCCTCTCGCAGGGCCTCGTAGTCCTGGGTGGGAATCACGCCGCCCACCACCACCATGATGTCCTCGCGGCCCAGCTCCCGGAGCGCCTTCTTCAGCTGGGGAACCAGCGTCAGGTGACCCGCGGCGAGCGAGCTCGCACCCACCATGTGCACGTCGTTCTCGACGGCCTGGCGGGCGGACTCCTCGGGCGTCTGGAAGAGCGGACCGATGTCCACGTCGAAGCCGAGATCCGCGAACGCGGTCGCGATGACCTTCTGCCCGCGGTCGTGGCCGTCCTGGCCCATCTTCGCGATGAGGATGCGCGGACGCCGTCCGTGCTTCGCCAGGAAGTCATCCGCCTTCTCGCGCGCCTGGGTGATGCCCTGCGCGTCCTTGCCCGCTTCGCTGGAATACACCCCTGAGATGCTTCGCACGGTGGCCTCGTAGCGCCCGAAGACCTTCTCCAGCGCCTCGCTGATCTCCCCCACGGTGGCCTTGGCGCGCGCCGCGTCGATCGCCAGCGCGAGCAGGTTGCCCTCGTTGCGCTGGGCGGCCTGCGTGAGCGCCTCGAGCTTCTGCTTCACGTCGCTCGGGTTGCGCTCGGCGCGCAGATCGCGCAGCCGCGCGATCTGCGCCTCGCGCACCGCGGTGTTGTCCACCTTGAGGATCTCCAGGGACTCCTCGCGCTCGAGCGGGTACTTGTTCACGCCGATGATGGCCTGACGGCCCGAGTCGATGCGCGCCTGCGTCCGCGCGGCGGCCTCCTCGATGCGCAGCTTGGGCAGACCCTTCTCGATGGCCTTGGTCATGCCTCCGAGTGCCTCGACCTCCTGGATGTGCGCCCACGCCTTCTGGGCGAGCTCATGGGTGAGCCGCTCGACGTAGTAGCTGCCGCCCCACGGGTCGATCACCCGCGTGGTGCCGCTCTCCATCTGGAGATAGAGCTGCGTGTTGCGGGCGATGCGCGCGCTGAAGTCCGTGGGCAGCGCGATGGCCTCGTCGAGCGAGTTGGTGTGGAGGCTCTGCGTGTGGCCCTGGGTGGCCGCCATGGCCTCGATGCACGTGCGGACCACGTTGTTGAACACGTCCTGTGCGGTGAGGCTCCAGCCCGAGGTCTGGCTATGCGTACGCAGCGCCATGCTCTTGGTGCTCTTCGGGTTGAAGCCCTTGATGAGCCTGGCCCAGAGCATCCGGGCCGCGCGCATCTTCGCCACCTCCATGAAGAAGTTCATGCCGATGGCCCAGAAGAACGACAGGCGCGGCGCGAAGTCATCCACGCCCAGCCCGGCCGCGAGTCCCGTGCGCACGTACTCCACTCCGTCGGCGAGCGTGTACGCGAGCTCCAGGTCCTGCGTCGCCCCGGCCTCCTGCATGTGGTAGCCGCTGATGCTGATGCTGTTGAAGCGCGGCATCTTCTCCGCCGTGAAGCGGAAGATGTCCCCGATGATGCGCATCGAGGGCCCGGGCGGGTAGATGTACGTGTTGCGGACCATGAACTCCTTGAGGATGTCGTTCTGGATGGTTCCGCTGAGCTGCTCGGGACGCACGCCCTGCTCCTCGGCCGCGACCACGTAGAGCGCGAGGATGGGCAGCACCGCGCCGTTCATCGTCATCGACACGCTCATCTGATCGAGCGGGATGCGATCGAACAGGATGCGCATGTCCTTGATGGAGTCGATGGCCACGCCCGCCATGCCCACGTCACCCGTCACGCGCGGGTGGTCACTGTCGTAACCCCGGTGCGTGGCGAGATCGAAGGCGATGGAGAGGCCCTTCTGACCGGCCGCGAGGTTGCGGCGGTAGAAGGCGTTGGAGGCCTCGGCCGTGGAGAAGCCGGCGTACTGCCGGACGGTCCACGGCTGCTGCACGTACATCGTCGAGTACGGGCCCCGGACGAAGGGCGGCAGGCCCGGCATCGTCCCGAGGTGCTCGACGCCCTGGAGATCCTCGGCGGAGAACACGGGCTTGACGGGAATGCCCTCGGGGGTGAGCCAGGGGTCGGCGCGCTGGGTGCTCTCGTGAGCGCGCTGCCGCAGCGAGTCGCGCGTGGACGCGGGCGAGAGCGTCTCGGGGGCGTCGAAGTCGATCTCCGCGAAGTTCGGCACGTTGCTGCGCATCAGGACACTCCGAGCTGCTTGTGCAGCGAAGACAAGGTCTCGAACAGGTCGCCACCCGCGAAGATGAACAGGTCGACCCCCGCCGCCCGGAACGCCGCCTCGTGCTCACCGGGGCGGCCCGCGACGGCCACGATTCGTCCGCCCTGCTGCTTCAGGGCCGCGGTCAGCGCGGGCACCCACTCCGGGTACATCGCATCCGGACCGGAGAGCACCACCAACCGGGCCCCGGCAGCCGCGATGAGCGAAGCGGCCTGCGCCACATCGGTGAAGCCATGGTGCTGCACCGGCTCGATGCCTCCCGCGGCCAGCGCATTGGCGATCCACGTCGCACGGGCCGTGTGCTCCGCCACCGTGCCGAGATTGGCCATGAACGCCCGGGGACGATGCCCATGCGCCGCGAGGTAGCGGTCACTGGCATCGCGCAGCGACTCGAAGGCATCCGCCAGACGCACCGGACGCAGCGGCGTCATCCGCAGCTCGACGGGCCCAGCCGAAGCGGGGCTCGCGGCCTCGGACGCACGGGGCGTCCTGCTCACGGACTGCTCGTCGAGGTTCGGGAACTCGCTCACGCCCACGATGGGCAGGCGGCGCGTACGGATGGCCTTGTTGCGGGCCGCGACCGTCTCCGCGAGCACCCGGGCAATGTCACCCTGCACGAGCGCGGCCGTCATGCCGCCGAGCGCCTCGATGCGCCGCAGCTCGGTCCAGGCGGCGCGGGCCATGTCGCGGGTGAGCTGCTCGATGTAGTAGCTGCCGCCCGCGGGATCCGCGACGCGGTTCAGGCTCGACTCATCGCGCAGGATGAGCTGCGTGTTGCGGGCGACGCGGCGGGAGAACTCGTCGGGCAGCCCGATCGCCTCGTCGAAGGGCGACGTGGTGATGCTGTCCGCTCCACCGACGACGGCCGCGAAGGACTCGGAGGTGGACCGCAGCATGTTCACCCAGGGGTCCCGCCGAGACTTGGTGGCGGCCGCCGTGCGCGCGTGGAGCACCATGGCCTGTGCCTCCGGAGAGCCACCCGAGGCCGCGACGGCCTTGGCCCACAGCAGCCGCGCCGCACGCAGCTTGGCGATCTCCGGGAAGAACTGGCTGCCCACCGAGAACGAGAACTGGAGGGAGCGGGCCGCGTCCTCGGGCGAGACGCCGGCACGCTCGAGCCCCCGCAGGTACTCCACGCCGGTGGCAATGGCCCAGGCCAGCTCGTGCACGGACGTGGCGCCCGCGTCGGCGTAGGCCCGCGTCGAGACGAGCAGCGCGCGCAGCCCCGGAGAGCCCTTGCGCGTGGACGTGACGAGCGAAGCCGCTTCGGTGAAGACCGCCTGGAGCCCGTTCCGCAGCGCGCCCGTGCGAGCCAGGACACCAAGCGGGTCCACCCCGAGGCAACCCTGGAGGCTCTCGCGCGGGGTCCGGGTGCGCTCGGCCACGTCGAGCAGGAGCGCCGCCGCGGACAGTGGGTTCTCCTCGGGCTCGAGGTGGACGGGTGTCCTGGAGAGCGCGACGGAGGCGAGCAGGCGCTCCAGGTCCGCGGCATTCCGCACGCGGATGCCCTGGGTCTCGCCGAGGCAAAGCCACACGCCCAGGACGCCCCGGTCGAGATCAACGCGGATGGCCTCGGCGGCGGTGGCCACGTCGGGCTCGCTGTACTCCTGGCAGACGAGCCAGCCGCCCTCGGTCAGGCCGAGAGCCTGCGTCCCACGAACGAAGGGAGCGACGCCCGGCGGCTCGGGCGGAGCGGCCGGGCCCGCGTCCTCCCGCGTGTACAGCGGCTGGAGCGAGAGGCCCCCTTCGAGCGCGGACTGGAGCGACGTGAAGGGCTTTCCCTTCAGGTCCTTGTCCACGAGGCGACGCCACTCCTCGACCGAGGTGGGCGGAAAATCCTGGGCGATGTGCAGAGGGGTTTGCGACATGCAGCGTCCTCGAATCGGTGGCGGGGGCCTGGCTCACGAGCGGGGCCGGTTGCCTCTTAGGTCCAATCCGCCCATGGGGCAACGGGGCCTCGTGAGCCGTCCTATCCTTCTTATGCGCACCATTTTTCTACGTTCTTCGACGAGCCGGGCACGCTCGACGCGCTGGGTCAACATTTGTCGGCACTCCCGCTGGCCCGCCCGGCTGCCCCTCCGCCGCTTGCATCCACCCGGGCCGGGCCATAATAGTGAATGACCCATTCACTGATGGCGGAGGTGGGCGATGGCGCAATACCTCAAGGACGAGGTCCACGAGGCCATCCTGGCGGCCGCGCTGGAGGTGTTCGCCCGCAAGGGCTTCCGGAGCGCCAGCATGGCGGAGATCGCCTCGGCCGCCCGGGTGTCCACCGGCAACATCTACCGTTACTTCGAGAACAAGAACGCCCTCTACGAGGCCGCCGTCCCCGACTCGTTCGTCACCACCTTCCAGCGGCTCCTGCGGCAGCGCGTGGAGGCGGCCCGGGGCGTGAAGGACCTCCGGAAGCTGGAGCCCGGCGCCCCCTATCGCCTCATCTCCGAGGAGGCGCTCGCCTTCAGCCTGGGCAACCGGCTGCGCGTCGTCGTGCTGCTCTCCAGCTCCGAGGGCACCCCGCATGAGCACTTCGCGGACAAGCTCGTCCAGTTCCTGCTCGAGTCCGCCACCTCCCACTTCCACGCCCGGCCCTCCCCACCCACGCGCTTCGCGCTCGAGGAGCTGTACCGGAACTACGTCACATCGCTGGGGCGCATCCTCCGTCACTTCGAGGAGGAGCACGCCATCCGCGAGGCGGTGGAGGCGCTCTCCCGATACCACCTGACCGGACTCGCGGCGCTCTTCGAGTCCTGAGCAGGCGAGGAGCCGGGCCCACCCGCGCGTCCTCGCGTCCATCAAAAATGAATCATCCGTTCACTCATGAAGGAGAGGCACTCGTGACGAACTCGCTGAGCAGGGGGGTGGACACCCGATCGCTGATGTACCGCATCTTGGAGAGCCCGGAGCAGGTCTCGGCCCTCCAGCAACTGCCAGTCCCCGCCCTGACGCGCCTCATCCACCACGTCGGGCTGGAGGACGCGGGAGAGCTGGTGGCTCTCGCCACGACGCAGCAACTGGCCCGCATCTTCGACGAGGACCTGTGGCACAGCACCCGCCCCGGCCAGGAGGAGCGCTTCGACACGGAGCGCTTCGGCCTCTGGCTGGAGGTGATGCTCGAGATGGGGGCGGATCGCGCGGCGGCCCGGCTCGCGGAGATGGACGAGGACTTCGTCACCTTCGCGCTGTCCGGGCAGCTCCTGGTGCTGGACCTGGATGCGCTGACGCTCGAACGCATGCGCTCGAACGAAGCCCAGGAGGACGAGTCCCTCGTGGACAAGGCGCTGGAGAGCAGCCTCAGCCATGAGCTGGACCGGTTCCTGCTCATCGCCCGCCGGCCCGAGTCGTGGGACGCGGTGCTCTCGGTGCTCGTGGCGCTCGACGAGGCACACCATGAGCTCCTCGTGCGTCTGCTCGAGCGCTGCTGCCATCAGGCCTCCGAGTTCATCGAGGACAACGGTGGGCTGTACGCGGTCCTCACCACGGCCGAGCAGCTCGAAGCGGACGTGTCCCAGGCGCGGGAGGAGCGGCGCGAGCGCGAGGGCTTCGTCGCCCCCACGGATGCGGCGGCCTTCCTGGGACTCGCCAGGTCCGGGCGCGTGGGAGACGACCCCATCACCCGCGGCTACGCCCGGGCTCAGCGCGAGGCCACACGGACTCCGCCCGCCCAGGTGGATGGCGTACGGCCCGCCCAGGCCGCGGCATCCACCATGCCCCTGCTCCACCTCCTCCAGGAGGCGGAGGTGCTGACCCCGCGGCCCCCGGTGGCCCTGCTCGGCGAGGGCGGCGGCACCCACCCGTACGCCTCGGCCAGGGTCCTCCGGGAGGCGCTGGCCTGGCTCCAGGGTGAATCGCCCGAGGCCCTCGCGCGGTGCATGCAGGACCTGGGCTACCTGTCGAACGTGCTGCTCTCCGGCTGCGTCCATGCGGGCCGCCCCTTGCGCGCACTGGAGGCGGCGCAGGTGGCCATCGCCACGTGCAACCTCGGGCTGGAAGCGCACCCGGAAGCCGGAGCGGATGCTTCTCGCATCGGCGGCGTCCTGCTCCGGGAGGGGCTCGTTCCCGCGTTCGGCCAGGGGTGGTGGTTGCTCCACGAGGACGTGGTGATGCGGAGCGCCTGCGCCTTCGACGCCGCGCTCGCCCGCCAGGTGCCCGCGGGGCGCGGAGAGGCCGCGAGGGCCCGTGCCGAGCTCGCTCGGGACATCGCGGCCGGCAAGCCCTGGGCCTCTCGCAAACGATGGGTGCACCTCGCTCCCTTCCTCTCGAAGGCGGCGTTCGCCGCGATGCGGGAGCTCGTGGACGAGTGCCCCGCGTTCAACGGGGCCTTCCTCGCCACGCGGGAGCAGGTGGAGGAGGCGCGGCGGCGGGTGGGAGAGCTGCTCGCGCCGCCCTCCCGGTGAAGCACCGCGCCTACGGCATGGGCCGCGACGTGATGGACGGCGCCTCGGGCATCGAGGGCCAGCCGTTGCTCCAGAGGATGGGGTCCATGAGCATCACGCGCGCGGTGCTTCGGCGGACCCCCGGGCGCGGGCTCGATACTTTCGAGGGGTTGCGAACCACTGGTAAGGTCGCCGCCCCCGTGACCCGGGCAGGAGAAACGGATGGAGATGCTCTGTACCCTTCGCAGCCTGACGGACACCCAGCGCCAGAAGCTGCTCGAGCACCCCGACAAGCTCGAGGAGTTCATCGACGACGAGGAGGACTTCGAGGACGCGGAGGGCTCGCGCTTCCTGGACCTCGACATCGGTGAGACCTGGCACGGCCTGCAGTACCTGATGACGGGCACGGCCTGGGAGGGCAAGGCGCCACTGGACTTCCTGGTGCGCGGAGGCCAGGACGTGGGAGACATCCCCTCGGACGAGGGCACCGCTCGCGTCTTCACGCCGGACCAGGTGAAGACCCTCTCCAAGGCGCTCGGCGCGCTCTCCGAGGACACGCTGCGCAAGCGCTATGATCCCGCGCGCCTGCAGGAAGAGGACATCTATCCGGGCTTCTGGGAGGAGCCGCCGCCCGACCTCGACCCCGAAGAGGAGCTCTTCTCCTTCTTCGAGGAGCTGAAGAAGTTCACGGCCGCCGTGGCCAGGCGCGGCCACGGGCTGCTGGTGTTCATCGGCTGAGCGGGCTCACCCGGCGAAGACGTCGCGGCCCAGCTTGAGGACGAGCGCCGTCACCACCAGCAGCACCACCTTGCGCACCAGCTTGTCGCCGCCCCGCACGGCCAGGTGCGCGCCAATCCACCCGCCGGTGAACTGCGCCGCGGCCATGGGCAGGGCCACGTACCAGAGCACCAGGCCGCGGTAGGCGAAGAGGCTCACCGCCGCGAGGTTGGAGGCGAAGTTCACCACCTTCGCGTCCGCCGAGGCCTTCGTCAGCCCGTGCCCCAGCAGCCCCGAGAAGGCGATGATGAGGAACGTGCCCGTCCCCGGCCCGAAGAAGCCGTCATAGGTGCCGATGAGCAGCGCGATGATCGCTCCCAGCGACAGCAGGCGGTTGCGGGGAGGCTCGGGCCGCTCGCCCGGCGGCGGCCCCCGGCGGAAGGCCAGGAAGGCCGCGACGATCACCAACAGCGCGAGCACCACCGGCTTGAGGACCTCGGGGCGCATCAGCAACACCAGCCCCGCGCCGAGGAACGAGCCCACCAGCCCCAGCGGAAAGGTGACCGTCGCGAGCTGCCGGTTCAGCAGCCCCGCCCGATAGAAGCGCACCAGCGCCGCGAACGCGCCGAACACCGACTGTCCCTTGTTGGTCCCCAGCACCACGTGCGGCGGCAGGCCGGTCGTCAGCAGAGCGGGCAGCGTCACGAGCCCTCCTCCCCCGGCGATGGCATCCACCACACCCGCCGTGAGGGCCGCGATACACAACAGGACGATTTCGAGCGCGCTGACTTCCACGAGCGGCCACCTACCACGTCCAAAGCTTGCGTGCGCGACGACTCTGGGCGTCAATTCGGGGCCAAGCCCCCCCGCCGAGGTCCTTCCGTGCTCGCCTCCCTCGTCTCCGTGATGACCCTCGTGCTGCTGTCCGCCCCGCCCGCGCCCGTGGACCCCAAGGGGCCCACCTGCCGCTCCATCGACGGGCACGTGGCGTGTGGCTACCAGTGCAAGTCGGACGGGCGGCGCGTGCAGTGCGCGCAGACGCCCCAGGGCACCTGCCAGGTCCTGGATGGTCAGGCCATCTGCTTCGACCCTCCGCCCCACATCGTCCGCATCTACGGCAGCGCCCTGCCCGAGCCCGATTGCAAGGTCATCGACGGACAGGTGGCCTGCGGCTACAACTGCGCCACGCAACCCGGCAAGGTGAAGTGCGCGCGCACTCCCGCGGGTATTTGTGTCGGACGCAATGACGAGATCGTCTGTTTCGATCCGCCCCCCGAGGTGTACGCCGTTCATGGCAAGGACACGCCTCGCGCCGAGTGCCGCAGCAACGGCGTGGAGAGCGCGTGCGGCTACAAGTGCACCCTGGGCGCCGGGAAGGTGGCGTGCAACAGGACGCCCGCGGGCGCCTGCAAGAGCGATGGTCTCCAGCTCACCTGCTTCGACCCGCCCGCCGAGGTGCTCTGCGCCTATGGCAAGAACCTGCCGGCCCTGCAGTGCCAGTTGAGCGACGGCCAACCGGTGTGCGGCTACGGCTGCACCAAGGCCTATTCCAAGGTGTCCTGCGCGGCCACCCCCAAGGGCCTGTGCAAGGTGTTCGATACAGAGGTGTATTGCTTCGACCCACCGAGCGCTCAGGACGCGGACCCGGCCTGCCTGAGCCTCATCGGGCTGGCCTCGTTGGAGGCTCCGTAGCGGAGGCGTTGGGTCCGGGTTAGGGTGCCCCCAGGCACACAAGGAGCGACATCCGAGATGGCGGAGGGAGAAGTCCGGCAATACTTCGTGCGGAACGAACAGGGGACCATCTGGGGTCCGCTCGCCCTGCCAACCATCGAGTTGCTGATCGATAACGGCATCATCCAGGGCAAGCTCCAGGTGTCCGAGGACGGCATCAACTTCGCCTTCCCCGGGCGCTTCCCGCACCTGCGCGACTCGTTCCCCCGCGAGACGTGGGGCGACGTCGTTCCCCCCGGTCCAAGTGTGCCCGCGGCCCCGCCCGGTGCGCCCGCCGCGCCGCCTCGTGCCGTCACGAGGCCGCCCGTCGCCGGTGCCGGTGTGCCTGTCGCGGGCCCCGCGGTCACCCGTCCTCCCGTCGCCGGTGCCGGTGTGCCCATCGCGGGCCCCGGCATCACCCGGCCTCCCGTCTCCGTGCCCCCCGCGGGCCCCGGTGCCGTCGCCCGGCCGCCCGCTCCCGGTGTGCCTGGCGCCGGCCCCGCCATGACCCGGCCTCCCGTCCCCGGTGCCGGTGTGCCCGTGGCAACCCCCGCCGCCCGCCCGCCTGCCCCCGTGGCGCCCGGTGCACCCGCACAGCCCGCGGCCCAGGCTCCGGGCGTGCCTCCCGCGGCGGCCGCCGCTCCCGCACCGGCCGTCGCGCGGCCCTCGGTCTCCGTCCCCTCGGTCTCCACCCCGGAGGAGCCACCTCCCGCCAGTGGGACGATCGAGACGCACTCGCCCGTGCGCCTCTACGGCCTCATCGCCGCCGGCAACCACACGGGCCTGCTCACGCTCACCCTCGCCGACTGCGCCGTCAGCATCCACTTCCGCAAGGGCAACCCCGAGTTCATCGACTCCTCCCACCCCGAGGACACGCTGGGCACCTGGCTCCTCCAGGCGAAGCTCGCCACCGCCGAGCAGCTCCAGCAGGCCGAGGCCGCCCGCGGCCGCTTCGGCGGAGAGCTGCTCGCGGCCCTCTTCGGCCTGGGGCTCCTCCAGCCCGCCTCCGCCTTCACCCAGCTCGCCCACCGCGCCCAGGCCATCCTCCTCAAGGGCCTGCGCGCCGAGTCCGGCTCCTTCACCTTCGAGCCCAGGGAGCTGCCCGCCGCCAAGGCCATGCCCCTGGGCAACAAGTGGGCCGTGCTGAGCGATCTCGTGCGCCGCATGCCCAGCGCGGACCTCCGCCGCCGGCTCCAGCCCGTGCTCCCCCTGCCGGTGATGAAGGCCAACGGCCGCGTGGCCACCGGTGACCTGCGCCTCACCCCTCACGAGGTGCGCGTGCTCGCCCTCATCGACGGGGTGCGCTCCACCGGCCAGCTCCTCAACGACATTCCCCAGGACGCCGAGCACCTGCTGCGCCTCGTGTTCCTCCTCAAGGAGCTCGATGGGGTGTCCTTCGCGGCCGTGGCCCCGCGCGTGGCGGCTCCCCCTCCCACGCAGGCGAACGCCCCGGCCGCCCCGCAGCCCGCCGCCAAGACCGCGCCTCCCGTGGCTCCGGCCGCCAAGACGGCGCCTCCCGTGGCTCCGGCCGCCAAGACGGCGCCTCCCGTGGCTCCGGCCGCCAAGACGGTGCCTCCCGTGGCTCCCGCCGCCAAGCCGGCCGCGCCTCCCGCCGCCGCACCCCAGGCCGCCCGCGCGGCCACGGCGCCAGGGGTCGCCCAGGCCGGCGCCACCCCCCAGGCCACCGCGCCCCGTCCGGCGGCACCTCAGGCCCCGGTGGCCAAGCCCGCCCCGCCTCCTCCCGCCGCGAAACCGGCCGCGCCCGCCGCCGCCGCTCCGCCCGCGGCGAAACCGGCCGCCCCGGCTCCTGCCTCCGCTCCCGCCGCGGCCCCTGGCTCCGCACCGGGCGCGGCCGAGATTCCCACGCTCCGCGAGCTCGCCGCGAAGATGAAGGAGCAGAACCACTTCGAGCGCCTGGGCCTGGGCGTGGACACCAACGGCCCGGCGGTGAAGATCGCCTACTTCAAGCTGGCCAAGCAGTACCACCCGGACACGCTGCCTCCCGGTGCGCCTCCCGAGCTGGAGAAGCTCAAGGCCGACATCTTCGCCTACATCGGCGACGCCTACCGCGCGCTCTCGGACGACAAGAGCCGCGCCGCGTACCTCGAGGATCTCAAGACCGGCGGCAGCACGCCGGCCCAGGTGGACGTGGAGGCCATCCTCAAGAGCGAGGAGTTCTTCCGCAAGGCCGGCATCTACATCAAGGCCCGCAAGTTCGCCGACGCCGCCAAACTGCTCGACGAGGCCATCCAGCTCAACCCCGAGGAGCCCGAGTTCTTCGCCTGGCGCGGCTACGCCCGCTTCTTCACCTTCGAGGACAAGAAGGCGGGCTACGCCGAGGCCTACAAGGACATCCAGCAGTGTCTGAAGCAAAACGACAAGGTGGCCTCGGGGCACTATTTCCTGGGAGTCATCGCCAAGCTATGTGGTGACAACCACGGCGCGCTCAAGCACTTCCAGAAGACGGTGGAGGTGCAGCCCAATCACATCGACGCGCAGCGGGAGATCCGCATGGCGTCCCAAAAGAAGTAGGGTGCGCCACCCCGGGAGCGCCGCCGAGCGCTCCCCTACACGAGGAGAAGCATCTTGCCGTTGACCGGAAAACAGCGCCGCCACCTCCGCGGGCTGGGACACCACCTGGAGCCGGTGGTCATCGTGGGCCAGTCGGGCGTCACCGAGGGCGTCATCGCCGCCGTCGAGCAGGCGCTGCACGACCACGAGCTCATCAAGGTGAAGATCAACGAGGGCCCGGAGGACCGCCACGAGGCCGCCAAGAAGCTCGCCGAGGGCACGGGCTCCGAGCTGGCCCAGCTCCTGGGCCGCACCGCCCTGCTCTTCAAGAAGCGGGACGAGGACTCGCAGTTCGAGAAGCTCGAGAAGATCTGAGCGGTCCGCTCAGCGAGTGAAGCCCGCGGCCCGGGCGGCCTCATCCGCCCCCGTGCCCAGGCGTTCCAGCAGGGCGGGGCCGAAGTACTGGCGGCGCGACTCGCCCTCGCGCGCCTCCACCCGCTCCGGCGTCTCCACGTAGCCCACGTAACCGTCCGCCAGCCCCAGCACGCCCGTGGCCCCCGTGCGCCGCACCAGCGCCGCACCCGCGCCCACCGTGGGCTCGCCCGGCAGCATCAGCAGCTCCAGCGGCCCGAGCGTCAGCGCCCCCACCTCCGCCGTCCGCGAGGACGAGGCGCACAGGAAGTTGTCCCCCGCCGCGCGCGAGTATGACGGCACCAGCCGCGAGGCGTCCGGCCTCGGCAGCGCCACCTCCACCCGCGCGAAGGCCAGCCTCGGGCTCCCGGCCGCCACCGGCGCCGTGCGCTCGGCCAGTCCCGCCACGGCCCGCGCGTACCCCAGCGCCTTCTCCACGCCCTCGCCCTCGTCGAAGGCCACCGACGCGTTGCCCGCGGCCCCCTGCAGCACCAGCGCCACCCCACCCCGCTCCTCGCGCAGCTGGCTCAGCCGCCCCGGCCAGTCCGGGTCCACGAAGTCCCGCTTCCTCGGCACCACCGTGGGGTGCGCGGCGAACACCAGCAGCTCCGCCACCGGCCCCGCCGCGCTTCTCAGCACCGCGTGGGTGAGCGCTCCATCCGGGGCATCGCCTCCCGAGCGCGAGCGCACCAGGCCCGGCTCCTTCGCCTCGCCCACCTCCAACGTGACGTCCGCGAGCCGCGCCACCGACTGACGCAGCGCCTCGGTGGCCCCGGCCACCGCCGCCTCCAGTGCCGCCTTCCGGAAGCGCCCGGTGCCCACCAATTGGGACACCAGCCGCGAGTCATAGCCTCCGAAGGACGAGTGCGCGTGCGTGGCCACCACCACCACGTGCGGGAGCCCCAGGCCCGCGGCCCGCTCGCGCACCGCCGCCACCAGCTCGTCGGGCACCAGCAGCAGCTCCAGCGACACCAGCCCCACCTTCACGTCCCCGGCGGCCAGCACCACGGCCCGCGCCTGGGGTGGGGTGTCCGCCTGGCTGGCCTCGGGGCGGGGAGGCCCATAACCGGCCACCACCACGGGATAGGGCGGAGCCAGCGGCACCTTCGCCGCCCCGGCCTTCAGGGGACCCTCGGCCCTCGCCTGCTCGAGTACCAGGGGTGCGCGCTCGTTCCACCGCCCGCACCAGTTCCAGGACGCGAGGGCGTACGCCGAGCCCACGGTGAGAATCAACAGGGGAAGCAGGTGGCGCAGCCAGCGCCGGAAGCGCGAGGACATCCAGGGAGGGAAGCCTACCTCCAGATGGTGAATTCCAGGTGAATCTCCGCCTGCCTGCCCTTTCCCCACCCCCCTCCCGGAATCCCCCGGACGAGGCCGCCGTTCTCCAGTTCCGTTCGGCACCCGAAGGGGGTAAGGCTCGCGGCATGTGTGGGATCTTCGGAATCGTTGGTAACCCAGAGGCGTCCAACCTGACGTACCTCGGCCTGCATGCCCTGCAGCATCGTGGGCAGGAGTCCGCGGGCATCGTCGCCACGGACGGCCATGGCCTCCGGGCCCATCGCGAGATGGGGCTCGTGGCGGACATCTTCACCGCGCCGGTGCTGGAGAAGCTGCCGGGCAGCGCGGCCATCGGCCACGTGCGCTACTCCACGGCGGGCGTCAGCCAGCTCAAGAACGCCCAGCCCCTCACGGTGGAGTACGTGGGCGGGCAGCTGGCGGTGGCCCACAACGGCAACCTCGTCAACGCGCAGGAGCTGCGCCACCAGCTCGAGGCCGACGGCGCCATCTTCCAGTCGGACTCGGACACCGAGGTGGTCATCCACCTCATCGCCCGCTCCAAGCAGCCCACCTTCGAGCAGAAGGTCGTCGAGGCCCTCTCCAAGGTGAAGGGCGCCTACAGCATCCTCTTCCTCACCGACAAGAAGCTGGTGGCGGTGAGGGACCCGAACGGCTTCCGGCCGCTGGTGCTCGGCATGCTGAAGAACAGCTGGGTGCTGGCCAGCGAGACGACGGCGTTGGATCTCATCGAGGCGGAGTTCCTGCGGGAGCTCGAGGCCGGAGAGATGGTGGTCATCGACGAGACGGGCCTGCACGCCAGCCAGCCCTTCCCGCCCACGCGGCTGGGCCGGTGCATCTTCGAGCACGTGTACTTCGCCAAGCCGGACTCGGTGCTGTTCGGCACGAGCGTGTACGAGACGCGCAAGGAGATGGGGCGGCAGCTGGCCAGGGAGCAGCCGGCGCCCGGAGCGGACCTGGTCATCGCGGTGCCGGACTCGGGCGTGCCGGCGGCGATCGGCTACGCGCAGGCGAGCGGCATTCCGTACGACGTGGGCCTCATCCGCAGCCACTACGTGGGCCGCACCTTCATCGAGCCGCAGCAGTCCATCCGCCACTTCGGCGTGAAGCTGAAGCTGTCGGCGGTGCGCCAGGTGCTCAAGGGCAAGCGCGTGGTGGTGGTGGACGACTCCATCGTGCGTGGCACCACCAGCCGGAAGATCGTGAAGATGCTCAAGGCGGCCGGCGCGCTGGAGGTGCACCTGCGCATCTCCTCGCCGCCCACGCAGTGGCCCTGCTACTACGGCATCGACACGCCGAGCCGGCAGGAGCTGATCGCCTCCAGCCACAGCGTGGAGGAGATCGCCCGCTACGTGACGGCGGACACGCTGGGCTACATCTCCATGGAGGGCCTGGGC
>NZ_DASUNC010000100.1:0-87402 GCF_036277355.1 Archangium sp.
CGAGTTCTTCCGGATGCTCACCTTCTGAAGGGGCGGCCATGGGGTGGCTCACCAACGTTCTCATCGAAAACAAGACGTTTGAAAATGAGCGGTTGGAATTAACAGACAAGGATTCGCTCTACTTCCTTGGACCCAACCTGATGCTGCGCAACTGTACTGTTGTCCTGAAAGTGCCCGCCAGACGCCTGCGCATCCTCGGCGCACGGTTCATCAACTGCACCTTCGAGGTGAAGCAGGAACTGACGAACCACCAGGACTGGATATGTGCCTCCCTCAAGGGCTGCCGGTTCAAGGGGCGGCTGTCGGGGTGTGACTTCGGGCACTGGCCCGAGTACGGCAAGGGGCCGGAGTACCAGTTGGGCTCCATCGAGGACTGCGACTTCTCCGAGGCCCGCCTGGACGGCTGCCGCATCATGGGAAGTGACCCCCGCACCCTCCGTTTTCCCAAGTGGCCTTGCTTCACCATCCTGGACCCGATTGGCCACAGCCGTCAGTTGAATAGCATCGAGTGGCCGGGCCGCTTCGGCCTTGTCGTCATAGAAGATCTGCACACGCGACCTCCGTCCACCAGGGCCATCACCTATCACGCCCCCTCCATTGCCAGGCGGTTCGAGACCACCCCCGAAGCGCTCAGGGCCGTTGTCGAGAAGTTCGACTGCATTGTGTATTGAGGCAGACGAGATTCTCTCCGCAACGGCGTCGAACCTCGCGCACCATGGCCGGCGCATGGCGGGCGAGTTCTTCCGGATGCTCACCTTCTGAAAGGGCGGCGGATGATTGCCAAGAAGGTTTTCTACGAGAACAAGCAGTTGGAACACGAGCGGCTGGAGCTGACGGACAAAGGTACCCTCTACTTCCTGGGCCGCAATTTGACGCTGAAGAACTGCACGCTGGTGCTGAAGGTGGCTGCCAGCAACCTGTTCATTCGTGACGTGCGCTTCACCGACTGCATCTTCGAGGTGAAGCAGGAACTGAAGAACCATCAGCAGTGGATACGCGCCTCACTCAAGGGGTGCCGGTTCAAGGGGCGGCTGTCCGGGTGTGACTTCGGGCACTGGCCCGAGTACGGCAAGGAGCCGGAGTACCAGTTGGGCTCCATTGAGGACTGCGACTTCTCCGAGGCGCGTCTGGACGGCTGCCGCTTCATGGGGTGTGACCCCCAGACCCTGCGGTTTCCCAAATGGCCTTGTTTCACCTTCCTGGACCCCATCGGACGGGCTCCAGAGCTACGTCGCGGCAAGTGGCCCGGTATGTTTGGCAGTGTCGTCGTGGACGAACTCCACGACCAGCCGCCGTCCACGGTGGCGCTGACGAAGTACGCTCCCGCCGTCGCGAAGAAGCTCGAAACCACCCCGGAAAAACTCAGGGCCGTCATCGAGCAGTTCGACTGCATCGTCTACTGACACGACCACGTGCTCTCCGGGACGGCATCGAACCTCGCGCGGCACGGCCGGCGCATGGCGGGCGAGTTCTTCCGGATGCTCACCTTATGAAGAAGGGCGGCTTCATCGTCCGCCAACCCAGCCACCGTGTTGTCCCGGACACCCACCTCCCGGCGGGGAGCATCCAACCGTCCGCCACCGGTCACTGCTCCAGGTCTCCCCTCTCCAGATGTTCTCCGGCAGACAGTTTTCGGCTCGCTTGTCTGCCTGGGCGTCAGTCAGCCGACAGCGCGCTCCACGTTGGATCTGGGTTGCAGTGAAGAGAGACGGTAAAGAAGCAGGGTGTCTGATCCCCGGACGGCCCGCGCGCACCCCGCTTCGCCCACCATGTCCTCGCCCCCCGCGCTCTCGCGTGTAGACGTCCTGACCGTTGATGACACCCCGGCCAACCTCCGTTCCCTGGAGGTGCTCATGGCCGACATGGGGGCCAACATCGTCACCGCCTCCTCGGGTGACGAGGCACTGCGCCTGCTGCTGGACCGCGACTTCGCGCTCATCCTCCTGGACGTGCAGATGCCGGGGATGGATGGCTACGAGACGGCGAGCCTCATCCGCATGCGCGAGCGCACGCGCCACATCCCCATCATCTTCATCACCGCCTACAACCGCAGCGAGGTGAACGTCACGCGCGGCTACGAGCTGGGCGCGGTGGACTACCTCTTCAAGCCCATCGTCCCGGAGATCTTCCGCACGAAGGTGACGGTCTTCCTGGACCTGCACCGCAAGACGGAGGAGGTGCGCCGGCAGGCGGAGCTGCTGCGGCAGGCGGAGAGCCGCGAGCACGAGCGCAAGCTGGCCGAGGCCCGCGCCCACTACGAGCGCTCCCTGCTGGAGCAGGAGATGGAGCGCGAGCGCAAGGTGTCCGAGGCCCGCGAGCAGCGCGCCCAGGAGCTGGTGCGGCTCGTCAACGAGAAGGAGCAGGCCCAGTCCGCCCTCCACGAGAGCAACGCCCGGCTGCGGCTGCTCGCGGACGTGGCCAGCCGCCTGCTCAAGGGCCCCGATGGGCGCACCCTCCTCAACAGCGTCCACCATCAGATCATCGAGCACCTGGGCCTCGAGGTCTGCCTGGGCTACCTCTTCCAGGAGGGCCATGGCGCCCTGCAGCTCGCGGCCCACGCCGGCATCCCCGAGGCCCTGGTGCCCCGGCTGGAGCTGCTGACGCCCGGACAGGGAGTCGCGGGACGCGTGGCCGCCGAGAACAAGCGCTGGGTGCTCGACGCCGGTGCCGCCGCCAACGGGCCCGTCCCGGATGCCGCGCCGGAGCTGGGACTGGCCGCCCTCGCCTGCTACCCGCTCCTTAGCCAGGGCCGCGTCCTGGGTACACTGGCCTTCGGCACGCGCACCCTGCGCGCCTTCTCCGCCGACGAGCTGTCCCTCATGCAGGGCGTGTGCGATCAGGTCGCCGTGGCCCTCGAGCGCGAGCGCCTCATCGGCGCCCTGCGCGAGGCGGACCGGCGCAAGGACGAGTTCCTCGCCATGCTCGCCCACGAGCTGCGCAACCCCCTGGCCCCCGTCCGCCACGCGCTCGAGGTCTTCCGCATGCGCATGTGGCAGGACGACATCATCCAGCGCACCATCGCCAGCGCGGACCGCCAGGTGGCCCACATGACGCGGCTGGTGGATGACCTGCTGGACGTCAGCCGCATCACCCGCGGCAAGGTGGAGCTCAAGCCCGTCCTCGTCGCGCTCTCGGACGTGGTGGAGGGCGCGGTGCAGGCCTGCGAGCCCATCGTCTCCCAGCGCCGCCACGAGCTGACCGTGTCGCTGCCCTCCGAGGTGGTGATGCTCAACGTGGACCCCACCCGCATGACGCAGGTGGTGGCCAACCTGCTGCACAACGCGGCCAAGTACACGCCCTCCGGCGGCCGCATCCACCTCGAGGCCGGGCGCCAGGGCGACGAGCTGGTGCTGAGCGTGCGCGACAACGGCATCGGCCTGCGGCCGGAGATGCTCCACCGCGTCTTCGATCTCTTCGTGCAGGTGGACCCCGGCAGCGACCGCGCGCAGGGCGGGCTCGGCCTGGGCCTCACCCTGGTGCGCAGCCTGGTGGAGATGCACGGCGGCAGCGTGTCCGCGCGCAGCGACGGCATCTCCCAGGGCAGCGAGTTCACCGTCCGCCTCCCCCTGCCCGCCGAGGCCCCCGCGGCGCTCTCGCTGCCCGGCATGTTGAAGGCCGCCGCCTCCGCCTCCCAGAAGCTCCAGCCCCTCCACATCCTCCTCGTGGAGGACAACCCGGACATCCGCGAGACGCTGAAGGATCTGCTGGAGCTCCACGGCCACCGCGTCCAGGAGGCCAGCGACGGCCGCTCCGCCGTGGACCTGGTGCTCTCCGAGCGGCCCCAGGTGGCCCTGGTGGACATCGGCCTTCCCGAGCTGGACGGCTACAAGGTGGCGGAGCTCGTCCGCGCCTCCGCCGGTGGCGCCGACACGCGGCTCGTGGCCCTCACCGGCTACGGCCACCCCGAGGACCGCAAGCGCGCGCTCGAGGCGGGCTTCGACGCCCACCTCGTCAAGCCCGTGTCCTCCGACGACCTGTCTCAAGTCTTGAAGAAGCTCTGTACGGCGGCCTGAAACCGCCCCTCCCCTTCCCCCAGGTGAACGGTGGACGGCGCGCCCCACGGGTGCCGCTTCGCCGGACAAGCAGCACAGGAGAAGCCCCACACCATGGCAACGCAGTCCGATAAGGCGCCCGCCGACAACGCGCTCGATCCGAAGCTCCTCCTCAAGACGCTCCAGTCGCTCCGCAAGGGTGACTTCAGCGCCCGCATGCCCGAGGACCGCACAGGCACCACGGGGAAGATCTACGACACCTTCAACGAGGTCATCACCCTCAACCAGGCGCTCGTGCACGAGCTGGAGCGCGTCAGCACCGTGGTGGGCCGCGAGGGCCGCATCACCCAGCGCGCCACGCTCAATGGCGCCGTGGGCAGCTACCAGGCGGCCGTGGAGGCGGTGAACTCGCTCATCGCCGACCTGGCACAGCCCACCACCGAGGTGGCCCGCGTCATCGGCGCCGTGGCCAAGGGTGACCTCACCCAGACCATGGCCCTGGAGTTCGAGGACCGGCCCCTCAAGGGCGAGTTCCTCCGCACCGCCCAGGTCGTCAACAGCACCGTGGCCCAGCTGTCCTCCTTCGCCTCGGAAGTGACCCGCGTGGCCCGCGAGGTGGGGACCGAAGGAAAGCTGGGCGGCCAGGCCGTGCTGCGCGGCGTGTCCGGCACCTGGAAGGAGCTCACCGACAGCGTGAACCTGATGGCGAGCAACCTCACCGCCCAGGTGCGTAACATCGCCGACGTGACGACCGCCGTGGCCAACGGCGACCTGTCCAAGAAGATCACCGTGGACGTGCGCGGTGAGATCGCCGAGCTGAAGCAGACCATCAACACGATGGTGGACAACCTCAACACCTTCTCCGGCGAAGTGACCCGCGTGGCCCGCGAAGTGGGTACCGAGGGTAAGCTGGGTGGCCAGGCGCAGGTGAAGGGCGTGTCCGGTACGTGGAAGGACCTCACGGACAACGTGAACTCCATGGCCAGCGGCCTCACCGCCCAGGTGCGTGACATCGCCAAGGTCGCCACCGCCGTCGCCAACGGTGACCTCGGCCAGAAGGTCACCGTGGACGTGAAGGGCGAAATCCTCGAGCTCAAGAACACCATCAACAAGATGGTGGACAACCTCAACACCTTCTCGGGCGAGGTGACCCGCGTTGCCCGCGAGGTGGGTACCGAAGGAAAGCTCGGCGGCCAGGCCAAGGTCGAGGGCGTGTCCGGTACCTGGAAGGACCTCACGGACAGCGTGAACCAGATGGCCTCCAACCTCACCGCCCAGGTGCGTGACATCGCGGATGTCACCACGGCGGTGGCCCGCGGCGACCTGTCCAAGAAGGTCACCGTGGACGTGAAGGGCGAAATCCTCGCCCTCAAGAACACCATCAACACGATGGTGGATCAGCTCTCCTCCTTCGCTTCCGAAGTGACCCGCGTGGCCCGCGAGGTGGGTACCGAAGGAAAGCTGGGCGGTCAGGCGCAGGTGCAGGGCGTCAGCGGCACCTGGAAGGACCTGACGGACAGCGTGAACAGCATGGCCAGCGGCCTCACCGCCCAGGTGCGCGACATCGCGAAGGTCGCCACCGCGGTGGCCAACGGCGACCTCGGCCAGAAGATCACCGTGGACGTGCGCGGGGAAATCCTCGAGCTGAAGAACACCATCAACAAGATGGTGGACAACCTCAACACCTTCTCCGTCGAGGTGACGCGCGTCGCCCGCGAGGTGGGTACGGAGGGCAAGCTCGGCGGCCAGGCGCAGGTGAAGGACGTCGCCGGCACGTGGAAGGACCTCACGGACAACGTGAACCAGATGGCCTCGAACCTCACGGGCCAGGTCCGCAACATCGCCGAGGTGACCACCGCCGTGGCCCGCGGCGATCTCTCCAAGAAGATCACCGTGGACGTGAAGGGCGAGATTCTGGCCCTGAAGAACACCATCAACACGATGGTGGATCAGCTCTCGTCCTTCGCCTCGGAAGTGACCCGCGTCGCCAAGGAAGTGGGCACCGAGGGCAAGCTGGGCGGCCAGGCACAGGTGGAAGGCGTCAGCGGCACGTGGAAGGACCTCACGGACAACGTGAACTCCATGGCCGGCAACCTCACCGCCCAGGTGCGCGACATCGCCAAGGTGACGGCGGCCGTGGCCAACGGCGACCTCTCCAAGAAGGTCACCGTGGACGTGAAGGGCGAAATCCTGGAGCTGAAGAACACCATCAACACGATGGTCGACCAGCTCTCGTCGTTCGCCTCGGAAGTGACCCGCGTCGCCCGCGAGGTGGGTACGGAAGGAAAGCTGGGGGGACAGGCCGTCGTGCGTGGGGTCGCCGGTACGTGGAAGGACCTCACCGACAGCGTGAACAGCATGGCCAGCGGCCTCACCGCCCAGGTGCGTGACATCGCCAAGGTCGCCACCGCCGTTGCCAACGGTGACCTCGGCCAGAAGATCACCGTGGATGTGCGCGGTGAGATTCTCGAGCTGAAGAACACCATCAACACGATGGTGGACAACCTCAACACCTTCTCTGGCGAGGTGACCCGCGTTGCCCGCGAGGTGGGTACGGAAGGAAAGCTCGGCGGCCAGGCCCAGGTGAAGGGCGTGTCCGGCACGTGGAAGGACCTCACGGACAACGTGAACTCCATGGCGAGCAACCTGACCGACCAGGTGCGCAACATCGCCGAGGTGACCACCGCCGTGGCCCGCGGTGACCTGTCCAAGAAGATCACCGTGGACGTGAAGGGGGAAATCCTCGAGCTCAAGAACACCATCAACACGATGGTGGATCAGCTCTCCTCGTTCGCCTCCGAAGTGACCCGCGTCGCGAAGGAAGTGGGTACGGAAGGAAAGCTGGGCGGCCAGGCCCAGGTGAAGGGCGTCAGCGGCACCTGGAAGGACCTGACCGACAACGTGAACAGCATGGCGAGCAACCTGACCGCTCAGGTGCGCGACATCGCCAAGGTGACCACCGCCGTCGCCATGGGTGATCTCTCCAAGAAGATCACCGTGGACGTGAAGGGCGAGATTCTGGAGCTGAAGCAGACCATCAACACGATGGTGGATCAGCTCTCGTCCTTCGCCTCCGAAGTGACCCGCGTCGCTCGCGAGGTGGGTACCGAGGGCAAGCTGGGTGGCCAGGCGCAGGTGCAGGGCGTCGCCGGCATCTGGAAGGACCTCACGGACAACGTGAACAGCATGGCCAGCAACCTGACCGCCCAGGTGCGCGGCATCGCCACGGTCGTGACCGCGGTGGCCGCCGGTGACCTGAAGCGCAAGCTGGCCCTCGTCGCCAAGGGCGAGATCGCCGCCCTCGCCGACACCATCAACGGCATGATCGACACGCTGGCCACGTTCGCCGACCAGGTGACCACGGTGGCCCGCGAGGTGGGTATCGAGGGCAAGCTGGGTGGCCAGGCCAAGGTGCCCGGCGCCGCCGGTACGTGGAAGGACCTCACGGACAACGTGAACTCCATGGCCGGCTCGCTCACCACCCAGGTGCGCTCGCTCGCCGAGGTCGCCACCGCGGTGGCCAAGGGCGACCTGACCCGGAGCATCTCGGTGGAGGCCCAGGGCGAGATGGCCGCCCTGAAGGACAACATCAACCAGATGATCGCCAACCTGCGTGACACCACGCAGAAGAACACCGAGCAGGACTGGCTGAAGACGAACCTCGCGCGCTTCACCCGCCTGCTGCAGGGCCAGCGCGAGCTGGAGACCGTCTCCAAGCTCATCCTCAAGGAGCTGGCGCCGCTGGTGCAGGCGCAGCACGGCGTCTTCTACCTGATGGATGGCAACGACAAGCAGCAGGCGCTGCGTCTGCTGTCCGCCTACGCCTACAAGGAGCGCAAGAGCCTCGCCAACTCCTTCAAGCTGGGCGAGGGCCTGGTGGGCCAGTGCGCCCTGGAGAAGGACCGCATCCTCCTCACGGACGTGCCGGACGACTACATCCGCATCAACAGCGGACTGGGTGAGGCCAAGCCCCTCAACATCGTCGTCCTCCCCGTCATCTTCGAGGGCCAGGTCAAGGCCGTCATCGAGCTGGCCAGCTTCTACCGGTTCAGCGAGACGCACCTGTCCTTCCTGGATCAGCTCACCGAGTCCATCGGCATCGTGCTCAACACGATCGCCGCCGGCATGCGGACGGAGGAGCTGCTCAAGCAGTCCCAGAGCCTCGCCGACGAGCTGCGCAGCCAGCAACAGGAGCTCACCGAGACCAACCGCCGCCTGGAGCAGCAGGCCAAGAGCCTCCAGGCCTCCGAGGAGCGCCTCAAGCAGCAGCAGGAGGAGCTGCAGCAGACCAACGAGGAGCTCGAGGAGCGCAGCCGCCTCCTCCAGGTCCAGAACATGGAGGTCGAGCGCAAGAACCGCGAAATCGAGCAGGCCAAGGTGGCCCTCGAGGAGCGCGCCCAGCAGCTCGCCCTCTCCTCGAAGTACAAGAGCGAGTTCCTGGCCAACATGAGCCACGAGCTGCGCACGCCGCTCAACAGCCTCCTCATCCTCTCCAAGCTGCTGGCGGAGAACTCCGAGGGCAACCTCAGCGGCCGTCAGGTGGAGTTCGCTCAAACCATCCACGGCGCCGGCAGCGATCTGCTCAGCCTCATCAACGACATCCTGGACCTGTCGAAGATCGAGTCCGGAACGATGAGCGTGGATGTGGACGAGGTGTCGCTCAACAGCCTGAAGGACTTCGTGGAGCGCACCTTCCGCCAGGTGGCCGTGGACCGGAAGCTGGGCTTCAAGCTGGAGTTCGCCCAGGCCCTGCCCTCGCACATCCTCACCGACGGGCGCCGGCTGCAGCAGGTGCTCAAGAACCTGCTGGCCAACGCCTTCAAGTTCACCGAGGAAGGCCAGGTCACCCTGGACGTGCGTCCGGCCCGCAGCGGCTGGAGCATCGATCACCCCGTGCTCAACCAGGGCGGCGCGGTGCTCGCCTTCTCCGTCATCGACACGGGCATCGGCATCCCGGAGAACAAGCAGCGCATCATCTTCGAGGCCTTCCAGCAGGCGGATGGCACCACCAGCCGCAAGTACGGCGGCACCGGCCTGGGTCTGTCCATCAGCCGCGAGATCGCCAAGCTGCTGGGTGGAGAAATCAAGGTGTCCAGCGCCCCGGGCAAGGGCAGCACCTTCACCCTCTTCGTGCCGCAGACGTACGTGCCCGTCACCAGCGCGCTCCGCTCGCAGCAGCTGAGCAACGGCAACGGCACCCCCACGCCGTCCGAGCGGGCCACCACCGAGGCGCGGCTCAACGCGCTGCGCGCGGAGGTGGAGACCGCGGTGCAGGACGCGGAGCTGGCCCGTGAGGAGGAGGTCGAGGACGACCGGCGCAACATCCAGCCGGGAGACCGCACGCTGCTCATCATCGAGGATGACATCGTCTTCGCCCGCATCGTGCTGACCCTGGCCCGCGAGAAGGGCTTCAAGGGCCTGGTGGCGCTGCGCGGAGACACGGGCCTGGCCATGGCGCGCCAGTACCGGCCGGATGCCATCACCCTGGACATCGGCCTGCCCGTCATCGACGGGTGGAACCTGTTGGACCGGCTCAAGCACGACAGCCGCACCCGCCACATCCCGGTGCACATCATCTCCGCGAGCGAGGAGCAGCGCAGCCGCGGCCTGCGGCTGGGCGCGCTGGCGGTGCTCCAGAAGCCGGCCAACCGCGAGGCCCTGGGCGATGCCCTGGCCCGCGTCAAGGGCTTCATCGAGCGGCCGGTGAAGAACCTGCTGGTGGTGGAGGACGATCAGCGCCAGCGCGACAGCATCGTCACCCTCATTGGCAACGGCGACGTGAAGACGACCGCGGTGGGCAGCGGCCAGGAAGCCCTCAACGCCATGCAGGAGCGCTACTTCGACTGCGTGGTGCTGGACCTGGGCCTGCCGGACATGACGGGCCTGCAGCTCATCGAGGCCATGAAGATGAAGGGCCACACCCCGCCCATCATCGTCTACACCGGCAAGGAGCTGTCCGAGGAGGAGGAGACGGTCCTCAAGCGCGTCACCGACGCCATCATCATCAAGAGCGTCAAGTCCCCCGAGCAGCTCCTGGACGAGACGGCGCTCTTCCTGCACCGCGTGGAGGCCAACCTGCCCGAGAACAAGCGGGCGATGATCAAGCAGGTGCACCAGAGCGATCCGGTGCTGGCCGGCAAGAAGGTGCTCGTGGTGGACGACGATGTGCGCAACATCTTCGCCCTCACCAGCGTGCTGGAGAAGCACAAGATGCAGGTGCTCTACGCGGAGAACGGCCGCAAGGGCATCGACATCATCCGCGCCACGCCGGACCTCAACGTCGTCCTCATGGACGTGATGATGCCGGAGATGGACGGCTACGAGACCATGCGCGCCATCCGCCAGGTCAACGAGCTGAAGACGCTCCCCATCATCGCGCTCACCGCCAAGGCCATGAAGGGAGACCGCGAGAAGTGCATCGACGCGGGCGCCAGCGACTACATCACCAAGCCGGTGGAGACGGATCAGCTGCTCAGTTTGTTGCGTGTGTGGCTGTTCAAGAACGCCGAGCGTGCACACCCTGGTGGCGGCAACAACAACGGGTAACCTCCGTCTCGATTGAGCGGGCAGCGGGTACAGGGTGATGAAGGAAGCGCTGGTGCGTGAAGCGGTCGAGGGCGAGGATGCCCTCGAGGACATCGAGCTGGACCTGCTCCTCGAGGGCATCATGCGGCGCTACGGCCTGGACTTCCGGGGCTACGCCCGTATGTCGCTGCGGCGGCGGGTGTGGAACATGGTCCACGCCCAGAAGCTGGGGACGCTCTCCGCGCTCCAGGCCCGGGTGCTGCACGACCCCTCCGCCATGGAGGAGCTGCTGCAGCACCTGTCCGTCAACACCACCACCATGTTCCGGGACCCGAGCTTCTTCTCGGCGTTCCGGGAGAAGGTGGTGCCCCACCTCTTCTCCGCCCCCTTCGTGCGCATCTGGCACGCGGGGTGCTCCACGGGGGAGGAGGTGTACTCGCTGGCCATCCTCCTCACGGAGGCGGGCCTGTACGAGCGCAGCCGCATCTACGCCACGGACATGAACGCGGCCGTGGTGGAGCGGGCCAAGTCCGGCATCTTCCCCATGGAGCACATGCGGGAGTACACGGCCAACTACCTGCGCGCCGGAGGTACCTCCGCCTTCAGCGACTACTACACGGCCAACTACGACCACGCCATCTTCAAGGCCTCGCTGCGCAAGAACATCGTCTTCGCCCAGCACAACCTGGTGAGCGACGGCACCTTCAACGAGTTCAACGTCATCCTCTGCCGCAACGTGCTCATCTACTTCGGCACGGAGCTGCAGTCGCGGGTGTACCGGCTGCTCAACCAGTCGCTGCGGCGCTTCGGCGTGCTCGCGCTGGGACGCGGCGAGACGCTGCGCCACACCGTCATCGAGAACGAGTACGACGAGGTGGATGTGCAGGAGCGCCTCTACCGCCGCCGCGCCTGAGCCGTCAGTGGGGGGCGGGGGGCAGCGGCTCGTCAGGCTCCTCGGGGGAGAGCTCCTGCTCCACCTTCTTGCGCACCACCCGCTTGGTGGCGATCTCCTCCTCCTCGGTCCGCTGGCGCCGGCGCACCAGGCCCTGTGCCTCATCCACGAACCAGAAGAGCACCCGGTAGAAGGCGGCGATGACGGTGACGAGGATGGAGGAGAGGAACCAGCTCAGCACCGTGCCTGGCCAGCCGCCCACCACCACCTGGATGGGATAGGTGCCCGTGAGCGGCACCAGCGCGAAGGCCACGTAGTGCGAGGCACAATAGGGGCAGGACACCAGGTAGCCGCACCAGGTCTCCTTGCCACCGAGCCTCTCGCGCAGGGGCGCGAAGATGCGCTCCTTGGTGAGGGTCTGGGCAATGCCCATCACCACCGCGGATACGGCGAAGAGCTGGAACAGGTCCGTCATGCCGCCAAAGGTGGCAACGGCCCCGGGCAGGTGCCCTGGGCCCACGGCCCCCCCGACTGAAGTCCAGGGGGGCGGGCAACCAGGCGCTGCTCAGCGAGCCCGCCGCTCCTGCCGCTCACGGGCCTCGGCCTGCTTGCGGCGCGAGGCCTCGGCGGCGGTCTCCGGAGGCACCAGCGCGTGCGGCCCCCGGCCGATGAGATCCTCCCGGCCGGCCTGCTGCAGCGCCTCGCGGGCCAGGGGCCAGTGCTCGGGGTTCCAGAAGAGCAGCAGCGCCTTCTGCAGCCGCTTCTCCCGCAGTCCCTTCGCCGTGTAGACGGGCTCCATCTTCAACGGATCCATCCCCGTGTAGTACATGGCCGTGGCCACGGACATGGGCGTGGGGATGAAGTCCTGCACCTGGCGGGGGCGCTTGCCGTTCTGCTTCAGCCACAGCGCCAGCTCCACCATGTCCTCCAGCGCCGAGCCCGGGTGGCCGCTGATGAAGTAGGGGATGTCGTACTGCTCCTTGCCGGCCTCCTCGCTGGCGCAGGCGAACATGTGCTGGAAGCGCTCGAAGCTCTCGATGCCGGGCTTCTTCATCTTCTCCAGCACGCGGGGCGACACGTGCTCGGGCGCCACCGAGAGCTGGCCGCCCACGTGGTGCGCGGCGAGCTCCTTCACGTACTCGGGGGAGCGCTCGGCCAGGTCGTAGCGCACGCCGCTGGCGATGAAGACGTGCTTGACGCCCGGCTCCGCGCGCACCTGCTTCATCACGTCGATGAGCGGGCCGTGGTCCGTCTGGAGGTTCTCGCAGACGCCGGGGTGCACGCAGGACAGCTTGCGGCAGCGCCGCTCGATGTCCTCGCTCTTGCACTTGAGCTTGTACATGTTGGCCGTGGGGCCACCCAGGTCCGTGATGGTGCCGCGGAAGTCCCCCATGCGCCGCAGGGCCCGCACCTCGCGCAGCACGCTCTCGGCGCTGCGGCTCTGGATGACACGGCCCTCGTGCTCGGTGATGGAGCAGAAGGTGCACCCGCCGAAGCAACCGCGCATCAGCACGATGGAGTGCTTCACCGTCTCGTAGGCGGGGATGCGCTCCTTGTACATGGGGTGCGGGACGCGGTTGAAGCTCAGGTCATACAGCTCGTCCATGGCCACCGACGCGCTGTCGCCCTTGCCCTCCCCGTCCTCCAGCGGCCGCGCCGGAGGGTTGAAGTAGACGGCGCGGTTGCCGTGCCGCTGCGCCAGGGCCCGCCCGTTGCCGGGGTTGGTCTCCAGCTGGAAGTCGCGCGACATGCGGGCGAAGGCCAGCTTGTCCGCCACCGCCTCCTCGTAGGAGGGCAGCACCACCACCTTCTGGTCCGCGGCGCGCCTGGCCGGGTCCGCCTCGTGGGCCTTCATCTCCGCGTCGTTGATGATGTACGCGGTGCCGCGCACGTCGCGGATGTCTTCCATCTTCTCGCCCCGGCGCATGCGATCGGCCACCTCCCAGACGGGGCGCTCGCCCATGCCGAAGATGAGCAGGTCCGCCTTGGCGTCCATGAGGATGGAGCGGCGCACCTTGTCGCTCCAGTAGTCGTAGTGGGCGATGCGGCGCAGCGAGGCCTCGATGCCACCGAGGACGATGGGCACGTCCGGGAAGGCCTCGCGGCAGCGCTGGGCGTAGACGATGGTGGCGCGATCCGGCCGGCAGTTGGTGCGCCCGCCCGGGCTGTACTGGTCCTCGGAGCGGTTCTTCTTCTGCGCGGTGAGCCGGTTGAGCATCGAGTCGAGGTTGCCGGCGGCCACCCCGAAGAAGAGCCGGGGCTTGCCCAGGGCCTTGAAGGGCTCGGCCGAGTGCCAGTCCGGCTGGGCGATGATGCCCACCTTGAAGCCACGGCCCTCGAGGAAGCGCGCGATGAGGACGGGGCCGAACGCGGGATGGTCCACGTACGCGTCGCCGGAGACGATGATGATGTCGAGCTGCTCCCAACCCCGGGCCTGCATGTCGGCACGGGAGACGGGGAGGAAGGGATGCACGTAGCGAGTCTGTGTGGCCATGGGGGTACCCATCCCTCCCCTAACCCCTGAGAACGCCTGGATGCAAACGAATGCTCTCCGAAGAGGGGTACGGGTGCCCGCCCGGATGCCCGGCCGGCGTCGTCCCCGGGAACGGCCCTCAGCCCCGGCTCGGCTGCTCGCCGCCCGCCGCGCGCCGCTGCCACACGGAGGCCGCGAGCCCGTAAAGCGTGCTCGCCCCCATGCCGGCGCAGACGGAGAGCGGCGGCAGGACGAGCAGCAGGTACTGGGCCCACTTGGTGGACCAGAGCACCAGGAACACGAGGCCCACCACGGCCCAGGCGGCCCACACGGGGCGCTGGCGCCACGTGGCCGGCAACCCGATGGCGGCCAGGGGCAGCAGCACCCAGACGGTGGCGCCGGTGGCGAAGACGCCCTTGTGCCACTGGGTGGGGGTCGCGTGTGTCAGGTGGTAGAGCGGCTGGTACCAGGGCAACGCCGAGCGCACCACGTGCTCGCTGTGCGAGTAGTTCCAGTGGAACGTGATGGACGCCCACAGGCGCCCCAGGGGATCCGGCCACAGCGCCGGATCCGCGAGCACGAACACGGCCATCGCCGGGAGGACGAAGGCGGCCCACACACGCCACCGGGCCCGGGCATGACCCACCAGGAACGGCAGGAAGGCCAGCCCGACCACCATCGCGTACGGGTACTTGCCCGCGGCCGTGAAGCCCAACAGCGCCCCGGAGAGCGCCAGCGGCACGAGCTGGAAGGGAGCCCCCTGCCCCGCCTCACGGGCACTCCGGCGGGCGCGCTCGAAGGCGAGCACGGCGAGGATGGCGAAGAGGCCGGGGACGGCCTCCAGATAGGCCTGCGAGGTGTACTTCACGTGGTAGGAGTCGAACGCGAGCAGGAGCGCGCCCACCGGGTGGACCAGGCCGGTGAGGGCCACCTGGAGGATGCCCGTCACCCCGGACAGCCAGCGCGTCTGCCGGAAGACGGGCACGGCGGGCTCGGGAATGGGGCGGCCCACGCGCACCATCTTCCACTCCGGCTCGGGCGTCCCGGACACCATCAACTCCGAGGCGTACAGGAGCTTCACCAGGGGTGGGTGCTCGAAGTTCTCCTGGTACGCCACGAGCTCGCCCCAGCGGCCTCCGGCCACCATCTCCGCGTAGCGGTACGCCAGGGGGAGGTAGATGCCCTCGTCGAAGTCCGGGGGCAGCAGCTCGATGGCCCGGGCGCGCTGCCAGGTGGCGGCCAGCAGGGCGAGGAGCAGGGTGACGAGGGCCAGGATGCGTTTGCGCGCCATCGCCGCCGCGAATAGCACAGAATGGCACTGGCCCCCATGACGCACCCGCACAAGACGATCGTCTTCGACCTCGACGGCACGCTGGTGGACTCGCTGCCGGACATCATCTCCAGCTTCCAGTACGGCTTCACGAGCATGGGGCTGCCCGCGCCCACCGACGCGGAGGTACGCCCGCTCATCGGCCATCCGCTGGAGGCCATGTACGCGCACTTCGCGCCCGCGCACGCGGCCACGCTGTGCACCGTCTACCGCGAGCACTACGCCCGCAACTTCGTCAACCGCTCGCGCCCCTACCCCGGCGTCGTCGAGCTGCTGCGGACGCTCCGCGCGCGGGGCTACCGGCTGGCCATCGCCACCACCAAGCGCACGGACATGGCCCGGCGCTTCGTCGAGGCGCTCGGGCTGACGCCCGCCCTGGACTACGTGCAGGGCACCGACGGCTTCCCGCACAAGCCCGCCCCGGACGTCATCCACCGGGCCCTGGCCGCGCTGGGCACGGCCGAGGGTCTGTGGATGGTGGGCGATACCACCCATGACATCCAGGCCGGGAAGGCGGCGGGACTGCGCACCTACGCCGTCACCTGGGGCAACCATGACGCCGGGACGCTCTCCACCGCCGCACCGGACGAGCTCCAGCCGGACCTGGGCCGCCTGCTGGAGCACCTGCCTCCGCTCTCCCGAGCCTGAGCGGCGAAGCGGCCCCACGAGCCAACGCCGGATGATGCCCGGTTGCATTCGTGCGTCGACTTGGGCCTCATGAGGAAGGACGGCATTCGAGCTGAGGAGTCATTCGATGCGAGGACAGACCAGGACGTTGGAGGCTCAGGCCGCACGGCTCCAGGGAGAGCCGCGGCGCGAGTACGTCCGCGCGCTCTTCGACACCATCTCTCCCCGCTACGACTTCCTGCGGCTGCTGGTGTTCGCCGGCCATACCAGCCTGTGGTACCGGCGGGCACTCCGGGACCTGGGCCTGCGCGCGGGAGAGCGCGTGCTGGACGTGGGCTGTGGTACCGGCGAGTCGACCCGCTTCCTGCGCCGCCAGTACCCGGGCGTTCGCATCGAGGGGATGGATCTGTCCCCCGGCATGCTGAGCGTCGCCCGGAAGCATGACTCCCAGGGCACGTATTTCGAGGGCGACGTGTGCGCCATCGACCGGCCCGACGCCACGTATGACGTGGTGCTCACGGCGTTCACGTACCGCAACTTCCCGGACGCCGAGCTCGCCATGCGCGAGATGCTGCGGGTGCTGGCTCCAGGCGGACGGCTGATCATCCTCGATCACTTCTACCCTCGCGACTCCGAGGTGTGGCGCGCCGTGTACACGGCCTGGATGCGGCGGGTGATGCCCCACGTCGTCAGCCCCTTCGTCGAGGACACCGCCCCCTACCGCTACCTGGCCGAGAGCATCATCCATCAACTGAGCATCCCCGAGTTCTCGGAGCTGATGTCCCGGTGTGGCGCGGAGCTGGTCCACAGCGAGCGCTACAGCGGCGGCGCGGCGGCGCGGCTCATCGCCAGACACCGCCCCACCCGCCACCGGGAGAGCACCTCGCGATGAGCCGGAAGATCGACGCCTATACCCACCTGAGCCCCCCGGGGTTCCTCGACTTCCTGGAGGGCGTGAGCGGCGGACCGCACGTCTTCCGCAAGCTCTTCTCCAACACGCCCACGCTGGTGGACACGGACCGGCGCCTGCGGCAGATGGACAGGTACGGCATCGAGTCGAACGTGGTGGTGCCGCTGCCCTGGCTCGAGGGGCTCCGGGGGGTACAGGACGATCCCTCGCTGTCGGTGAAGGCCGCCCGGCTGTGCAACGACGGACTGCACGCCGTGGCCCGGGCCCATCCCGGGCGCTTGCATGGGGTGGCGCTGCTGCCCTCGGCGGCGGGACCCCGGGAGCTGGTCTCCGAGCTGGAGCGCGCCGTGGAGGAGCTGGGACTGCTGGGAGGGGTGCTCTTCGTCGGCCCCACCGTCAAGCCTCCGGATCACCCCGACTACGAGCCGCTCTACCAGAAGGCCGAGCAGCTCGACGTTCCCCTCTGGCTGCATCCCTGCCGGCCCGGGTCGCACGCGGACTACCCGGAGGAGAAGTTCTCCAAGTACCTCATCTGGCAGACGCTGGGCTGGGTCTCCGACAGCAGCGTGGCCATGGCGCGGCTGGTGTTCAGCGGCGTCTTCCAACGCTACCCCGACCTCAAGCTCATCACCCACCACCACGGCGCGCTCATCCCCACCTTCGCCAAGCGCATGCAGGCCTGCTACGAGTCCTTCGAGCAGTGCAGTGGCGTGGATCTCCAGACGCCCATCGAGCAGCCGTACATCGAGCACTTCAAGAAGTTCTACTGCGACACGGCCTCGCTCGGCTTCGAGCCCGCGACCATCCAGCTCGCCTGTGACTTCTTCGGCGTGGAGCGGGTCCTGTTCGGCAGCGACTCGCCCATGGACTCGCGCTCCGGGGAGATCTTCACGCCGGAGACGGATCGAACGGTCGCGGCGCTGAAGCTCACCGAAGCCGAGCGGCAGGACATCTACGGCGGCAACATGACCCGGCTGCTGAGCCGTGAGCGGGTGAAGAAGCGGCTGGCAGCCAGGTCCTGAGCCCCTGGTCCGGGTTGTCCTCAGGGACCCCTGGCCGCCGCGGAGTCCTCCTCGTGCGTGTGCGCCTTCTGCTCCCGGTACTCGGTGATGTGCTCGTAGACACTCTCCGGGAACTGCAGGTCCTTGTAGACGTTGCAGGCGTCCGGATCCTCCGCGTTGGGGCAGATGGGGAACTCCTGCTGCGCCTGGAACTGGAGCACCTTCTCGCGCCGGGGCGGGCTGTAGTCCCGCGCCTTCACCTGCTCGATGAGCGCGAGCGCCTGCCGCTCGTCGAAGGCGGGGTCCTGCAGGAGCGTGTCCCGCAGCTCCGCGTCGTCCATGAAGTGCCGCGCCACCATGGCGAAGACGAGCCGGCCGTAGTGGCCGATGTCCTGACCCGCGTCGAGCGAGTCCAGCAGGTGCGCCATCATCCCGTTCTTCCGGAGCGCCTCGCGTCCGCTGCTGCTCCGGGTCTGCTTGCGTGCACGTGCCATCGCTGAAGTCCTCTCGTGGAAGCCGTCCGGACCGCGTCATCTGAAAACGCGTTCAGGTCGTTCTCTCGAAAGTAGGCACCGTGGAAGGCATGGCCAGGGGTGCCTCTCGGCCCCTCACGGCCGTCCGGCCAGCAGGCACCCGGACCGCCGCGAGCGCCTCAGCGTGGAGAGGAAGGAAGGGCCTCCCCGGAGCCCGTTCCCTCGGTGGCCGCCTCGTAGGCCGCGGCATAGACGCGACCTCGGTCAGCGAACGCGTGGGCATACCCGGCAGCCTACTGCTTTCCATTCGAACATGGTGCTTGGGCGTGCACCCCCACCCCCCTAATCTCCTCGCTTCCCTACCCTCCGAGGAGGCCCCATGGACTTCGAACTTCGCGACCGCCGTGCCCTCGTCACCGGCTCCACCTTCGGCATCGGCTTCGCCATCGCGCGGGGCCTGGCCGCCGAGGGCGCCAGCGTGGTGATCAACGGCCGCAAGGCCGAGTCGGTCGAGAACGCCCTCGCCCGCATCCGCCACGAGGTTCCCAGCGCCCACGTGGAGGGCGTGGTCGCCGATGCCGGCACCGCCGAGGGCGCCCAGCGGGTGTTCTCCCGCGTCCCCAGCGTGGACATCCTGGTGAACAACCTGGGCATCTTCGAGCCCAAGCCCTTCTTCGAGATTCCGGACTCCGACTGGACGCGCTTCTTCGAGGTGAACGTGCTCAGCGGGGTGCGCTTCTCGCGCCACTACGCGCCCGGCATGCGCGAGCGCCTCTGGGGCCGCATCCTCTTCATCTCCAGCGAGTCCGCCCTCAACATCCCCAAGGAGATGATCCACTACGGGATGACGAAGACGGCCCAGCTCAGCGTGTCGCGCGGACTGGCCATCGAGCTGGCGGGCACCGGGGTGACGGTGAATTCCGTGCTGCCCGGCCCCACCAGGACGGAGGGCGTGCAGGACTTCGTGCAGAACCTCGCCACCGGCAGCGGCCGGACGCTCCAGCAGACGGAGGCGGACTTCTTCAAGAACGAGCGCCCCACCTCGCTGCTGCGCCGCTTCGCCACGCCCGAGGAGGTGGCCCACCTGGCCGTCTACCTCTGCAGCCCCCGCGCCTCGGCCACCACCGGCTCCGCGCTGCGCGTGGACGGCGGTACCGCCAATTACATCCTCTAGGACGGATGGCCACCGAAGCGCCTTCCCGAAGGGCACGGGGATGCTATGTCCTCGCCCCATGTCCCCTCTCTCCAGCCTGACCCGGTCCCTCAGCAACCTCGCCTCGTCCGAGACCCTGCGCCGCGCATGGAGCCTGCTGCGCCATGCCCCCGGCGGGGGCATCGTCATGGGGCAGCTCCTCGGCAACCTCGCGCCCTATACGGGCACCATCCGCCCGGAGGTGCTCACCCTGGAGGAGGGCTATGCCCGGGTGCGGATGCGGGACCGGCGCGCCGTGCGCAACCACCTGCGCTCGGTGCACGCCATCGCGCTGATGAACCTGGGTGAGGTGGCCACCGGGGTGGCGATGATGTCCGCCCTCCCCGAGGGCATGCGCGGCATCATCACCCACCTGGAGATGGACTACCTGCGCAAGGCCCGGGGCCCCATCACCGCCGAGTGCCGCGCCCCCGTCGCCGCCGCGGGCGAGCGGCACGAGTACGACGTCCAGGCCGACCTCACCGACGAGGCCGGCGAGGTGGTGGCCCGGGCCCGCGCCCGCTGGCTGATCGGCCCCGCAACGCACTGACTCCCGGAGGCTCACCATGGCGTCCCCCGTGTTCGGATTCGCCGATCTGCACTGCCACCTGATGGCGCACCTGGGCTTTGGCGGGCACCTGCTCGCCGGGCGCCCGGATGGCGACATCGAGCAGGCGCTCGCCCGCTGTGACATCCACCTCCACGGCAAATGGGGCATCGGCAACTTCGGCAAGGACTGGCCGCTGGTGCAGGCCTTCATCGAGGGCGGCCTGGGCCATGGTCCCTGTGGCCACGGCACCTATGCGGACTGGCCCACCTTCAACACCCTCATCCACCAGCAGATGTTCGTGGACTGGCTGCGGCGGGCCCATGACGGGGGGCTGCGGCTGCTGTGCAGCGTGGCCGTCAACAACGAGCTGCTGGCCGAGGAGTGCCACCACCCCGACAAGGACGAGTCCTCCATCGAGAAGCAGATGCGCGAGCTGCGCCGCTTCACCGAGCGGCACGCGGACTGGATGGGGCTGGCCCTGAGCGCCTCGCAGGCCCGCCAGCTCATCACCGCCGGCAAGCTCGCCGTGGTGGCCGGCGTGGAGGTGGACTCGCTGGACAGCCTCCTGGGGGACCGCGAGGCCCTCAACGAGCAGCCCCTGTCCCTGGAGCAGCTGCCCCGCATCCTGCGCTGGCTCAAGGAGCTGGGCTTCCGGATGATCACCCCGCTGCACCTGGCCAACAACAGCTTCGGCGGCGCGGCCGTCTACGACGACAAGTTCAACCTGCTCAACCACTTCCTGCGCGGGCACTTCTTCGACGTGCAGGGCGCCTCCGACGTGGGCTTCCGGCTCGGGCAGGACATGGAGACGCAGACGAAGGCGGCCGTCATGCTCTACGAGCTGACACGCCGGGCGCACTACCCGAAGGGCTACGCCCTCAACGCCCCCGGCCAGGGCCACGTCAACCAGCTCGGGCTCACCTCCACGGGACAGGCCTTCCTGCGCGAGGCCATGCGCCAGGGCTTCATCCTCGACGTGGAGCACATGTCCGAGCGCTGCACCAACGACGTGCTCTCCCTGGCCGAGCAGTCGCGCTACCCCGTCGTCGCCTCGCACTGCGCCTTCCGCGAGCAGGGCCTCGAGCCCCACGAGACGAGCCGCAAGGCCAAGCGCGCCAGCGAGTACATGAAGACGCGCGACCAGGCGCGGCGCATCCTCCAGCTGGGCGGGCTGCTGGGCCCCATCACCAACCAGCACGAGCTGAAGGACTTCCCCGGCGGCACGGTGGACAACGACTGCGCGCGCTCGTCCAAGACGTGGGCCCAGTCCTACCAGTACGCCCTCTCGCTGCTGCGCGAGGTGGGCTCCGGCGGCGTGGCGATGGGCACCGACTTCAACGGCCTCAACCAGCAGCCGGGGCCCCGCTACGGGCCCCACGCCGCCGCCGGGCTGAAGGACGACACGCTGCGCGAGAAGCGGCGGCCCGTGCAGCAGATGCTGCAGCGCAACAAGCCGCCCCTGCCCTACTCGGGCACCCTGTACCGCACGGATGTACCTTTCGCGAAAGCGCGCGCCGGCTCGCGCGAGTTCGACTTCAACACGGATGGACTGGCCCATGTCGGCCTGCTGCCGGACTTCATCCGGGACCTCGTCCACGTGGGCATGACGGACGCGCAGATGGATCCCCTCTTCTCCTCGGCCGAGGCCTTCCTGCGCATGTGGGAGTCCTGCGAGGGCCAGGGCGCGGCCCTCGTCGCGGGCGAGCTGGTGGACGCGGCGATTCCCAGGTTCCCCTCCCCCCTGGGGTGAGGGCCGGCCGGGAATAGAAAAAACGGCCGGGTGTCGTGGGCAGCCGCCAGGGAACCGGGCCATGATGTGCCCGGCCGCTCTTCCCGGGCCAGCTTCCCCGATACCCAACCATGACCACGTCCCGAAGGCAGTTCCTCCAGTTCACCCTGGCCGCGGCCGCGATGACGGCCTGCGCCCCGGGCATGCGCGCCGCGTCCGGAGATGGCCGCGCCGCGACCAAGAAGAAGATCCTCATCCTCGGTGGCACGGGCTTCCTCGGCCCGGCCATCGTCAACGCGGCCCAGGCGCGCGGACACACGCTGACGCTCTTCAACCGCGGCAAGACCCGGCCGGAGCTCTTCCCGGACGTGGAGAAGCTGCAGGGTGATAGAGACCCGAACAAGGGCGAGGGCCTCAAGGCGCTCGAGGGCCGCTCGTTCGACGCCGTCATCGACACCTCGGGCTACTACCCGCGCATCGTCGGAGCCTCGGCGGCGCTGCTGGCGCCCAACGTCAGTCAGTACATCTTCATCTCCAGCGGCTCGGCCTACGCGAAGAACGACACGCCGGGAGCGGACGAGACCGCCGCGACCGCCACGCTCGCCGACCCGACCGTCGAGACGATGGGCAAGAATTTCGAGAACTATGGCGGGCTGAAGCGCGCGTGCGAGGAGGCCGTGGAGAAGGCCCTTCCGGGCCGCACCACCCTCGTCCGCCCCGGTTACATCGTGGGCCCGGAGGATCGCACGGATCGCTTCACGTACTTCCCCGTGCGCTACGCGCAGGGTGGGGAGATGCTCGCCCCGGGCAGCCCGTCGGATCCGCTGCAGATCATCGACGTGCGCGACCTGGCCGAGTGGCTCGTGCTGCTGGTGGAGCGCAACACCACGGGCGTCTTCAACGCCGTGGGGCCGGAGAAGCCCTGGAGCGTGGGGGAGATGTTCGCGGCCTGTAAGGAGATCACCGGCAAGGACACGAAGCTCACCTGGGTGTCCGGGGAGTTCCTCCAGAAGAACGGCGAGGACGGAGAGGGCGCGCTCCCCATCTGGGCGCCGGCCTTCGGGTCCTACGCGGGCATGCACCGGCGCAGCAACGCGCGGGCCGTGCAGGCCGGGCTGAAGTTCCGCTCGCCGGTCGTCACCACCCGGGACACGCTCGAGTGGTTCAACAGCCAGCCCGAGGAGCGCCGCAGCAAGCTGCGCGGAGGGCTGCCTCCGGAGCGCGAGGCGGAGCTGCTCTCGCTCTGGGCCAAGGCCCAGCAGGGCGGCGCACCGGCCACGGCCACGCAGGGCGGCTGAGGACACGGAGTCCACGGGGAGGGGCGTCTGCCTCCCCGTACCGTGCGCCCGTGCACGGCGGTGTCATCCCCTCGTCGCCCCCTGCCGGGCAGGCAACCCCTGCTCCGCCCTCCTGGAGCGGGGCAATGCCGGGGAGCGCTCGTTGCCGCTCCGCGAGGGAGCATCACCTTTGCGCGAGTCATCTCCTGCAGGAGGCAAGCGCATGGCGAACACCACCGATGTGGAGACGCTCAACTCATTCCTTCGCGGTGAAATCTCGGCGGTGGAGACCTACCGGCAGGCCATCGGCCACGTGTCGGACGAGCGGCTCCGCAGCCAGCTCGAGGACTGCATGCACGACCACGAGCACCGCGTGGAAGCCCTCCGCGAGCGCGTCGAGAAGCTCGGAGGCAAGCCGGTGGAGGGCTCCGGCATCTGGGGAACCTTCGCGAAGCTGGTGCAGGGAGGCGCGGATCTCCTCGGTGAGAAGAGCGCCATCCAGGCGCTCGAGGAGGGTGAGGACCACGGCCTCGCGGACTACCAGCGCGACATGGACAAGACGCACGGCGAGGCCCGCCGCTTCGTCCGCATGGAGCTGCTGCCCTCGCAGAAGCGCACCCACGAGCGGCTGAGCCGCCTCAAGAAGACCCTGCACTGAGGGAGGGATGGCGTGGACGGGACAGCGCCGCCCACGCCCCCACCCGCCCGGTGAGCACCGGGCGTGGGCCATGTACACTCCCGCGGATGGAGAACCCGCTGCCCAGGGTCTGCCCCCGCTGTGGTGAGCCCCGCATCCTCGCGCCGGAGTGCCCGAGGTGCGGCGTCCTCTATGCCAGGGCGGAGGCCCGTGCCGCGCAGCTCGCCTCGCGGCCCGCGCCCCCGGCTCCAGCCGAGCCCCAGGTGCCGCTCACTCCCGCGGGCATGTCCTGGCATGGCGAGGAGGAGGAAGCGCGGAGCGAGCTGCGGCTGCGCCTGTTCGCCCTCCCCGTGGCGCTGGCCGTGGCCTGGCTGCTCGTGCAATCCCCCCTGTGGGGCAGGCTGATGCGCATCTTCCTCTCCATGTGGATCCACGAGCTGGGCCACGCCGTCACCGCCTGGTTCTGCGGCTTTCCCTCCTTCCCCGGCCCCTGGGTCACCCACACCGACGAAGAGCGCTCCACCTTCCTCTTCCTGCTGCTGGCCACCCTGTTCGCGGCGACGGGCCTCCGCGGCTACCTCACGCGCAGCCGGCTGCTGATGATCGCGGGCGCCACGGCGCTCGTCCTCCAATTCGTGGGCACCGGGGTGCTATCGCCCGGCAAGGCCCGGATGCTCATCTCGTTTGGAGGCGATGCCGGGTGCCTCGTGCTCGGCAGCCTCCTCATGACGACCCTCTACGCCCACCGGCACTCCAAGCTGCGCCAGGGCTCGCTGCACTGGGGCTACCTGGCCATCGGCGCGGCGGCCTTCATGGATGCCTTCTCGCAGTGGTGGGCCGCCCGGAGCGACCCTGAACGGATTCCCTTCGGCCACATCGAGGGCGTGGGGCTGAGCGACGCCTCCAAGCTCGTGGACGTCCATGGCTGGAGCGAGTCCGAGCTCATCCGGCGCTACACCTGGCTGGGACTGGCCTGCCTGGCGGCGCTCGCCGTGCTCTACGCGGTGGGACTGAGCCACGCCCGCGCCCGGCTGCGCGCGGACGGGCAGAGACTTCGGACTTCAGGAGCGCGAGCGCGCCTGGGCGCCCGCGTCTGATTTGGTCAGCGCCTGGATGGACTGGATGCGCCGCTCCGCCTCCTGGGCATCCAGGAAGATGTGCAGCATGTCCCGGATGGTCGGCAGCGCCCGCGTCAGCGACGCGGCGGTGAGCAGCTGCGGATCCACTCCGGCCTTGCGGCACGCGCGCGTCATGGTGGACGCGGCGATGACGGGAGAGAGGCCACAGCGCGCCACCAGCGCCTCGAAGAGGGCACCCGGCATGGCCCCGGTGGACGGCGAGGGAGCGGCGGCCGGCACCGACGCCGGAGCCGCGTGCGAGGCCGGAATCGCGGGATGATGGGCACCCGACGGGGTCCGGGGCAGCGCGGGGAACGAGCCGGACGGAGTGCGCGGCATGGGAGGCTGGGCCTGCTGCTCGGACTCGGCCCGGCGCCGCAGCTCGGTGCGCACCTGCGCGCGCAGCACCTCGATGTCCTCCGTCTTGGAGCAGAAGGCATCCACCTTCACCGCCAGGGCCTCGGAGATGAGCTTGGCGTCGAAGCCGGCCGTCAGTCCCACCACGGCCACCTGGGCCGTGCCTGGCAGCGTCCTCACGGCGCGCACCCACTCCGGCCCCTCCAGCCCCGGCATCTCCAGATCCAACAGGATGCAGTCCACCGGCTGGGCCTCCAGCAGCCGCATGGCGTCCTCACCGGACTCGGCGATGATGACGTCGTGGCCGTCCTTGCGCAGCGCATCCGAGGCGCGGTGGCGGAAGTCGATGCGGCCATCCACCACCATCACCCGCCGGCGCCTGCCGGCCGACACCAGCCGCGGCGTGCCATCCTGCTCGGGCACCTGCGTCAGCTCGTGGGCCCGACGCACCACGTACGCCGGATCATACGGCTTGCCCACGTAGTCATTGGCGCCGTGAGACAGGCCCTTGAGCCGCTGCACCACCGCGGCCTCGGTGGACAGCATCAACACGGGCAGGTGCGAGGTGCGGGGCGCGCGGCGCAGTTCCTCCAGCAGCTCCACGCCCTCGCCATCCGGCAGCACCATGTCCAGGATGAGCAGATCGAACTCACCCTCGCTCAACGCCTTGCGGGCCGCCGCGAGGCTCTCGCACAGCGTGGTGCCAAAGCCAGCGGCGCTCAACACTCCGCGCATGTCCGCCCGGACCGTCGCGCTGTCATCCACGATGAGCACACGTGCCTTCATGCCGTTCCTTCCCTGGCTCCTGCTCGGGCGAGCGCCGTCAGCAGGGGGGGAATCTCCGTCAGCGCCGTCACATGCTGAGCGGCCCCCAAGCGAATGGCCTCGCGCGGCATGCCGAATACCACGCACGAGGATTCATCCTCCACCACCGTGGCGGCCCCCGCGCGTTTGAGCGCCGCCAACCCCTCCGCCCCGTCCCGTCCCATGCCCGTCAGCAGGCAGCCGATGGCGGCCGCCCCCAACTCCCGGGCCACGGACTCGAAAAGCTCGTCCACCGAGGGCCGGCACGAGTGCCGCTCCGGCCCGTCCACCAGCCGCAGCCGGCCGCTGCGCACCACCAGGTGCCGGTTGCCCGGCGCCATCCGTACCGTCACCCGTCCCGGCATCGGCAGTGCCTCCCCATCCACCGCATTGCGCACCACCAGGCCACTCTGCGCCTCCAGCCACTCGGCCATCGCGGTGTCGAAGTGTTCTGTAATATGCAACACCAGCAGCACCGGGAGGGGGAAACCCGCCGACAGCGAGCGGAGGATGTGGCGCACGGCCGCCGGTCCTCCCGTCGAGGCACCCATCACCAGCAGGCGCGGCGGCACGGCGGGCGCCGTCACCCGGGGCGGTGCATGGGGCGTCTCCAGCCGGGCCCGGACATGGGTGATGACGCGCACGCGCGAGGCCACCCGCACCCGCGACAGCAGCATCTCCATCCACTTGGAGTCCAAAAGGCCCGAGGGCTTGTCCACCGCGTCCACCGCCCCCGCCGCCAGCGCATCCATGGTGCGCAGGCCCTCGGTGCGATTCTCAGCCGCCGAGAGAACGACGATGGGGGTGGGACAGTGGGCCATGATGAGCTCGGTGGCCCGCAGCCCGTCCACCCTGGGCATCACCAGGTCCATGGTCACCACGTCCGGGCGCAGGCGCTGGCACTGCTCGAAGGCCTGCTGGCCGTCGGCCGCCTCGCCCACCACCTCGCACGAGGTGTCGAGCGCGAAGCCATCCGCCAGCCGGCGGCGCACCGTGAGCGAGTCGTCGACGACGAGCACCCGCAGGCGGCTCATGCCGGCCTCCGTCCGGAGGCAATCAACCGGGCCACGGTGTCCAGGTAGCTGTGCTGCTGGAACTCGCCCTTGACGATGTAGGCGGACACCCCCGCGTCGCGGCCGCGCCGCTTGTCCTCGTCCGTGGCCAGCGAGGACACCATGAGGATGGGCAGCCCCTGCAGGGCGGGCATGGAGCGGATGCGCCGGGTGACGTCCAGGCCCGTCATGCCCGGCATCTCCACGTCGACGATGAGCAGGGCGTGGCCGCCGCGTTGAATCTTCTCGATGCCCTCCTCACCGGAGGCGGCCAGCTCCACCTGGTAGCCGGCGGCCTCGAGGATGCTCTTCTCCAGCATTCGGGTGGTGACGGAGTCGTCCACCACGAGGATGAGGTGCTTCTGCGTGGTGCGCGCCTTGGGGACGCCGCCCGAGGAGCCCGCGTGCACCAGGCGCACCAGGCCGGCCGCGTCCAGCAGCAGCAGGGGCACGCCCTGCTCGTCGAAGCTCGCTCCGGCCACCAGCGGCAGGGGGGGCACACTGGAGGGCAGCGGGCGGCTCACCCGGCGGGAGATGCCCAGCAGCCGCTCCACGCCCACCGCGGCCCGGCCCGCCGAGCCCGCGTTGAGCACCAGCACGGACCAGGCGCGGGGACGCTGCGCGCCCGGGTTCCCCATCGCGTCCAGCAGCGGGAGGAAGGGCAGCACCTCGCCCCCGAAGGAGATGGAGGCACGCGAGCCCGTCCAGGTGACGGCCTCCGCGGGCAGGTGGAGGGCGCCGCTGAGCGACTCCAGGGGGACGAGCATGCGCTGTCCACCCGCCTCCACCCCCAGCACCTCCAGCGAGGCCAGCGTGAGGGGCACCTCGAGCGTGATGCAGGTGCCCAATCCCGGCCGCGAGGTGATGCTCACGTCGCCCTTGAAGCGGCGCACCATGTCGCGCACCACGTCCAACCCCACGCCGCGGCCGGACACCTCGGTGACGGTGCGCGCCGTGCTGAAACCGGACTGGAAGAGCAAGTCCAGCAGCCCCTGCTCGTCCAGGGCATCCGCCTCGGCGGGGGTGACCACGCCGCGCTCCAGCGCCACCTGACGCACCCGCCCCAGGTCCACGCCACGCCCGTCGTCCTCGCACACGAAGGAGACGCGCCCACCGCGCCGCTGCACCTTCAGCGAGAAGACGCCCGTGGGGGGCTTGCCCACCGCCCGCCGCTCGTCGGGCGTCTCCAGCCCGTGGTCCACCGCGTTGCGCACCACGTGCACCAGCGCCTGGCGCACCGCCGCCAGCACGTGCCCGTCAATCTGGATGTCACCGCCCGCGGTGCGCACCTCCACCTGGCGCCCCAGCGAGGCGGCCGCGTCGCGCGCGGCCAGCTCCAAGGGGCCAAAGAGCGTCTGCGTCGGGACGAGCCGCAGGGTGTTGGCCCCGTCCCGCAGCCGCCCCAGCTCCGACTCCACCTGCCCCAGGCCGCCGCCCAGCTGCCGCCCCGCCTTCACCAGCGAGGAGCGCAGGCCCTCCGTCACGGACAGCACGCGCGACATCCACCGGGCGCGCTCCGCGGGCGAGCCGTTGGAGGCCACCGGCGCGGTGAGCTGCTCGACGAGGGTGTCGGCCCCGTGCTGCGCCTGCGCCAGCGCCTCCACCACCCCGCGCAGGCCGCCCAGCTGCACCACGGCCTCGGACAGGCCCTCCAGCAGCGTGTCCAGCCGCGCCAGCTCCACGCGCACCACCTCGGACGTGGGGGCCTCGGGGGCCGCCACCGCCGCGGCCACGGCCGCCACCGCCGCCTCGGACGCGGTCATCTCCGCGGCGGGCGCCGGCGGCGGCGGTGCATCCAGCGCGTCCAGCGCCTCGGCCATCTGCCCCACCAGGCGCAGGAACTCGTGCACGCTGTCCACGGGCAGCGCCTGGCCGCTGTTGCGGTAGGGCGACAGCGCGTCCTCCACCGCGTGCGCCATCTCCGCCAGCGGCACCTGCCCCACCACGCGCGCCGCCCCCTTCAGGGTGTGCGCATAGCGGAACAGCTCCGGCATGATCTGGGCACCGCCCTCACCGTCGGCCAGGGTGAACAGACCCTGGGTGAGCTGCTCGATGAGCTCCCGGGCCTCGATACGGAAATAGCGGTAGGGGTCGTTGTCCAGGCTCATGCGGAGGCGCGCGAGTCGATGATGGCATGGAGCTGCTTGGAAAGCTGGATGAGCCGGGTGGCCGTCTGCAGCGTCTGCGCGGAGGTGGACTCCGCCTGACGGGCCGTCTGCGCCACCTCGAGGATGGCGGTGTTCACCTGCTCCACCGCCGTCGTCTGCTGCTGGGTGCTCAGCTCGATCTCCCGCGCCACGTCCAGGTTGGCGCGCACCAGGTCGGCGATGCGCCGGAAGTTGCCGGCCACGTCGGTGAACTGCTTCGTGCTGCTCTGCACCGCCTTGGAGCCGTCCTCGGTGGCCATGATGGTGGTGTTGGAGGCGGCGCGAATCTCATCGATGAGCACGCGGATGTCCTTGGTGGCTCCACCCACCCGGTCCGCCAGCTTGCGGATCTCATCGGCCACCACGGCGAAGCGCTTGCCGTGCTCGCCCGCTCCGGCGCTCTCGATGGTGGCGTTGATGGCGAGGATGTTCGTCTGCTCGGCCAGGTCGTTGATGATGTCCACGATACCGCCAATCTCCTGCGAGCGCTTGCCCAGCTCCAGCATGTGATTGACGATGGCGTCCACCTGGCGGCGCACCACGTCGATGGCCTCCTGGGCGTGCAACACCGTGTCATTTCCGTGACGCGCGGCCCCGGCCGTCTCGTCCGCCACACGGGACACCTGCTGCGCGCTGAGGGCGATCTGCCGCGAGGTGGCCAACAGCTCCTTGACGGTGGTGGAAATTTCCGTGGTGGACGAGGCCTGCTCCCGCGCGCCCGAGGCCTGCTGCGAGGCCGCCGACTGGAGCTCGGCCGAGGAGTCCCGCACCTGCGAGATGGCCGAGCCGATCTTCTGCTGCAAGCTGAGGCCCACCAGGGTGGCCGCCGCCATCACCAGGAGGACGGCGACGCCGCCGCCCCACATGAACAGCCGCTCGAAGGACGCCGAGTCCCGCCGCAGCAGCTCATCCCGCTCCTGGAGCAGCCGCAGCTCGTGCTCGTGCATCTCCGCCACCACACGGCGGAGGTCGTCCATCAGCGCCTTGCCCTCACCGGTGTTGATGACGGCCAGGGCGGCCTCGAAGCCCCGGGTGCGGCGCAGCTCGATGTTGTTGCGCAGGCTGGCCAGCTTCTGCGTGAGGAGGAACTTCAAGGCCTCCAGCTGCCGGAGCTGCGCGGGGTTGTCGGCGAGCAGGCCGCGCACGCGCGAGAGCTCCGCGTCGATGCGGCCCTGCGCGTCGCGGTAGGGCTCGAGGTAGGAGTCGTCACCGGTGAGCACGTAGCCGCGCTGCCCCGTCTCCGCGTCCTTGGCGCTGGAGAGGACGCGCTCCAGGCCGTTGATGACCTCGTGCGAGTGCTCCACGGCGACAGCGGTTCCCGTGAACTGCCGGGTGCTCCGGATGGCCTGGAAGACGAAGAGACAGATGAGCACCGACACCATGACGACGGCGGCGGTGAACTGCAGGCGCAACGTCCATTGGGTGACCATCTTCATCATCGTCCCTGCTGAGGACCGGAGGCGTCCTCCAGCAACTTTCTCACGAGCGAGTCCACGTCGAGCACGGGCAGCGGCGGGGCGTCCGGCAGGACGACGTTGCTGTTGAGCAGGGGATGGGTGGCGGAGGCGCCCCCACCGGAGCGCAGCTGCTCCGGGGTGGCGCGCAGCTGCCCCTCGAAGCCGGCCGCGGCCAGCCCCACGCGCCGGCTCCCACCGGCCAGCAACAACCAGCGAGGAGGCTCCCCGGACTGCAGGCCCAACAGCGCCGACAGGTCATGCACGGCGATGAGCTGGCCCCGGAGCCCCGCCAGCCCCAACAGGGACGCCGGAGCACCCGGCAGGCGCACCAGCCGGGGCATGAGGTGGAGGCCGGAGAGGTGGCCCAGCCGCACGGCCAGGGAAGCACCCCCCACGCGCAGCCGCAGCAGCGCCTCACCGGGCTCCTGCCGGGGAGGGGGCGGACGGGAGAAGGAGGCATCGAAGCCTTCGCGCAGCTCGTCCAGCCGCAGTGCCGTCCGGGAGCGAGGCAGACTCATGAGATCTCCGTACAGGCCTGCAGCTCCTGCAGACCCACTTGCATCAATCCGTGGCGGCCAAAGCCTCCGCCGAAGAGCGACAGGTGCAGGGGCTTCTCCTGCGGCAACAACGACACGGCCATGCGCAGGGCCACGCGGGCCTCCACCATGTCACCAGCCCGGCGCGCCAGCGAGCCCGCGCGCAGGTGGGCCAGCGCGAAGGTGGGCTCCGCGCGCACGGACGCGGCGTAGCGGCCGCGGGCACCGGCCTCGTCCCCGCCCTGCTCCAGACACAGCCCCAGCAGGTAGTACGCCGGGGCCTCGGTGGAGCTCGACGCGACGAGCTGCCGGCCCAGCTGCTCGGCCTGGGACAGGCGTCCGGCGTGCAGGTGCAGCACCGCGCGCAGCAGCAGCGCCCTGGGGCTCGAGTTCTCGGGCATGGACTCCAGCAGCGCCCAGGCCTCGGTGTAGCGCTCCGCCTCGAGCAGCTGCAGCACCCCCTCCAGTCCGTCCGGCGCTGGCGGCGGCGTGGGCGCTGGCGCTGGTGAAACCACCCGCTGGGCCACCATGGCCGGGGGCGTGGCCGCGGGCACGCCCTGGGGCACGGAGACACCAGGCGGCGCGGGAGGCTTCAGGCGGTAATAGAAGGCGTCGCCGCCGCGCAGCAGCTCGAACTCCTCGGAGATGCCTCGCAACGTCTCGCTGGGCCCCATGAAGAGGTAGCCACCGGGAACCAGGGCCTGGGCCATGCGGGCGATGATTTTGCGGATGACGTCCTGGGGGAAATAGAGGACGACGTTGCGGCAGAGGATGGCGTGGAAGGAGTTGGGCGCCCAGAAGGCGGAGGCCTCCTCCAGGAGGTTGCGCTCCTCGAAGATGACCTGGTCACGCACCTGGGGCTGGAGGGCGAAACCCTCGGGGGTGCGCTGGAACCACTGCTGGCGCATGGTGCTGGGCACGGCGCGCAGCGACCAGGGGGAGTAGCAGGCGCGGCGGGCGTGCGCGATGGCACGCGGGTTGACGTCGATGCCGAGAATCCGCAGCCGGGAGGAGTCCACGCGGCCGCGCTCGCGGGCGAGCAGGGCCACCGAGTAGGGCTCCTCCCCGGTGGAGCAGCCGGCGCACAGCACGCGGACGGTGGACGTCTGGCGCAGGAAGGAGGGCAGCACCTGCTCCACCAGCGTCTCCAGCTGGGTGGGATGGCGCAGGAAGTACGTCTCCCCCACGGTGAGCCGCTCGGCCAGCGCCTTCCACTCCGCCTGTGAGGACGAAGAGGCCAGCTGCTCCAGGTAACGCTCCACGCCACACGCGGCGGAGCGCTCCGCGAGCAGCGGCACCAGCTCGCCCCACTGGCCCTCCTCATAGTGAAGGCCCAGGCGCTGCTCCACCAGCGCGACGAAGCGGACGAGCGGCGGGCGGGAGGGCGCGGCGATCACGCGCCCCCCTGGCCGGAGGCGGTCTCCAGGCGGCGCCAGAACTCCTCGGGCAGCAGGCGGGACGTCCCCAGCAGCGCCAGCAGGCGCCCGTCGAACGAGCCCAGGTGTTGGAGGTGGCCACTGGCGGTGGCGCGCAGCAGCGGAGGCACCGAGTCCAGGCCCTCCTCCTCCATCCAGCGCAGGCCCCGCACCTCATCCACCTCGAGCGCCATGCGCCCCTCGGGCACCCGCAGCGAGACGAACCGGCGGCCCTCGCCGCCCTCGGACAGGGCCCCGCCCAGCAACGCCGCCAGGCTCACCACGGGAGCCGGCGCGCCACGCACCAGGGACACACCCCGCACGAAGGCCGGGGCCGCGGACACCGGGGCTACCGGCAGCGGCCTCATCGTCTCCTCGACGTCCTCGAGCGGCAGCGCGCACATCCACTCCTGCGCCCTCACGACGAGGAAGCAGCGAGACCCCTGCCTGGGCATGACTCCCCCTTCGGGTTCGGACTCCACGCAAATCATGCACCTTCAGCGTATGTCAAGGCGAGGACCAAGCGCGTCCCACGGCTTCCGGGACGGCGCCGGCCCCCCGGGCAAGGAGGGGAGCAGGCCGGCGGCGGAAGCCGCACCCGAGCACACCCCCCGGCACACCTGCGCGTGTGGAGAGCCAAAGCCTTACACACGCCCGGCTCCCCCACAGTGTGCTCCGCGCGGGGACTCGCTTTGAATCCAGACAGGAATTTGGCATCCACGCGAAACGCATTTCGCCGCTCAATGAAATCTTGCAAGCCTTTCCGTGAAAAGTACGGGGCCCCCTCCGACAAAGCCTCGACTTTTCCGGTGCCCTCCAGGTAATTGAGGATTGCCGCGTAGACGCGGTCGCGTAAGTGTTTACCCCACGCCCCTCGAATCAGACAGAATTCAGATAGTGACCGAAGCCGGGGAGCGCGGGTCGATTTGTCATTGCCGGGCCAAGCAACAACACGCACAGTCTCAGCGCGAAGTCACAGACAGTCATTGCCACCGGCCCGCCTCGCGCGGACCACCGAGTCGGACCACGGGAACGGAGTCGACGAGCATGATTCGGATCGGGCGAAGGCAGTTCACAGCCGGGTTGGGTGCCTCGCTGCTGGCGTCCCCCCTGCTGAATCTCCTCAGTGGGAAGGCCCACGCGGCGACGCCGACGGCCAAGAGGCTCATCGTCTTCTTCACCCCCAATGGCACGGTGCACCGCTTCTGGCGGCCGAGCGGGACGGAGACGGCCTTCTCCTTCCCCGCGGGCAGCATGCTGGAGCCGCTCAACGCGCACCTGGCCAACCTGCTGGTGTGCGAGGGCCTCAACTTCGTGGACGTGGACAACCACGAGGCGGGCATGGCCAACATGCTCACCGGTGGAGGCACGGCGCAGAGCACCTCCGGGGGCCTGTCCGTGGACCAGTACGTGGCGAGCAGGATTGGCGAGGGCTCGCGCTTCCGCTCCCTGGAGTTCGGGGTGCAGACGAGCCTGTGGGGCGCGGCGCGCTCCACGCGCATGTCCTACTCGGCCCCCGGCGTCTTCGTCTCCCCCGAGGACAACCCGCGCAGCGCCTTCCAGCGCCTCTTTGGCGCGCTCGGAGGTGACACGGGCACCGCCGACAAGCTGTTGCGGCGCCGCAAGAGCATGCTGGACCTGGTGCGCGGCGAGCTGAATGACCTGTCGCAGCGCGTGGGCGCGGAGGAGAAGCGCAAGCTGGAGCAGCACCTGGAGGCGCTGCGCCAGACGGAGAAGGGGCTGACCGAGCCCGTGGCCCTGCCCGGGTGCCCCTCCGCCACCGCCCCCCTCTCCATGGACGCCATGGCCAACGCCAACTTCCCCGCGGTGGGCAAGGCGCAGATGGACCTGATGGTGAGCGCGCTCACCTGCGGCATGACGCGCGTGGCCTCGCTCCAGTGGTCCCACACCGTCGCGCCCCAGGTGTTCACCTGGTTGGGCGTGGGCGAGGCCCACCACGAGCTGTCGCACAAGGACGACTCCAACACCGCGGGGCTGGCGGCGCTCGTGAAGTGCGAGCGCTGGTTCGCCGAGCAGTTCGCCTACCTCCTGCAGTCCCTCAAGGACCGCCCGGACCTGGAGGGCGGGGGCAGCATGCTCGACTCCACCCTGGTGGTGTGGGCCAAGGAGCTCGGCGACAGCCGCATGCACGACTGCCGCTCGGTGCCCTTCCTCGTCGCTGGAGGTTCGCAGAGCCCCTTCCGCTTCGGACGCTACCTGCGCTTCAGCGGCGTCCCGCACCAGAAGCTGCTCACCTCGGTCTGTCACGCCATGGGCGCTCCGCTCGACACCTTCGGTGATGCCAACCGCTCCAACGGCCCGCTCGACGGGCTCGTCTGACAGCGTCCCTCCCCCTCTGACAGTCCCCCCCGCAATCAGGAGGCAGACCCGTGCTTCCCTCCCGGCAGCTTTCTGCCCTTGGCGCCCTCTTTTTCTCCGCGACCCTTCTCTCCGCCTGCACGACCGACTCCGGCTGCCCGGATGACCTGGAGTTCTTCCGCACCCGCGTGTGGGAGCCGGTGATGTCCGTGCAGTGCGTGGCCTGCCACAAGTCCGATGGCATGGCGGCGGGCACCCGCCTGGTGCTGCTGCCTCCGGGAGCGCCGGGGGCGGTGGAGGCCAACTTCATGACGGTGCGCGGGCTGGCGCGCGAGAAGGTCAACGGCCAATCCCTGCTCCTGCTCAAGCCCTCGGGCATGCACCCGAATGGGCACGGGGGCGGCACCGTCGTGGAGCAGGGCACCACGCGCTACGAGAACCTCCAGCAGCTCGCGGACCGCGTCAATGGCGTTGCCGGGGCCTGCGAGGCCTCCGCGGTGATGGCGTGTGAGCCGGGCAAGGCGGACCCCAACGCCCGGCGCCGGCTGCGCATGCTCACCCGCTTCGAGTACGACAACACGCTGCGCGACCTGCTCTACCTCGACTCGCAGTGGGGCCAGTCCCTGCCCGCGGAAGAGGTGGTGCACGGCTTCGACAACAGCGCGGACGAGCGCACGGTGGGCCAGCTGCTGACGGACAAGCTGCTCGCCGCCGCCGAGGAGGCCGCCGCGCAGGCCATGACGAATCTGTCCCGCCACGTCTCGTGCGCTCCGGGAGAGGCGTGCGCGAAGCAGTTCATCCAGGACTTCGGCCTGCGGGCCTTCCGCCGCCCGCTGACGGACGCGGAGAAGCTCCGCTACCAGTCGCTCTACACGGCCGTGGCGGCGGAGGAAGGGACGAACGGGTACACCGAGGGCATCAAGGCCATCATCACCGCCATGCTCCAGTCCCCCCACTTCCTCTACCGCACGGAGCTGGGCGAGCACATCGGCGACGGGAAGTACAAGCTGAACGACTACGAGGTGGCCTCGGAGCTGTCCTACCTCTTCTGGGGCTCCATGCCGGATGCGGAGCTGTTCGCCAAGGCGAAGGCAGGCATCCTGAGCAGCAAGCCGGAGCTGCTCCCCTCCGAGGCACGCCGGATGCTGGCGTCCGCGCGGAGCCGGCCCATGCTCGATCACTTCGTGAGCCAGTGGCTGGACCTGGGACACATCCACCAGGTGCAGAAGGACACCACCTTCACGGACTTCAGCCCGACCATCCGCGCCGCCATGAAGGCCGAGACGACGGAGCTGTTCGACTATGTCGTCCACGACAGCAGCGGCCGGCTCCCCGAGCTCTTCACCTCGGACTACACGTTCGCCACGGACGCGCTCGCCTCCTTCTACCGCCTGCCGTCGGGCCCGGTGACCACCTCGTCGGCGCCCGCCAGCGGCCTGCGCATGTGGGAGCTGAAGAGCTCGGGCCGCAGCGGCATCCTCACCCACGGCAGCATCCTGGCCAGCCAGGCCACGCCGCAGACCTCCTCGCCCATCCGCCGCGGCAAGCTCGTCCGCGAGCGCCTGCTGTGCCAGCCACTGCCTCCCCCGCCCCCGGGCCTCAGCGTGCAGCTGTCTCCGGTGAGCGACGGGCTTCCCAACCGGCAGCGCTTCCAGGAGCACTCCACCAGCGCGGCCTGCTCGTCCTGCCACCAGCTGATGGACCCCATCGGCTTCGGCTTCGAGCAGTTCGACAGCGTCGGCCGTTTCGCGCCCCAGCTGCCGAGCGGGCAGCCGGTGGATGCGAGCGGTGAGGTGCTCTCCTCGACGGCCACCAACGGCACCTTCACCGGCGTGGACGGGCTCCAGCAGAAGCTGGCGGACAGCCCGGACGTGCACGCCTGCTTCTCGCTGCAGTGGCTGCGCTTCGGCTATGGCGTCTCGGGGGAGAACGACTCCTGCGCCGCCGGCCAGCTCACGGAGAGCTTCCGCAAGCAGCAGCTGAGCATCCCGGAGCTGCTCATCTCCCTGACGCAGCTGCCGCGCTTCACCCAGCGCGTGGGCGAGTCCACGGGCCCGGCCACCCCGGGGACGGGCGGCGGGAGTGGCGGGGGTGGCGGTAGCGGTGGCGGCACGCCCTCCACTTCTGGCAATGCCCAGGTCTCCGTGTCCGTCCAGGACGACTGGGGGAGCGGTTACTGCCACAACGTCAGGGTGACGAACTCCGGGTCGGCCCCGCTCGTCTGGCGAGTGACGATCGAGATCGCGGGCAGGTTCAACCACGCCTGGAGCGCCCTCTACACCCACTCGGGCTCCCAGACCACCTTCAGCGGTCTGGATTGGAACGACGAGCTGGCCCCCGGGGAGAGCACCAGCTTCGGCTATTGCGCGACCCGGTAGAGCCAGCGCTTGAACCTCGCGCCTCCTGCCGATAGGGAGGCGCGAGCCTCATGTCCCTCCCGCGCCGCCCCTTGAAGCGAGGCCGTGTCCTCCTGATGTTGATCGCCCTCCTGCTCGCCACGGGCGTGGGGATGGGCCGGGCATGGTTGCGCGGAGAGGCGGCACGCAGCCGGGTGCTGGCCCGGGTGAAGCCCGCGTTGGAGTCCCGGCTGGGCCCGGTGCGCATCGGTGAGGACTTCCACATCGGGTGGACCGGCACGGTGACGATGGGGCCGGTGGAGATTCCAGGCACGCGGCCGGAAGGCCCTCCCGTGGTACGCGTCTCGCGTGTCACCGTGCACCTTCGACGGTGGGCCCTGCTGTCGGGCCACGTCGAGGCGAGCCGCGTGGTGCTCGCGGGCGTCCAGGTGGAGGCCGGGCCACAGGGGCAGGAGGTGCGGGCCCTCGTCGAGCGGGTGCGCGAGCTGCGTCAGAGCCGGCGTCCATCCCCTGCCTCGGAGGAGAGCGCTCCCCGTGAGCTGCCCGAGCTGGAGATGAAGGACGTGCGCCTGGCCTTCGAGCGCCATGGCCGCGTGGAATGGGGTCCGCTCTCGGCCCGGGTGAGGAGGACGGGCGAGGCGGAGGCATCCCGATGGGAGGCAACGGCCGAGCTGCCCGGCGGTGGCACCGCGGTGGTGTCCGTCCAGAACGGGGAGTCCGGCGTGTCGGGGACGCTGCGGGCACGGAGTATTCCGGCGGGCCCGTTGCTGTCGCTCGCGGAACTTCCCTGGCGCATGGAGGGGGGCACGCTGGAAGGAGAAGTGAGGGTGGACACCCAAGGCACCACCTTCTCCGGGGCGATGACGGGACTCACCGTGAGCAGTCCCCAGCTCGCTCCCGAGCCGGTGGGGCCCCTCTCCTTTTCGACCGAGGGCCGCGTGCGCTGGGAGCCGCGAAAGAAGCACGTGGAGCTCGAGTCCCTGCGGCTGGCCGTGGGCGAGCGGCGCGAAGCACGTGCCGAGGTGCGGGGTGAGGCCACCTGGAGCGGAGAGCCCCATTTCTCGGTGCAAGCGGAGCTGCAACCCGTCACCTTCGAACAGGCCATGGCCGCCCTGCCCGCGGCCCTGGTACCCGGCACCGAGCTGGCGCGGTTGGAGGGCCAGTTCCAGGCCTCCCTGGCGCTCTCGGGGCCCATTCTCCAGCGCCGGGACTGGGAGGTGAAGGCGAAGCTGGATCTGTCGGAGCTGAAGCAGTCGGCCCGAAAGGGGCCCCTCAGCTGGCTGCGCGAGCCCTTCGACTACCAGCCCCTGACGGCCGAGGGCCGCGGGCGGGCGCTGCACATCGGCCCGAGCAACCCCGACTACCTGCCATGGGCCGAGATTCCTCGTGTCCTGGTGCGCGCGGTGTTGCGCAGCGAGGACGCGGCCTTCTGGACACACCGGGGATTCGACTTCGACTCGCTGCGCGACATCCTGCTGGCCCCCGCGGATGACAAGGTGCGCGGCGGCTCCACCCTCACCCAGCAACTCGCCAAGAACCTCTTCCTGTCCCGGGAGAAGACCTACGCGCGCAAGGTGAAGGAAGCGTTCCTCACGCTGGGACTGGAGGCCTCGGTGCCCAAGGAGCGGCTGCTCGAGGTGTATCTCAACATCATCGAGTGGGGGCCCGGTCTCTACGGCATTGGTGAAGCGGCACGGCACTACTTCGGCAAGGACGCGCGAGAGCTGAGCATTCGCGAGGCGGCCTTCCTGGCCACCATCATCCCCAACCCGGTGCGCTACCACGTGTATTGCAGCCGAGGCACCCTCTCCGACATCTGGACGAAGCACGTGAACGAGTTGCTGGCGGTGCTGTACGAGGGAGGCGACCTCACGGAGACGGAGTACCAGGAGGCGCTCACCGCGCCGCTCGTCTTCACCGGCCACCCCGGCGCTCAGCCACCCGCTGACGAGGAGACGCCGATCCGCGCTATCGATCCCGGGCAGGACTGAAGCGCTGGCTCTACCCTGCCCCATTCCACTTCTCGCCGACGAGAAGCGGAATGCATCCGCCTCGTTTCACTTCTCGCCGACGAGAAGTGGAATCTCGAGGGTCTCCTATCTCGGACGCGCCCTCCGGGAGCCGGGACTCCCCTGGCACGTAAGCGCGCGAATACACAGGCACGGCTCCTTGGCCCTCTGGTTGCTTGATACCGCGCAGCCGCACTCTCGCGGTTCCACCTCATTGGGGGGAGCAATCATGGCACAGACGAACGGAAGCAATACCCTGCCCGAGCTGACGCTCGATCAGGTGCGGGACTCCATCCTCAGCTATCTGGAGCAGGGGAACGCCGGTCACTACAATATCGGCCAGCTCTACAACTACACCGTGGACAACAAGCTCGCGGAGAAGAACAAGTACGAGAACGCCCAGAGCTTCTTCAGCCAGCACATCAAGGCGCTCTCGCAGGCCACGCTGAGCCGGTATGGCGCCATCGCGCGCGAGTTCACCGAGGAGGCGTGCAAGAAGTACGGCGTGATGAACCTGACCACCCTGCTCACCTACGCGAAGGTGGCCAACATCCAGCCCACGAGTGGCGACCCGGGGGCCACGCCCATCGACGTCCCGCGGGAAGACGGGCGCGTGGTGCGGAAGCCTTTCTCGGACTGCACCATGGAGGACCTGAAGCTGGCCGTGAAGGGCAAGCGCCAGCCGTCCCGGGCCACCATGCCCGCCACGGACGCGGCCCGCGTCGAGTTCATGCGCGAGAGCCTCTCGCGGCATTTCGCCCAGAGCGCCCGCGTGCAGTTCAAGACGAACGTCAAGGGGGGCAAGACCTTCCTCACCATCCAGGGCGTGCCGCTGGAGGAGGTGGAGCGGCTCATGGAAGCGCTCCTGGATGGCCTCATGCCGCCCGTGCGCGCGGTGGGCTGAGCGGCACGGCCGCCCCATGTACGACGGTGGGCGAATCGAACGCCTAAGGTTCGACACCTCGCCGGGGGAATCCCACTCACGAGGGAGTCTCCCGGTTATCCTTGGCCCATGCCCAACAGCCTGCTGGTCGTCCATGTGCACGTCCACGTCAAGCCCGAGTCGGTCGACGCCTTCCGCGCGGCCACGCTGGCCAATGCGCGGGAGAGCGTGAAGGAGCCCGGCATCGCCCGCTTCGACGTCGTCCAGGACACCGAGGACCCGACGCGGTTCGTCCTGGTCGAGGCCTACAAGACGCCCCAGGCGCCCGCCGCCCACAAGGAGACGGCCCACTACCTGAAGTGGCGGGACACCGTGGCGCCCATGATGGCCGAGCCGCGCACCTCCCGGAAGTACGTCAACTGCTTCCCCGAGGACGCGGGGTGGTGAGATGGCGATGACGGGCTTCGAGTTCGCCACCGCCACGCGCATCGTCTTCGGAGCGGGCCGCCTGGCCGAGCTTCCCGAGGCGGTGAAGGCCCTGGGCGGGCACAAGGTGCTGCTCGTCACGGGCAGGAATCCCGCGCGCGCCGGGCCGCTGCGCGAGGGGCTGAGCCGGCTCGGCCTCTCCAGTGAGACATTCACGGTGGAGGGCGAGCCCACCGTGGAGCGGGTACGCGAGGGAACCGCCACCGCGCTCGCCGCGCGGTGCGACGCGGTGGTGGCTTTTGGCGGAGGCAGCGCCCTGGACGCGGGCAAGGCCATCGCCGCGCTGGCCGCCAACGGGGGAGACCCGCTCGACTATCTGGAAGTGGTGGGCCGGGGACAGGCGCTGACGAAGCCCTCCCTACCCCTGGTGGCCATTCCCACCACCGCGGGCACCGGCTCCGAGGTGACGCGCAACGCGGTGCTGGGTGTGAAGGACGCCCAGGTGAAGGCGAGCCTCCGCAGTCCCCTCATGCTGCCCCGCCTGGCGCTCGTGGATCCGGAGCTGCTGACGGGCGCGCCTCCCGCCGTCCTCGCCTCCAGCGGCCTGGACGCGCTCTCCCAGCTCCTCGAGCCCTTCCTCTCGGCCCGGTCCAACCCGCTCACCGACGCCCTGGCACGCGAGGGCATGGTCCGCTCGGCGCGCTCGCTGCGCCGCGCGGTGTTGGAGGGCCCCGACGCGGCGGCACGGGAGGACCTGGCGCTCGCGAGCCTCTTCGGCGGCCTGTGCCTGGCCAACGCGGGCCTGGGCGCGGTGCATGGCTTCGCCGCCCCCGTGGGGGGAATGTACGAGGCGCCCCATGGCGCGGTGTGCGCGGCGCTGCTCCCCGCCACGCTGGAGGTGAACCTGCGCGCACTGCGCTCCCGCGCTCCGTCACACCCGGCGCTTCCGCGTTTCCAGGAGGTCGCGGTGCTCCTCACCGGGCGTGCGGAGGCCCGGGCCGAGGAGGGCATCTCCTGGGTGAAGGAGCTGTGCCAGGCCCTGGGCGTGCCGGGCCTCGGGCGCTATGGTCTCACGGAGGCCGACGTGCCACGGCTCGTCACCCGGGCCAAGGCCGCCAGCAGCATGAAGGCCAACCCCCTGCCCCTCACGGACGAGGAGCTCACGGAGATTGCCGTCCGCTCCCGGTGAGCGCCCGCGAAGCCCATGGCCAACAGGATCAGCCGGATCACCTCCTACGTTGAAAAGCGCAAGCTCGGCTTCGGCGTCGCGCGCCTCATCATGATGAGCGGGGTAAACGTCCGCAGCATCGGTCCGAATGATCCGGACCCACCGGACGCCCTGCGGCGGCTGGAGCAGGCACTGCCCCAATTGCTGTCGGCCCAGGAGCTGAGCGAGCTCCAGCAGCTCCTCTCGGAGGCATGAAGATGACGGTCTCAATCGGAGTCGGAATCGGAGATGCCGTGGATGCGGAGAAGGCCGTCCAGGCCGCGGTGGAGCAGGCGCGCGCCCAGCTCGGAGGCGCCACCGCCCAGGCGGCCTACATCACCGCGACGGTGGACTACGAGGCCGCACGCGTCCACACCGCCTTCCGGGAGGCGCTGTCCGGAGTCCCGCTGCATGGGGTGACCACGTCGCTGGGCGTGCTCACGCCCACCGGTGTCCGCAACGAGGGCCACGGCGCGGTGGCGGTGATGCTGGTGGGCGGCGAACCGGGAACGGCCTTCGTGGCTTCCTCCACGGAGGCGGACGGGCGGCGGGCCGGAGAGGCCGCGGCGCGGGAGCTGGTGCGCAAGGCGGGAGGCAGGATACCGAGGATGATCCTCTTCAACGCCTCGCCCGGTGGGGAGGAGGCGATGCTGGAGGGCATCGCGAGCGTGTGCCCGGACGTGCCGTGCCAGGGAGGCAGCGCCGCGGATCATGCCATCGCCGGACAGTGGAGCGTCTTCACGCACGCGGGCCCGGTCCCCACGGGGGTGTCGCTGCTGGGCCTCTTCGGCGAGGTGCGGGTGGGGACGGCGCTGTGCACGCCCTATACCCCCACGGGCGCCGTGGCCCGGGCCACGGGAGCCGAGGGCCGCACCCTGCTGACGCTGGATGGCCAGCCCGCCGCCCAGGTGCTGGGGCGCTGGATGGAAGGCGCCATCGATGACCAGGTGCGCTCGGGCGGCAACATCCTGGCCCAGACGGCGCTGCGGCCCATCGCCGTCCGCCGCCAAGTGAGCCAGCGGGACCACTACGTGACGGTGCACCCGGCCCACGTCCACGCGGACCGGGGCACGGTGGACGTCTTCGCCCGCATCGAGCCCCGGGACGAGGTGTGTCTGATGACCGGGACCGCCGAGGGCCTGGTGAACGAGGTGGCCCACCTCATCGACCAGGCGCTGGCCCAAGGCGGCCTGACGACGCGGGACGTGAAGGGCGCGGCGCTCATCTTCTGCGCCGGGTGCGCGGGTGCCCTGGGGCCGCGCGTGGACGAAGGCCTGCGGACGTTCTCGCGGCTGCTGCCGGGCGTTCCCCTGCTGGGCCTGTGCACCTTCGGCGAGCAGGGCTACATCCCGGGCCTGGGCAACGTGCACCAGGACTTGTCGCTCAGCCTGACGCTGTTCGCCAACGGGCGGCCCTGAGCCCCCGTCGAGCGTGCTCCGGCCCGCGAGTCAAGGGGGCCCACAGGTCCGCTGGAGGCACCCGAATTCGAGGACTCCGTAAACCTCCGTTCCGGGTGCCACACGGCCCGTCACATGGGTGCACTGCTCGTTGCATACCCAGCAAGCCGGGAGCCATCCGCGCTATACCTGCGCCGTTCCCTCCGCCCGCGGGCGGGTGACAGGAGCGCGTCGCAACTCATGGCCCGTTGGTCTTCCGTGCAGTCCCTGCTGACGCTGGTGGTGCTCGCCACCAGTGCCTGTGTCTGGACTCCTCCCGAGGAGCCCGAGGCGCCTCCTCAGCAGAAGAAGGTGCCCGCCCCGCCGGAGCCCACGGCCTGCATGACGGCGCCCATCGTGACGAACGGGAGCCGCAACCGGATGCGGGTGGCGCTCACCTTCGACGCCTGCTCCACGCGCCACAACGAGTATGACGAGCGCGTCATCCGCACCCTGTTGGAGACGGGAACGCCGGCCACCCTCTTCATCGGCGGCGGGTGGGCCCTGGCCAACCCGCGGCGCCTCGAGGAGCTCGCGCAGTACCCGGGCTTCGAGTTCGGCAACCACACCTTCTCCCATCCGCACATGCCCGAGGTGAAGGAGGACCAGAAGGTGCTGGAGGAGCTGCAGCGCACGCAGCAGGTCGTCTATGACCTGACGGGCCGCATCCCCAAGTACTTCCGTCCGCCCTTCGGCGAGGTGGACCGGCGGGTCGCCTGGCTCGCGTCCCAGGCGTCGCTCGTCACCCTCAACTACGATCTGCCCTCGGGAGATCCGGACACCACCATCACCGCGAAGCGGCTGACGGACTGGGTGGTGCGCAAGGCGAGCCCTGGCGGCATCGTGGTGCTGCACATGAACCACAAGCGCTTCGCCACCGCCACGGCGCTGCCGGACATCATCAAGGGGCTGCGCAAGCGGGGCTTCGAGCTCGTCACCGTGGGCACGCTGCTCGAGGACCACACGTGGCCCACGTGCCAGCCCACCGAGCAGCCCGAGCTGCCTCCCGCGGTGGCGGAAGTCATCCCCTGACGCGTGGCTTCCAGAAGACGAGCTCGGTGACGCCCGGGACGGCGAAGCCCGGGAGCTGGCCCACCTGACGGTACCCGTGCCGCTGGTAGAAGCGCTGCGCGCCCTCGTTGAAGTCCGAGGTGAGCAGGAAGTAGCCCCCGGACGGCTCTCCACACCCGGCCTCGTACGCGGCGAGCAGTTGCGCGCCGAGGCCCGAGCCATGCCGATCCTCCCGGATGGCGAGCGTCCGCAGGTAGGCCCCCGTCCCGAAGGTGCCCCGGGTGAGGAACCAGCAGACCCCCACCGGGCCGCTCTCGTCGGTGGCCATGAGCAGGCCCTCGCCCCGCTCCAGCGCGCCCCGGAAGCGGGCCGCCAGGGCCGGCGCCTCCAGGCCATAGGCCTTGAAGAGGGGAAGCGGCGCCAGCGCGGCGGCCAGTGCCGGAAGGTCCTCTGGAGTCGCGGGGCGGATGACTGCGGGCATCGGGTCCTCTCGGGTTGCGGGGCCCCGGGAGATTGGACCGGAGCGCCGTGTCACACAACAGGACTCGGGCTCAACCGGTGGCGAGCGCCGCCGCGAGCCAGGGGAGCACCTCGCCCGCCCGGGCCTCCACCCGCACGTCCACCAACTCCCCCCCGCGGCACTCGCCCATGTTGATGAGGCCCATGGGCATGTGGCGATCCGCGGCGCGCTGGAGGAAGCGGAAACCCGAGTAGATGGCCAGGGAGGAGCCCACCACCAACAGCGCGTCCCCCTCCTCGAGCAGCGCGAACGCCGACTCCACGGTGGGCGGAGGGACGTTGTCCCCGAAGAAGACCACGTCCGGCTTCAGCGTCCCGCCGCACCGGGTGCACACGGCCACCTGGAAGTCCCGCACCGCCTCGACGGGCAGCTCGGCGTCTCCGTCCGGCCGCAGCTCGGCGGTCCGCTCCGCGAAGCCGGGGTTGAGGGCCAGCAGACGCTCCTGCAACTCCACCCGGGGCTCGAGGGCCTCACAGTCCAGACACCGCACCCGCGCGAGCGCCCCGTGGAGCTCGATGACGCGCTGGCTGCCCGCCACATGGTGCAGCCGGTCCACGTTCTGGGTGATGAGGCCCAGCACATGGCCGTCCCGCTCCAGGGCGGCGAGTGCCTGGTGCGCCGCGTTGGGCCGGGCCGACGAGAAGCGCGGCCAGCCGAGCAGGCTCCGGGCCCAGTAGCGCGTGCGCACCTCGGGTTTGGTGAGGAACTCGCGATGTTGGATGGGGTTGCGGGCCCGGGCGCGTGTGCCGGGCCCCCGGTAGTCCGGGATGCCCGACTCGGTGCTGCACCCGGCACCGGTGAGCACCACGAGCCGGCGGCCCCGCAGCAGCGTGGCCAGGGCGTCCAGGTCCCCGGTGGCGGGAGACGGTTGTTCCAGGGGGGCGGTCATTCGGGGTGAATCTATAACGCCCCTTCCTCGCGCTCGCCGGACCACCGCCGGGGGAGCGGGCGTCCGGGCCACCTCCGGCTCCTCCGGCTCCTCCTCCAGCACCCCGTGCTCCGGCGGCCGGACGAGGTACGGCAGGCTGCGAGAAGGGAGTCTGTTCGCTAGCGGCCATGGGAGGCCGTCTTTCTCACGGGCTCCTTCCTGATTCGAGTCACTTCCGGGGCCAGCTTGTCCGGAAGCCGCCAGCTCACCTCTGGTGGACAGCCTGTTTCCCCCGGCGTGCTGGCATCATGAGACACATGAGGAAGGTGCTCTGGTTCGCCGGTTACGTCTGGGCACTCCCAGTGACGATACTGGGCCTGATGCTCGCCATGCTCTTCACCCGCCTCGAGTCGGTGGACGAGGAGGGCATCCTCCACTTCGTCGTCCAACCGGGCGGGCCGCTCGACTGGTCCATGCGCCGCTTCCACATCGCCGCCTTCACCCTCGGCGCCGTGGTCACCTATTCCGGCGCGGACGGCCCCCGGCAGATCCGCCTGGTGCGCCACGAGCGCGCGCACGTCATGCAGACCCTCGTCCTCGGTCCGCTGTTCCTGCCCCTCTACGGGCTCGCCTCGCTCTGGCAGCTCGCGCGTGGCGGCCACCCGTACCGCGACAACTGGTTCGAGGTCCGCGCCCGCGCGGCGGAAATCCCGGGCTACCGCACGCTGCGGCTCGTGCGCTAGCACCCCGCCTCGTGTGCCAGAATGGACGGGTCATGACCGCTCAGCCCGCCATTCGCGGCTTCATGGCCAGGATGATCCTCGACGTAACCAGGGACCTGCCGGCCGAGAAGCAACGCAAGGTGTTGTCGCTCGTCCCGGAGGCGTTGCTCCCCCTCATCGAGTCCACCCCGCGGCTGGGCTGGGTTCCCCTCGAGCAGAACATGCGGTTGTCGGATGCCCTCCACCAGGTGCTGGGAGACCCGGGCTACCGTCATTTCTTCGCGGGCCTCGCGGACCGCATGATGACCTACCCGCTGCTGCAGTCCTTCTTCGACGGGGCGGTGCGGCTCTTCGGGATGACGCCCCAGTCGATGCTGAAGTGGACCGCCTATGCCTGGGAGCAGGCCTTCCGTGACTGCGGGAGGCTCGTGTACCAGCCGCGCCGCGAGGCGGTGAACGACGGCAGCGCCGAGATGGTGCTGGAGGGCTTTCCCCCCGCGCTGCTGCAATCGGGCACCTTCGTGCAGGCGCTCCTGGGGACGTTCGACATGTACCTGCGGCGCGTCTCCAAACAGGGCCAGGTGGACATCCTCCACCTCGACCTGAAGCAGGGCCGCGTGGTGTACGCCATCTCCTGGCAGTAGCGGGGTGGACGCGGCGTCCAGTGGTGAATGGATGACAGTCTGGCCGCGGCACAACGCGTCACGCAGAGGATGACGCGGGCTGTCATTGATTGACGCCTCAGGCAATACAGCGCCCCCGCGCGAATTCGTCTCCAGCAGTTCGAATCAGACACACTTTCTGTTATATCCGTGATGCCGGCCAATAAGCCGTGCTCCTGTTTCACCCCCAATTCACGATTCCTGGAGTCTGCATGTTCTCTCGTCTCAACGGGCAGGGTGTGTCCCTCGCCGTGACGCTCACGGCCAGCCTCGTGCTGGGCGGCGACGCGCTCGCCAGCACCATCAACCAGAACACGTCGTGGACCATCAACCGTGGCGCTGCCTCGACGTACCGCGTCGTGGCCTACGGTGACTCCATCTTCGCCGGCTACAACGGTGGCCTCTTCAGCGTGGCCAAGCGCGCGGCGCCCGCCGTCGAGGGCGAGTACCTGGCGCAGAGCTTCGGCTCCAACATCGAGGTGGTCCGCCGCACCAAGTCCGGCGCCAGGGCCGACGACATCTACAACAACAAGATCGTCGCCGAGCGCTCGTACATGCAGACGAGCAACACCCGCGTGGTGATGTTCGAGATGTGCGGCAACGACTACCTGCAGGCGCGCTCTGCCTTCACGGACCAGACGGGCACCTGCAGCTACGCCGGCCTGGACACGGCGCTGGCCAACTGCACCACGTACACGGAGAGGGCCATGCAGGCCATCAACACGTACGCGACGGCGGCCAAGGCCAAGATTGTCATGAACATCTACTATCCGGGCTACGACGCGGACAACGTGCTCACCAACTGCACGGACTCCGCCACCGGCACCCGCATCAACAAGCGCGCCAAGTTCCTGCCCTACCTGGCCAAGAGCAACTGGCGCACCTGCAACCTGGCGGCCCAGTACGGCTTCCAGTGCGCGGACGCGTTCGCCGATTACATGGGCGCGGACTACGACTCCAACGGTGACGGGCAGATCGACCGCGACGCCCTGCGCTACGTCCAGGGCGAGAGCGAGGCCGCCTACGTGGCCCGCATCACCGGCACGCTGGCCGGCACGCTGCGCGACGCCAACACGCACTTCGTGAGCTCGAGCACCAGCTACGACTACATCCAGTCGGACAACACGCACCCGACCTTCTACGGCGGCACGATGAGCACGGGCTCGACCACGAGCGCCCCGACGTTCACCGACGCGCAGGTGGTGGGCGGCAAGAACCCCGAGTGGAACAAGTCGGGCCACGAGCGCGCGGGCTGGCTCATGTCCCTGATCGACCCGGCCGCTCCGTAGTCCCCCGGAAGTCCCCGGGCGGGGAGTCCCCTCCCCGCCTGGCCTCCCCGCCCTCTCCCCACCGGGAGGGGGCCGGGTGGAGGCCCCGCCTCCCCTGCCCCGCGCGTGGACCATGCGCTCCCGGCGGTGACGGGTTAGGGTGCGCGGCATGAATCGGATGCTGGAGCTTCGGACGCGCTGGACCCTCGTCACCGGTGCCTCTTCCGGACTGGGCGAGGAGATGGCCCGTTCCATCGCGAGGGATCAGGGCGGCAACGTGGTGGTGGTGGCGCGGCGGCGCGAGCGGCTGGAGGCGCTGTGCGAGGAGCTGCGCTCGCGCTACGGCGTGCAGGCCACCTTCATCGTGGCCGACCTGTGCCGGCCCGAGGACGTGGAGCGCGTCTTCACCGAGGCCACGCGCGAGCGGGACATCCACGGCGTCATCCTCAACGCCGGCGTGGCGTACTGGGGAGATGCGCTGAAGCTGGAGTGGAGCGAGTTCCAGTCCATGCTGAACACCAACGTCACCAGCGTGGTGCGCCTCTCCACCCTCTTCGCGCGCTACCTCGTCGAGCGGGGAATCCAGGGCGGGATGATGTTCGTCTCCAGCGTGGCGGGCTTCATCCCGGTGCCGTACCAGGCGGCCTACAGCGGCACCAAGGCCTTCATCACCAGCTATGGCCAGGCGCTGACGCAGGAGCTGCGGCCCCAGGGCGTGTCCGTCACCGTCTTCGCTCCCGGCGGCATCTCCACGGAGATGCTCGACAGGACGGGGCTGTCCAACCGCTTCAAGTCGGGCGACCTGGGGATGATGAGCGCCGCGGACTGTGCCGCGCACGCGGTGCGGTCCTTCATCCACCGCAAGGAGCTCTACGTCCCCGGGCTGCTCAACCAGACGCTGACGCTGGCCGCGAGGCTGCTCCCGCGCGGCTTCCTGGCCCAGCGCACCGCCGCCATGTACCGGCCGGAGCGCTGACCGGGCGCCTCACACGTGGCGGGGCCGGCGCCAGAAGGGCGGGCGCCAGGGGGCGCGCTTCTCGAGCTGCTCCGCCACGTCTCCCTTCAGGGGCAGCCCGAGGCGCTCGCGCCGCAGGAGGAGCAGCTCGCGGATGACGATCTGACAGGTGCCCACGATGGGGACCGCCAGGAAGGTGCCGAGCACCCCGGCCAGCTCGGCGAAGAGGATGATGCCGAGCAGCGTCACCAGGGGGTTGAGCTCCACGGTGCGCTTGTAGATGACGGGCGCCAGCACGTGGTTCTCGAACTGCTGGTAGAGGACGACGTAGATGCCCACCGCCAGGAAGTCCCAGAACCCGCCCGAGGCGTACGCCACCAGCGCGAGCACGATGCCGGCGGCGGTGGCGCCCAGCAGGGGGATGAGGCTGCCCAGGCCGGAGAGGATTCCGAGCGGCAGGAAGAAGGGCACGCCGAGGACGGCCAGGAAGAGGGTGGCGCAGACGGCGTTCACCCCGCCGATGAGGGCCAGCCCGCTCAGGTAGCCCCCCACGGCCTGGTACACCTTGTCCAGCACCCGCTCGTAGCGCTGGCGGTGGGCCGGGAGGGACTCGGCGAGCACGCCGCGCACCACCCGGCCGCCGTAGAGCAGCATGAAGACGACGAGGAAGAGCACGGTGACGAAGGCGCCCACGCCGGCCATCAGCCCTCGAAGCACGCGCAGCGCCGGGTCCACGGCCCGCTGGACGAGCCCGGAGTCGCTTCCGCCGAGCGCCCCCAGCCGCTGCTCCAGCCCCATCCGCGCGTCGAGCCACTGGAAGACCCGCGTCTGGTGCATGCGCTCGTTGAGCTCCGGCAGGCGCTCTATCAACTCCCGCACCTGCGCCACGGTGGCGGGGATGATGAGGAACCCCACCCCCACGAGCGTGCCGAGCACGAGCAGCATCACCATGGCGATGGCCAGGGGCCGCTTCAGACCCCACTGCTGCAACCCATGCACCCCATGGTTGAAGGCCACCGCCAGGAGCATGGCCGTCACGGTGAGCGTGAGGGTGACGATGCCGTGGATGAACAGGTAGAGGGCGGCCAGCACCCCCACCACGGTGCCGCAGATGGTGAGCACCGTCTTCACCGTCACCTGCGAGCGAGGCACCACCACCGGCTCCCGGTCGTTCACGGGCTCGACGGGTGGACGGATGGGCCTCTCTGTTTCCACGTTCAACCCTCCCTGGCGGCTGGAGCCTCCAGGAAAGCTGGGGCTCCGCTGGCCGGAGCGGCAACGCCCCCTCCATGAAGGAAGCCAGACGCCCGCCCGCCCGGCTCCCCGGCACATTTCGAGCCAAACGAGAGCACCCGGATAGAATGCCCGGGCCCATGCGCGCCAATCGATGGACCGATGACCTCCTCGACGGCTTCCGCACGCGGGGAGACCCGCTCGCCGACGAGACCGTGAAGAACCTGTTCCAGCAAGGACAGGTGGAGACCGCCAACGCCCTGCTCAAGCAGCTCATCCGCAATGATCAGCTCGTCCCCGGCGAGCTCCCGGAGATGCTCCGCGAGTACCTGCTGCGCACGGAGCAACTGCCGGACTGGGCGGACCCGGCGCTGGTGCGTCACGGCGAGGCGCTGTTCGGCCGGTACGGGCCGCAGGCCGTCGTCTCCCTCTTCTGCGGGGCCCTGCCGGCCAGCTACGCGGCGGCCAAGGGCGTCCAGGTCATCCACCTCACCGCCCGGCTGGTGACGGATCCCTTCCGCCGCATCATGGAGACGGCGCAGATGCTGATCGACGTGCTGGCGCCGGACGGGCTGGCCCCGGGCGGCAGCGGCATCCGCAGCGCCCAGAAGGTGCGCCTGATGCACGCGGCGGTGCGCCACCTCCTCCTGGAGAGCGGGCAGTGGAACCCCGCGTGGGGCTACCCCATCAACCAGGAGGACATGGCGGGCACCCTCGTCGATTTCTCGTACGCCGTCATCGTGGGCCTCGAGAAGCTGGGCTGCACGCTGTCCCGGGAGGAGCAGAACGCCTACCTCCACTGCTGGAAGGTGGTGGGGCACCTGATGGGGTTGGAGACGGTCGCGCTGCCGGAGGACATCGAGGACTGCGCGGCGCTCGCCGAGGCCGTCCAGCGGCGTCACTTCCGCGCCAGCCCCGAGGGGCAGGAGATGACGCGCGCGCTCATCCAGATGGCCGAGCACGTCACGCCGGGCAACCTCTTCGATGGGATGGCGGCCTCGCTCATCCGCCACATCCTCGGCGAGGAGGTCGCCGACATGCTGAAGGTGCCGCCCGCGGACTGGACCCGCTACCTGATTGGCCCGCTGGCCATGCTGGGCAGGGCCTCGGACGAGCTGGGAGACCACTCGCGGGTGGTGGCGCGGCTGTCGGAGGTGTTCGGCCGCAAGCTGGTGGAAGGCATGGTGTGGATGAACCGCGGCGCCGGACGGCCCCCCTTCCGCATCCCCAGCACGCTGCGCGAGTCCTGGAACGTGCAGGGCCGCTAGGCGCGGTAGCCGCGCGCCCACCGTCCAGGCCGCGCGCAAGCTCGTGCTCAACGAGCACTGAGCCGGGCCGGCTTCCCCCCCCACCTCCGCGCACGCACCCCGGGCGAGGACCCGGACGGGAAACGTGTGTCCGGAGTACAAATGCAACTTGATTACTTCTGCCCGCAGATGCACATTGATACCGCTTTGACGGGAAAGCCCGGAAGCACTGGCGCCTCACGGATGGCGCATGCGGGAGACTCGCGGTGGCGCGAACGGTGTGGAGCATGGGAATCGGAGGGCTGGTGCTGGCGCTGCTCGCGGCGGCCTGGCTGAGCCGCCCGGTGGAGCTGCCCCGGGCCAGCCCCCCGCTGGCCGGCGCGGAGGCGCTCGGCGCACGAGCCCCGTCCCCCGCGCCGGCGCCCGAGGCCGTCCCAGCGGCCGCCGCCGAGCCGCTCGCGCCTCCCACGGGGGTGTCCGCACTCGCGCCCAGCCAGTCCGCCCCGGTGGTGCCCGGCGCGGCTCCGAGGCCCTGGCCCGTGTCCCCGCGCGCCCACCGCACGCTGCCGGAGCAGCACCTGCGCGTCGTGCGTGCGCTGCGCGCCGGCTACGCCACGCCCCTGGCGCGCCGGGACGCGGTGCTCGCCGAGCTCCACGCGTCCGGGGAGAGCCAGGAGCCGTGGACTCGCGGGGCCCGCGTGGCGCTGGACACCTGGCGCACCACCATTGAAGCGAACGTGCTGCCCGTACAGGCCGAGCCGCCACGCTGCTACGCCGCCGGCTGCGTGGCGCGCGTCACCTTCCCGGACGCGGCCTCCCATGAGGAGGCGCGGCAGCGGGTGCCCGGCCTGAAGCTCGGGGACGTGGGGCGGCACCTGCAACTGCCTCCCGAGCACCTGCCTTCCGGCGAGGTCGTCGTGTCCTGGGCGGTGCTCTCCCCGGCGCGCCCCTGAAGCCGCCTTCCCCCAGTGTCAACCCAGCAGTCCCCTACCCCCAAGAGGAGTCACACCATGAAGAACCTGTTCCACAAGAGCCTGCTGGCCTCCGGCGTCGCGCTGCTGCTCACCGGCTGCGGCAGCACCACCGAGGCCGAGCCCCAGCCGTCCCTGGAGGAGCGCCAGCAGTCCCTGGCCGTCTGCGCGGAGCCCGAGGCCAAGGAGATCCTCGAGGTGGCCGGGCACGCGTGCGTGCACGGTGACTTCGGTCCCTTCGAGGCCGTGACGGCCGCTCCGCTGGGCACCTACCCGTTCGTGGACGTGAGCGTGCCGCACATCGCCTACAACATCACCCTGCCGGCCAACGCCTCCGTGGGTGGCTGGGGCGGCGCCGTCAACTTCATGCCCGAGGAGACGGGCGAGTTCGTCTTCCTGGGGTCGACCGCGCCCCACCTGCGCATCTTCAACGGCACCACCGAGGTGCCGGTCGAGTGCGCCATGGCGGTTCCCCAGACGGTGTGCTCCAGCCTGCGCGTCGCCGCCGTGGCCGCGCTCGAGGCCGGCGTGGAGTACCGCCTGGAGTTCACGACCCACAAGGCGCACTACGCCCAGGGCACCCTCGTCATCGAGGAGCTGGCCCACGACGCGCACGTGCAGTAGCCGCCGCCTGTCTACCCACGGCAATCCCCATTCCCCCAAGAGGAGTCCCACCATGAAGAACCTGTTCCAGAAGAGCCTGCTGGCCTCCGGCCTCGCGCTGCTGCTCACCGGCTGCGGCAACACCACCGAGGCCGAGCCCCAGCCGTCCTCGCTGGAGGAGCGGCAGGACACGCTGCTCGCGGCCTGTCCGGAGCCCGAGGCCACGGAGCTGATTGAAGTCGCCGAGCACGCGTGCGTGCACGGGGACTTCGGGCCCTTCCAGGCCGTGTCCGCCGCGCCGCTGGGCACCTATCCGTTCGTGGACGTCAGCGTGCCGCACATCGCCTACACCATCACCCTGCCGGCCAACGCCTCCGCCGGTGGCTGGGGCGGCGCGGTCACCTTCCTGCCCGAGGAGTCCGGCGAGTATGCCTTCCTCCTGTCGCGCCAGCGCGGCCTGCGCATCTTCAACGGCACCACCGAGGTGGCGCGGGAGTGCCGCGTCCAGGTGCCCGAGGAGGCGTGCGGCAGCCTGCGCACCGCCGTCGTGGCGGAGCTCGAGGCCGGTGTGGAGTACCGCCTGGAGTTCAAGGCCCGCGCGGAGCGCAACTCCCAGTTCACCCTCGTCATCGAGGAAGCGGCGCACGAGGACGCGGAATAACCCCCCGCGTCCGTGCTGATGTATCCCTGTTGCATTTTCCACCGGGATACGGCAAGGAATCGGCATGCGTCCTCTCCGCCGATTCCTCGCCCTGGCCGCCAGCGCGGCGGTGCTCGCCGCCTGCGGCCGTCCCCCCGAGCCGGACCCCGGGACTCCCGACGAGCAGCCCCAGGAGCAGACGGACCCGTGCGCGCCCAACGGCCACATCCACCGGGAGCCCACGGGGGACTGGTGCCATTGCGACCGCGGCCACATGGCGTCCGAGCAGGACCTGTCGTGCCTGCCGGACCCCGACTACGTGCCGAGGGACGGCTTCGACTTCGGCGACAACGGAGAGCATGCGTGCTGGCACGTCGGCAATGGCCCCTTCGCCACGGTGACGGCGGCGGTGGACCGGCTGCCCCGCGTGGACTCCTTCCACACGCACTACACGGTGAAGCTGCGCCCCGAGGGCGGGCAGTACGTGGGCACCTTCACCTTCAAGGCCTACGCCACCGGTGACTTCATCGCCTACCTGAGCGACGCGAGCGTCCCCCTGGCCGTGCGCGAGGGCACGAAGGTGCTCGAGGTGGCCGCCACCTCCCCCATCCCCGAGGCGCTGCGCGACGGCGTGTGCCAGGGAGGCCTGGTGCACATGGTGGGCTACGAGCTGACGGACAAGGTCCAGTACACCGTCACGTTCGGCCCCACGCCCCTGCCCGAGCTGGGCCTCGTCATCGAGCACCTGCCGTAAAAACACCGCGACAACAGTTGCAACATAGTTGCGTTTACGTCATCAGTGCGGGTGCCGGGGAGCACGTGGTGCTGGCGCATGGCGCCGCGCCGCTCCCGGTTCACACGGAAAGGGTTCAACCATGAAGATGACGATGCGGAACGTCTGTGGTGCGCTCGTGGGCCTGTCGCTGGCGGCCTGTGGCCCGGCGCTCGAGGAGGAGCAGCTCCCCTCGGAGCAGGAGGCCCCGCTGGAGGCCGGCTGCACGGCGCTGGGCTCCAGCATCACCTCGCACTCCTGCACGCACTCGAACAACGCGGCGGACCACATCGCGGTGACGGCGACGAGCGGCCTCACCGCGAGCACCCCCAGCATCAACACCGCGCACAAGCAGTACAACGTGACGCTGCCGGCCGGCGCCACGGGCACGGTGAAGTTCCGTCCGGCCACCGCGGGCTCCTGGGCCTTCTACCGGACGCAGGGCAACACCCTCACCGTGAAGAATGGCGCCACCCCGCTGAGCCCGGCGCTCACCCACAGCGTGTCCGTCTCGGGCTGCGGGCTGGTGACGGTGGACGTGTATGACCTGGCCAGCACCACCACGGACTACCAGGTGGACCTGGGCACGGCCTCGGGCAACCTGGTGGGCGTGCTGGCCGAGCGCGTCGAGGACTACCGGATCCGCTACTACCAGGACGCGGACAACGACGCCTGGGGCAACAGCAGCGTCTCCGTGCTCACCGCGTGCGTGCCGCCGTCCGGCTACATCACCCAGCGTTTCGACTGCAACGACGCCAACGCCAGCATCAACCCCTCGGCCACGGAGATCCTCGGCAACAGCGTGGACGAGAACTGCAACGGCTCGCTGACGAACTAGTCCCCTGCCGACCGAAGCGGGCGTGAGCCCGTGAGCCGGGGCGGTCCCCTCTCCGGGGCCGCCCCGGTGCCATGTCCACCCCCACGCGAGAGGAACCCCGAACGATGCGACCCATCCCTGGCACCGCCCTGCTCACCGCCTGCGCCCTGGCCCTGACGGCCTGCAACGACGAGCCCCCCCCGCCGCCCGCTCCGGGAGCGGACACCCGGGCCCCCACGGTGACGGCCACCTCCCCCGCCGAGCGCGCGGAGGCCGTGCTCCCCGGCGCCACCACCGAGGTGTCCATCACCTTCAGCGAGCCCATGAAGCCGGACACCGGGACGCTGGTGCCCTCGAGCGGGCTGAAGCTCGGCGCCCCCACCTGGACGGGCAACACGCTGAAGGTGCCCGTCACCGGGCTCGGCCATGACGATGCGCACTCGCTGGAGTTGAAGGGCTTCCAGGACGTGGCCGGCAACGCGCTGGACGGCACGGCGCTGCTGGGCGACGGCAAGCTGGACTTCCACACCGGCTCGGACCGGCCCCGCGCGGCCGTCGCGTCGGCCAGCGTGGCCGAGGGCGCCCAGGGCGTCTACCCGGTGGAGATGTACTACGACGCCGAGGCGAGCCGCCCGGGCGCGTACTTCCGCAAGGTGCTCTCCGTGACGTTCACCGAGGCCATGGAGCCGGCCTTCAACCAGGTGACGCTGGTGAACCGCACCGACACCACGCTCGCGCCGCGCCCGCTGACGGGCCAGTGGTCGCCGGACGGCCTCACGCTCACGCTCACCCTCACGGCGCCCGAGGAAGGGGGGCCTCCGCTGGAGGAGGAGTCCACGTACGCGCTGGACCTGAGCGCGCTGCGGAGCGCCGCCGCCGGCAACCGGCTGGAGGCCAGCACCTTCCTGGGTGACGGCAAGCTGGACTTCACCACGGGCAAGCGCAACGGCGACCTCGAGCACGCCTGCGCCCACTCGCTCGTGAGCACCGCGGAGTCCCTCGCGGCCGCGGCCAAGATGCCGCCGTTCGGCTTCCCGCCGCCGACGGACGTGGGCCACACGCGCTACCGGTTGACGCTCCCCGAGGCGGACGCGGGCTCCCACGTGGGCTACACGGAGCTCGTCTCCAAGCCGGACCAGGACGAGCGCATCGTGCTGTTCCTGAACCAGGATGTCCCGGTGGGCGTCTGGGACGAGCTGGACGCGGTGGACGTGCCCGTGGAGGTGAGCCCCACCGCCGCGGTGTGCCCCGGCATCACCCACCAGGCCCGCTTCACCGTCACGCAGGGAGACCGGTTCTACTACCTGCGCTTCGGCGCCACCTCCAGCGCGGCGCTCGAGTTCATCCTCGAGCGCTACGCGAAGTAGCGCTCACTCCCAGGCGGCGGTGAAGGCGGTGTGCCGCCGCACGTTGACGAGCAGCGCGCGGTGCACCTGGCTCTCCGGGGGCACCGCCACCGCCGCGCCTCCGGGTGGCACCTCCAGGCGCTCGAAGAGCGTGCCCTCGAACCAGCGGTGTGGCTGGAGCTCCACGACGAACAGGCCCTCGTCGTCCAGCTCCACCTCGATGGGGACGAACTCCACGCGCTGCAGCTCCACCGGTGGGGGGAAGTCCAGGGCGGCGCGGAAGGCCAGGGTGCGCCCGTCGCGCGAGGCCGTACCCTCCAGCACCACCGAGCGTCCCTCGAGCGGCGCCGCCTCCGCGCCCAGCGCACGGGACGGAGGCTGGAGCAGCAGCGAGAAGGAGCGCGCCATGCCGGCGATGCCCGGTGAGCGTCCGAGCACCCGCGTCTCGCCCCCCTCGCCCAGCAGATCGAACACCACCTCACGGTCCCACTCGCCCAGCACCCGGCCGCCCGCGAAGAAGGAGTCATGCGCGTGGGCGGTGGGCACGAGGACGTCGCTCACGCGGCGCCACCACCGTGTTGTGGAGCCGGCCTGAAGGGGCGAGGGATTCTCGAAGAGGTAGATGGGGCCGAGCACCATGCGCGCGGAGGTGAGGGCCACGCGCCAGCCGGTGTCGGTGGTGAAGTGGCCCGGCTGCGTTTCGCCGGGGGCGAGGGCGGTGCGCAGGCCCATGCGGAAGACGATGGCGCGGCCGCCCGTGCCGGACAGCCCGCAGGCGGAGCCACCGCCGAGCAGCGCGGTACCGAGCAGGGTGGTGAAGGCGCGGCGGGTGGTGCGGAAGAGAGGGCTCATGGAGTCTCCTCGTCCTGGAGGTCCAGGTAGAGGGTGAAGGTGGCGCGGAAGGTGCGGGGGGCTCCCGCGGCGAAGTGGCGCGTGGCCAGCAGCGAGGCGGGCGCGTCGGGGCCGCGGAAGTTGGACACGTAGTTGAACTCGGCCTCGCGCCAGCGCGCGTCGAGCAGGTTCTCCACGGACAGGCCCAGCTCCATCCACTTCCACCGGGCGCGGGCCGCGGCGTCGAAGAGGAAGATGGGCTCGCTGTAGCGGTCGAGCGGCAGGGGCTTGGGGCCGATGGCGCTGTGCCCCAGGGCGAGGTTCCACCCCACCGGCTGGCCGGACACGGTGATGTCACCGCGCACGGAGGCATCCAACCGGCCGAGGAGGTGGGGGATGTACGGCATGACGGTGCCCTCCCACAGCTTCCACTGGGGGGCCCCGGGGATGGGGAGCGTGGCGTGGGCCCAGGCGGCGCTGGCCTGGACGTCCACGCGCTGCTCCAGGGTGAAGCGCGCGGTGGCGAAGGCGCCCAGGCGCTGCGAGGGGCCCACGGGCTGGTTGCGGCCCGTCGTCTCGTCGAAGACGAGGTCCTGGGAGACGCGGGTGGCGAAGAAGGCTCCGCGCACCTCCAGGTCATACGCGTGCCCGTCCCCCGCGAGGCGCCAGCCCAGGCCCGTCTCGGCCGCGGAGACCCGGGCATAGGGGGCGAGCTCCGCGTCGGACAGCGCGGCCGCGTCACTGGAGCGCGCGCCCAGGCCCGCGCTGGTGAGCCAGGTGAGCCGGGGCGTCAGCCGCACCTCGGCGGTGAGGCGGGGGCTGGCGAAGAAGCCGTAGGCCTCGATGGACTCCTCGGGGATGCGCTCTCCCTGGCGATCGGAGGCGGGGCGGTTCTGGTCCTCGACGCCGAAGAGGAAGGTGTCCAGGCGCAGGCCGCCGCGCAGGGTGAGCCACGAGAGCGGAGCCAGGCGCAGGGAGGCATAGGCGCCCAGGTTGGTGGTGCGCACCTGGTTGTCGAAGAGGGTGGCGTAGGGGGCGCCGCCGTTGTCGCGCAGGCGGCGGGCGCGGGTGAGCACATCATCGAAGCGCGCGAGGTAGCCCAGCTCCAGGGGCTGCGGCTGGCCGAGAAAGGTGAGGCCCGGCGAGTAGCGCCCGCGCAGGCCCACGGTGGTGCCGCGGTAGGACTGCTCGGTGTTGTCGCCGCGCGGGAGCTCGCCCACGGGAGGCACGTCGTTGAGGAAGCCGGTGAAGTTGTCGCGGATGCGCATCTGGCGCAGCACGACGAAGCCCTGCTGGACGAAGCGTCCGCCGCGGCGAAGCCGGGACTGGAGCTCGGCGGAGAGGATGTGGCGCTGCCCTGCCCCACCCTGGTTGGGATCATGGAGGCAGAAGAACTGGGAGTCCGCGCCGGGCGCGCAGGGCATGCGGCCGTCCACCACATCCGTCTCGCGGACGACGCCCGCCGAGGAGAAGCGAGCCGCGTAGCTGGTGCCGAAGAGGCGCAGGCGCGTGTCCTCGCCGACGCGGAATTCCACCTGGGCCATGGCGCCCGCGTTGGCGTAGGCGCGGTTGGGGCCGAAACCATGGCCCTGGCGCAGCAGGAGGCCCACGAAGTTGGCCTCACTGGACTCGGGAGGGCCCCACACCAGGGAGAGCCGGCGCGAGGCGAAGCTGCCGTAGCTGGCGGAAGCGGTGAGGCCCCGGCGCTTCAGGCCGAGCTGGTACTCGACGGAGCCGGCGACGCCGAAGTCCCCCTGGGCGGGGTCATAGGGGCCCTCGGTGATGCGCAGCGAGTCCACGAGCTCGGGGATGATGAAGTAGGTGTCGGCGTAGCCATGGCCGTGGGCATGGGAGACCTCGTTGAGGGGGACACCATTGAGGCGGAACTCGACGTCCTTGCCCTCACCGGCGTCGAAGCCGCGGATGAAGATGGTGTCGGCGTGGCCCTCGCCGCCGTGGTTGGCGAGCATGACGCCCGGGGCGAGCAACATGAGGTCCGAAGCGGAGTTGCGAGGCACATCGGCGAGCTGGCCGATGGGGATGTGAAAATCCCCGACGGCGGCGGGAGGAGGCGGAGCCGCCTGACCCCGAACGGTGGTCGCGAACGAAGGAGGCTCCTTCGCAGGAGACTTCTCGCTGGAAGTCCCCTCCCCCGAGGCCGCCTCGCTGGCACTCCTCTCCCTCTCCCCCCGGGAGAGGGTCGGGGTGAGGGTATCCGTCCCCTGGGTCGTGCCCGTCGTCGCCCCCTCTCCCTCTGGGAGAGGGCTGGGGTGAGGGTCTACCGCCGGCGTGAACGTGACGGGAACATCCGCCTGGACCTCGATGGGCGCATCCCCACGCCGTGCGGGCTGGAACCTCCAGCGCAGCGCGGCCTCCATCGCCGCCCGATCGAACACACTCCCAGCCGACTCGCGCACGTCCACGCGGGACACCTCGCCGGCCTCGTCGATGGTGAGGCGCAGCAGCACGGTGACGGGGGCGTCCAGGGGAGGCGCGTCCGCGGGCATGACGGCGGGAGCGGTCTCCACGGGGACGGGGGGAGACACGGGGGCTTCGGCCGTGGCGCTCAGCAGGAGGAGCACCAGACTGGAAATCCACATCAAGGGGGAAGACCTCGTTCGGGGAGGGCCGGAGGGATACACCACCCCCGGCTTGACTTGCAACCGGGTTACATTTAACTCCCAGATACATGCGTTTCCATGAATCAAAGTCCAGGATGCCGTGGCGCGCGGTGCTCGTCGGGTTTGCGCTGGCGGGTGCGTCATGCGAACCAGCGGCCGAAGGCGACGTCCGCGTGACGATGAGCGGAGGAGACGGAACCCAGCGGGGCTATCCGAGCCACCTCTTCCAGGACGGCTGGTCGGTGCAGTTCACGAAGTACCTGGTGTCACTGGGGGACTTCACGCTCACCTCGGCCGCGGGGGAGAGGCGAGCCACGGGCGAGCACGTGCTGGTGGACGTGCAGAAGGGGGACATTCCGCTCACGGAGCTGAAGGGGCTGACGGCGGGGCGCTGGAGCGTGGGCTTCCGGGTGAGCCCGCCGAGGGAGGACACGCGGCTGCCGGACGGCGGCGTCTCGGCGGAGGACCTGGCGATGATGCGCGAGCGTGGCTACAGCTACTGGGTGGAGGGGGTGGCGGTGAAGGGAGGCGTGGGCGTGTACACGTTCCGCATGGGCTTCCCGGTGGACGCGCGGATGGTGGACTGCGTGAACGGGGTGGACGGGACGCTGGGAATCGTGGTGCCGGAGGGCTCGGTGGCGGAGGCCGAGGTCACCATCCACGCCGAGCACATGTTCTATGACCGGCTCGGGACACACCGGGGGGTGGAGCTGCGCTTCGACGCCTTCGCGGCCACGGCGGACGCGGCGCGGGTCATCACCCCCGAGGGATTGGCCGGACAGCGGCTGTTGGACCTGCGGGGCCTGGACGGGGGCGAGCTGAAGGACAGCGCGGGCAAGCCGGTCGTCTACGAGCCGGGCGCCTACACGGTGCGGACGCTCCAGGAGTTCGTCACCCAGAGCGTCGTGGATCAGGCGCACCTCAACGGAGGGGGAGTCTGCACCGTCGCCCGCTGAGAGGCCGGGTGAGCCTTCCGCCATGTGCCCGGGTGCGCTAAGCGTTGAGCCGAGGGGGACAGGGAGTGGAGGGACTCACGGTGAAGCGTCTGTTCGTCACGGGTGGCACGGGGTTCATCGGCACGCGGTTCGTCTCGCTGGCGTTGGAGGCGGGCTACCGGGTGCGGGTGCTCACCCGGAATGCGCGGGCCGCCGAGCGGTGGAGGCACGAGGGAGTCTCGGTGGTGTTGGGAGATCTGCTCACCCCGGGACCGTGGCAGGAGGAGGCGGCGGCGAGCGACGAGGTGGTGCACCTGGCGCAGCCGCTCACCTTCGGGGCCCGGGTGACGCACCAGCGGGCCGAGGCCTACCGGGAGCAGCGGCTGCGCATGGACTCGCTGCTGCTGGACTCGCTGAAGCCGGGCACGTTGAAGCGGGTGCTCTACGTGGGGGGAACCAGCTACTACGGAGACCAGGGCCCCCACCTGGTGACGGAGGACGCCACGCCGAGGCCCACGGGGTGGGGCCCGTACATCGCGCCCGCCATCGAGTCCCTGCCCCGGTACCTGGAGCGCGGGCTGCCGATGGTGGAGGCCTATCCCGGCTCGGTGTACGGGCTGGGCTCCTGGTTCGTGGAGTACGCGCTGGTGCCGTTGAAGGCGGGCCGGCGGCTCTTCGGGCTGAAGGAGACGCTCACGCACCAGATGTCCCCCATCCACGTGGACGACTGTGCCCGGGCGCTGCTGCACCTGCTGGAGCACGGCGAGGTGGGCCGGCGCTACTTCGTGGTGGATGATCAGCCGGTGACCTTCGGGGACCTGACGCGGGTGGCGGCCGAGACGCTGGGCGTCTCGTACCGCAAGGTGTTCCTGCCCCGGTGGGTGTGCCGGCTGTTGCTGGGGCCGGTGGTGACGGACTCGCTGACGAGCGAGGCGCGGCTGTCCAACGCGCGCCTGCACGGCACGGGCTTCCAGTTCCGCTACCCCACCATCCGCGAGGGAGTGCCCGCGCTGGTGCGGCAGTGGCTGGAAGCGCGCGGCGGGAGCTGAGAATCAGACGCGCGAGTCGCCCTCGTGCACGGCCCGGCCGCCCGCGAGCAGCTTGGAGATGTGCAGGAGCCGCTCCGTGCCCAGGCGCATGAGGGCGGCGCGGATGCCGGGCTGGCTGGAGAGGTACCGCTCGAAGGGCTCGCGCCCCAGCCGGAGCACGTGGCAGGGCGTCTGCGCGCGCACCGTGGCGGTGGCGGGCTGGCCGAGCAGCAGGGAGATTTCACCGAAGACATCGCCCTCGCGCAGCGGGGGGAAGGCGGTCTCCTGCCCATCGGGGCGGCGGAACAGCGGCGTGCACTGGCCACTGAGCAGGAGGTAGAGGGCATCGCCCCGCTGTCCCTGCTCGATGAGGACGCGCCCGGCCTCCACCGTCTGCAGCTCGAAGATGTGGGCCAGTGACTCGCGCTGCGCGGGGGCCAGCGCGGAGAAGACGGGATGGCTGCGCAGGACGTTGGCCAGCAGCCGCTCCCGGTAGAAGGCCTGCACGATGTTGCCGACGGCGGCGTACTTGAAGGCGATGCGATCCATGCGCGTGCGGTGGAGCTCGAGCGCCAGGACGTGCTGGGCGGCCACCACGCTGGCGAGCCGGGGGCTCTCGGAGACGAGGGCGATCTCCCCGAAGAACTCGCCCTCTTTCAGCGAGGACAGGGTGCGCAGCTCGCCCGCGTCCATCTTGCGCACCACGTCCACCTTGCCCTCGACGAGGACGAAGGAGGAGCGGCCCATCTCGCCCTCGGTGATGAGGTGCTGTCCGGGAGCGAAGGAGCGGAGCTCCAGTACGCTGATGAGGGACATGAAGGGCTCGCGGGCGAGCTCCGAGAAGAGGGGCACGCGCGGCAGGGCACTGGCCCCCGGGGTGGGAGCGGCGGGGCGCGAGGCGGAGGGCTTCGCGTAGAGGTCCGCGAGCAGCTGGGGGGTGCGCGTGTGGGCCGGCTCGAGCTGGAGGAGGACCCGGCACACGGCGATGGAGCGCAGCGGCTGGCCCTGCATGGCCAGCTCGGTGGCCAGGGCCTCACCGGTGGCGAGGGCCTCGGCGGTAGGTCCGAGGGCCTTGAGCTGTTCGAGCCGGACGTGGAGGGGGTCGGACATGGCCCCCCCTGTATGCCACAGGCCCCGGATCCGCGCAGCCTGGCTCTCGAGAAGGCCCAGGCTCAAGGCCGCGGCGGCGTGTAGACGATCTCGATGTCCTCGATGTGGTTCTCCTGGAACAGTTTTTCGAGGATGGCCACCCTCCGGGAGTCCGCCACGTGCCAGCGGACACGAAACCAGCCCACCCTGCCCGCCTGCTGACCGGCCTGCTTCCGCGTGCTGTCCGCGCCTCGAGGAGTGACTCCGTCATCCGGCACGTAGAGACCGGCGGGGCGGACCCCATGCGGCACCTCGAGGCGTCCATCCACCGGGAAGAGCCGCCCGCTTTCGATCGCGTAGAAGGGGCCCACCTCGAAGGGGCCCGCGCGCAGCGTGCCGTCGTCCGCCAGGGCCACCTCGCCCGCCTTCTGCACGGCCCCCCCCGTGTCGGGCTTCACCAGGTAGCCATCCGGACGGAGCACCAGCAGTTGGCCGAAGCGGCGCATGCGCGCATGCAGCTCGTCGAGCGACACCGGGGATGAGCCCGCCGCCACCTCCAGCAGGAGGTGTGCCGCCATGCGCCTGGGAGCGAAGTGGCCCGGCGTCACCGGCGTGGACAGCAGGGAGGGGAGCACCTCCAGCGCTTGCGCGGGAGACAGGGTGCGTCCGTCCCCGGGCAGCGAGGTGGAGGGCACTCCGGCTCGCACGAGCAAACCCGTGAGGGTCTCGGCCTTGGAGCGGGCAGGGTCCATTCGCTCCCTGGCCTCCGGGCTCTCCGAGGGCTTCAACGGCCGGTAGCGATGACTCCCCGCCAGGCCTCCACCCAACGGGTAGCCCGTCGCACACCCGGCCTGCATCAGGAGCACCAGCACCGCCAGCATCCCGGCGGCCCCCCACTGCGGCACCTCCCATGAGCACATGCGTTGCGTTTCACCTGGCGTACCGACCCCCTCCCCTGGACTTCGGGACTCCCTGGACATGGCAGTGGCCTTTCTCCGGACTGCAACGCCCCGGAAGGTAGGCCGTCCACCCGCCCTCCCTCACTACACCTCGGGAGGTATGGCCAGGCAGCGGGAGCGGGCTACACCACCGCTCCACGCGAAGCACCGTACCAAGAGCACAGCGCTATCGCTGCTGTCATGAGACCGACCGCAGCGGGCGGGAGGGCTCGGAGAACCACACCGGAGCGGCCATGGTCATGCTCCGTTTTCCGGGTTCTCCTTCTCCCTGGCTCCGCGAGGTGGAGCACGGGGAGTGTTGCCCATGAATGCCGCTGTCTGGTGTCGGTCCATGTCCCAGGCCACGAGGCATGGGGCCCTCCTGGTGTTCGTCACGCTGCTGACCGGGTGCACCACCACCTCCGGTGGACCGCCGCCCATGTGGAAGCCGGAGGTATCACGCTTTCGCTCGCCCTTGATTCCCGCGTCCTCACCGCGAACCTTCGCGGCGATGAGCGGGGGGCCGGCGGTGGTGGAAGAAACCACCGGGTCCGCAGCGGGTGGGCAGGCCTGCGGGTCGACGGTTCAGGGCTACAATGTCCCCGGACGCAATCCGGACTCGCGCATGCCCTGGCAACTCTTCCTCGGCGGTGCGTCCCACCGGTTGATTGCACATATGTACGGCGTCAATCACCCGGATACGCGGGCCTACTACAACAAGGAGCCCATCGCCGCCATCATTGGCGACACAGGCAGTGGAAGGGCATCCCTCCTGCGATCAGACGAGCGCAAATTGTGTCCGGACATCACGGACATCACACGCCGGGTTCTCTTCGAGATCAAACCCTGGCACGAGCAAGGTCTCCTGGAAGGCCGCGAGGAGGCGCGCACCTACCTGACAGCACTGAACCGGACCATCCTGGTCGGCAGGCACTTCACGGGTGGCACGGACTTCCACGGCGAAATCCTGGTTCGCTTCGCGCGGGGCCAATACATCTGGCGGCTGGAGTGGCGGACGTCCGAACCGGGAGTCGTCCTCTACCGATGGACGCGTAGCCAGCAACGCTTCGAATCCGAGGCGGCGGCGTACGAGGCCGGGCAGTGGACGGACCTCTCGGTGGAGGAGTTGCGACAGTATGGCGGATGGGTGGAAAAAGCAGTGGAGGACATGATCAGCCGGCGCGAGAAGCTCGCCACCGTCAGCGGGGCCGTAGGCCTTGTCATCGACCTCGTCGGCGAGGCCGCGAGGGTGGTGCTCTGGGGGGCAATCATGGGCCGGATGGGCTCGACTACCGGAGCGCGGCAACCGCCCGCCCAGGGGGGTGGTCAGGTCATCCCCTTTCCAGCACGACCCGCCCCCGCCGCACCGCCGGCCCAGGTGCCCGCGGCCGCGAACATGCCCCTTTCTCACTGAGGATCCGGTTTGTTAGGACGGTCCCATGTCGCCCGGAGAAACCGCTTCATTGCAACTCCCCGCCTTCCTGCATGGCACCTCCCGCTCGGTCCAGCAGAAGGTGAAGCGGGAGGGGCTACGGTGCGCCGAGCAGTATCGGAAGGAAGGAGCCTTCCCCGCGCCCCGGCAGCTGCTGGAAGTGCCCCTGGGTGAAGTGGTGGTGGCGCAGGGGGTGGTGGACTTCCAGCATGAACACCCGGCCTGGCGCCTGTACAGGGTGTCCGATGTCTTGCGAGAGGTGTGGGAAGCGCTGCAGTGGGAGGACTCATCGGCCGTGAGAGATGCCTATGAAGCATCCTTTCTGGAGACCGCCTGGGGTGCGCTGTTCTTCACACTCGCGCGGATGGGCCCGGTGAGCGCGGAGCGCACGGCGCGGCGCCTGGAGGCGGTGTTGCGCTTCTGGGACCCCCTCGATTGCGCGCGCTATCTTTTCAAGAAACCGGGTGCGGCCCAGACCCTGGAGGAGCTGATGGTGGACGCCTGTGGCTGGGCCATGGACGCGTGGTGCCCGGAGCGGGAAGGCCCGGTACGTGCACGTCTGGAAGGTGCGGCGGAGCGCATGGCGCGGGCAACGCGGGAAGACTGCCTGGAGGCCATTCTCCGGCAGATGCCCCGGGCCCTTGCCGCCGGGCGTGACCTGAAGCACCGGCAGGTGTTGGCCGACCCCGTCTTCCAGCGTGAGCGCCTGACCAGGCTCGACACGGCCTCCTTCGAGCGCGTGTCCGGTGCGTGCACGTCGGAGCTGCTCGAGAAGCTCTATGATTGGGACCAGGAGTTGGGGCTGCAGTAGGGGGCCCGCTGCCCCATCGAAGCAATGACCGGTCCCGCCGGGCGTACAATGAAAGCCCCGCAGAGGAGAACGCCATGGGCTCCCCCGAGGAGACGAAGCCGAGCCGCCCCAGATGGAAGCTGTACCTGTTGGATGTCGTCGCGCTGGGCGTGCTGTTCGTGGGGCGTGCCAGCTTCGCGGACCACTACCACGTGCCCTCCGGCTCCATGGAGCCGACGCTCGCCATCAAGGACCACCTGGCGGTGGACAAGCGGGCCTACGGGCTGCGCATCCCCCTCACCCACACGTGGCTCACCGAGTCGGAGCCCCAACGGGGGGACGTCGTCGTCTTCGACTCGCCCATTGACGGCAAGGTGATGGTGAAGCGGCTGGTGGGGCTGCCGGGGGACCGCATCGCCTTCGATGGTGAGGCGCTCGTGCTCAACGGCCAGCCGGTGGCCCAGGAGCAGACCGGGGACGGCGCGCGGCTCGAGCTGCTTCCGGGCGCGAAGCACGCGCTGCACCCCGAGCCGTACCAGGGGCCGGGGATGGACGAGGTGGTGATTCCGCCGCGGCACTACCTGGTGCTGGGGGACCACCGGGGCAACTCGGCGGACAGCCGCGTCTGGGGACTGCTGCCGCGCGAGAACCTGCTGGGCCGCGTGATGGCGGTGCTCTACAGCTCGCGCGAGGGGCTCTCCGGTGGCGAGCGCTGGTGGATTCCGATGCGCACGGATGAGGGAGCCAGCGTGGATCCGCGCCTCACCCGTTAGCCCGGGCCCGGGCCCGGCGGACGTGCCCGCCCGTCACTCCCGCGAGGACGAGACCGGCGTCGCCCACCGGACGTCACGAGCGAGCATGGAGGAAGGCCCTCGCCCACGCTGGGGACGGTGCTTCCCGTGCATGGGGACGGGACCCACCTTGTCCCGCGGAGCAGACGTGCCTGCAGGAGGGCCAGGTGATGAAACATCCCGCGTCGCCGAGAGTCGTCACCCTCGTAGGACCCCAGGGCGTGGGAAAGACGACCCTGTTCGAGTCGCTGTTGAGGTCCACGGGGGCGGAGGAAATACGCACACCGGGAAGCGGCGGTGCGGCCACCGGACGGAGCATGACGCTCGAGCTGTCCGTGGCCCACACGCGCTTCCTCGGAGAGGAGTGGACCTTCATCGACACCCCGGGCGCGCCCGAGTTCACCCAGGAGGCGCGCCACGCCCTCATGGTGAGCGACGCGGCCGTGGTGGTGTGCGACGCCTCGCCCGAGCGCGCCGCGGCCCTCGCGCCCCTCTTCACCTTCCTGGATGCACGGCGCATCCCCCACCTGCTCTTCCTCAACGTGCTCGAGGAGGGTGGCTCGCCGGTGCGCGAGGTGCTCGAGGCCCTCCAGGCCGTCTCCTCCCGGCCGCTGGTGATGCGGGAGATACCGCTGCGCGAGGGCGGGCACCTGGTGGGCGTGGTGGACCTGGTGAGCGAGCGCGCCTGGGGCCAGGGCCAGGAAGGCAAGCCCGCGCTCGTCTCCCTTCCGGACTCGGACAAGCCGCGCGAGGAGACGGCACGGCGCGAGCTCATTGAACGGCTGGCGGACCTGGATGACGCCCTGCTCGCCCAGCTCCTCGAGGACGTGATTCCCCCGCCGCAAGCCCTCTACGGGCAGCTGGAGCGGGCGCTGCGCGAGGACCGGCTGGTGCCCGTCTTCCTGGGCTCGGCGGAGCGGGGCCTGGGCCTGGAGCGGCTGCTCAAGGGCCTGCGGCACGAGGCCCCCACGGTGCAGGAAACGCGCGAGCGCCTGGGCATTCCCAGCGAGATGCCCATGCTGGTGCAGTCCTTCAAGACCCAGCACCAGCCGCACGTGGGCAAGCTGACCATGGTGCGCGTCTGGCGGGGCGGGCTGCAGGAGGGAGACACGCTGGCCAACAGCCGGGTGGGCGGCGTGCAGCGGGTGCACGGGACGAAGCAGACGGCCGCCGGGACGGCCCGCGAGGGCGAGGTGGTGACGGTGTCCCGCGTGGATGCCTTGCGCACGGGAGACCTCGCCGATGCCCAGGGCACGCTCACGCCGAAGGGCTGGCCCCTGGCCGCGCCGCCGGTGCACCAGCTCGCCATCGTCGCCGAGAAGCGCACGGATGACGTGAAGCTGACGAGCGCCCTGTCCCGGCTGGTGGAGGAGGACCCTTCCCTGTCGGTGGACCAGGAAGCGGACACGCAGATGCTGCTGCTCGGCGGACAGGGCGAGCTGCACCTGCGTCAGGCCCTCGAGCACCTGCGCGCGCGCATGCGCGTCCCCGTGGTGACGAAGCCGCTGCCCATCCCCTACCGGGAGACGATCCGCAAGACGGGCTCGCACCATGCGCGCTTCAAGCGGCAGTCCGGTGGACACGGGCAGTTCGGCGACGTCGTGGTGGACGTGAAGCCGCTGCCACACGGAGAGGGCTTCCGCTTCACCTCGGCCGTGGTGGGGGGCGCCGTGCCCAAGCAGTACATCCCCGCGGTGGAGGAAGGCGTGAAGGACGGCCTGAGACGCGGGCCGCTCGGCTTCCCCGTGGTGGACGTGGAGGTCACCCTCACCGGCGGCACCTACCACTCGGTGGACAGCTCGGATCAGGCCTTCCGCACCACCGGGCGCCTGGCCATGGTGGAGGTCCTCCCCAAGCTGGAGCCGGTGCTGCTCGAGCCCATCCTCCAGGTGGAGATCCACGTGCCCAACGAGGCCATTCCCCGGGCGCAGCGGCTCGTCACCAGCCGCCGGGGACAGATTCTCGGCTTCGACACGCACCCGGAGATACCGGGCTGGGAGGTGCTCACCGCCTACGTGCCGCAGGCGGAGATGCAGGGCTTCATCGTGGAGCTGCGCTCGGCCTCCTCCGGCCTGGGCAGCTTCGTCACGCGGCATGACCACTACTCGGAGCTGGTGGGCAAGCAGGCCGAGCGCGTGGTGAGCCACCAGCAGCAGGCCGCGGCGGAGCGCTGACTCCCTCTCCCTCTGGCAGAGGGTCGGGGTGAGGGTCTCAGGGAGCGGGTGGCGAAAGCGCCCGCAGCCCCTCGGCGATGGCGGTGGCGATGTTGCCCATCAAATCCTGCCGAGCGTTGACGACGTAGAGATGCGGAGTCAGCGCCCACACCTCGCGCACCACGCGCCGGGGCGGTGGGGGCGGCTGGGTGCTCAGCTCGGCCTGGAGCAGGGGCAGCACCTTGTCGGACAGGCGCAGCGCGGTGTCCATGACGAAGATGGCCAGGTGGGGGCGCAGCGCGCGCACGCGCCGGAAGAAGGCGCCCACCTCGTCGGACGCCAGGTGCTTGGGCGGCGAGGACTTCATCTCCAGGTAGAGCAGCCGGCCCTCCGCCGCGGCCACCACGTCCAGATCGCCCCCCACCTCGGGCGCGTGGAACTTCACCCCCACGGCCACGTCGAAGCCGAGCCGCCCGCGCAGCTCTCGCGCCACGTACCACTCCAGCGTGCCGCCGAAGTTGTGGGCCGGGTGGCGCAGGCGGTAGCGCCCGCCCTCCTCGCGCTCGGCGAGCCCGAGCTCCACCAGCGTCTCGGCCGTCTTCGCCGCCTGCGCGGCCCCCACGTAGCGCGTGGCCTCGGTGGGCAGGAAGCTGCCGCGCCGCAGGATGGCGCCCCGGAGGAAGAGGCGGAAGGAGTAGTGGCCGAGCTGTTCCGCCAGCTTCTCGGCCGCCTCGCCCTCGAGGTCCGCCGGAAAGGGCAGATCCAACGGGGCCACGGAGGGCTGGAAGCCCCGGCGCACGAGCATGGCCAGGGCCTCGCTGCCGGCGGGCAGCAACAACCTCGGCACGGGGGGCGCCCCCGCGGCGTACAGCTCCAGGTCCCTTGCCGTGGGCAGGTTCCCGGAAGGTGGCGGCTGCTGTGTCATACCCTCCCCCTGGCCGCCGCACGGGCGCGGCCCCGTTCACCGCCGCCTCACGAGTCCCCGAGAAGAACCGGCTGCGCCCGTGAAACTATCATCGACCGGACCCGCCGCGCTGGCGCCGCTGGAGAGCCGCATCGCGTCAAGGGCGAGGCGCCTGCACGCCCTCCGGCCAGGCCGCCTCCCGTGGGCACTCGCTGCTAGGCTGCGAGGGCTCATGAATTCCATCTTCTCTCGGGTGGGCTGCGCCGTGGCGTTGCTCGCCATCTTCCCAGCGTTCGCGGCGCCCGCCGCACCGCCGGCACCTCTGGATCCTTCGCGGATCGCCACCCACCTGGAGGCGGAGCTGAAGGCCGCCCACCAGGCCGTCGAGAAACACGGGGCCCGGATGGAGGGCCTCGTGGGCCCCTCGCTCCGAGGAGACGCGCTCGCCACGGAAGCCCGGGCGCTCCAGGCCGAGCTCCCGGACCTCATCCGCGACAACCCGCACCTCTTCGAGGAGCTCCTCGGAACGCTTCGGACGCTCGAGCAGCCGTCGCCAGGTGCGCTCCCGAAGCAGGGACCGGGACTCTCCAAGCTCCTGAACGAGCAGCTGCTCCAGGGAATCCACCGGTTCGGCCAGCGGGTCGGCGCGCCTCCCGCCCTCGTCGTCTCCGGCGGCGTGAGCCTGGGCTCGTACCAGGCCGGCTTCCTCTATTACTACACGCTGTTCCTCCATGACCGCGCCGGGGTGCTGCGCGCGATTCCCTCCGAGAACCGGGACTCGCTGCGCTCGCTCGGCGTCGAGCTGCCGGATGATCCGCCGGGCGGCTTCACCATCGTCACGGGCGCGTCGGCGGGCTCGGTGAATGCCCTGCTCTCGGCGTACGCGGGCTGCCGCGCGCCGGAGCGGATTCCCAGCAAGAGCCTCTTCTTCCAGACGTGGAACACGCTCGCGCTGGAGACGCTGCTGCAGCCGGGGAGCGTGGGCACCGACCACACCTTCTCGTCCAAGCCCGTCATGGACGCCATCGAGCGGCTCAAGACGTTGGACCCTGACGGCTGGCGGAAGTGCCGGTTCTCCCTGGGCGCGACGACCACGCGCCTCCAGGGCCGGGAGATCGACCTCGCCCAGTCCGGCACCATCCGCAGCCGTTCGGGAGAGCAGCTCCGGCTGGCGCGGTTCACGGAGAAGTTCCTGCTCACCGCGCAGGGAGACGCCCAGCGGGCCCCCGAGTTCTGCCCCTTCCCGGGGTGTGACGCCCAGGCGCCCTACTCCACGTTCTATCCCCGGCTGGCCCAGCCGGAGGGGGGGCCCATTCCCGTGGACAACGTCTTCAACATGGTGGCGGCCTCGGGCGCGTTCCCCACCGCCTTCGAGCCGCGCGTCATCGCCCACCGCTACTTCGACACCCGCACGGGCAAGTGGGTGGAGGACAACACGGCCCGGTTCGCGGATGGCGGCATCTACAACAACAACCCGCTGGATCTGGCGCTGCGGATGTCGCAGTGGGAGACGCCCGCGCTCCGGGGAAGCCACCGCATCCTCTACTTCGATCCCAACGCCGTGGATTGGAAGTGGGCGCCCGAGCAGACGCAGCCCTTCGAGGGCCCCGGGTTGCTGGCCACCTACGAGGACCTGCTGGCGGGCTTCGCCGGGACGGCGATGAGCGCGCAGCTGATGGACACGCTGGAGACGGAGCCGGACATCCGCGAGCGCATCGACGTGCCGGTGCGCCATGCGCCGCTGGCGGGTGAGTACCTGCTGGCCATGAGCGCCTTCCTGGACGAGGACTTCCGCACCTTCGACTTCCACCGGGGCATGGTGGATGCGTGGCACTTCGTGTCGAAGGAGTCGGACACCCGCATCCTCTTCCAGGAGCTGGCCCACGCGAACCCCGAGGCGCCGCCCACGACGGTGGGGGTGGACTCGCCCCTCTTCGCGTGCTTCCTCGCCTTCGAGCAGTCCGTCGCCGACGAGCCGGCCACGCTGCCCGCGTGCAGCCAGCTCCAGACGGAGGAGAGCCAGAATGTCCTCTCGCTCATGGCCGTCTCGCGGAAGATGCGGAAGGACCCGACGCTGTCGCTGAGCAACAACTTCGAGCGCTTCACGGAGGCGCTCGCGACGCGCGGGTATGTGTTCCGCTCGGGGTTGCTGAAGGGGCAGACGGCCTCGGCGCTCCAGGGCAAGTTCCGTCAGGTCTTCGGGGACGCGGTGACCGAGCTGACGCACCAGCAGCCGCGCTCGCAGCAGTTGGGCTTCGGGATGGCCACCAAGCTCGCCCTGGACAGTGCCATCGCCTACCAGCCGGTTCCGTTCTACTCGCTGGTGGGCATCACCTCGGGGGGCCTGGAGCTCGCGGTGTCTCCGTCGCTGATGCACTGGAAGGAGAAGGAGCTGCGGCTGCGCTCGGGCGTGCGGGTGTCCTACGGAGAGTCGGTGCGGTTCTCCGGCGGCGTGAGCCCTCCGGACTTCGACACGGCGGCCTACGTCAGTGGAGCGTTCGGCTTCGGCCCGCCGCCCATCCGGTTCGAGGCGGGCCTGGGCCTGCTCACCGAGGCCTCCTACATTCCAGACACGAGCAAATGGGTGGCGGTGCGCTTCGCCCTGGAGGGCTCGGTGATGGTGGTGGCCGCCGAGCACCTGGAGATCAGCCTGCGTCCGAGGCTCTATCTGGACGGAGGCCGTGCGAGCTCGCCGCTGTATGTCCCCACCACCACCAGCCCCGACGCCCCCCAGAAGTTCGAGGCGCTGGGACTGCTGCTCGGCGCGGGCTGGCGGTTCTAGAAGGGGTGGTTTCAGAGACCGGGCCTCGGCCTCGATGCAAGCGATTCAGAGCCGCGTACAGTCAAAGCCCGGAGAGAACATGTCCTCGCAGTCCTCGCAGAGGAACCACTCCTCTCCGTGCTCGCACTTGATCAAATCGCCATCCACCTGCTTCGGGCTCTGCGCACAGCCAATGCACTCGGACGTGCGCTTCAGCTTGCTCGCATGCTGCATCTCGTGCAGCTTCCTCTTCTTGCTGACGGTGGTGCCCGTCACTGTCGGATTCGAGCCTTTGTTCTTCTTGTTCTCGGTCACACTGAAGTTGACCGGGTCCTCGACGAAGTTGTGAATGGGGCTCGACGGGGCCAGCTCCGGATCCTTGTTCACCGCATAGTCGTCGTAGAAGGTGTTGAAATCAAAGGCGGTCCCCAGCTTCAGCTTCTTGGTGTTGAGGCTCGGAGACAACGCCGAAAGGCGGAACTCCGGAAGCTGTGAGGCGCCGAGGTGAACGATTCCGCCGGGCAGCACCTCCTTGGGCCGGTGCTTCGCGTTACCGCAGACATGCTTGTAGGCGAGCCAGGTGGTTCCGATCTCGCTGGACGGTGGGCGGAGGACGAAGAAGTTCACCTTGGCGCCGTCGTGGTTCTTGCTGAGCTTGTCATCCGTGTAGAGGACCATGTGGCCCAGGACGCCCTGGTTGCGGTTGCTGCACACCATTCCCTTTGACTCGAACGAGCCAGTGGCTCCACCGATGAAGCCCTTCCGGGGATTCACGCAATTGGTCGAGTAGAAGCGCTGGAGCGAATTCGAGTCACAGAGGTTCTTGATGATCTCCTGGCGGGGGTGGCCATGGACGTGGCGCCCCGCGGAGATGAAGGCCGCCGTCGGTTTGATGTTGTCGACGAGGTCCTCGGAGGTGCTCGTCTCCGCTCCATGGTGGCCACACTTGAAGGCACAGACGTGCTTGGAGAGGTCATCCAGCTTGTCTTCAATCCCGGAGGTGAGGTCTCCCGCGGTGTAGTAGACGAATGAGTTCATCCGCAGCAGGCAGGCGATGCTGGCGACATTGTCGTCCTTGAGCTCGGGAGTGCCGACGTGGATGATTTTCAGCTCGCACTCATCATCATCGATCAGCAGCTCATCCGTTGTGGCCACCTCCCAATCGACACCGGAATCCTCGCAGGCCTGATTCAGTCCGGCGAACTTCTCCTTGTTGTAGCCAAACTTGGGGACCAGGAGCTTGCTCACGGTGATGGTGCCGGACCTGATGACCGGAACGAGCCCCTCGTGATGGTCATTGTCGAGGTGGGTGCATACCGCGAAGTGCAGTCTCGTCACGCCGAGCCGCTCGAGGCACCGGACGACATATTGGCCCCGGCACTTCCTGCCCCCGTCGATGAGCACGTGGGTGTCGCTGCCCGGAGCGAGGAGGCTGATGAGCGTGGACTCGCCCTGGGAGACATCGAAATGGATGATGCGGAGCTTCTTCATGGAGGATCCGCCCGCGCTGTGAGGGCCCCCAGTAAAGGCGCCTCGTACAGAGGGGTCAAGGAGGCGGGTTGCCGGCATCAGCGCACGCCCAGCATGACGGAGCGGGACTGCGCGAAGCGCTCGGCGACGAAGCGTCCCGTCCCCCACTCCTGGTCCTCCCAGCAGGAGAGGAGCAGGCAAGCATGGCGCTCGAGGCAGCGGCCAGGAAACAACCACACTGTCCAATGGGTGGAACAGTCCTTACCGCCTTCAGTGGCTAACGGGCTGACCGGCGCCGCCGCATACTCCTCTCATCACGACACGCCGCCACGGCGGCGAACCCACAACCCCGAGGAGAGAAAAAATGAGCAAGCCCTACAGCCGTCTGGACAGGGACAACGCAGTGGTGTTGCTGGTGGACCACCAGGCCGGTCTGCTGTCACTGGTCCGCGATTTCAACCCGGACCAGTTCAAGAACAACGTGCTCGCCCTGGCGGACCTCGCGGCCTACTTCAAGCTCCCGACCATCCTGACGACCAGCTTCGAGCAGGGCCCCAACGGCCCGCTCATTCCGGAGCTGAAGGAGAAGTTCCCGGATGCGCCGTTCATCCCCCGCCCCGGGCAGATCAACGCCTGGGACAACGAGGACTTCGTCAAGGCGGTGAAGGCCACCGGGCGCACGCAGCTCATCATCGCGGGCGTCGTGACGGAGGTCTGCGTGGCCTTCCCGGCGCTGTCGGCCCTCGCCGAGGACTTCGAGGTGTTCGTCGTGACGGATGCCTCGGGCACGTTCAACGAGATCACCCGCCACTCCTCCTGGGACCGGATGTCCGCGGCGGGCGCGCAGCTGATGACGTGGTTCGCCGTTGCCTGCGAGCTGCACCGCGACTGGCGCCGTGACGTCGAGGGTCTGGGCGCGCTGTTCTCGAACCACATCCCCGACTACCGCAACCTGATCACCAGCTACAGCACGTTCAAGGCAGCCAATCCCCTGCCCAGGGCCGTGCCCTGAGCCAGACGCGGCCAGAGATGGGGGCAGCGTGGCCGCTGCAGCTGTTGCTCGAATGAGCGTCTCCGCTCCGAGGGAAGCGCTGGAGCCGGGTGCGCTCACGGCGGGCGGGGGTGCGCAATCCGCGACGGCCCCGCCCGCGCTGCTTCCGCGGATGTAGCGGGACTACTTGTCCCAGATGCCGATGCCGTAGCTGTAGGTGGTGAACTTCGTACCGGGCTCGCCGCGGATCACCTCGATACCGGCGTTCACATCGTCCACCTTGTGATTCCAGGTCGTGCGCGGCGTCCCGATGTTCGTGAGGTGTTGCAGGAAGGGCATGAAGTTCACCGCCACGGTGCGCCGCGTGTTGGCGGAGATCTCCGAGTTCTGCATGGTGAAGGTATACACCGGAGTGGAGCCGTAGGTGGTGAAGGAGCCCTTCTTCCAATAGCGGCCATCGATCAGCGTATCCGGCGTGCCGTCATTGCCATGGTTGGAACGCAGGATCTCGATCTGCACGATGTAGGGGTTGGCGTTGTTCATGTCGCTCAGCCGCAGCTCCCACATCACGTTGTAGGAGGCGGCGGACCAGTTGGTCGAGCTCATGCCGTGATCCCAGGTGGAGCGGAAATTCTTGGTTCCACCCTCCCAGACGTAGATGCCATGCGTGGACTTGTTGTGCGGATAGGCCTTGATGTAGCTGGGGTTGATGTAATTGCCGTTGGCATCGAAGAAGGCCGCCGGGCTCGAGGACGACAGCCGGCCGTTGGCCTGGAAATCGACGCTCCAGGAAGCCGTGGCCCGGCTCTGGATCTGGAAGGACATCCGCAGCGGTGTGCCGAGATCGCTCGTGGAACGCGCGGTGTTCTTGGGACCCCAGATATTGGGGTAGAAGTTGATGCCGCTGTTCATCGCCTGCGGGCCCCAGTAGGGATTGGTGACCTGCGCCTGGGTCGTCGGGGCATAGGTATAGGACCAATCCTGCGCGAGCGCCGGGGTGGAGGAAGCCAGGACGAAGGCGCACAGCATGGCCGGAGCGCCCGACAGGGTTTTCAGGGAGGAGGTGAGCATGTTCGTGTTCTCTCTTCTTGGGAAATGGTCACGCGGAGGCGGGACCAGGGGGGTGGGAAAACATTGAAATGGACGTCCGGGAGCGGCCATCTCAGGCGCTGGAGCTCGAGCGCCGGGCCCTCGCACTCATCCGTTCCACGAGACCGCCCAGCGCGGCGAGCAGGACCAGGCCGAGCAGGATGGCACCCGCCCGTGCGTAGGGCGCTGCCGGCAAGGTGCCGGGCACGGGGGGCTCGAGCTCATACTCGAGGGAGAGCTGCTGGTAGAGCGCGTCGCGCGTCTGCTCGTGGATGACGAGTGCCTCCTCGTTGGAGAAGACGTGCGCGAGGTACGAGCTCTCGACGAACTGGTGATCGTTGCGGAAAACCATGCGGTGCTGGCCGGTCTCCAGGGCAGGCAGCCGCGCGGTGAAGGTGAAGTTCATCTGGGCCTCGCCCGCCGCCAGGACGCTGGCGGATGGGAACCGGGCATCCGCCAGGACGAGGGTCAAGGCCTGGCCATCCACGGAGAGGGAGAGGTCCTCGAGCAGCGCATCGATATAGGCGCGCTGCTCCACCTCGGAGAGGTGTTGATCTCCGTCCGCGTCGATGAACCGCGCGACCTGGCCGGCCACGAGGGTGCCGGGGCTCATGTCGAGCTCCAGCTTCACCTGGTCGCGGCCCAGGGTGAGGTAGGCGGATTGCCCATGGTGCTGTGGGTGCGCGGCGGCCGGCGCGGTCAGGAGCAGCACCAGGGCGAACAGCAGGCTCCCCGGCAGCCGGTCCTCCCACCTCATGGCGAGCCGGGCGCTCACTCGAGGTACCCGGCGCCGTAGTCGTTGGCGAAGTCGCGGTACATCGCGTGCGTGTGATTGACCGCCGAGCCGCCCATCTGCTGGGGCGAGTATTCGATGAACAGGGTCGGTCCCGTCACCCGGAAGTAGGCCGCGCTGCCCGGGGTGACCGGGCCGTACCAGGCGAGGTATGTCTCGGCCAGGTGCGACTGGATGTCCGCCATCCGCACCGCGGTGTCCTCGTCATTGAGGAGGCCAACCCGCTCCTGGATGAGCGCGAGCAGCAGCGCCTGCTGCCCGGCCGTGAGCTCGCTCGCGTTGATGCCCTCGGAGGTGAGCGTCTTGCCGTCCTTGCCGGGCCCGAGCACCAGGTCGATGGGGCTGGCACCGAGAATGGCCTTCTGCTGCTGCTCCGGGCCGAGGGCGTTGATCAGCTCGAAGGACTTGTCCACCTCGCCCCCCTGCGGGCGGATCGTCACGCCGTTGGCCGTGTAGATGGCCGGCTGCGCCCCGGTGAGGCTGGGGGCGAGCGTGATGTCGGCGCCCACGATGGTGGCGTTGAGCGCCATGTGATGCCCGCCGAACTGCACCCTCCACGGACTGGTGGCCGATGGAGTCCCGAGGATGGAGATGTAGTACTCCGCCCTGCCGAAGGTGAACGGCCCCCCGGTGGTGGTGCTCTTGAGCACCTCGTCGGCGTTCACGGCGTCCACCACCTGCTGGTAGCCCTTGGCGCTGAGGAGGGTGGCGAGCAGCTCGAAGGTGGCCTGCTGCTGCGTTTGCGTCATGCTGCCCAGCTTCACGCCCTTGCGCTGGAAGCCGCCGGTCGGCAGGTTCGACCAGCGGGTGCGCTGGGCCGAGTCGTCGTAGTCGAAGCGGACCTCGCTCTTCTGGGTGCCGTCCAGGCTCTCCAGGAACTTCTGGGCGGCGGTGACGCACTTGTAGGTGTTGTCTCCCTCGGGCGGCGCGGGGACGGAGATGGGCGTCGAGGGGGTGGACCCACCACACGCGTACAACGCGGCAACCGACGCCGATAGCAGCAACCTGGATGCGAAGGGACGGCTCACTTGGGACTCCTGAGGGAGGGGGCGCCTCCTGGGGGCGCGAGCCAGCCCTTCGCAGGTTCCATGCCACCTGGACTTCCAATGGTTTCAACCCTTTAGGGCATCCGCCGTTGTACCCAGGCCGTGCAGGTGTACCCGGAGCGTACGCTTTTGGACACGGGGGCCCGCGGGCTATGGTGCTCCAGGTCAGATGTCGCTTCGCCGTCGCTTCATTCTGGTGCTCGGACTCGCCGTCATCGCGCTCGGCGCGGCGGCGCTCGCGGTGCTGCAACTGCGTGCGCAGAGCGCCACGGAGAGGGCGAAGGCCGCGTTCGCCCAGGCCGATACCGTGGTGGAGGCCCTGTCGGGTCAGCTCGAGGCCAACCCGTCGCTCGAGCTGGCGGCCAGCGCTCCGGCGGAGCAGGCGCGGTTGCGGAGCTTCGTCGCCTCGCTCCTGGCCCCGCTCGTGGATGCGAGCGCGGGTTACTGCGCGAGTGATGGCACGCTGCTGCTCACCGAGACCGTGGCGCCGCCCATCTCCGAGCCGGACCCCAGGCTCGCGAATGGGCCGCATGCGCATGTCTTCAACCGCCCCCACCGGTTGCTCCCTCTGGACCAGCATGCCGTGGAGGAGGCGTGCCGCGCCCAGCGAGCCGGGCACCTGGAACACGGGCGCTTCACCGCCCCCAAGGACGTCCTCTTCATCTCCGTCCTGGGGACCGCGCGCCCGGTGGCGGCCTGGGCGCTCGTGCGGCTGCCCAACCGTGCTCGGGAGGGCACGGGGGCCGGGTGGGCGGTCCACGTCGGCCTCATCGGTGTCCTCACCCTGGCGCTCGTCGGACTCACCGCGGAGGCGCTGTGGCTGCTGCGGCGGGGGGCCGCGCAGTTGCTGCAGGCCCAGGAGCGGCTCGCCCAGAATCTCCACACCGAGGTGCCACGGCCTCGGGCGGAGGAGTTCGCGCGCCTGGCGGAGGGGCTGCGGACGATGGCGCACAGACTCATCGCGGCGCAGGAGCGGGAGCGGTTGCTGGAGCGCCGTCTCGGACAGGAGCAGCGCCTGGTGTCGCTCGGACGGGTCATCGCGGGCGTGGCCCACGAGGTGCGCAACCCCCTCACGGGGATGAAGCTGCTGCTGGACACCATGCTCCGCCGCCGGCTCGATGAGCGCTCGAAGGGAGACATCGCCACCTGCCTCCAGGAGATAGAGCGGTTGGATCAGGTGGTCGGCTCGCTGCTGCTCGTGGCGCGCAAGGTGGCGCCCACCAAGGCGCTGGTGGACCTCGGGGCGCTGGCCGACGAGCGGCTGCGTGCGGCCGAATCCCTGGCGCGGGAGCGGCGCGTGAGGCTGGTGCGCCAGGGTTCCGCCCTCTGCATGGCCAACCGCGAGCAGATGATCCGGGTGCTCGACAACCTCGTTCGCAACGCCATTGAAGCCAGCCCGCGGGAAGCCGAGGTGCGCATCCACCTCGAGCGCTCGGAGCAGCAGGTGCGCCTCATCGTCGTCGACCGGGGCGAAGGCGTTCCCCTCCAGCGCGAGGGCGAGCTCTTCGAGCCCTTCTTCACCCTCAAGCCGGAGGGGACCGGACTGGGCCTCTTCCTGTCTCGCAGCCTGGTGGAGGCCCACGGGGGGAGCCTCGCCTATCACCGGGAGCCGGGTGAGACGCGCTTCGTCGTCACCCTCCCCATGGAAGGTTCAGATGCCTGACGTGCCCTGCATCCTCGTCATCGACGATGACCGGACCATTCGGGAGGCGCTCGCCTCGACACTCGAGGAGGCGGGGTATGCCGTGCGCGCGACGGACGGGGTGAAGGCGGGGCTGCGCCTGTTGCAGGAGGGAAGAACGGACGCGGTGCTGCTGGACATCCGCCTCAAGGACGGAGACGGGCTGGCGCTGCTCGCGGAGCTGCGGCGGATGAAGCCCGGGGTCCCCGTCATCATGGCCACCGCGTACGGAGACAGCGAGCGCACCATCCGCGCCATGAAGGAGGGGGCCTTCGACTACGTGACCAAGCCGTTCAACCTCGAGGTGTTGCTGGCGAGCGTGGCCCGCGCCGTGCGCACGCCTCCGGTGGCCCGGGTGGAGCGGCACTCGGAGGGGACCTTCATCGGCTCGAGCCCCGCGATGCTGGAGGTCTGGAAGGCCATTGGCCGGGCGGCGGCGAGCGACGTGCCGGTCCTCATCACGGGCGAGAGCGGCGTGGGCAAGGAGCTCGTCGCCCAGGCCATTCACGCGCACTCGGCGAGGCGGGCGGAGCCGTTCGTGGCGGTCAACATCGCCGCGCTGTCCCCCTCCCTCATCGAGAGCGAGCTGTTCGGACACGAGAAGGGCGCCTTCACCGGGGCCACGCTCCGGCGCGAGGGCCGCTTCGAGCTGGCCGCCAGGGGCACCCTCTTCCTGGACGAGATGGGGGAGATGGACCTGGCGCTGCAGAGCAAGCTGCTGCGCGTGCTCGAGGATGGGCGCTTCGAGCGCGTGGGAGGTACCGAGCCGCTCGTCTCCCAGGCGCGCATCCTGGCGGCGACCTCGCGTCCGGTGACGCCGGGGGCGCCCCAGGCCTCGCTGCGCGATGACCTCTACTACCGCATGGGCGTGGTGCGTATCGAGGTGCCGCCCTTGCGCAAGCGGCGGCAGGACATTCCGCTGCTGGTGGACGCCTTCCTGCGCCGGGCGAGCGCCCAGCGGCGCGCGGTGTCCGAGGCGGCGATGCGGCACCTGGTGAGCTACGACTGGCCCGGCAATGTCCGCCAGTTGCTCCACGCGGTGGAGAACGCCTGCGTCATGTCCACCGCCGAGGTGCTCGACGTGGCGGACTTCGAACCGAGGGGCGCGGCGTCGCAGGAGCCGCTGCCCGAGGATTCCGACCTGGATCTCACGCGCAACCTCGAGCGCCTGGAGCGGCGGCTGCTCGAGCGGGCGCTGGAGAGCGCCAAGGGCAACCGTGCGCAGGCGGCGCGGCTGCTCGGCATCCGGCGGGCGCTGCTCTACGCGCGGATGAAGCACCTGGGGCTCTCCTGAGGCGGAGCGCGGAGGCCGGGGCACTCATCGGGGCACTCATTCCTGCACGCTCGGGCGCATCACGCCCACGGGGACCAGCACGCGCACTTCGAGAACTGGGTGCCCAACTACGGCATCGATGACCCGTAGGCGGGCTCGTGCGGCACGCCCTACACGCGGTGGACCTCGCAGGGCGCGTACCGGGGCCTGCCGGGAATCGCCTGTCAGTAGCGGTTGACGGGTGAGGGGGAGTCCCTGACCGGGGAACCGGGAGGCTGGGTGGAGGATCCACCCACCTCTCGGGTGGGAGGGACGTGCTCACGTCTCGCGGCGGCTACCGCGGAACAGCCCTCCAAGGAGAATGAGCGCGAGGACAGCGCCCGAGCCCGGCGAGCTGCCACAGCCGCAGCCGCCCGTGCCCTCGTCGGGAGCAACTCCGCCTCCGCCACCCGTGCCACCATCACGCGGCGAGCCCGAGCCTCCATCCGGAGCGGGGCCGGTTCCTCCATCTGGAGCGGGGCCGGTTCCTCCATCCGGAGCGGGGCCGGTTCCTCCATCCGTCCCTGGGGGAACGGTCGAGAACGTCGCCTTGATCAAGTGGGCTTGGGTGACCGTGTGAACGAGCGGGTTGCCTGAACCCGCGGGGACTCCATCGACCGTCCAGGCGCTGAAGCGAGAGCCGGTGTCTGGGATCGCGGTGAGGGTGATCGTGCTCCCGGCCGGGTAGCTGGCGAGGTTGGGTGACACGTTGACCGAGCCGCCGGAGGTGACGGAGATCGCGAGCGGGTAGCTGGCGGTCGCGCTCCCAGTGGTGGTGAACGTCTGGTTCGCCCCGAAGGTGGTCACCCCGGTCGAGGAGACGAAGCGCAGGCGCCATTGGTAGGTCGTGCCGGGCGAGAGGCCGGACCAGTCGATGTTGATATCGGCCCAGTCATGGTCACCGATCGCGAACGGGCCCTTCCCGGGGAGTCCGTAGGAGGTGCTCGTGCCCAGGTCGGCGTAGGCGTTGCCCTGGGTATAGTGGTTCCAAAGTCTCCCAGCCGTCCTGGCCGTCGTGTCACCGAGGGTGAGGGTGGAGGGGCTCGGGTAGGAGATCGCCGGCGGGTTCGGGAAGACGAACACCCCGATCCGGGGGAACTGGGTATACGTCGAGTCGGTGATGACCTTGATCGCGGCCCGGAAGTACTCGTTGGTGGAAGAGCCACTCAGCGTCTTCTTCGACAGCAAGGGGACCCAGAGCTCGAACATCTTCCCGTAGGGAACGGGGAAGGTCGTGTTCTGGGGCTGGTAGAAGACGTGGCCCCCATTCGGCCCGAGGTACGGCGTCTGCGGGCACTCGGAGCGAGGGAGCTCGGACTGCGCACCAGTCGAGATCTCGGTGTAGACGCAGCGCACGGGATTCTGCGTGCTGATCGCGAGCACCGTCTGAGGCGGCAGAAGCAACTCGGGAGAGACCTGGGCACCTCCGGAACAGGCGTTCCCAATCACCGCCAGGCGTGCGGTGACGTAGTAGACGTCGCCCACCTTGGGAGTCGAGGAGTCGCCGTAGTAGCCGGCCTGGGCCTTGGTCAGGACTTCGTAGTTCCCCGTGACGCAGGCGTAGTGCCAGGCGTCATCGAAGACACCGTAGTTCCACGCGGGAGCCGCCGACGCGGAGCTGACGAGCAACAGGCCCAGCGCGACAGCGCCCCAGGCGGAAATACTTCGTCGATTTCGCATCCATTCCCTCCATTGTAAACCTTTGACGCTAGGTCTTGGATGCTGAAAAGTATAGGACGGAGAGGAGACATCACTCACATCCCGGAAGGGGATGCGTGGACTCCGTCAGCGCACGGCCACCGTCACCCACGTACGGGTAGAAATGGGGATGGAGCACCAGCCCCTCCCCCGGGCCGAACTCCAGGTCCAGGTGGTATAAAACCTTTTCCGGGGCCGTTCGTGGAAGCGTCCATGATCAAGCACTCGCTCCTGTGTCTCGGCCTGATGGCACTGCCCGGTTCCGCTTTCGCGGAGTCTCCCCCCGCCACCAAATCCGCCCCTCAGCAGAACCGCCCCGCCGTGACGCCCGGGGCGCTCGAGGCGGCCAGCTCCGCGCCCAGGGTGCAGATCGCCCTGCTCCTGGACACCAGCAGCAGCATGGACGGCCTCATCGAGCAGACCAAGCGCCAGCTGTGGACGGTGGTGAATGCCTTCGCGAAGGCCCAGCGGGACGGCCAGCAGGCCCGGCTGGAGATCGCCCTCTACGAGTACGGCAACGACACGCTCTCCGCCGAGAGCGGCTACATCCGCCAGGTGGTCCCGCTCACCACGGACCTGGACCGGGTGTCCGAGCACCTCTTCGCCCTGAAGACGAACGGCGGCAGCGAGTTCTGCGGCCAGGCCATCCAGAAGGCCACGCAGCAGCTCGAGTGGAGCAAGTCCAAGAAGGACCTGAAGCTCATCTACATCGCGGGCAACGAGCCCTTCAGCCAGGGGCCGGTGGCGTTCCGCACGGCCATCTCCGCGGCGAAGGAGCACGGCATCATGGTGAACACCATCCACTGCGGCCCCCCGGAGGTCGGCGCGAACAGCGGCTGGGCCGAGGCGGCGCGCTTCGCGGGCGGGCAGCCCTTCAACATCGACCAGAACCAGGCCGTCGCGATGATCGCCGCGCCCCAGGACGAGGAGATCGCGAAGCTGGGCGTGGAGCTGAACAAGACGTACCTGAGCTACGGGCGCGCGGGCGCGGAGTCCAAGAAGCGCCAGGAAGCCCAGGACGTCAACGCCAGCGGCAACGCCGTCAGCGCCACCACGCGCGCCATGTCCAAGGCCTCGCGGCTCTACGACAACTCGAGCTGGGACCTGGTGGACGGCACCAAGCAGGGCAAGGTGAAGCTGGAGGCGCTCAAGGACGAGGAGCTGACCGAGGAGCTGCGCGGCAAGAGCGCCGAGGAGCGCAAGGCCGTGCTCGAGGCCAAGGAGAAGGAGCGCGCGGAGCTGCAGGCCCGCATCCAGAAGCTGAGCCAGGAGCGGCAGCAGTACCTGGCCGGCAAGCAGAAGGAGCTGGCCGCCGAGGGGAAGAACACGCTCGACAAGGCCATCCTCGACTCGGTGCAGACCCAGGCCAAGGCCCAGAGCTTCACACTGGAGTGAGGGCCGGTGATATGACGCGTGGCGTCGAGCGGGAGGGCTGTGCCAAGCTGCGCCGCCCCCCGCTCGTACGACCGAAAGGAAGCGTCTTGAGTCCGTCGCGCCCCCTGGAGTTTGCCCGTAGCACGGAGAAGGAGCCCCACCTGGAGCGGGCCCGCGCCATCCTGCGTGCCCATCCCGAGATCAAGGACCTGTGCGGCCCCACGCCCATCACGGCCCTCTTCGTGCTGCTGCTGGTGGGGGGACAGGTGGCCATCGCCTGGGCCCTGCGTGACTCGCCGTGGTGGGCGCTGCTGGCCACGGCGTGGCTGGTGGGCGCCTTCATCGACCACGGCCTGTGGGTGCTCATCCACGAGTGCACCCACAACCTCGTGTTCCGCAGCCCGCGCCTCAACGCCGTGCTGCAGCTCTTCACCAACCTGCCCATCCTCTTCCCGGCGGCGGCGTCCTTCCGCAAGTACCACCTCATCCACCACCGCTTCCAGGGGGACCCGGAGCTGGACGCGGACCTGGCCACGCCCTTCGAGGCGAAGCTGATCGGCAACTCGTTCTGGGGCAAGGCCTTCTGGGAGCTCAACTTCTGGGCCTTCCAGGCCATGCGCGTGTCGCGGCTCAAGCGCATCCCGCTCGTCGATGGCTGGTACATCGCCAACTTCGCCATCCAGATCGCCTTCATCGCGGGCGTCTGGGCGCTGCTGGGGCCTCGCGCGCTCGTCTACATGTTCCTGGCGTCCATCTTCGCCATCGGCCTGCATCCACTGGGCGCGCGGTGGATCCAGGAGCACTTCCTCGTCAAGGCGCCCCAGGAGACGTACTCGTACTACGGGCCGCTCAACTGGGTGGCCTTCAACGTGGGCTACCACAACGAGCACCACGACGTGATGCGCGTGCCCTGGACGCGGCTGCCCCAGGTGCGCAAGCTCGCCCCCGAGTTCTACGACTCGCTGCACTACCACACGTCGTGGACGGCGCTGTGGCTCAAGTTCCTCTTCGACCCCTCCCTGTCGCTCTACAGCCGAATGACGCGCACGGGCGGCTCGGGAGACGGCACGGTGCAGGCCGAGGACTCCGCCAAGGCCGCCTGAGCAGAACGGGAGCCGGGTGCCCGCGAGGGGCCCGGCTCAACCCACCGCCGCCAGGGGCGACTCGGCGTAGCGCGTGAGCAGATCCCTCGGCGTGCCGAACACGCCAATGGCCCCCGCGGACCGGAGCTCCTCGTCCGTGAAGCCGCCGCACACCAGCCCCACGCACCGCATCCCCAGCCGCACGGCGCCCTCGACATCGCAGGGCAGCGCCGCGATGGCCAGCACGTCGTCGGTCCCATCGAGCCCCAGCAGCCGGACGGCCTCCGCGGGAATCTCCTCGTGCAACCGGTTGCGGTCCACCTCCGCGTCCGTGGTGCGCGCGTCGATGAGCGCCTCCACCCCGAGCAGCTCGATGTAGTGCTCCAGCTCGTCCGGGTCCGCGGTGGAGGCCAGGGCGATGCGCCAGCCGTCCTCGCGCAGGTGCCTCAGCAGCTCGGGAGCCCCGAGGAAGGGCCGCACCTTGTGCAGGTACTCCTCGTGGAAGAGCGCCCGGTAGAAGCTCGCCAGCTCGTCGGCGTAGCGCAGGTACTCGTCCTCGGGGAGGAATACGGAGAGGAACCGGTCCCCCATGCGCGCCATCTGCGCGAGCACCCGGGGCAGGCGCACCTGACGGCCGTAGCGCGCCAGGGCCTCCTGCCAGGCCCGCGCGCGCAGCACGTGGGTGTCCACCAGCGTCCCATCCACCTCGAAGACGATTGCCTTGGGCACTCCGTACATCCTCCGGTTACGAAATCGCGCACTCCCAACCCCCGTCGCCCCCCGGGAAAGTCCAGGGCCGCAACCGGACGGCCGAGAGGCATGCGCCTCGCCTCCCAGCCCCCCAGCAGCCGGGCAGGAGGGCCGGGACTCACTCCCGGGCGTGGCGCCTCACTTCGTGACAAGCGCCTCTCGTATGACGAGCGCGTGGCCTCAGTCCCTCCCGGGGCCCCTTGGAAGCACAACCGCCCAAGAAGATGGCGCGTGCCTGGCCTGCCCGGAAAGAAGGCAGGTGATTGCCGTGTGTGATAGTCGTCCTGCCGGAGTGAGCGGGTATTGCTTGCTTGGACGCCGCCGCTTGGGGTGTTTCCGGAGGGCGCGCACGATGAGGACTCACCCGTGGGCCGTGCTGCCGCTGTGCCTCTGTCCAGCGCTGGACGGGGCAATGGATTCTCCCTCGCCCGACAGCGAGTCTCCCCTGCCAGCTGCCTACGCCACGTGGCGCTACCTGGCGCGCCTGGAGGCCACCGGGCTGGCGCTGCTGCCAGGCGGCGATGTGGGGGGAGTGGAGCGCTACGCCCAGGTAACTGATGGGGCATCGGGCCCGGGTGCCTTCGCCTCGCTGGGCCTGGGGGTGGACCATGCGCGCTGAGGCGTGGGCGTCCAGGTGGGCGGCGCTGCTGGGGGCTGTGCTGCTCTCCACCGGCTGCGTCACGCTGGCGCCGAGACAGGGCGGCAGCACCTCGGAGGGCTCCCGCGCCTTCTCCGCGTTGCGAGAGACGGCGGCGACTGCGTCCCCGCTCGAGGCCCCCTCCCCTCTTGCGTCTACCGAGCTGGGCAAGCACGCCCTCTCCGCCGAGCCGGGCGCGCAGGAGCGGCTGCACCGCCGCCGCAGCGCCCGTGGACTGGGCCCGGACGCGGCCCTGGTGAGCGTGGGCGAGGCGCCCGCGTCCGAGGTGGCCAGCGCGGGGCCTTCCCCGCAGGAGCCGCCCTCGTGCGGAGGGCAGGCCGTGCCCCCGGGCTGGCCCGACTTCTCCTCCAGCCGTGACGAACTGCTGGCGCCCTTCCTCACCTGTACGTCGCCCGGGGAAGTCCTGGCCCTCCAGGAGC
>NZ_DASUNC010000101.1:0-200932 GCF_036277355.1 Archangium sp.
GAGGTTGAGGCCTTTGTTCTCCATCGCGCCCGAGTTGTAGTCCTCCACCGCCACCACCATGTAGCGGTCCAGGTCGAGGGCCAGCCCGTAGCGCGCCTCGTCCCAGATCACCGAGGCCAGCAGCGAATTCATCGCGTGCTCGGTCTTCTCCAGGTCGCCCGGGCGCACGTAGACCTGCAGCAGGTGGTCGCGGCCGCCGCGCGTGCGGATGCGCTGGTCGCGCGACACCAGGTTGCCGGCCACCAGGGCGAACAGGTAGCTGGGCTTGGGGAACGGGTCGTGCCACCTGGCGTAGTGGCGACCGCCGTCGAGCAGGCCCTGCTCGACGAGGTTGCCATTGCTCAGCAACACCGGGTAGCGCGCGCGGTTGGCGCGCAACAGCACGGTGTAGACGGCCATCACGTCGGGTCGGTCCAGGAAGTAGGTGATGCGGCGGAAGCCTTCGGCCTCGCACTGCGTGAAGAAGCCGCCGCTGCTGGTGTAGAGGCCCTGCAGCGCGGTGTTCTTGTCGGGCGCGCAGGTATTGCGCACTTCCAGCGTGAAGCGGTCGGCCTCGGGCGGGTTGTCGATGACGAGCTCGCCGCCTTCGTGGCGGAACGAGACGCTGGCGCCGTCGGCCTGCACGCGCAGCAGCGTCAGCGCCTCGCCGTGCAGGCGCAGCGGCTGGCGCGGCAGCGCGAGGTTGCGTTCGATCGTCAGCCGGCTGGCGACGATGGTCTTGGCCGGGTCGAGGTCGAAACTCAGTTCGGCGGCACGGATGAAAAACGCCGGCGCGGCGTAGTCCTCGCGGCGCACGAGAGTCGTGGTGGCTTCACGCATGGGGCGTGGTCTCCAGGGAATGGTGGGCCGGCAGCCCGCGGGGGCTACAGCCCCTGCTTCAGGCTGGCTTCGATGAAGGTGTCCAGGTCGCCGTCGAGCACCTTCTGGGTGTTGCTGATCTCCACGTTGGTGCGCAGGTCCTTGATGCGGCTGTTGTCGAGCACGTAGCTGCGGATCTGGTGGCCCCAGCCGACGTCGGTCTTGGTGTCTTCCAGCTTCTGCTGCGCCTCCTGGCGCTTGCGCAGTTCGAAGTCGTACAGCTTGGAGCGCAGGCGTTTCCAGGCCACGTCGCGGTTGCCGTGCTGGCTGCGACCGTCCTGGCACTGCACCACGATGCCGGTGGGGATGTGCGTGAGGCGCACGGCCGAGTCGGTCTTGTTGATGTGCTGACCACCCGCGCCGGAGGCGCGGTAGGTGTCGGTGCGCACGTCGGCGGGGTTCACCACGACGTCGCTCGTGTCGTCGGCCTCGGGCATCACCGCGACCGTGGCGGCCGAGGTATGGATGCGCCCCTGGGTCTCCGTGGCCGGCACGCGCTGCACCCGGTGCACGCCCGACTCGTACTTCAGGTGGCTGTAGACACCGTCCCCCGAGAGCATGATGGACACGTCCTTGACGCCGCCCACGCCGCCCGCGCTCATGTCCATGATCTCCGCCTTCCAGCCCTTGCGGTCGGCGTAGCGGAGGTACATCTGCATGACCTCCTCGGCGAACAGGCCGGCCTCGTCTCCGCCCGCGCCGGCGCGGATCTCCAGGATGACGTTCTTGTCGTCATTGGGATCCTTGGGCAGCAGGAGGATCTTCAGCTCCGCCTCCATCTCGTCGCGCTGGGCCTTGAGGCCGGGCAGGGACTCGCGGGCGTAGGCCTTCTCGTCGGGGTCCGAGCTGCCGAGCCAGGCCTCGACCTCCTTGAGATCGGCGAGCACCTTGCGGTAGGCCCGGAAGGCCTCCACCAGCTTCTCCAGGCCGGCACGCTCCTTGGAGACCCGCTGCAGCCTGGCCGTGTCGGAGATGATGTCCGGGTTGGACAGGTCGGCGGTGAGCCGCTCGAACTTGCGCTCCACCTCTTCGAGTTTGTCAATCATCGGTCTGGGGTGGGGGTTGTGCCCCGTTGTCCGGCCACTGGCAAGGCCGGACGGGGTCAAGAAATTCCGTGGACTTCCGGGCCGGGAGCGTGAAAAAAGGGCGGTTCGCTGCCGCCAGTGCCAATGCGGCCCACTTCCGCCTATACGGAGTACCAGAAGATGCCTGCCCAGAAGGGAAACCGCAGCAAGAAGAAGCTGTCCAACCGCTCGGCCACGAAGAAGGCGTCGCTCAAGCGCCGCCGCGCTCGCGAGCGCCGCAAGTAGTTCTCCGCCTGCCTCCTCCCCTGGTCTCCGGGGGAGGGGGCGAGTAACCGTCTCCAACGCCGGACTCCCTTGGGGCGGACCCTCTCGGGGCAGCTTGACTCTTGCTTGCGCCCCCAAAGAGGCGGCGCCTACATTGCCCCGCGACTTCATGGCCAGGGAAAACGACAACATCGCGCTCTCCGACGAGCACAACTCGCGTGGCATCGAATTGGCCGATCGCGGGTGGCTGGATGAGGCGATCAAGGAGTTCAAGAAGGCGATCGATCTCGATCCCGACTCCGCCCACGCGCACGACAACCTCGCCACCGTCTACGCGGAGAAGAAGCTCTTCCGCGAGGCCCTCGGGGAGTACCTCACCGCCCTCAAGCTCGAGCCGGAGAGCCCCACCGCGCACTACAACCTCGCCTGCTTCCTGTCCTCCCACGCCGCCGAGATGGCCGTGACCGAGTACCGGGAGGCCATCGAGCTGGACCCCGAGTACCCGGACGCCCACCTCAACCTGGGCCTCACCTACGCGGACCAGGGCCGGATCGAGGAGGCCATGCGCGAGCTGCAGACGGCCATCGAGCTGGAGCCGCAGGACGCCTTCCCCCGGCACGAGCTCGCCGCGCTGCTCATGGACGAGGGGGACTACCGCTCGGCCATCACCCAGCTGAAGGAAGTGGTGCGGCTGGAGGCGGACAACTTCGAGGCGCACCTGGATCTGGGCATCTGCTACGCCCAGAAGGGCTTCTACGCCGAGGCCGAGCGCTCCTACGACAAGGCGCGCGCCCTCAACGCGGACGATCTGCTGCTCAACTACAACCTGGCCGCCCTGTACGCCCTCTGGGGCCGGCGGGCCGAAGCGTTGTCCTACCTGCAGAAGGCCGTGGCCGCGGATCGCCAGAAAGTGCAGGGTTGGCTGGCCACGGATACGATGTTCGACGCTCTGAAGGGCGACCCCGAGTTCGAGGCGCTCTTCTGAGCGTCTGAGCTCTCTCTATGGAATGGGTCTTCCTCGGGCTGGCGATCCTGCTGGTCTTCGCGAACGGGTTCTTCGTGGCGACGGAGTTCGCCATCGTGAAGGTCCGCCACACACGCCTGCAGGCGCTGGTGGACGAGGGCCGGCCGGGTGCTGGCGCCGCCATGAAGATGGTGGAGAAGCTGGACGCCTACCTCTCCGCCACGCAGTTCGGCATCACGCTCGCGTCACTGGGGCTCGGCTGGCTGGGTGAGCCGGCGTTCGCCCATCTGCTGGAGCCGGTGCTGAACCAGGTGGTGCCGGAGGCGGCGGGGCCCACGCTGGCGCACTCGCTGGCGGTGGCCATCGCCTTCGCCATCATCACCTTCCTGCACATCGTGGTGGGGGAGTTGGCCCCCAAGAGCTTCGCCATCCAGCGCGCCGAGGACACGACGCTGACGGTGGCCCTGCCCATGCGGCTCTTCTACTTCGTCTTCTACCCGGCCATCTGGCTCCTCAATGGCGTGGCGGGGTGGTTGCTGAGGGTGGCGGGCCTGCACGGTGCCCACGAGTCGCAGGAGGCCCACAGCGAGGAGGAGCTGCGCGTCATCCTGCATAGCTCGGCGCAGGCGGGCGCCATCACCACGGCGCGCGCGGAGCTGCTGGAGCGCTCGCTGGAGATGGCGCAGAAGACGGCCCGGCAGGTGATGGTGCCGCGCAACCAGGTGAAGTTCCTGGACGTGGAGGAGCCCCTGGACAAGTGCGTCGCGGACGCGCGCGCGGCCGGCCACACGTGGCTGCCGGTGGCCCGGGGCAACATGGACGAGGTGGAGGGGGTGGTGAACGTGAAGGACCTCTTCTTCCTCCTGTCCAAGGGCGACCTGCGCAGCCTCGCCCAGGTGCAGCGCCCGGTGCTCTACGTCCCGGAGCACGTGACGCTGGAGCAGCTGCTCAACGAGTTCCGCCGCCGCCGCCGGCAGATCGCCCTGGTGGTGGACGAGCACGGCGGCACCTCGGGGCTCGTCACGCTCGCGGACGTGGTGGCCGAGGTGGTGGGCGACGTGGCCGAGCTGGGCCGGCGGGTGGACGAGGTGCGCGCCCTGCCGGGTGGCCGCTTCGAGCTGCCGGGCACCGCCCAGCTGGATGACCTGGAGGACCGCCTGGACGTCTCGTTCGAGATCGACGACGAGGACGTCGAGATCACGACGATCGCCGGCTACATCATGGCCCGGCTGGGCCGCATCCCCGAGAAGGGGGACTCGCTCAAGCTGGACATGTGGCGCATCCAGGTGGAGGAGGTGGAGGGGCCGCGCGTGGTGCGGGTGACGGTCGAGCCCCAGGCGAGCCCCAAGCCCCCGGTGACCGCGGCGGTACCGGAAGTCTCCTGAGCCGTCCTGCCCGGCTCAGCCGAAGTTGTAGGCGAAGTCGACCCAGGGGACGGGGATGGGCAGGCCCGGCACGCGAATGCCGCCGAGGTCCACCGCCCAGCTCTCCCCGAAGGGGCGCACCGCCAGCGAGGTGACTGCGCACGGGGACGCTCGCCGGAGCCGGCTTCGATGTTCGGACCTGTAGCAGCCCGTAGTCTGGGTTTGGCCCGCCCGCTCGCCTGGAGAGCGGCCATGTCAGACCGGCCTGCTATGCCGCGAAAGCTCACACGAGGAGCGAGTGAGCGGACAGGCGCCCGAGCCCAGGTCGCCTGTGGAATCGATTGAGGAAGGGTAGGGTCTGTTCTCGCCCTGACAGCCCCCTGTCCGCCAGGCCGGTGGGCGCCATGCTTGCCTGCTCGCATATCGTCACGCATGGCAGGGTCATGCTTGATCGGCTGAGATCCAGCGTGCTACTCGTCTGATCGCTCCGAGGCCGATTTTTCGGCCTCCGGAACGCTTTTCCGCCCGCTCGCCCACCTTTCGGGAGCACGTCTCGACATGCGAATCAAGCGCCTGGATATCACCGGCTTCAAATCGTTCATGGAGCGCAGCGTCTTCACGTTCGATGACGGAGTGACGGGCATCGTCGGCCCCAACGGCTGCGGCAAGTCCAACGTGGTGGACTCCATCCGCTGGGTGATGGGCGAGCAGAGCGCCAAGAACCTCCGTGGCCGCGGCATGGAGGACGTCATCTTCAACGGCTCGGAGTCCAAGCCGCCCCTGTCCATGGCCGAGGTGTCCCTCACCTTCCACGTGGACGACACGGACGTGCTCCCCGCCCACCTCTCGGGCCTGCCGGAAGTCACCGTGACGCGCCGCCTCTTCCGCAGCGGCGAGTCCGAGTACCTCATCAACAAGACCACCTGCCGCCTGCTGGACATCACCGAGCTCTTCCTCGGCACCGGCGTGGGCACCAAGGCCTACTCCATCATCGAGCAGGGCCGCGTCGGTCTCATCGTCTCCAGCAAGCCCGAGGACCGGCGCAACCTCATTGAGGAGGCCGCCGGCGTCACCAAGTACAAGTCCCGCCGCAAGGCCGCCGAGCGCAAGCTCGAGGCCACCCAGGCCAACCTCCTGCGCGTCTCGGACATGACGAACGAGCTGGAGCGCCGCCTGGAGAGCCTGTCGCGCCAGGCCAAGAAGGCCGAGAAGTACAAGAAGCTCAAGGCGCGCATGAAGGAGATTGATCTGCACTCGGCCTCGCACCGCTTCCTGGCGCTGCACGCCGAGTCCAAGGTGCTGGTGGAGAAGCTCAGCAGCCTGGGCGGCGAGGAGCGCGAGAACCTCGAGAAGATGCGCGAGCTGGAGCTGGTCATCACCAACCGCCGCACCGCGCTGGAGTCCGAGACCGAGGCCCTCCAGAAGCTCTCCGCCGAGGTGCACACGCTGGAGAGCAACGTGCAGCGCGCGGACCAGGACCTGGCCTACTGGCGCAAGGACCTGGAGGAGACGAGCGCCCGGGTGGCGCAGTCCGAGGCCGAGCTGCACAACGTCCGCTCCCGCCAGTCCGAGCTGGCCGAGACCATGGCCTCCCGCGAGTCCGAGCTGAGCAACATCGCCGGCTCGTGGAAGGAGGACGAGGTCGCCATGAAGGTGGCGCAGGAGGAGCTGCGCCGGGTGAGCCAGCTGCAGGCGGAGATCTCCCTGCGCCTGGAGCAGGAGCGGGCCGCCGTCGTCACCGTGGCGAGCCGCCTGGCCAACCACGAGAGCAACCTCGTCAACCTGGCCCGCCAGAAGGCGGACCTGGAGTCCCGGCGCGCCCGCAACCGCGCCGAGGCGGACGCGCTGCGCGAGCAGGAGAAGCAGCTCGAGGACGCGCGCCAGCACGTGGCCCGCCGGGTGGAGGACAGCCGCCACCTGTCCATGGAGCTCGCCGAGCGCAAGGGCCACGAGGAAGAGGCCCTGATGCGCACGCGCCAGGCCTTCATGGAGAACGAGGTCCAGGTCATCGGCCTCCGCGAGGAGCTGAGCGACAAGCGCAGCCGGCTGGCCTCCCTGGAGGCGCTCCAGAAGGACTACGAGGGCTTCGACAAGGGCGTGCGCGCGGTCATGGTGCGCGCCGGTGAGGAGGCCCGGCAGCAGGGCATCTTCGGTCTGGTCGCGGACGTCATCTCCACCACGCCCCGCTACGAGCGCGCGGTGGAGGCCGTGCTGGGCGAGCGCCTGCAGCACGTCGTCGTGGAGAGCCGCGACAAGGGCGTGGAGCTGGTGGAGTACCTCAAGTCCGCCCTCGAGGGCCGCGGCAGCTTCCTGCCCGTGCCCACCCCCGAGCGCGTGCCCTCCGCCGTGCAGCCGGACGTGTCCCGCCCCGGCGTGCTGGCCCGCGCCCTCGACGAGGTGACGTGCGAGGAGGCTCTCAAGCCCGTGGTGCAGCTGCTCCTCGGGGACGTGGTCATCGTGGAGGACATGGCCGTGGCCAGGGCGTACGCCGAGGCCGAGGGTTCCTCCTGCACGCTCGTCACCCTGGACGGCGAGGTGTTCCGCCCCGACGGCACCATCATCGGCGGCGAGCGCGAGGGCGTCGCCGTGGGCGCCCTGCAGAAGAAGCGCGAGATTCTCGAGCTGGCCTCCGAGGTGGCCCGCGTCGAGGAGCGCTACAACGAGATCCTCACCCGGCACTACACCCTGCAGAAGCAGATGGGGGACACGGAGGACCTCCTCAAGGGGCTGGCGAAGAACCAGCACGCCGAGGAGCTGAGCCTCGCCAGCCAGGAGAAGGACCTGCACAAGGCGAGCGAGGACCTGGCGCGGGTGCGCGACCGGCTCCGGGCGCTGGACGCCGACGAGGCGCAGCTCACGCAGATGTACGACGGGCTGGCCCACGAGGAGGAGAACAGCCGCGGCGAGGTGGCGCACGGCCAGGCGGACCGCGAGGCCCGTGAGGAGCGCGTGAAGCAGCTGGTGGGCGAGCTGGAGTCGCTCAAGCAGCGGGCGGAGACGGCCACCCACAACCTCACCAGCCTCAAGGTGAAGGTGGCCGCCGGTGGCGAGCGCGGCGAGGCCGCCCGCAAGGAGCTGGAGAGCCTGCTGGCCCAGAAGGAGGAGATGGCCAACCGGGTGCGCAAGCTGGAGTCCACCGTGCGCGAGGGCTCGGCGCGGGTGGAGGAGTTCCAGCGCCGCATCGCCGAGACGGAGGCCGAGCGCGCCAAGAAGGCCGAGGACCTCGCGGTGACGGCCGGCGTCCTGGAGTCGCGGCGCACGGCGCATGGCACCGCCTCGTCCGAGGTGCGCGAGCAGGACAACGCGCTGCGCGAGCTGCGCACGAAGCTGGAGGGCCTCACCCAGGGCCTGTCGCAGATTACGTTGCGCGAGCGGGAGATCGCCCTGGAGCTGGAGCACCTGGTGGCCGGCATCCGCGAGCGGCACGGGACGGAGCTGCAGGAGGAGGTGCACAAGTACCACCTGCTGCCGTCGCTGAGCGAGGAGGCCGAGCAGGAGCTGAAGGACCTGCGCGCCCAGGTGGAGAAGATGGGGGAGATCAACCTCACGGCCATCGACGAGCACGCGGATCTGACGAACCGCTCGGAGTTCCTGCTGACGCAGAAGAAGGACCTGTCCGAGTCGATGGAGAAGCTGCAGGAGGCCATCCGGCGCATCGACGCGTCCAGCCGCGAGCGCTTCAAGCAGACGTTCGACATCGTCAACGAGAAGTTCCAGGCCATCTTCCCGCGCCTGTTCGGCGGCGGCCGGGCGAGCCTCGTGCTGACGAACGAAGGGCAGGGCGGCGAGCCGGGCGTGGAGATCGTCGCGCAGCCCCCGGGCAAGAAGCTGCAGAGCATGAACCTGCTGTCCGGTGGCGAGAAGGCGCTGACGGCCGTGGCCCTCATCTTCGCCATCTTCCTCATCAAGCCCACGCCCTTCTGCCTCCTGGACGAGGTCGACGCCCCGCTGGATGAGGGCAACGTGGGCCGCTACAACGACATGGTGAAGGAGATGAGCAAGCAGTCGCAGTTCATCCTCATCACCCACAACAAGCGCACCATGGAAGTGGCGGACACGCTCTACGGCGTCACCATGGAGGAGCCGGGTATCTCCAAGCTCGTCAGCGTGAAGCTGCGCGAGGCCAAGGCGGCCAACGACAACATCACGGCGGCCTGACCCCCGCTCAACCCCTGCCGTCCAACCACCCCTCTCCCCTCGGGAGAGGGACGGGGTGCGGGTATCCGGCTCCCGGATTCCCCCCGTGTGAAGGCGCGAAACCTGACTCCAGGTCCCGCGCCTTCGCCGTTTCAGGAGGCTTCAGTCCTCTCGCCGTTTGGCGCGAGAGATCTCCCGGCCCATCCGGGAGCGGGCCCGCTCCAGCTGGCGCTGTTGCCGCTGCGCGGCGGGATCCGCTTGCCGGGCCTGCCAGGCCTGCTCGCGCCGCAGCTTCTCGTAGCTGGCCAGCCGCTCCTTGGAGAGCTCTCCGGTCTCCAGGGCGGCGCGCACCGCGCATCCCGGCTCACCCCGGTGGGTGCAGTCCCGGAAGCGGCAGCCGCCGGCCAACGCGAGGATGTCCGCGAAGGCGTGCTCGAGCCCTTCCTCCTCGCCCCACAGCCCGAGCTCGCGCATGCCAGGCCCATCGATGAGCAGCCCTCCGTGGGGCAGCACGAACAGCTCCCGGTGCGTGGTGGTGTGGCGGCCCCTGTCGTCGTCGGCGAGGACGGACTGGGTGGCCAGACGCGACTCGCCCAACAGGTGGTTGACGAGGGTGGACTTGCCCACGCCCGAGGAGCCGAGCATCGCGCCCGTCCTTCCGGCGGGGAGTTGTGCACGCAGCGCCTCGAGCCCCTCCCCGGTGTGCGTGCTCAGCGCGAGCACGGTCACTCCGGGGGCGAGGGCCTCGACTTCGAGCACCCGGGTGGCCGCCTCCGGCTCGAGGTCCGCCTTGCTGAGCACCACCACGGGCGTGGCTTCACTGTTCCACGCCAGGGTGAGCGCCCGCTCGATGCGGCGGGGGTTGAAGTCGCCATCCAACCCCGTCACGAGGAACACCACGTCGAGGTTGGCGGCGATGGGTTGACCCGCGTGCTCGTGGCCCGCCTCGCGCCGCATGAGGACTCCGCGGCGGGGGAGGACGGCGTGCAGCAGGGCCTCGCCTTCGCCGGGAGGCAGTTGCACCGCGACCCAATCGCCGATGGTGGGCAGGGACTCGGCGCTGGCCGCGTGGTGGAGGATCCGTCCCGAGGGCCGCGCGAGCACGGTCCTCTCCGCGGTCTGGACGGTGAGCAGCCCGCGGTCCTGGCGCACGACGCGCCCGGGGATGAGGGAAGGGGAGGACTGGGTGAGGAACTGCGAGAAGGCGGAGGTGAGGTCAGGACCCCAACCGAGGGATTCGAGGAACACTGTGAAGGACTCCGGGCAGAGCGGTGCCGATGGCGCACTTTTGAATTCAAGGGCGCCCAGCAAGGAGCGGGACCGCGCTGCGTCGGACCTTCGGCCGGCTAGGCGGCCCGCGCCTCCTGGGCGAACAGGGCGTCAACCACGGCAAGCGCAATGGGAGCGTTCATGGAATCCTCCGGGGGCAAACCGCTTCTTCTGACTCAACCGACGCGGAAATCCTGACAATTTCCCTCGGGAGGGGGGCGGGCAACCCGGAAAGACAAAAGGCGCGGAACCCGTCGGGAGGGCTCCGCGCCTTCGTCATCCAGGGCCCCTCACGAGGCCCAGGTGGTCACTTGTAGCTGACCTTGGGGCAGGCACCCTGGTCGGCCTTGAGGCGCTCCTCGGCGCTCTTCACGTCCTGCTCGGCGGCGGTGACGGCCTCCTGCAGCTTGCCCTCCAGCTCACCCCAGGCCGCGTCCTTGGCCTTGAGCTCCTGCACGTTGGCCAGCGACTGCTGCTCCACCTGCAGCTGCGCGGTGAGGGCAGCCACCGAGCCCTTGGAGGCCTCGACGAGCGCGTTGCACTTGCTGGTCAGCTCCGGCAGCAGATCGTACTGCTTCTTCTGCGGCGTCTTCTGGAACCTGGTGATCACCGCCTCGTAGATCTCCGCCGCGTTGGCGCGGGTGCCGAAGGCCAGGGCCGTGTTCGCGGCGCGCTGATTGCGCAGCAGATCCAGCTGGTAGAAGCGCAGCTCGGGCGACATGTCCGCCGACATCTCGCTCGCCTGCGAGTGGAAGTGGGTGAAGCGGTAGGGGAACTTCAGCTCGGTCACCGAGATGTTGGCCGGCAGGGCCATCATCTTGGCCTGGAGGCAGGCGGCGAGCGCATCACCCTCGGGGGAGCCGGGGGAATCGAAGACGACCTCCGCCGGGTTCGGCACGCCCTTCTTCAGGTCCACCGTGGCCTTGAGCTGGGGCGGGATCTTCGTGCCGAAGGGGGCGTAGCACTCGCACCAGGTCGGCTCGGCGAGCCGCACCGTGCCCGAGAAGTCCGAGCCCGGGTTGATGCCGAACTTGACGGTGGCGCTGCTGCCCACCTCGTGGACGAAGGTGCTCTCGGACGTCACCGGCTGGGCGCCCTTGGGCAGGGCGGTGAGCGGCACGCGCGTGTCCACCACCTTCTGGATGCAGGCGGTGCCCTCGGGGGTGAGGTTCTCCCCGGAGATGGCGTGGGTGCCACCCTGGTCGGTGAGGGTGGTCTTCACCACCACGCGGGTGGTCTCGGCGCCACCGCGGGACTTGGGATCCACCAGGCACTCCATCACCTCGGGACGGGTGCTCAGGAGCGCGCCCACGAGGACGCCCTCGTTGGGAGGCTGGGGGAGGGTGAGGGCCTTGGGCTGGCACACCGCCACGTCGAAGGGCGGCTGGTTGGTGATGCGCATCCGCTCCTCGGTGGTGGTCGGGCCCGCCGGCTTCTTCTGGGCCTCCTGTACGCCGGCACAGCCGGTGACGGCGAGGATGGACGCGATGGCGATACGGCGCATCATGCTGGGGAATCTCCCTTGGGGTTGGGGAAAAGCGAGGGCCTATTTATCAAGGCCCTCGGCATTCTTGAGATCCTTCAACCGCAGCCCGTTCTTCTTGAGCAGGCGGTAGAGGCTCTGCATGGACAGGCCGGTGTGCTGCTCGGCCGTCTTCATGTCGAAGTTGGACACGCGCATGACCTCGGCGAAGTAGAGGCGCTCGAAGTCCGCCACCACCCGGTCCTTGGCCTCGTGGTAGGGCATGCCGGTGACGAGCGCGGCCACGCTGGTGGTGGGCTGCTGGCCCTCCGCCTTGCGCTCGGGCTGGGCCATGAAGTCCAGCCAGCTCACGTTGCCCGTCTCCTGCATGAGGGCGCCGCGCTCCAGCACGTTGCGCAGCTCGCGCACGTTGCCCGGCCAGTCATAGCCCTCGAAGAGGGCGAGCGTCTGGGGGGTGAGCTCGAAGGAGGACTTGAGGCCGCGCAGCAGGGACTGGGCGAGCACGGGGATGTCCTCGCGCCGGGTGCGCAGCGGGGGCAGGCGCACGCGCGCCACCGCCAGGCGGTAGTAGAGGTCCGCGCGGAAGCGGCCCTGGCGTACGTCTTCCTCCAGGTTGCGGTGCGTGGAGGCGATGACGCGCACGTCCACCTGCACCGGCGCCCCGTCCAGCGAGGGCACCTCGCGCGACTCCAGCACGCGCAAGAGCTTGGGCTGCAGCGACAGGGGCAGCTCCCCCACCTCGTCCAGGAAGAGGGTGCCGCCCTGGGCCGCCTCGAAGACGCCCTTGCCGCCCTCGTCGCCGTTGGAGCGCAGGCCGCCGAACAGCTCGCGCTCGGCCTTCTCCTCGGTGATGAGGTTGCAGTCCACCACCTTGAAGGGGCCGTGCCGCCGCCGCGAGTGCTCGTGCACCGCGCGCGCCGCCAGCTCCTTGCCCGTGCCCGTCTCGCCCTCCAGCAGGAGGTTCATGTCCTCCCGGGCGATGCCGCGCAGCTGCGCGAAGACGACGCGCATCTTCTCCGAGGCCGCCACCAGGTGGCCGAAGGCATCCGCTCCACCCGTCACCTCCACCTCGGTGGCGCGCGCCTCCTGCTTGATGGCCAGCTTCGTCTTGCCCACCATCACCTTGTCACCCGGCTGCAGCAGCGCCTGCATCACCTGATGACCATCCAGGAAGGTGCCGTTGCGGCTGCCCAGGTCGCGCACGATGATTCCCTTGCTGGTCCGCTCCAGCTCGATGTGCCGGCGGCTCACCGTCTGGTCGCTCAGCACCAGGTCGCTCGCCACATCCGAGCCCACGCGCAGCAGCGCATCCTGCGTGGTGACCTTCTTGCCCTTGTCCGGGCCGGCCACCACCTCCACCGTCCAGTCACGCACTTGAATCCGTGTCGAGCGAGCCTCGGGGCTCTGCACGGTCTGGGTGACCTCCGGCCTGTCGTCGATCATTGGCGTAGACCCTCCACCCGGGGCGGCGGACTGGGTACTTCCGCCAGCGTCGCGGGAGTTTCCTGTTTATGGGGCCGTTACGGCGGGAGCAAGCGTTAGTGTCCGAGTGTACGGACCCCTGCATCAGGGCGGCTGTAAAAAAGAAGCCGCCCGGGAGGTCCAGAGCCCTCCCGGGCGTGCGTGCTTCATCGGGTATCCGGGGTCCGTCAGTACCTGGAGGGTGAGTCGCTGGCCGGGAAGGACTCCTTGGCCTGCTCGTCCACGATGTCATCCGAGGCGTTGCCACCGGACTTCACCTGGGCGTTGGTCTGTGCGCCGGCCGAGCGGCGCGCCTTCTTCGTGTCCTGGGCTTGTACCGTCTTCTGGCCGCCGCTGATGCCGCCGCTGGCCTTCACGCCCCCGGTCCGCGCCAGCCGCGCGCCCAGCAGGTTCTTCGCGCGCTCGGCCAGGTCCTTCTGGGCCTCCTGGTAGTCACGGAAGAAGTCCACCAGCTCCTGGTCCCCGCTCTGCTCGGCGTCCTGGATGTACTGGCCGATCTCCGAGGCGCCCTGGAGACAGTGGTAGAGCACGCTGATGACGTCGTAGTTCTCGTCCTGGGTTCCCGTGACCTGTTCCCCTGCCTCTGCCATCGTCCACCTCCGTGGGTGTGGAGTTGCTCCGGGCAACCTGCACACGGTGGAAGGGGGACGCCCGGGGAGCACGGCTGGCCGCCTGCTCCCGGAGGCGCGGAGCGGTGACTCAGGCCTGGAGCATCGGCTCGAGCCGCCCCTCGCTCTCCAGCCGGGCCAGGTCGGAGTAGCCACCCACGTGGGTGTCGCCGATCCAGATCTGCGGCACGGTCCGCTGGCCGCCGCTCATCTCCACCAGCTTCGACCGCATGTCGTCGTCACCGGTGACGTCCAGCTCCTCGTACTTCACGCCCTTGCGCGTCAGCAGATCCTTGGCCCGGACGCAGTAGCCGCAATAGGTGGTGGTGTAGATTTTCACGGGCTTCACGCATGTCCTCCTCGTGTCTTCCTCCAAACTAAGGGGGAGGGGGACGCCACGCCACCCGGCGTACGCTCGGCTCCCTGAAACGCGAACGGCCCCCGGCTCCACGAGGGAACCGGAGGCCGTCGCTGGAGGCACTCCCACGGACACCGGAGCGCGAGAGGCACCCGCGCTCCGCTGCCCGGGGGCGACTACATGCCCATGCCGCCCATACCGCCCATGCCGCCCATGCCGCCCATACCGCCGCCGGCGGGCATGTCCTTCTCCTCCTTCGGACGCTCGGCCACCATCGCCTCGGTGGTGAGCATCAGGGAGGCCACGGAGGCCGCGTTCTGCAGCGCGTAGCGGCTCACCTTGGCCGGGTCGATGACGCCGGCGGCCAGCAGGTCCTCGTAGACGCTGGTGGCGGCGTTGAAGCCGAACGAGCCCGTGCCCTCCTTGACCTTGTTGACGATGACGCTGCCCTCGAGGCCGCCGTTGCCGACGATCTGGCGCAGCGGCTCCTCGACGGCGCGGCGGATGATGTCCACGCCGAACTTCTCACCGGCCTCGACCTTGAGGGTGTCCAGGGCCTTGGAGCAGCGCAGCAGGGCCACGCCACCACCAGGCACCACGCCCTCCTCGACGGCGGCGCGGGTCGCGTTGAGCGCGTCCTCGACGCGAGCCTTCTTCTCCTTCATCTCGGTCTCGGTCGCGGCGCCCACGTTGATGACGGCCACGCCGCCCACCAGCTTCGCCAGACGCTCCTGGAGCTTCTCGCGATCGTAGTCGCTGGTGGTCTCCTCGATCTGGGCGCGGATCTGCTTCACGCGCGCCTCGATGTCCTTCTGCGCACCGGCACCGTCGACGATGGTGGTGTTGTCCTTGTCGATGGTGATGCGCTTGGCCTTGCCCAGATCCTGGAGCGTCAGCGTCTCCATCTTGATGCCCAGGTCCTCGGCGATCATCCGGCCGCCCGTCAGGGTGGCGATGTCCTCGAGCATGGCCTTGCGGCGGTCACCGAAGCCCGGCGCCTTCACGGCCGCCACGTTCAGCACGCCACGGATCTTGTTCACCACCAGGGTGGCCAGGGCCTCGCCCTCGATGTCCTCGGCGATGATCAGCAGCGGCTTGCCGGAGCGGGCCACCTGCTCGAGGATGGGGAGCATGTCCTTCATCGAGGAGATCTTCTTCTCGTTGATGAGGATGAGGGCGTCGTTGAGGACGACCTCCATGCGCTCCGGGTCCGTCACGAAGTACGGGGAGAGGTAGCCGCGGTCGAACTGCATGCCCTCGACCACGTCCAGGGTGGTGTCCAGGCCCTTGGCCTCCTCCACCGTGATGACGCCCTCCTTGCCGACCTTCTCCATCGCATCGGCGATGATCTGCCCGATGGTGGTGTCGCCGTTGGCGGAGATGGTACCGACCTGGGCGATCTCCTTCTTGTCCTTGGTCGGCTTGGCCAGCGTCTTCAGCTCGGCCACGATGGCGGCCACGGCCTTGTCGATGCCGCGCTTGATGTCCATCGGGTTGTGACCGGCGGCCACCAGCTTCGCGCCCTCGCGGAAGATGGCCTGGGCCAGCACGGTCGCGGTGGTGGTGCCGTCACCGGCCACGTCGGAGGTCTTGGAAGCCACCTCCTTCACCATCTGCGCGCCCATGTTCTCGAACTTGTTCTCCAGCTCGATCTCCTTGGCCACGGTCACGCCGTCCTTGGTGATCGTGGGGGAGCCGAACGACTTCTCGATCACCACGTTGCGGCCCTTGGGGCCCAGGGTGACCTTGACCGCGTCGGCCAGGATGTTCACGCCGCGGAGAATGGCCTCGCGAGCGCGCACGTCGAACAGAATGTCTTTCGCCATAGTGATGAATTCCTTTGGGTGGGTTGAGGAGCGGGGAAGGGGGACGACTACTTCTCGATCACGCCGAGCACATCCTCCTCACGGAGGATGAGGTGCTCCTCACCGTCGATCTTGATCTCGGTGCCCGCGTACTTGCTGAACAGGATGGTGTCGCCGGCCTTGATGTCGAGCGGGCGGACCTTGCCGTCCTCGAGCACCTTGCCGTTGCCGACCGCGATCACGTGGCCCTCGAGGGGCTTCTCCTTGGCGGTGTCGGGGATGAACAGACCGCCCTTGGTCTTGTTCTCCTCGGCCACGCGCTTGACGATCAGGCGGTCCTGCAGGGGACGAATCTTCATGGTCTGTCTCCTTGAGCTGGGGCGCCCCGGCATGCGGAGCACCCATGGGGGTGGGAATAGGGGCCTCGCGGCCCGGGCCGTTAGCACTCGCACCTCGCGAGTGCCAATCAGCCAGCGCGCGGGATAATAACCAGCGAAGTCGACCCGTCAAGCGAGCCGGGACCGCGGGGAGGGGTCTCGCCAAGTTCCCGTCACAATTGGGTTTTTCCGCTCTGTCTTCCTGTGGACGTCGGGAGCCGGACAGCGGGGGACCCCCACTGTTTCTGGCAGTCGTGGGGGTCGAGTGCCAGCGTAAGTACCCGGAATGACTGGGGGACCTTTTGCCGCACGTGGGGGGGCGTTGGTAACTTTTACGTGGCGTCCCCGGCCCGCAAAACCCTGGGGGGCGTTGGAGGTCGAGAGTCCATGAGTCAACTGGTGACGGCCCCGTCGTTGAAGGAGTTCTTCAAGGCGCTGTTGGAAGAAGTCATCCGGCGCCAGAAGCTCGCTGTCGGGGAGACGACGGAATTCTACCTGGTCAACCTGCTGGCCGAGTTCGCCTGTACCGACAACCTGTTCAGCAAGGGGGAGGACGGGCGCAAGGAGCAGGAGCCGCTCGCCATGCTGTACCACCGCTCGCTGCAGCAGCAGCGCGACGAGCGCATCCGCACCCTGCGGCGGCTGGGGGACGTGTCGCTCTACCAGGCGGGCTTCTTCTCCGGCGCGCTGCGCGAGAGCGCCGTGGGCCAGGACTACTACATCCAGATGGGCGGCGCGGCCTACGGGCAGCTGGCGGACCTGGCGCCCGCCGCGGGCTTCGCCGCCGTCTACCGGGAGCTGAGCGCCCGCTTCCGCGCCCTGGTGGACGTGCTGGAGGAGATCGCCGCACGGGGGCTGGTGCAGAACGGCCCCTCGGGCGCCCTCAAGGTGTACGAGAGCTGGGTGCGCACCGGCAACGACAAGCTGGAGCAGGTGCTGGTGGATGCCGGCCTGGTGACGCCCAAGGGCCTGCCGAACTGAAGCCGGGAGGCCCTGAATGATAGGCCGAGTGCAGGAGCACCTGGAGGCCATCTACGGCATCACCTGCGCCGCGCGGGCGGAGGGCTTCGTGGTGGACCGCGAAGCCGCCGTCCAGCTGGGCGCCACCGGGCGCAGTGAGGAGGAGCTGCTCGTCCACGAGGCGGAGGGAGAGCTGGAGATGGCCCTCTACCTCGCCCCCGCGCTGCTCCACCGCCTCAAGCCCTACGAGAGCGGCCCCGTGGACTCATTGTTGGAGTCCGAGCTGGACGGCTTCTGCCAGCTCGCCGAGGGCGTCTCGCACTTCCTCTACGTGGCGCACACCGCCATACATGGGCGTACCGTCTCCCTGCTGGAGCTGGAGGCGCAGGCGGAGGTGGACAAGTTCGCCCTGTGCCTGCTGCACCGGTGGGGGGATGGGGTGGGGAGGTGGGCGGAGGAGCTGTTGGGGAGGCTGTTCGACCGGGTGTCCTACCGGGAGCGGCTGTCCGCGGCGGAGCGGTGGCGGTACGAGGAGGCCAACCGGCTGTCACGCAACTTCTGCTCGCGGTTGATGGGGCACGTGACGGGGCGGCGGCTGGAGCGGCTGCTGACGGATCTGCGTTACGCGTACCGGTTGGGGGCAGAAGCCAAGCTGCGGCATTTCGGACAAGTCTCCTGACCGCGGCGGCCGGGCATCGGTTAACTTGAGGCCATGCCCCGTGAGGCGTCCGCCGGAGGAATAGTCATCCGAGAGCAGGGGGGCGAGCTGGAGGTGGCCGTCATCCGGCCCCACGGCCGCTCCCTGTGGGCGCTTCCCAAGGGGCATGTGGACCCGGGGGAGACGCCCGAGCAGACCGCCGTGCGCGAGGTGTGGGAGGAGACGGGGCTGAAGGCCACGCTCGTCGCGCCGCTGGGGGAGATCCGCTACGTCTACCAGTTCCGCGGGCAGCGCATCTTCAAGCGGGTGCACTTCTACCTGTTCCGCTACCAGTCCGGGGTGCTGGGAGACATCCAGCACGCGGGCCACCGGGTGGAGGTGGACGAGACGCGCTGGGTGCCGCTGACGCGGGTGGCGGCGCTGCTGGGCTACAAGGGCGAGAAGGCCATCGCCGCGCGCGCGGCCAGGATGCTGCTGCGCGCGGGGGCCAGCCTCGCCCTGTCCGGGCTGTTACGCCCGGAGGGCTCGGGCGACTAGGCGCCGTTGGCCTTCTCGGACGCGGCGTACTTGCCGGTGAGGGCCTCGCGCACGTCCCGGTCGAACTTCACGTGGCCGGTGGCCACCTCGCGCAGGGAGAGCACGGGCGGCTTGTTCTTCGAGGTGTCGATGATGGGGCGGGCGCCGGCCATGAGCTGACGGGCGCGCTTGGCCGCCAGCAGCACGAGCGCGAAGCGGTTGTCGACCAGGGGGAGGCAGTCTTCGACTGTGACGCGAGCCATGGTGGGAAACGTCCTTCGCTAAGTACTGGGAGAAGAGATTCAACCTAGAGAGGGACCCCCACCGAGTCAAGGAAGGATGACGCGCCCCGTGGGGCAGGGGAAGCGCGGGGGCGCTCGGCCGCCCGTGTGCTACCCTTGTCGAGGCCTGAACGGACCCCCCGGCTGACGCCGCCCTGGACCTCTCCCGGCGTGCTCGCTGGCGGACGCGGTAGCCGATGCCCTGAAGCGGGTCTCGCTCCGGTTGAAGCACGTACAGAGTGCGCCCCAGAGAGTCCCCCATGCACCGCCTCCTGCCCCTGTTCGCCACCGTCGCCCTGTGTTCCCTCGCCTGCGAGCGGAAGTCCCCGCCGCCTCCGCCCTCCGCTCCCGCCACCTCGGAGCAACGCGCCCCCACACAGGAGGGGCCCATCGTCATCGGCTCGTTGGGGAGTCTCACGGGCTCGGAGGCCTCGTTCGGCACGGTGGTGCGCGATGGCATCCAGTTCGCCGTGGAGCAGGTGAACGCCGCCGGCGGCGTGAAGGGCCGCAGGGTGGAGCTCCGCTCCTATGACACCCAGGGCAAGCTCGAGGAGTCCGTGGCCGCGGCCAAGCGCCTCCTCACGCAGGACAAGGTGGTGCTCATCCTCGGAGACGTGACGTCGTCCGGCTCGCTGGCCATCGCCGACGCGGTGCAGGCGGCCCGCGTGCCCATGGTGACGCCCTCGTCCACCCACCCCGACGTCACGAAGAAGGGCGACTTCATCTTCCGCACCTGCTTCATCGATCCCTTCCAGGGCGGTGCCATGGCCCGCTTCGCCCGGGAGAACCTGAAGCTCGAGCGCGTGGCGGTGCTGCACGACAGCAAGAACGCCTCCTCGCTCGGCCTGAGTGACGCCTTCATCGAGACCTTCAAGAAGCTGGGCGGGACCGTGGTGGCGGTGGAGAGCTACTCGAAGGGGGACTCGGACTACCGCGGGCCGCTGCTGGCGGTGAAGAAGGCGAAGCCCCAGGCCCTGTACCTGCCGGGCTTCTACAGTGAGGTGGGCGTCATCGCCCGCCAGGCACGCGAGATGGGCCTGACGATGCCGCTGCTCGGCGGCGATGGCTGGGAGTCGGACCGCATCTTCGAGCTCGCGGGCGGCGCGCTGGAAGGCGCCTCCTACTCGTCCCACTACGCCGAGGACAACCCCGCCCCCGAGCTCCAGCGCTTCATCACCTCGTTCCGCGAGCGCTACGGCCGCTCTCCCGAGGCCGCCTCCGCGCTGGGCTACGACGCGGCGAAGGTGGCGCTCGCGGCCATCGAGCGGGCGAAGTCACTCTCCGGCCCGGACATCCGCGACGCGCTCGCGAGCACGAAGAACCACCCCGGCGCCACGGGCACCCTCACCCTGGACGCGGACCGCAACCCGGTGAAACCCGCCGTCATTCTCACGATCCGCGAAGGCAAGCGCCGGTTCGCCGCCGCCGTGACACCCTGAGCCCTCTCGAGCCTTGTCGCCTCCCGGTCGTTTTCCACCGGCCAACACCTGTCTTCTTTTGAGGGATGACGTCGGACCCGGAGTGCGGATGTTGGGTGCGCTCTGGGAGGTCTCCGTATGGCGGATGTGCGCGATGAGGCGTTGGCCGAGGAAGGCTCATCGCTCAAGGTCGTGATGATTGCCGCGGTGGCCGCCGTGGGTGGCTTCCTGTTCGGTTTCGACACGGCGGTCATCAATGGGGCCGTCGGCGCCCTGCAGTCCACCTTCCATGCGAGTGACGCGGCCATCGGCATCTCCGTGTCCTCGGCGCTCCTGGGCTCGGCGGTGGGAGCCTTCGTGGGCGGGCAGCTGGCCGACCGCATGGGCCGCACCCGGACGATGGTGGTGGCCTCGGTCCTCTTCTCCGTGGGCACCGCGGGCTCCGGCGTGGCCTTCGGGCTGGTGGATTTCAGCCTCTGGCGCCTGGTGGGCGGCATCGCGGTGGGCATCGCCAGCGTCATCGCCCCCGCCTACATCGCGGAGATCGCCCCGGCCCACCTGCGGGGCCGGCTCGGCTCGCTCCAGCAGCTGGCCATCGTCTCCGGCATCTTCGCCGCGCTGCTCGTGGACTACGGCATCGCCGCGGCGGCGGGCGGCTCCGCCTCGAATCCCCTCTGGCTCGGCATGGCGGCGTGGCGGTGGATGCTCCTGTCCGAGCTTCCCCCCGCGGTCCTCTATGGCATCGGCGCCCTGCTGATTCCCGAGTCCCCCCGCTACCTCGTCGCCAAGAAGCGCGATGACAAGGCCCGGGACGTGCTCCGCTCCATCATCGGGGCTCGCGCCGAGGCGAAGGTGGAGGAGATCCGCCAGAGCCTCTCGAGCGAGCACACCGGCCGGTTCTCGGACCTCCGGGGCCGCTTCGGGCTGCTGCCCATCGTCTGGGTGGGCATCGGACTGTCCGTCTTCCAGCAGTTCGTGGGCATCAACGTCATCTTCTACTACTCGAGCGTCCTCTGGCAGGCGGTGGGGTTCTCCGAGCGGGACTCGCTGGCCATCACCGTCATCACCAGCGTCACCAACATCGTCACCACGTTCATCGCCATCGCCACGGTGGATCGCTTCGGGCGCAAGCCGCTGCTCATCGTGGGCTCGGTGGGCATGGCGCTGACGCTCGGGGCGATGGCGTACCTGTTCGGCACGGCCGGGGCGGATGCCGCGGGCAATCCCGTCCTCCAGGGAGCGGCGGGGACCATCGCCCTGGTGGCCGCCAACCTCTACGTCTTCTGCTTCGGCCTGTCCTGGGGACCCGTGGTGTGGGTGCTGCTCGGGGAAATGTTCAACAACCGCATTCGCGGCCGTGCGCTGGCGCTCGCGGGCTCGGCGCAGTGGATCGCCAACTTCATCGTCTCCTCCACGTTCCCCTCCCTGCGCACCGCGGGCCTGGGGCTGGCCTATGGGCTCTACACCGCCGCCGCCGTGGCCTCGCTCGTCTTCGTGCTCGTCTTCATCCGGGAAACCAAGGGCAAGGAACTGGAGGACATGGAGTGATGGAGGGCCAGAGGCAATCCCCTGAACGCCTGCGCGACTGGGCCGAGGCGTGTTGAGCCGCTTGATGCGGCCCTCCTCGATGCTCCTGCTCGCCATGGCTCCCTTTTTGTCGCTGGCCGCTTGTCCTCACTCGCGCGGCTGGTCCATAATCCATCCACCTTCTGCCCATCAAAGCCCCAGCTCACCGCCCGATGCACTTCATGTTCGGACACGTCTCGCGCCAGAGCACACCCCTGAACGTGATGAGGATCCGAGCAGCGCTGATGGGGCTGTGCCTTCTCGGCTGCGCCAGCGGCCCACATACCGGACAGACGGAAGACTACGGCTTTTTGGGAGACTCCGAAATCGTCTGGGTACGTGGTCCATGGAAGGACATCCGTCCCTCGACAGATGTGGATGAAGTCATCGACCAGCTCTGCCCAGCGGTGCTGGCACTCCCCAGAGCGCAGCTGGGCGAATATGGTCAGGAGTACTGCGGCGTCATCTACTCGTTCGAGGATGGCCTCTACTACGCGAGCATGCCCTCTCCCCTGACGAAAGCGGCGCTGGTGGGCCCGAGCAGAAGGAAGTCCTGTTTCTCACCAGCGGTGGTGAAGGACCCTCGAGGCCAGCTCGCGCCTCTTGCCGACTTCCACAGCCATCCATGGCCCTCCTCGCCCTTGAGCGAGCCAGACAGGCGTGGGCGGAATCAGCGTTATCGCGTTCGCATCCAGTTCGATACGACCTGCCGCATCCAGAAGTTCGTGCCCTATGTCCGTGAGGCCCGGCCCGGCGAGGTCTATGAACGGCAGTCCGGGAACTGGAAGCTCATCGGCTACATCCAACCCCAGAACAAGGACTCAGGCTTCATCACCCCTGTACAGCCATGAATACCCATCTGCACTCTCGGCGCCGTTGGGAGGCGTTCATGGGAAGAGCCGCCGGCCTGATGCTCTGCTGGGCCGTGTCGGGATGCATGACAGCTCGCAGCTCTGTCCGTTACGTTCCAGCCGAAGAGGCCGCCTGGTTCAAGTTCGGAAGGGATTTGCCCGAAGAGGGGAGGGTCGAACTCTCCGGTGCCCGGGCCGCGGCCATCCAACTCGCCATGGCGCGTTTCCTCCCGTGGGATGTGCGTCCTCCAGCCGGAGCAACCCGGAGCGACATCTGCATCCTCCAGCGCCAATCCTGGGACGTGGAGACGGCGCCAGGAAGGGACGGCACCACCCTGGTCCGCTTCTCCCTCGCCCCTGGAGCTTGTTACCGGTGGGGTCCGCCGCTGGACATGGAAGCCACCTATGAAGTGGACCTGCGGAACGGGCAACTCCTGGAGAGGGACCCGATGCAGCCTCCTCCCGAGCTTCCCAGGGAAGGACGGCTCCACCTCGAGGGCAACATCGCCGCGGCCATCCAGCTCGCCCTGGAGGACTTTCTTCCCAGCGAGGCCCTACCGCCCAAGGACACCCGTCCAGAAGAGGCGTGTCTCTACCGGCCCGGCTCCTATGACGTCACGGCGGCTCCTGAGCCCACGGGAGTCGTGCAGGTCCGATTCACTGTCGATGAGCGAGCCTGCCAGACGAACGCGCTGTGGGGCTCTTCGGGAGCCCTGGCCAGCATGGACAGAACCGTTCATGCCGTGGACATCCGCACGATGCGCATTCTCGCTGTCGGCAATCACGCGCACCTGAGACCCGCTGCTCAGACTCCAATCGAGCAGAAGCTGGAGAAAGAGAAGCCGGCAGCGAGTGCCCCCAGGAGTGAGCCGGACAAGGCCCAACCGGACTGAGCATGGAGTGAGGGAGGGCCCGCTCACGGCTGCTCCAGCGCGGACACGTCCGGGCAGGCGGAGGCACTGCCCACCACCGCAGGCTCCCAGCTCCGCTTCAGATAGGTGACGCGGAAGCTGGCATCCCAGCACTCCACCTGCGTGGCGGTGAAGCCCGGAGGCACGTCTCCGCCCGTCACCGAGATGATTCCCACGCCTCCCCGGTCCGTCGTCCACCGGCTGATGATGGCGAGGTCCTCCTTCTGCGTGCCGGGGAGGATGTCGGTGTCCTCCAGCAGGAAGCCCATCTCTCCGAGGCCGCTGGGAAGCTCGCGGTACGCGTAGAGGAGCTCGGAGGCCTTCTCGGGCGAGGAGGGCACGAAGCGCATCCGCACGGTGATGGGGAGCGCGCGCGTCTGGTAGACGATCTCCAACAGGTCCAAATCCGCGAGCCCTTTGACGTCGAAGCCGTGGGCCTTCGTCTGCTTCACGAGGATCCTCACCGCGCCCGTGCCCTTGCGCAGCCCACCGTCCGGCTGGAAGGTGCCCTCGATGGCGGACCACCACCCCTCCTCTCCAGTGCCCTGGGTCCGGAACTGGAGCAGGTAGATGAAGCTGTCGGGCTCGCGCTTCATCGCGAAGCGCACCTCGTGACCGGGGTGGTCCGGGTCCGGCCAGGGTCCCCACACGCGCAGCTCCGGCGCACGTGTCGTGGGCGGCAGCTCGCGGATCCGCTCCAGCAGGGTGAGCAGCCCATCCATCCCGTTGTTGAACGTGTCCGAGGCGGCGCGCGTGTCCCGGTAGAGCGTGGACGGCTCTCCCACGGCCAGGGCATCCGTGCGCCGGCGCAGCCCCCCCTCGCTCACCGTGCCGCTGGAGCCGGGAAGCTCGGAGGCCAGGTCCTCCCGGGTGGGCAGGGCGTTGAGGAACTCGAGATCGTCGTTGGAGAAGTTCCCGCCGCACGCGGCGAGGCAGCCCAGCAGCAGGAGCCAGCAGTGGCGCATGAGGCGCTCCCTGTCAGAGGCGGTACGTCACGAGCGCTCCGAGCTCCCAGTAGCCCAGGGAGCGCTGTGCGTCGACGTTGTAGAGGAGGTAGTGGACGCGGGCGCGCCCGGTGAGCTCGAAGCGGTCCGATAGCCGCCAGCGCACGCCGCCCACGAGGCCCGGGGTGAGCACGGCGTAGAACTGGTCCGGGAGGCTCGCGTCCTCGAAGTCGCGGCCCATGACGAGGTAGGCGAGCCGGGGGCCCACGAAAGGGGAGAAGCGGCCCAGGGGCCACTCGGCCACGAGCGAGGTGCCCACGTTCAACAGCGAGTACCGGTAGCGCGGCCCCGAGAGCGTGGGGAGCTCCAGCGTGGCCTGCCGTCCGCCGAGCGACAGATCGACGTCCCAGCGCCAGTTCTCGCGGAAGTAGTGGTGCAGCCCCACCTCCAGGCCGAGCAGCGGCGTGGAGAGGAAGAGGTTCTCGCGCGTGGGCGTGTCGAAGAAGGAGTGGTAGCCGCCGGTGAGTCCCAGCGTCCAGTACGTGCGCAGCGCGCGCTCGCGAGGCGCCACGCCCTTCACCGGGTCATCCGAGAAGGGCGCATCGTGCAGCCGGGACTCGTCGAGCACCGTGGTGCGTCCGCGCTGGACCTCGGCCTCGCCCACGCGCAGCCGGTCCGCCAGCCGGCGCTTCACCGTGTACCGGCCCGGGGCCAGGGCCAGCCGCCGCTCGGCGTCCACGGCCTTGTCCACCTCCGCCACCACCAGTCCGGCCGGGTTCACGAAGTAGTAGGCCCCCGCGGGCGCGGTGCGAGGCACCAGCAGGCCCTCGTCGCGTCCCCGCAGGTCCGTCAGCACCAGGTCGCCATTGCCGGCGAGGTCGTAGCTGAAGGTGGGGTGCTGGGCTCCGGCGCTGCTGTCCGCGGTGTCCGCCACCGTGCGGGCGTAGGCATGCGAGTACGCCTCGAAGAGCGTCACCTGCCCGTCGCCCGAGCGATCCGCGTCCCCCATCATCCCGCTGCCCAGGTGGTGGGAGAAGTAGCTGCCCCCGAGCAGGTCCGACTCTTGCGAGTCCTCGTCCGCCGAGCTGGAGGTGAGGATGACGAGCCCCCGGGCCTCGCGCGTGGCGCTCGTGTCGATGGCGAAGGCCGGGGCGCGCCGGGCCCCCTTGGTCCGCGTGAGCGCTCCGGAGCGGCACGAGTCCAGGATGGCGATGCGGATGTCCGCGGGGGCCGCCAGCAGCCGGCGCTTGAGCGACTCCAGGTCCAGCGCGCTGTCTCCCAGCCGCAGGGCCCCGTCCTTCGCATGGCCCGAGTAGTAGACGATGAGCGCGGTGCGCTCGCCCCGGGCCCGAGCCACCTTGGCGCTCGACTCCAGCTCGGCGAGGGCGCGCAGGAAGTCCCCGGCCTCCTCGTCCAGCAGCAGCCGCGCGTCGCCGTACTCCACGCCACCCAGCCGCGTCAGCAGCCCGTGCATCTTGCGCGCGTCATCCCGGGCGAAGCGCAGGGGCCGGGTGTCCGCGCCACCGTCGTCATTGCCCACCACCAGCGCGAAGCGTCGCAGCGGCTGCGCCTGCACGGCCGCCGCCAGCACCAGCGCCAGCACGAACACCAGCCCTTGTCCGGACGGGCGGCTCATGGCTTGCGCAGCAGCCAGTGGGTCTCCTCACCGCCGGAGCCTAGCGTGGTCATGTTCTCCACCTTGCCGCCCGCCGCCTCCCAGGCCCGCCGCGCCGACGCCCGCACCGCCTCCACGCTCAGCGGCCGATCGGAGAGCACCATCACCACGCGCTCGTAGCCCGCGCCGCTGAACACCACGCTGTCGGGCAGCCAGTGCCGGCCGGGGCCCGCCTCCACCGGGAGGCTCATGCCGTCCTGGGCGTAGAGCTCCGACACCTCACCGGCCGCGTCCACCGACACCGCGAGCACGTACCGGTAGGGCCCGGCCACGTACGCCAGCCGCACCTTCTCGTCCGACTCCAGCGCCTCGGTGTCTCCCGGCAGGACGCCGCGCTGGGGCCCGCCTCCGCCGACCCGCAGCTCCGCCGAGGCTCCGCCCTTGAGCCGGTTGACGGGCGGCTGGGAGAGCATCGGCCGCACCAACAGCACCAGCAGCACCGAGGCCGCCATCGCCACCAGCACCCCATTGCGCAGGGGCCGCGAGGGCTGCGTCTTCGGCTTGTTCAACGCGCGCTCCACGCGGGCCTCGAAACGCTCGAAGGGCACCTGCGCCTCGAAGCGGGCCTGGTCCGTCTCCAGCCCCTTCACCACGTCCTGGCACTCCGCGCACCCGGACACGTGGGCCCGGGCCTGCTCGGCCTCCTTGCCGGGAAGCTCTCCGGCGTGCAGCCGCCGCAACGTCCACTCCGACAGGTGCGCGCTCATGGGACCTTCAGCTCCTCGTTCGACATCGCGGCGAACTGCTCCAGCCGCTTCCGCACCGTGGGCACCGAGCGCCCCAACATCGCGGCCACCTCTTCCAACGTCATCCCGTCCACCCAGTAGTGCACCACCGCCGCCTGCGTCTCCACATCCACCCGCGACAGCAGCGAGCGCACCAACTCCCGCGTCTCCAGCTTCCGAGCCCCGTCATCCCCCTCGGGGCGGGCCAGCTCGTCCCGCTCGAACCAGCGCCGCCACGGCGCCCGCTCCGCGCGCAGCTGGTTGAGGCAATGGTGGGTGGCGATCTTCATCAACCACGCCAGGGGCGAGGACTCGTCGCGCAAGCCCTCCGAGTGGGTGAGGGCGCGGGCGAACACCTCCTGCATCGCGTCCTCGGCCCGGCTGGCGTCCTTCAACAGGTAGCGGCAGCGCCCATACACGCTGCCGCCATACGCCGTGTACAGCTCGCGCAGGACCGTGCGCCGATCCTTCTGACCGCCGTCGATTCCCGTTAGGACCGGTGGACTCGCTCCTGCCACGAACTGCCTCGTCTCGCTGCGGGTTGAAGGGCGGCGAGCTTACAACGAGGAGTAGCTGGCCGTGGCGAAGACGCAGTCGGTGGCCTCGGCGCCGTACTGCACCTGGGGCAGGGTGTAGCTGGCATACAGGTAGCGGCTGGCGAAGGCCGGGTCCCAGCACTCGCTGGCGTGGCCCTTCTCCGCGCCCAGGTCCCCGCCCGACAGCTCCACGTCCGAGCGGCCGGCGCCCGTCTCCAGCCAGCGGCTCTTGATGGTGAGGGTCTCCTTCTTGTCCGAGCCCTCCGCCTTGTACCAGTCCTGGACGAGCTTGAAGTCGAACTGGCCGCCCTGGCCAGGCGTGGCGGCGTAGCGGTAGTCCGCGTCCACGCGCTTGCTGGCGTCGTTCTCGTCACGCACCTGGCGGAACGCCGCGTCCACCGTGGCGGCGCTCGTGTCGTCCTGGCGCGCGTACTTCACCGTGAAGCGGCCCACGTTCGCGTCGTGCTCGGGCAGCGTCGCCTGCTTGTCCCAGTCGAGCGTGAACTCGCCCGTGCCGAAGCCCCTCACGGGCTCGCCCGCCTCGTCCACCGCGGCGGTATGGGTGCCGGTGATGACGTCCACGAAGGCCGAGTCCTGTGCCTCCTTCGCCTTCGCCGACACCGTGTAGCTGTAGGTCTGCTCGCCCGTCTTCTTCACGGTGAGCTTCCACGTGTTGCGCGCGAGCGCCTCGGTGTACGGGCCCCACACCGCGGTGTCCTGGGTGAGCGTGGTGGGCGGGTACTGCGTCACCTTGTCCACCAGCCCCAGCACCCACAGCGTGCCGCCGTTGACCAGCACCGTCGTGGCCCGCGTCAGCTTGTACATCTCGCTCAGGTCGCCCTTGCCCTGGGCGTGCACGGCCTCCGCGGACGTGAGCCCCTGGCCGCTCTTCTCCGGCGTCTTCACCTCCACCAGCTCCTTCGTGGGCAGCACGGAGCGGAACTCCGTCTCCCGGTCCATCCGGCCACAGCCCGCGAGCATCAGGGCGGAGATCAGCAGGCTCTTGCGCAGCGTCATGTTCGTTCCCTCTCGGTTGTCCGCCCGGCCTTCGCGTCCGGTGCGGGTCATCTGCCCGTAGGGACACAGCAGGGTCCAAAAACAGAAAAGGCGATTTTCGGTTCGAGCAAAACCCAGGGATTCCAGGGGGTTGGAAGTCCCCTGGCCGCCCTCCAGGCATACCGGACGGGGGCTCCGACGAGAAAAAGGACCCGTTCCTAGGTTTGGCCCATGGAAAAGCGACACCCCAACCACCCCGGGGAGATGGGAATCGACGCCTCGCTCGCCGAGAGGAACCGCACCACGGACGAGATCAACGCCCGTGGCCGGGCCATCGAGGTGTTGCTGGACGCCGGCGTGCCGTTCCTGGTCGGCGGCGCCTACGCCTACTCCACCTATACGGGCATCTATCGCGACACCAAGGACCTGGACCTCTTCCCCCGCAAGCGGGACGCGGAACGGGCGCTGGTGGAGCTGGAGAAGGACGGCTGGCGCACCGAGCGCGCGGACGAGGTGTGGATCTACAAGGCCTACAAGGGCGAGTACTTCGTGGACTTCATCTTCTCCTCGGGCAACGGGGTGGCCACCGTGGACGACGAGTGGTTCGTCCACGCGAGGACGGCCTCCGTGTTCGGCCACCCGTGCCTCATCGCGCCGGCCGAGGAGACCATCTGGTCCAAGGCCTTCGTGAACGAGCGCGAGCGCTACGACGGCGCGGACATCAACCACCTCATCCTCAAGATGGGGAGGGGGATGGACTGGGAGCGGCTGCTGCGGCGCTTCGACCGGTACTGGGAGGTGCTGCTCAGCCACCTGATGATGTTCCGCTTCGCCTACCCGTGCGAGCGGGACCTGGTGCCCACGTGGCTGATGACGGAGCTGATGTCGCGCACGCTGGACACGCTCAAGGAAGGCAACTGGGACGAGCGGCTGTGCCGCGGGAATCTCATCTCGCGGGTGAACTACGCGGTGGACATCCATCACTGGGGCTACGGCGATGGCCGGTCCTGGGATGAACGAGATCGAGAGAAGGGGGAGGCACGTGGCGCGGGACGCGAACTCGAAAATACGCTTGGCGGCGGTCGGTGACCTGCACTGCCGCGAGGATCAACACGGCCGCTTCCGTCAGCTCGTCAAGCAGGTCAACGCGGAAGCGGACGTGCTGCTCCTGTGCGGAGATTTGACGGACCGGGGCATGGTGGAGGAGGGCAAGGTGCTCGCCGAGGAACTCTCGGCGCTGCGGGTGCCGGTGGCGGCGGTGCTCGGCAACCATGACTACGAGCACAACCAGGCCAAGGAGATCTGCGGTGAGCTGTCGAGGGTGGGCGTCCACATCCTTGATGGGGACCACTTCATCTTCGAGAAGGTGCTGGGCGTGGCGGGGGTGAAGGGCTTCGGCGGAGGCTTCGGCAACGCGACGCTGCAGGCCTTCGGCGAGGGACAGACGAAGTCCTTCGTGCAGGAGGCGGTACACGAGTCGCTGAAGCTGGAGGCGGCGCTCAGCCACCTGGATACGCCGAAGAAGGTGGTCATCATGCACTACGCCCCGGTGCCGGAGACGCTGGAAGGGGAGAACATCGAGATCCGCCCCTTCCTCGGGACGAGCCGCCTGGCGATGCCGGTGGACCACTACGGCGCGGAGGCCGTCTTCCACGGGCACGCGCACCATGGCGCGCCGGCTGGAAAGACGAAGAGCGGCATCCCCGTCTACAACGTGGCGATGCCCCTCATGACGAAGATGCACCCCGACCAGCGCTTCATGCTGCTCGAGGTGTGAGCGCCCGCTTCGCGAGCAGGCTTCGCTGCTCTGACGGTGAGCGCCAGGCGAAGTCGCCTGGCGGCCCGAGACGCAGCGCCGCCCGCCAGGCGGGAGCGTCGCGGTCGCGCCAGGGGTCCGCGAGCCGGCCGGCGGAGGTCAGCGCCAGACGATCGAGCCCGGGCTTTACCGTGTCAAGGCGGAATGCCTTCGCGCGCTGCGTTGACGCTCCGTCCGCCCCGGAAATAGGCTCGTACGGCACAGGGCCATCGCCGTCCTTCGGAACAGGGGCATTCCTTATCATGAGAATCGATATCACCGCGTTGCAAAGGCTCAATCAGGTCAAGGCGGACCGGCTGAAGACGATGCTCGATGATAGCGCCAGCCTCAACGGCTTCATCGCCCGGAATTCGGCGTGTCTGATCAACACGACCACCACGGAGTACAACCCGGCGAGCATCTACGATCCGCAGTACGTCAATCCGCAGGGCAGCCTGCTGATCGAGATCGCGGAGTGGTTCTTCAGGAACTACACGGCCGGGTACATCGTGGGCATGCTGTGCCACGAGGTCGGCGCGCACTACATGGCGGACCATGCGTTGCGCATCCAGCCGGTCAGCCAGCTGCGGGGGCTGGTGGAGCGTCCGATCACCCACGCGGTCCAGGCCATCGCGCGAAGCCGCCAGAACAGCGAGGAGCGCATCAAGGACTTCTCCTTGAAGGTCCAGGACGCCGCGACGAACTGGTCCTACACCCCCAGTGACGCGAAGCAGCCCGATCACATCTTCGCCAGCTGTTACGGTTACGCCCGGTACAATTACTATCGCGGGCTGATGATCGAGTTCGCGGAGATCATCGCCCTCTATCGCCGCAATGACGCGGACTCATTCTCCGCCCAGGATCTGCCGGACCTGATCGACTGCTGGCTCATGGACATCTCCTCCATCCTGGCGACCAAGGACGCGCGTGGCTGGGGGCCCGCCTACGCGTGGTGGGTCTCGACGGCCTATGCCGCGCACCTGGCTCGCCTGAAGGCGGATGTGAATGGTTTGACGGCCGATGCGGATGTGCGAGCCGCCGTCCAGAACATGCAGAACAAGTCGTCCGCTCGCGTCTTCGCCGACTACGGGCAGATGATCCCCCGGCTGTTCATGTAGACGTCTTCGGGCCTCCTGGATTGACTCGGGGGCGGGGCCTCTTCGATGCTTCGCGCCGAGGTGGAGCTGGGCGGGGTGAAGCTGCCGGCGTACGCGCCCGTGGCGCTGATGGTGGGCTCGGCCAACCGGGACGAGCGGGTGTTCGAGCGGGCCGATGAGCTGGTGTTGGAGCGCCGCACGCAGCAGCACATCGCCTTTGGCTATGGCGTGCACTTCTGCCTGGGCGCGCCCCTGGCCCGGATGGAGGCCCGCATCGGCCTGGAGGAGCTCTTCTCCCGCTGCCAGGGCTTCGTCCTCGCCCCGGGGGAGCTGAAGTGGAACCACTCCATCGGGCTTCGCGGGCCGGTGGCGCTGCCCCTCCGCGCCATCCCCGCGTGAGCTGGCTCCACCTCGGTCCGCGAGTTTCCTTGGCCTTCAATCTGGGATAAAGCCAGTCCTCGCCCAGATGCTCCATTCCGTGTGTGCCATGTTCCAAAAGAGAATCATTCCCGTCCTATTCCTCGCTTGCTGGACTCCGCTCTCTTCCGCGTACGCGGCGGGAGAAGCGCCTGTCGACGTCAAGAAGAAGGAGGCTGCTGAAGACACCAGGAAGGAGGGGGCTGACGACGCCAAGAAGCAGGAGGTGGTCGTTCCCAAGATCACCATTGGAACGATCCGCCAGGCCCGCCGGAACGGCGAGTACGAGAAGGCCCTCGAGCTCATCGGGCTCGCGCGTCAGAGCCCGTTGGACACGCCCGAGTTGCTGGCCTTGTCCCTCTACGAGGGAATCCTCTTGTATGAGGTGGGACGGTTCGTGGAGTCCGGAGATGCTTTCGAGATGGCGCTGCTGATCCGGCCCGAGGCGAAGCTTCCCGAGCCGGTTTCGCCCAAGATCGAGAGCCACTTCGAGACCGTCCGGAAAAAGGCGCTGCTGGAGACGAGCACCCCCACGCCCCCGGACGCCAGGCAGAAGCCTTCTCCCGGGGCTTCATCGAATTGCCCGACCGGGCACATCATTCCCAATGGCAGGACCTTGCAAGCACAGCAGTTGTGGCGCCTGGCCATGATGAACCAGATGCTGTGCGTGCGAGGCATTCAGGGGGGCGCGGTGGCGGGGCGCTTGTCGGAATTCAAGGCCCAGGTTTCGAAAGCGAGCTCGCCCACGGAATGGGTCCGCGTCATTCAGGAGATCGACCAGTTCGCCAGGGAGTACTCCCTCTATCCGTTCAACTCGGATTGGACTCACGTGAAGTCCCTGGTGCCAGAAGAGCGCTGGGAGCTCGGCGACGAGGACCAGGATGTGGCCCTCCCCGAGCCCCCCGCCTCAGCCGATGAAGAGCCGGCGAGTCTCCTCGGGTGCCGGGCGGCTGTTGCTCCCGACTGCGAGCGGCTCATGCGGCGCCTGCTGCTGCTCCAGAATCAACTCCCTGGGGTCGAGACCGCGAACAGGTTCACCGCGCGGACGGAGCTGCTGCACCTGGGCAAGAAGGTTCGGGAGGCCTTCTCCAGCGAGACATTGCAAGCCGCCTCGCGCGACATCGATGCCTGGCAGAGCAGGTGGCACTGACGTTCCACCCTCCACGGTTCCTGGGGTGGAGCCGTGGAGGGCTCGCTCTCCTCACTCCTCGAGCATGTCGATCTTGAGGAGGTTGTCCTGCCCGGCTTTGACGTCCACCTCGCGCTCGATCGTCCTGTCCGGGTGGACGAACTTCACGAAGTGGAGCCCCGCGGGCAACTCCAGGGGCTTCATGGGGGTGTGTCCCTTCTTGATGCCATCCACGAAGACGGTGGCGTAGGGATAGACGCGCAGCTCCAGGGTTCCCTTTCCCCTGGCCTTGGGCGCGGGCGGAGGGACGGGGGTGAGGGGTTGCTGGACCACCTGCATAGGTGAATGCTGCACCACCTGCTCGAGTGGCTCTTTCTCCGCCTGCTCGGGTGACTTCGTCGCTGGGTCGGTCAGCGGCGCGGTGTTCGGCACGCAGCTCCCCGTGGCGATGCTCAGGAGCGCCAACGAGGCAAGCGCCCACGACGGCATCACGGGCCGGCTCGCCGACTTCGGCATGCCGGGGCGCGACATGCCCGGCTCCCCACCCGGGAAGCCCGCCGCCTGCTGCTGGGGAACCCGATGATTGGCGGTCTGGAGCACGATGGGTCCGGACGGCCGTCGGGGCCGAACCGGGGCCGTCACGGGGGTGCCGGCGGCCCTCTGCTCCTCCTGCTTCGGGGCCTGGGGGGCGCGGTGATTCGCCGTTGCCGCCTCGGTCGTGGGCGCGGAGGAGCGCTTCCGGGTGAGGCCCGGGGGGACGGGCGTGGGCGTCTTGAGCGGCCCCTTCGTCACGGGGAGCTCATCCCCCGGGCTCGTGTTGGCGCGGTTGATGAGATGCGCCACCTGCTGCATCGTCACGGGCGCACCGGCGGAGACGATGAACTTCTCCAGCTCGGCCTGGAAGGCGTGGCAGTCCGCGTAGCGTTGATCGCGATCCTTGGCGAGGACCTTGTTGAGGATACGCCGCAGCGGAAAGGGAAGATCCGGACGGAGCTCGGCCGCCGGGGTGTGCGGCTCGAAGAGGATGGCCTGCATCAGCCCGGCCTCCGACTCCGAGGCGTACGGCCGCTGGCCCGTGAGCAGCTCGTAGAGCACCACGCCGAGCGCGTACACGTCCGCGCGTCGATCCAACGGCTTCGCGCGCAGTTGTTCGGGCGGCATGTACGGGAGCTTGCCCTTGACGACACCGCTCTCCGTCTTGTGGCTCTGCCCGGCGGCCTTGGCGATGCCGAAGTCCACCACCTTCACCGCGCCCTGCCGGGACAGCAGGATGTTGTCCGGGCTGACGTCGCGGTGGATGAGGCCTCGTGCTTCACCCGTGTCGGGATCGGTGAAGTCGTGGGCGAAGGCCAACCCCTCGCAGGCGAGGGAGATGATCCGGGCGCACACCGTTGCGGGCAGGGGCTGTCCCTGGGCCGCGGCGCGCTTGATGAGCGTGCGCAGGCTCGGCCCGTCGATGTACTCCATGGCCAGGAAGTAGGTGCCCTCGGCCTCGCCGAAGTCGAAGATCTGCACGATGTTCGGGTGCGTGAGCCGGGCGGCGAGCTTGGCCTCGGACAGGAACATCTGGACGAAGTCGGGTTCCGCGGCCAGCTCGGGCAGGATGCGCTTGACGACCAGGGTCTTCTCGAAACCCATGGGGCCGGCGGCCTTGGCGAGGAACACCTCGGCCATGCCTCCCGCGGCGAGCTTTCGCACCAATTCGTATTTTCCCAGCCGTTGCTGTTGCGTCACGGGTCCCCTCTTTTCCCTGCGGATCTGGCATTTCCATGCCGGACTCTCGCGAGGACGCGCTCCCAGGTTCAGCGGGCCCCCAAATATCAGGTGGCACTCAACTTGTCGTGCACTTGTCTGCACATGTGATGTGCGTGATGCGTTTTAAAGCAGTACAGGTCTGGAGGTCGGGCAAGCCCTGGCTGAATCAACCAGACTTCAGCAGCTCACGAGGATGTCAGGATTTCAGTTTCACGGGAGTGAGCTGTCTTCACTGGATCCATCCCGTCATGCGAAGCCGGGGTGAGCCCGGTTGCGGCCGATGCAGGGCCTCGCGGCGTGTCTTCACGTCTCGGGGGAAGACCGAACAGCGCATGGCGCAGCGCGAGCAATGGAACTGAACCTCGGCGCCCACCGCGCCGGCTTCGACGGGGGTCTCGAAAAACCGGCGGGAAATGGTTCTTTCACCCCCAACTGTGCTCTTTTCGCCGGGAGCGAATGTTGGTTCACCCCCGGTGAGCGCGCGGAAGCGTGCCGCCAATCCCCTCGCAAGGAGCAGACATGGGCCTGGAAATCCAGAGCAAGAACGTCTCGATGAACAGCGCGACGCCCTCGGAGTTCAACTTCAACAGCGAGATCTCGCAGTACGTGGCGGGCATCGCGTCGTTCCAGTTCAGCTACGGCAATGACGACCACCACATCGAGCAGTTGAGCCTCAACCTCACCTCGAACAGACCGTCGAGCCAGAAGGTGACCGTCTCGGTGACGGCGATCATGTCCGATTCGAGCGGCAATCAGATCAACCTGCAGAACTCGTACGTGACCGTCACCGTGATCGCCTGGACGGGCGCCTCGACCAACGCGGTGCTGCTCAACCCGGCGGTGAGTGTCGCCAACGGTGGGAGGAGCGATGGCATCAACCTCCCGGACTCCAGCGAGCCCATCCTCCAGGCGGCGCTCGCGGGTTTCAACTTCGCGTACTCCGATGACGACCACCACGTCCAGTTCCTCCAGGCGTCGGTGGGCTCCCAGCAGAACGGCAGCGTGGGCTTCATCACCGCGACTGCGAACATGAAGGACGACAGTGGGCACTTCGCCTCGACCCAGTCCGCCAGCGGCCTGCTCATCGCCAGCTCCACCTCCCAGCCGGGCTTCGTCGTCGTGCCGTACTCGGACCAGAGCCCGCAGGTCCGGACGATTCCGATGGGAACCCCGGTCAAGGACGCGGTGACCTTCATCACCGGCTTCCAGGTCCAGTTCGCGGCTCAGGACGATCACCACGTGTATCGCCTCGGTGCCGGGCCGGACAAGGTCTGGGTCGACACCGGCGACAACACCCAGGTCCAGACCACGGGCGTCCAGGCCTGGATGGCGGACAAGAGCGGCAACATCCAAAACAACAACAAGAGCAGCTGCAGCATCATCGTCGTCGGCATTCCGGCGTAGCGGACGCTCCCCCGGCCGCCGTTGCCTCACCGCCCGCTCCGCCCCCAGCGCCCGTTGCCGGGGTGGTGGCGGGCGCTTTCGTTTGCCCTCCTTCCTGGAGCATCCATGGCTTCCGACTCGCAGATCCCGTCCATCCGCACGTTCCAGTTCGACTCCAGCGCCTTCGGCAACCTGAAGAGCAGCGTCAACCTCTTCCGGGGTGACATCAACTTCACCCAGACCCTGTTCTCGATGCCGGGGCGCGTCTCGGGCGATGGCATGGACGTGACGGTGGCGCTGCTCTACCAGAGCAACGTCTTCCGGGATGGGCAGACCTGGAACCGGGACAACCCCACCGGCGTGGTGGGGCTCGGGTGGAGCCTGCCGACGACGTCCATCCAGCTCGACGACAGCGGCTCCGTGACGCCGGGCACGCGCACGTACCAGTACGTCAGCGGCGGCTCGCCTGCCGCGCTGGCGCGGGAGCCGGAGACGCCGTTCCTGTTCTCCATGCCGTCGTCGCTCTCCAGTGGGCTCTCGGGCGGCACGGTGTCCGCGGACGTGGTGGCGCGGTTCGCCAGCAACGGCATCGCGCTCGCAACGACCGCGAAGGTGACGGCGGTGTCGTCCACGCAGTGGGCCATCGCCGATGACGACAACCAGCAGCTGTTCAACCTCCAGCTCGACGGCGGCGGCCTGGACGCCTACGACGGCGGCGAGTCGTTCCAGCTCGTCAACTACCAGTTCTGGAAGATCCTCTATTACGCGCCGTACGAGCGCTGGGTCGTCATCAACGAGTCGGGCCAGAAGATGTCCTTCGGCGGCCGGGGCCCGGACACGCCGCGGGGCTACGCCACCTCCGCCGGCAACAGCATCGAGTGGGGCGTGCGCTGGTACGTGCCGAACGCGGAGACCGGCCAGCCCGAGGCGATCTGGGAAGGGGACAGCAACCTCACGCAGGGGCAGGGGCAGTACGCGCGCGCGTGGCACCTGGTGAGCGCGATGACGCCCTGGGGCGACTCCATCCGCTACAGCTACAACGGCTGGGACCGGAACAGCGCGGGGCTGATCCCGGACGTCGAGCAGCAGGTGGGTGCCGGCGGGCTGCCGTACACCAAGGCCTGCTACCTCACCGGCATCACCGACGTGTTCGGCCGCACCCTCACCTTCAACTACGAGGACAAGCTGTGGAGCAACGCGACGCCCGAGAGCGCGCGCGAGTACGCGGACCCGCACAAGGCCGTCCCGGACAACACGCCCAACGCGTACCAGGACCGCTACGAGACGCGGTACCTGGACAACATCGTGGTGAAGGGGCTGGACGGCTCCACGCTCTTCAGCCTGAAGCTCCTCTACCAGCCGAAGCAGCCCGCGGGCGGCGTGGCGGGCAGCCCGGTGGCCAACGTGACCACCCACACCGGCGCGCTGTTCGGCGACACCTGCAAGCGGATCCTCACCCGCGTCGTGCTGTCCAATGCGTTCAACGACAGCCTGCCGGGAATCGTCTTCGACTACTACTTCGACTCTCCGGCCTCCTCCAATACGGCGTCCAGCCCCGGGGCGCTCAAGTCGATCACCTACCCGCAGGGCGGCGCCGCCACGTACTCGTACACGAAGCAGTCGCTGGACATCTGTGACCGCACCTACGCCGTCCCGCAGCCGTCGGATCCAGGCTTCGCCGGCTCCACCCCGCGCGTCTTCTTCGGCGAGGACTACGCGGTGACCACCTGGTACAGCGCGGCGAGCGGCAAGCTGTCCATGCAGGTCTACACCTGGCTGGGGCGCTGGGAGTCCTGGTCGCTCACCCCGGACACCGTGTTGTTCAACGACAGCGCGGGGCTGGACCTGTCGACGCTTGAGGTCGTCCCCAGCGGCGAGTTCTTCGCCCTGTCCTTCGAGCGGGTGAACGAGACCGACGTCTACATCTTCCAGAAGGATGTCGCGCGGCCGGGCCAGTGGGTGCCTGCCACGCTGAACGGCACCACCACCGGCGTCAACACGCCGGCCCTGAGCTACACGACCACCAGCGCCACCGCGGTCCTCTCGGGCGGGGACACCTTCCTGCTGGTGACGCTGATGGATGAGATCCACGGCAAGTACTCGTACGACCGCGTCACCTGGCGCTGGACGACGAACGCGTGGACGCGCGAGTCGTTCACGCTCCCGGCCTTCGCCTGGGGCATGGCGCGCAACGAGTACTACCTGCTGCTCGATCAGCGCGGGACCGCCTCGCTGTACTTCCTGGATCCAGCGCTCGTGTGGAACGGGCCCAGGACGGTGTCGATCCCGGACTTCTCGGTGCAGGACCTCTCGCGCATCACGCTGGTGCCGAGCGACTCCTTCGTCATCGCCGCCAACCTCACCGGGCAGAACAGCCAGCAGCTCAGCTACACCCTCCACTTCCTGCAGTGGGACGCGGCGTACGGCCTCCAGTCTCCGCCGGCCCAATTCTCCTTCTCGGATCGCCAGGAGCCCAGCGGCGCGTTCCCCACCCCGTGGGTTCCCGTCGTCATCTCCAACACGCTGGTGGCGGCCGCCGCGCGCGTGCTGCGCTTCAACGGTCAGACCTGGCTGGTCAACTCCGGCCTGTACAACGGCAATCCGCAGTCCGGCCGCCAGCAGCGGTACGCCTACGGCCCGGACTACGCGCTCCAGATCGTCGCGGACGGCAATGGGGTAGGGGCGCCCGCCGCCAAGGTGCTTTCGTTCGACCCCGACACGGACACCCAGGGTTGGACCCGCGCTCCCGTCACCCCCGCGCAATCACTGCCCGTGCCGCCGCAGAATTCGAAGACGGCGAACTGGCCGTCGGCGGGCGCGGAGGACTACTGCGTGCTGGGGCAGTTCCTCTACTTCCGCGGCAGCGCCACCCACTGGGATGGCGTGATGGCGGGCAGCCCCACCGCGGACGTGCAGGCGCTGGTCAACCAGTCGCTCGGCGCCACCAACCGCTTCGTCCTCAACTCGCAGGCGGTGGTGAACGAGGCGCCGCGGTTCCTGTCGTACTTCGTCTTCGACACCCAGGGCGCCACCGGTAACCAGGTGGCGGCCACCGTCCTGATGAACGGCCAGGTGTCCGGCGCGGCCCAGCCGCTCTCGGATGAGCGCATGTCCACCCCGTCCGAGCCGGGCGGCGGCGGCCCCGGCACCGCCGCTGGCGGCCCGAGCGCGTTCGCCGGTTACCCGAGCACCGCCAGCGGCTTCAACCAGGCCACGCAGATCATCCTCCACCGCTACGCCGGTGAGGCCATCGAGGGCGAGCTCCTCCACTACGCGGTCACCGGCCTCACCGTGGACGACGGGTTCGACGCGCCCTCGCCGCACAGCTACGTGCCGGATCCGTCGAATGCGGCGTGCGATCCGTCGGGTGACGTCGTGAAGTACTTCACCTCCACCGTCTACCCGGGCACCGCGGACCCCTCGAGGCCGGTGTTCGGCTCGGTGGTGAACCGCTACTTGAACGGCCTGGGGATCCGCACCGGCGCGGACTTCTACAACATGCTGGACGGCCTGCTGGCCGAGGTGGACGTCCTCGACAACCAGGGCAACATCCTGACGAAGACGACGAACGACTGGCACGTCTACATCCAGCGCGCGAGCGAGCCCGTGGACGGCTCCGCCCAGCCGCTGAACCTGCGCGGCGGCTTCGTGGTCCAGCTCCAGCAGACCAAGGTGGAGGACGGCGTCACCAGCAGCCAGCAGACCGCGTACGTGCCCGAGGGCTTCACCGCGCCCTACTCGGGCCAGCCGGTGGCCACCACCACCCGGACGGTGGGCGGCACCGGCGCGGCCGAGACGTTCATCGCCACCAGCCAGTACGGCTACGAGGTGGACAACCCGGCCATCTCCGGGCCGATGCGCGCGCTGCACCTCCTCAACGACGTGGCCCAGTCGGTGACCACCTGGACGCGCGGGACGGGTGAGGCGATCCCCGCCAAGGGCACCGCCACCACCTACCGGAGCTTCCCCAGCGCGCTCGGGGCGAACGTGCTCGTGCCCGGCAAGGAGGCGGACTTCTCCTGGGTGGGACCCGCGGGCGTGCCGTTCCCGTTCAACGGCTACTCCCCCGGCACGGCGCCGGACGGGTGGCTCCTGTCCAGGCGGGTGGTGGCGCGCACTCCGTTCGGCCAGACCGTCGAGCAGTGGGACGGGCTCGGCGTGCCGATGTCTACCCTCTACGGTACGGACGACACCTTCCCGGTCGCCGTCTTCAACAACGCCTCGTTCCTCGGCGGCGGCTGCGCCTACTGCGGCTTCGAGCCGTATGAAGGCGGCGGCGGGTGGACGGCGCAGGGCACGCGGACCGTCACCGGCGACGCGCACACCGGCCAGAGCAGCCTGAGCCTCCCGGCGGGCGGTGGCGCAAGCCTCTCGGCACGACTGACGCCGCCGAACGTGAGCCAGACCTACCTGTTGGGCTTCTGGTACAAGACGCCGGCGGGCTTCACCCCCGTCACCGGCGCGGGCTTCTCCGTCACCGTGTCGGTGGACGGCGTGGCGGGGACTCCGCTGACCGCCGCCTTCGCGGACACCGGCGGGACGTGGGCCTACCGCACGCTCGGCATTCCGCTGACGGCGGGCACCTCGTCCATCGCGCTCTCCGTCCAGGCGGCGAACCCGTCCCAGTCCGCGGTGCTGCTGGATGACGTCTTCGTCGCGCCGCTGACGGGCCGCCTCGCCGCCCGCACGTACGACCCGGGCTCGCACCTCACCACCGCCACCCTGAGCGCGTCCGGGCGCACCCTCCGGATGCGGTACGACGCCTTCAACCGGACGGTGGCGACCGTTGGCCCCGTGGAGCAGGTGAAACAGCTCACCCAGGAGTTCCTCTCGCGCGAGGGCAATGCGCGGGACGCCTTCGATTGCGCCAGCCCCAACACCAACCTGGCGGTGGGCGTGGCCGAGGGCGGCAGCCTCGAGACGTTCCTCAACGGCGACGAGTGGCGGGCGCGCTGGCAGGCCACCGGCTCCCCATCGGCCTGGAGCCGCGCCAACGGTGCGCTGACCCACACCGGCTCCACCAGCGACACGCTGACATGGCGGGGCTTCACGGGGGGCTCGCCGGAGACGGCGGCGCTCTTCTTCGAGGTGCAGCCGGCCGGGACGTTGTCGGGCGCGCTCGGTGTCACCTTCGGCTCCGGCTACCGCATCGCGTACGAGCCGTCCTCGGGGTTCAGCTTCACCGCGCCGGGCGGCGGCACCGTCCAGGCGCCGCTGGCGAGCCCACCCCAGCTCCCGCGGCAGTGGCTGCTGGTGATGGGCAGCGGTGTCGTCGTCTTCTTCGGCGACGGCCAGCTGCTGTTCAGCGCGAAGGTGACGGCCGGCGACACCGGTACGGTGGCCTTCTCCACCGGGCCCAACGGCCTCTCGTTGCGCAACCTGTCGATGATGGCGGGGCCACGCGTGGGGCTCACCTATGACGACGCCACCGGCCAGAACCGGCAGAACCAACAACTGCTGGGCGACGACGCCCTCCTCTCGGCGGTCATCCTCGATGCGCTCAACCGGACCGTGGCGGTCACCCGCACCATGCCGGCGAGCTTCGGCGGCGGCGCCTCTCAGCCGGTGCTGACCTACAGCCCGACCTTCGTCGACGTGCAGGGCTTCCTCGATGCGATGGACAGCACCTGGGAGATGACCGGTGACATCGCGGACTACTACCGGGGACAGACGGACGGGCCGGTGAAGCGGTCCGATGACGGCGGCTATCCCTATTACGGGTACCGCTTCGAGGCCTCCACGCGCAACCGCCGCCTCGAGCAGGGCCTGCCCGGCCAGCCGTTCGCGGTGCATGACGTCGACACCACCTCTCCGCTGGAGCGGGAAACCATCCAGTTCGCCTACGGCGCCAACTCCGGCTCGTCGTTCAACCTCCCGGCGGGGGATTTCAGCAGCGACACCCTCATCAGCCAGATGAAGAACCAGTCGGTGAGCCTGCGCGACACCACCGGCCGGAAGATCGCCTCCGCGCTCAGCGATGCCACCGGAGCGGTGGTGGGACAGGGCCAGAGCACCGTCTCCTTCGCCGGCTCCAGCCCGGCCACCACCCTGCCTGGCGGCAGCTCCACGCTGAACCTGAGCCAGCCCAACGCCTTCACCACCAGCCCCCAGGGCAACCCGGCCGCCTTCACGTCCTCCGTCGTGCAGGATCCGCTCGGCCGCACCACCGCGAGGACCGATCCCGACAGCGGGACGACCTCGCTCATCTACGACCCGGCGATGAACCTGCGCTTCGCCCAGCCCGCGCTCGACGCCGGCCAGACCTGGTTCGTCTATTACAAGTACGACGCCCTCGGCCGCATCCTGGAGGAGGGGACGGTGCCACAAGCGTGGGATCCCGCCCGGCTCGCCGCTCATGCCGTCACGCCGCAGTGGCCCGACGCCTCGGTGGCGCGCACCGTGACGCGGACCCATGCCTACGACGGCGACGGCGACGATCCGCTGCCCATCGGCCAGAAGGTGTCGGTGGTCACGGTCACTCAGGCCCCCACGGGCAGCACCGCCAGCGCCATCACGGTGACCGAGACGTTCACCTACGACACCACCGGGCGCACCTCGACGATGACGCTCGCCACCGAGGGCCAGCGCGGCACCGTGACGTACGGCTACGACAACCTCGATGCCATCGTGCGGGTGACCTACCCCGCGGGCGGGCCGGTCTCCGACGTCTTCTACTCGTACGACGAGAAGGGGCGCGCCATCGGCATCGGCACCTCGGCGGGGGCCACGGACCTCGCGGCGTACGTCTACACGCCGGATGGCGACGTGTCGCAGGAGCTGCGCAACGGCGGCACGCTGCAGGGCATCTACGAGTACGCGTCGCCCGGGTGGCTCTCGACTCACGCGGTCACGGTGAAGGGGAACGAGCAGCCGTCGTTCTCGCTCGGGTACACCTTCTTCGCGGACGGCTCCATCCAGACCCGGTCGCTGAACCTCGCGTTCGGCGAGCCCGCGGCCCAGAACGACGCGACGTACGCCTACGACGGCCAGAGCCGGCTGGTGAGCGCCACCGTCGCGGGCGGGCAACCGGGCAACGAGTCCGTCGGGCAGTACGACGCCAACGGCAACATCTGGTCCATCACCCAGGACGGTGTCCCGTACACGTTCACCTACGCGCCGGGCACCAACCAGCTCCAGACGCAGTCGGTGAATGGAGCGCCCACCTCCGGCTTCACCTGGGGCGCGGACGGCCGCTTGCTGAAGAGCGAGACGCTGGCGCTCGACTACGAGCCGGCGTTCAACCTCACCCGCGGCATCACCGTTGCCGGCAACGACCCGGCCCAGGTGCGGCTGGCCTACGGTGGCCAGGGGCAGCGCGTGGTGAAGCAGGTGAGCAGCGCGTCCTCGTCGTCCTTCGTCTACTTCAACGGCCTGTCCATCCAGCCGCTGGCGCGGGTGTCCGGCACGCAGTGGTCCCTCTTCGTGTACGGGCCCACGGGGCTGGTGGCCGCCGTCAGCGACAAGCGGTACTTCCCGCTGCGCGACTACGCGCACACCGTCTGGGCCGTGGTGGATGACCAGAACGCGCTCGTCGCCCAGTACAACTACCGCCCGTTCGGCTCGCTGGCGGGGGCGTCCGGCTCCCACCTGGACGTCATTCCCTTCCTGTTCATGGGCCAGGAGCTGGATGCGGAGACCGGGCTGTACAACTTCAACGCCCGGCTCTACTCGCCCGAGTTGCGCCGCTTCCTCTCGATGGACATGGCCCGCCAGGCGCCGAGCCCGTACTGCTTCGTCGGCAACAACCCGCTGATGATGACGGACCCCACGGGCAACACCTCCACCTGGGCGCGCGTGGGCATTGGCGTGGGAATGGCGGGCGTGGTGATCTCCAGCTTCCTGCTCAGCTTCGTCACCTTCGGCGCGTCGGACGCGGCCATCGCCCCCCTGGAGACGGGACTGCTCGCCGAGGAAACCGCGACCGGCGCCACCAGCATCGCCGGCTCGCAGGCGGGGGCGGCGGCCACCGAGGGAGGTGGCGTGGCGGCCAGCTCCGCGGTGGGGGCGGGCACCGAGTCGGCCGCCGCCAGCAGCGAGCTGGCCACCGGTGCGTCGTCAGGCGCCGAGGCGGGGATCAGCAGCACTCAGGCCGCCGCGGATCTCGGCTCGGCGGCCGCGCCCGCGGCTTCCGGCGCCGCTGGCTCCTCGGACCTGGCGACCTCCGTGGCGAACTTCGGTTGGCAGCTGCTCACCAACACCATGTTCAGCATGGGCATGTCCGGGCTCCAGTACGACATCGCCCCGGGCGGGAAGTTGACCGGCAAGGGCTTCGGCGACGCGATGTTCTCGGGATTCATCAGCGGCATGTTGTACGGAGCCTTCTCCGGCTTCGTGGGCCTCAAAGTGGTGACGGAGGGGATCGACAAGTGGAACCCCCTGGGTCGGATCCTGTTCAAGCTCGCCGCCAACACCCTGGTGGGCGCCGGCACCGGGGATGTCGCGCAGGTCCTCACCAACGCGCTCGAGCACCAGCCGTTGTACCAGGGCCTGGCGCTGGCCTCGGGAATCGGAGCCGGCTCGGGTCTGCCGTTCGGCATCGGCGACGTGATCAAGAACGACTTCGGCCCGGCCATGAGCCTCCTCGGCGTGTCCGCGGAGAACACCACCAAGACCACCGACTTCGTCAACAACGCGCTGAAGAGCGCCAAGAGCACCACCGCCAAGGTCTCCTACGGACTCACGGCGTTCCACCTGGTCGGTGGCTACGCGGCGTGGGGCGCCTACACCGCCGCGAACTCGTCGAATAACGGCAACGGCTGAGCGGTCCCGCGGCGGGGCGGGGCTCCACACCCCGCCTCGCCGCCCCGGGCACGGGCCCCGCCAGGCCTCAGGCACCTCGCACAGTCTGGCGCACACGCGCCGCGCTCACCTCGTACGCCTCAGAGGTAGATGCACGCGAGGTTGGACGCGCTGGTGCCCAGGTCCACGGGCACCCCGGAGATGGCCCCGTTGTCGTAGTAGCACCAGCGGTGAGCCGCCGCGCGACAGGCCTTGGAGGAATCCGGCCCGGCCAGGGGCGCGGTGTTGCAGCCCGTCCTCGCACCCCATACGGCGTTGTCTACATTGCTGAAGTAACCGCGGTTCGACGGCTGATCGATGCAGTTGACGTAGATGTTGCCCCCACCGAACTCCTGAGGCAGTCCGCCCGTGTAGCCCTTGCTGGCGCAGTAGCGGTGGGCCGCCGAGGTGCACGCTTTGGAGTACTCGGGCGTGGTGATGACGTTGTCCACCGTGCACCCAGGGTTGATGGCGGTCAGGTCGGAGACCGGAATGAAGAACCCCTTGGCGCGGAAGCAGGCGAGATACGCGGTGGTGGAGGTGCGCTCGACGATGGTTCCGCCCTCCCATCCCAGACTGTTGCAGTGGCGGCGGGCGGCGGCGATGCAGGTGCGGCTGTATCCGACGGTGGAGTCCATGTCCGCGCCCGTACAGTTGGTGAGCGCGGTCAGGGTGGAGTTGGGGACACTGGTGATGAAGTTCTCATCGACGTGGCCATCGCAGTCGTTGTCGATGTTGTCACGGGTCTCGGGATTGGGGGTGCCCGGCGTGCAGGTGCCCGGCGCGCCGTTGACGCAGGCCGGCGCCGTCCGGCGGCAGGCTCCCACGCCGCAGCTCAGGGGCGCGAGGTCCTCGTCGATGAGCTTGTCGCAGTCGTTGTCCTTGCCATCACAGACCTCGGGCTGGGGAACGCAGATCTCCACGGTCACCGTCAGCGTGATGTCTCCATGGCGGCAGTCGATGGCCGGTTCGTCGTCCCCCAGGGTGACGAGCTGGAAGGTGCGCGCGTCGGGGAGGGTGGGGTAGGCCGCCTCGTCCGTTTTCGTGAAGTCACTGAGGTAGACATTCATGCTCCCGGCCGTCTCCGTCACCGGCACCGTACAGTCCGCTCCCGTGGCGCCCGAGCTGCACCAGGCCGGTTGCAGGGTCTGGTTGTCGATGGGTTGGTTGAGGATCTTGGACCACACGTACGGCACCGGGTCGGTGCCCAGCGCGTTCGGGGCGTTGGAGTACGCCGCCACGCGCCGGTCGCTGCTCATGAGGATGTAGCTGCCGTAGTTGAGCAGCATCACATCGTCGTACTTGAACGTGGTGCTGTTGGTGCTGCTCAGCCGCAACGAGGTGATGCGTTGGCCCGCCAGTCCTCCGAGGGTGATGGGCTCTTCGTACCGCCCCGAGGCGTACCCGTTCCTGGGGTCCTGGTTGCCCGCGGCGATGTTCCCGAACCCGCAGTCGCCGGTGGCCTGATTGTTCGGCCAGGTCAGCGTGTAGGTTTTCGTGAGCTTCTGCTCCTCCTGGAGCAGCGACTGCTCGGGCGGCACTTCGCCCATCCTGGACTCGTCCTCGGTCGGGCCGCACCCGGCTCCCCAGAGGAGCGCCATGCAGGGCACGACAAGGCGGACGGACAGCACTTGCGAGAGAGGCTTCTTCATTCGGATGAACTCCTGTTTTCCATCCCCTCGAGGGGGTTCTGGAGCAGCACGCCGGACCCGGCGCCGGGAGCACATAGGACGAAGCCGCGCGAAAACCATTGCGCGGCGGCGGAGACGCATCTCCGTTTCCTCGTGGGATGGGCCCTGGGAGGGAAATGCTACAGTCGCGCGCGATGTCCCGTTCCGACCCTCGCGAGTCCCAGTCCCCCCCACTGGTCGCCGAAGTCTCCACCGCCATCGGCCACGAGCAGCGCGCCCCCGCCTCCGCCGAGCAGGGGGTACCGGTGCTGACCGTCCTGTCCCATCCCACGGCCACCCGGGCGGGAGAGCGGCTCCTGCTGGAGGGAGTCGCGGCCGGCCGCGAGGTGTCCCTGTCTCGCAACGGCCCGAACTTCACCCGGCCTGGAGAGACCTTCGGGCAGCCCCTGTCGGACCCTTTCGTGAGCCGGACGCCCCTCGTGTTCTCACCGGGAGCAGGGGGGCGGCTCCGGCTGCGCGTGGGCGAGGGCGGAACCCGGGTGGTGGTGGACGGGCAGCTCGTGACGAGCCGTGAGTTCACCCCGGAGGAGCTGGCGGTGGGCGTGCCGTTGGAGCTCTCGGGGCGCGTGGTGTTGCTGCTGCACCAGGACGCGGGCGGGGCGCGGGCGTCCGGGGACACGCTGGGCATGGTGGGCGAGAGCCCGGGCATCCGGCGCGTGCGCGAGCACATCCAGCGCATCGCCGACCTCCATGTCCCGGTGCTGGTCCGGGGAGAGACGGGAACGGGCAAGGAGCTGGTGGCCCGGGCCATCCACCAGCACAGCCCGCGCAAGGAGCGCCCCTTCCTCAGCGTGAACCTGGGCTCCATCCCCAAGGAGCTGGCGGCCGCCGAGCTGTTCGGCGTGAAGAAGGGCGCCTATTCGGGCGCCACGCAGGACCGCGAGGGCTTCTTCCGGGCGGCCCAGGGCGGCACCCTGTTCCTCGACGAGGTGGGCGAGGCGCCCCCGGAGGTGCAGGTGATGCTGCTCCGGGTGCTGGAGACCGGCGAGCTGTACCCGGTGGGCGGGCATGCCCCCATCAAGACGGATGTCCGGCTGATCGCCGCGACCGATGCCAACCTGGAGGAGCACATCCGCGAGGGGCGCTTCAAGGCGCCGCTGCTGCATCGCCTGGCCGGTTATGAGATCCGGCTGCCGCCCCTGCGCGAGCGCCGCGAGGACCTCGGGATGCTGTTCCAGCACTTCGCCCGGGAGGAGCTGGAGACCATTGGCGAGGCCCACCGCCTGACGCCGAAAGATCCCTATGCCGAGCCGTGGTTGCCGGCACCGCTCGCGGTGCGCCTGCTGCGCTACGCCTGGCCCGGCAACATCCGGCAGTTGCGCAACATCACCCGTCAGCTGGTGATTGGCAGCCGGGGGCAGGCCGTCCTCCAACTGGACTCGCGGCTCGCCGAGGAGCTGGATGCCACGGGGCCCGCCCCCAAGCCCGCCGCCCCCGCGCCCACGGCGGTGGCTCGCCGCAAGTCCACCGAGGTCACCGGCGAGGAGCTGCTCGCGGCGCTCCGGCAGCACGCGTGGGATCTCAAACTGGCGGCGGACACGCTCGGGATTCCGCGCTCCTCCATCTACGATCTCATCGACAAACACCCGAACATCCGCCGGGCGGGAACCCTGAGCGCGGAGGAGATCACCGCCTGCCATCAGGCGTGCGGAGGCGACCTGGACGCCATGGTCCAGCGCCTGGAGGTCTCCAAGAAGGCGCTCAACCGGCGCCTCAAGGAACTGGGCCTGAGCGCCAGGAACGCCTGAGGCAAAGCCTGTCAGCCGCAAGGAATTGGCTCATGGAGCCGAAAGGAGCAGCACCGTGGCGAAGCATCAACTGATCATCTCCAGGGACTTCAAGAGGCCCTCCGTGCTCCGCTCCGAAGAGGGGCAGCTCAAGGCCACCCGCACGCTGGTGGTCAACTGGAAGGGCTCGTGGGAGCCAAGGGATCAACCCGAGCTGTTCCTGGTGGTGGCTCCGGGGGATGAGCTGGAGATCGTGTTCGCCGACGAGCAGCACGAGAGCGGCAGCCTCTGGCTCTTCAACCGGGTGAACCCCTTGCGCTCCTTGCTCCTGCCCCTGCCGGAGAGCCAGCGTCAGGAGCGCTGGGAGCGCGTGGATCTCCAGAAGGGGAGCGTGATCCTCACGGTGAACGGTGAGATTGCCCGGGACTCGGGCGAGTCCCGGTATGACCTGCGCGTCAGTGCATTGGGGGAGATGCCACCGCCCATCGTCGGGCAGGGAAATCCCGGCACCCTGACGGCATCCAAGCCCTGACCGCGGGAGGGGGGCTACGCGGGAGGCGCGTACTGGAGCTGCAACAGCGCGCCGCGGCCGTTGAAGGGGTGGTCGGCGCCCTGCACCGACATCCAGCCGCACTCGCCGCGGTTCCACAGGTCCACCACCCGGTTGTCCGAGCTGTAGGTGGCCCCACCCGAGCCGTAGTATCCGACCACGGCGAACTGGTTGGCGGCCACCGCGAAGGGAGTGCCCCGCAGGTCCACGTTGCCCAGGCCAGGGTTGCCGAAGTCGCAGTTCATCGCCGCGGCATAGGCCATGGAGGTGACGGCATCCCCGTGCCACAGCAGCCCGGAGGAGGTGGAGAAGGTCTGGTCACCCGTGCTCACGCGCAGGGTGGCGGGGTCGATGCGGACCTTGGAGAAGAGGGTCCGCACGTTGGTGCCGCCGCCGTTGTTGTAGCCCGCGGTGTACTGGGAGAAGTTGACCGAGGTGCCCGTCGACGGCAGCGGCAGGTACTCGGCGGGAGTGCCCGCCATGTTGTGGCACCAGGCCGTCCAGGGCTTGGAGGCCTCACCGTTGACGTACAGCACGTACTCGCCATCCGCCGCGGAGGGCAGGGCGGTCTTGATGTCCTGGCAGCTCGCCGGGGTGCTCGGCCTGTACTGGAGCTGGAGCTGAGCGCCGCGGCCGTTGAAGGGATGGTCGGCGCCCTGCACCGACATCCAGCTGCAATCCCCCCGGCTCCACAGGTCCACCACCTGGTTGTCCGAGCTGTAGGTGGCCGCGCCGGAGGGGTAGGAGCCGACCAACGCGAACTGGTTGGGAGCCGCGGCGAAGGGAGTGCCCCGCAGGTCGACGTTGCCGACTCCAGGGTTGCCGAAGTCGCAGTTCATCGCCGCGGCATAGGACATGGAGGTGACGGGATTATTGACGGGGTGCGTGAGGTAGCCGGAGGAGGTGGAGAAGGTCTGGTCGCCGGTGGTCACGCGCAGGGTGGTGGGGTCGATGCGAACCTTGGTGAAGAGGGTGCGCACGTTGGTGCCGCCACCGTTGTTGTAGCCCGCGGTGTACTGGGAGTAGTTGAGTGAGGGGCCCGTGGACGGCAGGGACAGGTACTCGGCGGGAGTGCTCGCCATGTTGCGGCACCAGACCGACCAGGGCTTGGACCTGTCGCCGCCGACGAACAGCACGTACGCACCATCCACCGCGGAGGGATTGGCGGTCTTGATGTCCTGGCAGCTCGCCGGGCCGGTCGTGAGCGCGGCCCGCGTCTGGCCTGGCTCCGTGGGGGCCTGGTTGTCCGGCGCCTCCATCCCGCAGGCGGGGAGGACGGCGAGGCTGGCGGCGAACATCAGCTTCTTCCAACGAGGTGCGTGCATCATGGTGGGTTCTCCGAGGCTCGAGAGTTTTCAGCGAGCTCGGGGAATCCTTGAGCACACCTCGTGCCAACACGCCCCAGGAGGGCTCCTCAGAGGAGAACCTCCGTGGGGACGGGTCTGGGAGGGGGTGGAACGGCCGTCGGCGAATGTCGCCGACATTCGCGAAACGTCCGCTAGGGTCCGCTGGACTGGAGGCGCTGGAGGGCGCTGGCCCACTCCCGCTGAAAGCCCGGGTTGGCGGAGAGCGCGAGGGAGAGATCCTCCCGGGCCCGTCCGCGCCACTCCTGCTTGAGCGCCAACAGACTGCCCCGCAGGAGCCGGGCGTCCGGCCATCCGGGACGGACCGCGAGGAGCTGCTGGGCCAGCTCCAGCCCTCGTTGAAGCGAGGGGCCCGGGTCCTGCCCGGCCCGCATCACGTGGGTGGACCAGCGGCGGAGGAAATGCCCGAGGCCGATGCGGAAGTCCTGCCGCTCCGGAGCCAGCTCGAGCCCCTTCTGGAACGCCTGGAGCGCCTCCTCGGAGTCCTGGGGGCGCCCGCCGGGGGAGAGCGCCCGGGCCCCCAGCGCCTCACCCAGGGAGTACCAGGCCTCGGCCTGGGCCGGATTGTGCGCGAGGGCCTGCCGCAGTGCCGCCTCGGCCCGTGCGCTGCTGGGGCGGGGATCCTTCCCGTGATCCAGCTCGAACGTGGCCAGGATGGCATGGACCATGCCGCGGTTGGCCATGGCTCCCGCGTCCTCCGGAAGCCACTGGAGCGCCTGCCGCAGGGCCTCGTCGGCCGCGCGGACGCTCGGGCCAGGGTCTTCCCCCCGGGCGCGCTGGTACAGGGCCCGATGGGCGAGCACCTCCCCGAGGTTGATGTGCCCGTAGCCCCCCTTCGGCGCGAGGGCCACGGACTGCTCGCAGGCCGCCCGGGCCTGGTCCAGCGCGGGGAACGGATCCTCCCCGCGGTCCCAGCGGGCCTGGGCCTGCTGGAGCAGCGTCAGGGCCAGCCCGTTGTGGAGCTGGGGAATGCCGGGGCCGAGCTTGATGCCCTCGCGGAACATCTCCGCGGAGCGTTCCAGTGAGGGGCCGGGATCACCCCCCGAGCCGCGCAGCCGTTGGGCCACGAGCGCGTGTGCCAGCCCCGCGTAGAAGTAGGGCACCACGTGACCGGGGTTGAGGCTCCGGGCCTTGTCCAGTGCCGCCACGGCCTCGGTGAGGTCCGCGTCCGGAGCCGGGGCCCGGGGATGCCGGGCGCGGGTGTAGTACCCGATGCCCAGGTTGATCCACTCTTCGGGCACCTGGGCGTCGCGCTGGATGGCGGCGAGATAGGACTCGATCGACTTGCCGTAGGCGGGCAGCGGATCCGCGCCGACCTGATCCTCGTAGTCGGCCCACGTCTTGTAGACCATGCCCAGGTTGAGGAGGAAGTCCTGGTCCCGCTCCTCCGGGGCGATGCCCTCGAAGCTCTCCACGGCCTTGCGCAGTTGCTCGCGCGGATCCAGCGAGTGACTCTGGCGGGTATAGCCCCAGATCCACCAGGCCTGTCCCAACTCCAGCCGGGCCTTGGAGCTCGAGGGGGCGAGCTCCAGCGCCCTGCGCGCGGCGGCCACGGCCTTCTCCGGCAGTGTCTCGGAGTAATCGCCCAGGTTGCGTTGATGCTCGGCGAGCCGCCGGTGGAGGCGGGACTCCAGCACGAGCGCGTCCGGATGCTCGGGCATGGCCGTGAGCGCGCGGGAGACGGCCTGGAGGGCCTGGGTGTAGCGGGGCGTGACATCGCCCTTGCCATACAGCTCCAGGACGAGCGCGCCGTACTCCAGCTCTCCCTGGGCCGTGTGGATGGAGGCCACGCTCTCGCCGATCGCGGCTGCCTCGGCGTAGGCCTTTCGGCCCGCCTCGAAGTCCGCCAGCGCGCCCGCGTGCTCGCCCTGGTTCCACTGCCGCATGGCGCGGGCCTGGAGGATGTCTCCGCGCAACCGGGGTGCCTCATGGAACCAGGAGAGCCCGGTGCCGATGGCGTCCAACTGGGAGAGGGCCTCGTCCCACCGGTTCTCGTAGAAGGCGAGCAGCGCCGCCACGTACGCGGTGGAGGGAACCTCGGCCCCTTCACTCTGGCGGAGCCAGGCCAGTGCTGGCTCCCGGTAGCGGCGCTCGATCTCCCGCTTGCGAGCCTCCCGCCGCTCGGGGTCGCGGAGGCGCTCGGCCTCCAGCAGCTGCTCCTGGTACTGGTGTCCCGTCACGAGGGCGAGCGCGTAGGCCACCCGGGGCTCGCGGAAGCCATGCTTCCAGGCGGCTTCGAGCGACTCGAGGGCCCTGGCCTCGTCTCCGAGCGCGAGATGGCCACGCCCCAGCGCATAGTGACCGGGCCCCAGGGCCTGCTCGCCCGCCTCGTGGATCTCCGCCTCGAGTGCCGCCATGCGCGCGCGGATGACGCGCTGATCCTCGCGCGTGTCGTGCAGGTGGGAGAGGTCCGAGTAGCGTGCCAGCGCCTCGATGCGTTCCACGGACTCGGTGAACCGCCGGGCCAGACGCTCGCGCACGGCGGTCTCACGGCGGGCCAGTGCCACCTGACCCAGGGCCAGGAGCACGAGCACGGCCGCCAGCGTGGCCACGGACGCCACGAGCCGGTGCTTGCGCAGCTTCTTGCGCAGGCGGTACCAGGCCCCGTTGGAGCGGGCCTGGACGGGCTCGCCCGAGAGGAACCGGTCGAGCTCCTCGGCCAGGGCGCGCGCCGAGTCGTACCGGGCCGAGCGCTCCTTCTCCAGACACTTGAGCGTGATGGCCTCGAGGTCGGCGGGGATGTTCGGATCCACCGCGCGGGGAGGGCGTGGCTCCACCTCGAGGACGTTCTTGAGCACCTCCAGCCCGTTGCCGCCGGGAATGGGAGGGTGGCCCGTCAACACACTGTAGAGGGTGGCGCCCAGGCTGTAGACGTCCGCCCGGCGATCCAGGCTGGAGACCTCGCCGCGGGCCTGCTCGGGCGACATGTACTGGGGCGTGCCCATCACCGCGCCGGTGACGGTGGCGCCATCGTTCCAGTCCCGCGCCAGACCGAAGTCCATCACATAGGGGCGCAGCGTCCCGTCCTCCGCGCGCTCCACCATGATGTTGGAGGGCTTGAGGTCGCGGTGGATGAGGCCCACGCGGTGCGCCTCGTTCACGCCCTCGGCGGCCTCGCGGAGCACCAGCACCTTCTGCTCGGCGGACAGCTCGCGGGCGAGCGCGTTCAACGTCCGCCCCTCGATGAACTGCATGGCGATGTAGACGCGCCCCTGGACCTCGCCCACCTCGTAGACCTTGCACACCCGCTCGTGGTTCACCCGGGCCTGGGCCCGGGCCTCGGAGAGGAAGCGCTGGGTGAGCCCGGGCTCATCCCCCCGGACGAACTTCAAGGCCACGTTGCGGTTCAGCCGCGGATCATGTGCGAGGAACACGCGCCCCATTCCGCCCTCGCCGAGGAAGCGCACGCACTGGTAGCGCTCCCAGCCGCTGACGGGGAAGACCGGGACCTCGGGGGCGCTCGCGTCCCGAGCGGCGGCCACCTGGGGGGTGGCGGCCCGGACCTGCGCCATCATCGAGATGAGCGTCCCCTCGGACAGCCGGCCCCGCTCGCGCAGCAGGGCCAGGGGACTGCGCTCCAGGCGCCGGGCCTCCTCTCTCAGGGAGTCCATCTCCTGCTCGGAGACAAGGCCCTCGGCCAGGGCCGCCCGCAACTCGACCTCGAAATCCGGATGCATGGGGGAAACGCTCCTCGGGCACCCATCCTACTGGCTCCAGACGGCCAAATGGAGCGCCCGTGAGGTAAGGTCCGCGCGACCATGCCTCTCCATACAATCAATCGAGTGTCTTTGATTCGCGGTATCGCCCTGTCTCTGATTGTGGGCTGCACGCCTCCCCCGAAGACGGTCCTCCGGGTTCCGCTCTATCCGTACATCCCCGATGCGGCGGGCGACAAGCTCAGCGCCATGGCCGCGCGGATCGAGACGGAGTTCGAGCGAGCGAACCCGGACGTCGATCTCGTGCTCAATCCCTCCTGCTTCACGGATGATTTCTATGAGCCGGCGCAGATCGCTCGCTCCCTGAAGGGGGAGGGTGAATGCGGCTACGATGTCATCGAGACGGATACGGCGATCCTGGGTGAGCTGGTCGCCGAGGGCGCCGTGCGTCCCTGGCCGCAATTGCCGAAGAACATCGAGTGGCATTCGTCGGGAATCCAGGCCTCCACCCACGCGGAGCAGAACGCCGTCTACGGTGTCCCGCACTGGCTCTGTGGGCACTTCGTCATGTCGCGCGATGAGTCCGTGCGTCAGGCTCGGACGACGAGCGCGCTGGTCCAGGCCCTGGAAGCCCGGCACACGGCCGTTCCCGACATGGCCTTCAACATGCTCGGGAGTTGGAACCTTCCCTCGCTCTATCTGGATGCCTGGGTAGACGCCCATGGCCTGGAGGGAGTCCGGTCCGCCGTGACCACCTCGAGCTACGATTCCGAGGTGCTCCAGTCCCTGCGAGCCTTCGCCAGCACCTGCGAGGCTTCCGGAAGCAATCCCTGTCTCGACGGGACGTATGACCTCGAGGAGAACGCCGACCTGCCCGCGAAGCTGTTCGCCGAGAACAAGGCCGATGCCACCGCCGGGTACTCCGAGCGGTTGCACGTCATCCTCAAGAGCCTCCCGGCGGGAGAGAGCCCTTCCGCCATCCAGATCTCCTCCGCTCCGCTGGCCGAGGGGAGCCACCCCATCCTGTTCACGGACTCCTACTTCCTGGGCGTGCGCTGCACCGGCGAGTGTGAGGAGGCGGCGCTCGCGTTCGTGCAGTACATGAGCCAGGCGAGCACCTTCGAGTGGATCCTGATGAGCGAGGATGCGCCGGAGGGGACGCGCGTGCCCCGGTACCTCCTGCCCGCCGCGCTCGACGTCTACAAGGCGCCCCGGCTTCGTGCCGATCCGTTCTACCCCACCCTCGAGGAGGAGACCCGGAGCGGTGGGCCGTTCCCCAACTCGGGCTTGTATGGCATTCGCAAGCAGATGCGTGACGCCATCAAGGAGGAGCTCACCCGTCCGCTCACGGCCGCTCCGTGAGCTCGCTCCAGGGGGCGAGCGCGGCACCCGGCTTCTCGCTCCTGGAGTGTGAAGGAGTTCATACGTTGGCTGCGAGATGGTTCACAGCGCGGTCACGGCGTCCGTGGCACAACGCTGAGCATGCAGGGGCCGATGAGCCACTGCGGCAACACGCAGCACCACACCTGAGGGGGGAAACATGGACGCTACGACCGCACGCAAGTTCTACCAGAATTACGTGACCACCATCTACGAGGCGGGCCGCGTGGAGGAGCTCGGGCGCTTCTTCACCGAGGACATCGTGCCGCACCCGGCCATCCCCGGAATGGAGCCGGGCCTGAAGGGGATGAAGGCCGTCATCAAGGGGTGGTTGGCGGCCTTCTCGTCGATGCGCTACACCATCGACGGCTTCGTCTTCCAGGGCAACATCATCGCGTCGCGCATCAGCATCAACGCGGTGCACACCGGTGACTTCATCGGCATCCCGGCGACCGGGCGGAAGATCACCGTCGTGTCCCATCCGCACTACCGGCTGGAGCACGGGAAGATCGCCGAGTTCTGGGACATGCCGGACATGCTGTCGCTGCTGCAGCAGCTCGGCGTGTTCCCCGCTCCGTCGCTGGCGGCCTGGTACCCCACCACCCGCCTGGGCCTCACGAAGAACAAGCCGGAGCTCATCGCGCCCAGGGTGGCGGGCGTCGGGGTGGTGCGGGACTTCGAGCGCGTGTGAAGCGGGGCCTCACGAGGGGGGCTGGGCTCTGACGGCCCCCCTCGCGAGCACCCCACGCGAATCCCTAGCAGTCCGCGCTGCAGGAGGCGGGCGTCTCCCAGGCATCACACACGCTGTCGCCGCACGCGGAGTTGAGGAACGTCTCGAACACGGCCTTGCGGTGGGGGATGAAGGTGGTGTTGAGCGCCGGGGAGATGCGGTGGCGCGGCCCATCCGGCCCCGGATCGGTCTGCTCGGAGACGTGGACGAAGCCCAGCGAGCCCGGCCAGGTGATTCCGCCTCCCAGGTTCGCCCCATTGCTGAGCTGGTGGCAGCCCGCGCACGAGAGCGCCATGGAGCGTGCCACGATCTGGGGCGGTGTGAGCGTGCTGGGGATGGCGTTCAGCTTGAGCTGGATGTTGTTCATCAGCGCGGCGTTCCCCGCCGCCTGGTTCACGTAGTGGTTCTCCAGGGGGCTCTGCGCGTCGCTCTGGCCGCTGTTGACGTTGTCCGCGAAGGCCATGGAGAAGAGGTTGATGTCGTTGATGGCCAGGTTGGACACCTGCCCGGGGAAGTCCACGTTCTGGAAGGAGCCGGCCAGCGGGTGCGCCGAGCCCGCGTTGAAGAGCGTGCCGCCCGGGTTGGTCTTCACCGTCACCGGGATGAACTGGAGCGTGCAGCTGGTCCCGCTCGTGCTCGTGCCGAAGCACGGCTTCTGGATCTTGAACTCGCGCAGCAGCCAGTTGGGAGACATGAACTGGTTGGTGCGCACCTGGCCGGTGGTGCCCGGTGGCCGGTTGCCCAGGTTGTCGATGTGGAGCACGGGCATGAAGCCCGGCAGGCCCACGAAATAGAAGTCCCGCAGCCTGTTCGCCCGTGAGGTGGCGAGGGGATCCGTCGTGAGGTTGGCCCAGAAGTCGGCCACCGGCCGGCAGCCCTCGAGGCCCAGGGCGGGGGTGGGGTTGGGCAGCACCGCCTCGAAGATGACGAGGTTGCGGTTGCCCGGGTTGGTGATGCCCGAGCGCTTCGCGAAGACGACCCGGTACTCGCCGCAGTTGGCACCGTCGGCGGGCGCCAGATCAAAGCGGTTGAACAGGCCCACGGGGATGTAGGAGTCCGGGTTGGTGGCGGGCGAGACGAACGGATCCACCAGGGCCTGGTTTCCCTCTGCGCGGGGGCAGGCGTACGGGAAGCCATTCATGTTGGCCACGCCCGGGCTGTTGCAGTTGGGCCCCATGCCGAGCCCCGGCCCCAGCCGCGCCGTGTCCCACCACTGGCGGAACAGATCCAACGGTGTCTTGGGCACGCCGCTGGTGGCGATGAGCTGGTTCATCACGTCCAGGAACGGGAACCTGCCGAGGATGACCTGGTCCGTCACCACCAGCGAGCGCCGCGGATCCACCGCGACGGCCAGCGCCGAGGGGCCGGTGGGGCCCGCCAGTGGCAGGGCGCCAATTCCCCGGCGCTCGGGGTGGAGGCTCTCGGCCTGGAGGTCTCCCGCGGGAGTCGCCGGGGCCGCTTCCACCGGCCGTGGCTCCGTCGGCTCACAGCCCCCTACGAGTGCCAGCGCAGCGGCTCCCAGCAGGGCTGCCCATTGCTTCTCGTGCATCCTCTTCATGTGTGACTCCCAAGCGGATTGGTTCGATATTTCCTGTTATCCAGAATATAACAGGAGTAGTGGATTTTACATAGAGTGTTGTTGGATTTTTCTCCTGGTGGGGGAATGGGTGTCCGTGTAGCAGGGGCGCCCGGTTGGGGCCGGGCAGGGAGGCGCCGGGCCTGAAAACACAGAGGCCGGACGCCCGCGGAGTGGTGGGGCATCCGGCCTCGGTTTTCAGGGGGCGCGGGTGTCTGTCTTCAGAAGAGGCGGGGGAAGAGGGCGCTCACGGAGTGCCCACCGGTCCCGGTCAACCCCTCCACCTGGCCGGCGAGCGGGTTCTTCGCGGACATGTTGAAGAAGTCCGCGGTCACATACAGGTAGCCAGGGCCGGCATCGAAGCTGGTGCGGAGGAATCCCGCGGTGTCGTGCAGCACGGAGTGTGCCCTCACTCCGGGGATCCACCCCGTCAACGTGTCCAGCACCTGTGTCGCCAGCCCACCGCCGGGGCCCACCAGGCCTCCCGTGCTGTTGAGGGCAATCGCCTCGCCCGCGGAGATGGCTCCTCCGGTGACGCGCTCCACCATCTCCCCGTACTGCTTCTGCCACGGCTTCCAACTCGAGGAGTCGTTGAGCAATGCCTTGTCCTGCTCCGACAAGGCGTTGAGCTTCTCCGCCTTCATCTCCCGGATCTGCGCCAGCTCCTCGTTGTCGAAGCGTTCGCTCAGCTTGTCGGCGCCCTTCTGGATGTTCTCATCGAGGTGTTTGAACTCGTGGAACAGGCTCTGGGCGGTGTAGGCCCAGCCAATGGCTTGTTTCAGCCTGGAATCCAGGGGGCTGATGGGGGAGGTGAGGGCGGAGGTGGCGCCCCCTGCCCAGGCGGCCTGTGCTGTCTGGGCATTGCCCAGGAAGCCAGCCCCGAAGGTGTACGCGGATGCGGCGCCCAGCAGGATGCCGCCAATGCTCATCAGCACCGGATCTCCGAGGAAGTAGCCGGCCGTCATGGTGGCCGCGCCGATGACGGAGATGGCGAAGGCGGTGCCGGCGAAGCCGGTGGCCATGCCCACGCTGACGGCGGTGGCGATGGCGGCCACCACGGGGACGTGGCCGGTGGGGTCGGTGTTGGAGATGGGGTTGTTGTAGACGTAGGCGTAGCGGTTGAGCGCTTGCGGGTTGAGGGTGGAGGGCACGACGCTGTCCGGCGAGATGAAGCGCCCCAGCTTCGGGTCGTAATACCGCGCGTTCATGTAGACGAGGCCCGTCTCGTCGGTGACATGCCCGCCGTAACCGAGGGGATTGGAGACGGAGGCCGAGGCGGCCACCACGGCGCCGAAGGGGGCGTAGTCGTAGCTGGCCACCTTGTTGCCCGCCTGGTGGGTGATGGCGCGGACGGAGCCCAGGTGGTCCTGGTGGTACCAGTAGGCGCCCGAGGCGTCGCGCCGGGCCACCAGGAGCGGGCCCGCGTAGTAGGAGCGGGTCAGGCCGTTGGGCCCCAGCTCGAGCAGCGGTCCGAAGTAGCGCGTGATGCCGGAGGGGCCGGACTTCACCACCCGCTGGCCGTCCGCGTCGTAGGCGAAGGTGGTGGCACCGCTCGCGGTGGTGACCTTGGCCAGCCGGTCATCGCTGTCCCACTCGAGGGTGCGGCCATCGCCGGCCAGGAGGTTGCCATTGGTGTCGTAACGGTAGGTGGCGCCTCCCGCGGACGTGACGGCGTGCCGGTGCAGGCCATCCGCGTAGGCATGGCTGCCGAGCTGCGAGCTCCAGGTGATGTTGCCCAGCGCGTCGTAGGTGAAGGCCTGGGCCTGGGCCCCCGAGGTGCCGGTGAGCCGGTTCAGGCCGTCATAGGTGAACGAGAGGTTGGAGAGGGGGTTGCTGGCGGAGGACATCGACGTCACGCGCCCGCCCGCGTCGTAGCCGTAGCTGGCCTGGTAGAGCGTTCCGGCCGGCCCCGTCACACTCGCCCCGCTCATCCACTGCCGCGCGTCCGAGTAGGTGAAACGGGACGTCGTCCCATTGGCATACGTGGCCGACACCAGTTGGCCCCGGCCGTTGTAGCTGAAGCCCTGGACGTAGCCGCTCACACTGGCCATCCGCCCGGCGGCATCGTACCCATACGTCACCCGCTCCCCATCCGGGTACGTCACCGCGGCCAGCCGGCCCGCCACGTCATACCCGTACTGGAGCGTGTAGCAGTACCCGCTCACGCACTTCGTGGTGGACGTCATCCGCCCCGCGAAGTCGTAGCTGAGTGACTCGCTGCCCGACGGGAACACCCGCGAGGTCATCGCACCCAGGCCCGCTCCATGGCCGGCCTCGTCGTAGGTCCACTGCGACGTCCTGCCGTCCGCCAGCGTCTTCGTCAACACGCGCCCCAGGGCATCGTACGTGTACGCCGTGGTCTGTCCCTTCGCGTCGCGCCGCGTGAGGAGGTGGCCGCTCGCGTCGTACGTGTAGCTGCTGCAGCCCGTGTCGGGGTCGCACCCCGTGAGCTTGCGCCCGAGCGAGTCCCAGGTGGTGGTGCTGACGTTGCCCGCCGCGTCCGTGGCCCGGGTGAGGTTGCCGAGCAGATCATACTGGTAGGTGGTGTACTGGTAGGCGGAGCCATTCTTCTCGCGCACCTGCGTCATCTGCCCGGAGGCGTCGAACCAGGTCACCCGCTCCTGGCCGAGCTCGTCGTAGCTGGTGACGGAGCCATTGCCGTAGACGCGCTGGCCCCGGGTGCCGTCCGGGTTGGTGACGGTGCGCAGCCGGCCCAGCCCGTCGAAGGCGAACACCTGGTATTGGGGCGTCTCCCCGGGGCCGTACCAGGAGGACTTCTTCCACACCCGGGTGGAGCCGTCGTTGTAGAGCGTCTCCTGGACGAGGCCGCCCTTCTTCACCGTCTTGTAGCGGCGCCCCAGCCCATCCTCGTACACGTCCGTCCACAGGCCGTCCGCCGAGCCGTCGGAGAACGTCTGGCGGATGCGTTGCAACTGGGGGTTGCCCCAGTCCAGGTAGGAGAAGCTCTTGGTGCTGCCGTCCGGCAGGCGCGTCTGGAGTGGCCGGCCCAGGGCATCGTGGGTGGAGGTGGTGAGGTTGCCATTGATGTCCGTTTCGCTCTTCACCAGGCCCAGCACGCCATCCCACGTCTTCGTCGAGCACTGCCCGAGCGCGTTGCACCGCCGCGTCTCGTAGAGGTGGTAGGTGCTGTCGTACTCGTGCGTGGTGAGGGCGCCCCGCTCGTCCGTCTCCGACGTCCGGTTGCCCCACGCGTCGTATCCGAAGCCCCGGAGGATGTAGCCCCCGGTCTGGTTGTTCCAGGCCCGCTGCCGCGTCAGCTGGCCCACCGTCGGTGCCGCCGCGTACGTCCCATTCCCGTCATACTCGTTGAGCGTCTGCTTCAGCAGTGTCCCCGAGGTGCCGATGCCCGCGTAGATGTTCTCGTACGCTGGCAGGCCCACGAGGTAGGCCGACTTGTTCGGATACACGCCTCGCAGGGACGTGCGCTCGTCCCCCGCCACGTCGTAGTCCCCGTGCTCGTACGTCAGATAGCCGTTTCCGTACTCGTCGTAGCCCACCTGCAGCAGCGTCCTGCGGCACGAGGCGGACTGGTTGCACTCGTACTCCCAGCGCTGCGTCATCAGCGACGTGTAGGGCGGCGCGGTGTTCTCCGAGTAGCCGAACGTCGAGTACTTGTAGAGGTTGCCCGCGGCGTCGCGGTGGTACGTCACCTCGGGCTTGCTGATGCAGCCGACGTGCTGGTGGTAGTACGTCTCGGTGTAGTTGCCCGCCGCATCCAGCACCGACGTCACCTTCCGGTAGCCGAGGAACCGCCGCTCCGCCGCCGACCAGAGCCCCCCCGTGTATTGGTAGCGCGTGGTCGCCGAGCTCCCCCGTCCATCCGACGTCGTGACCGCGGTCACCGCGTACAGGACGGTGCTGACCGGCAGGTAGGTATTCGCCCAGGACGATGACGGCCCGTACGACACCGTCGTCGTCCCGCCGAGCCCGTTGGACACGGACGCGAGCAGGTCCGGTGTGGCGCCAGCGCCGAGGAAGAGGCGGTTGGTGCCCGAGGAGGGCCAGTAGACGTAGACGTCGCTCCTGCCGTCGCCGTTGTAGTCGCCCACGTGGAGGGTGTGCGAATCGGAGCCGTTGAGGGCGGCGGCCGCGATGGGGTCGAAGGAGGAGGTGAAGGTGCCGTTGCCGTTGCTCAGGAAGAGGCGGTTGGTGCCCGAGGAGGGCCAGTAGACGTAGGCGTCACTCCTGCCATCGCCGTTGTAGTCGCCTACGTACAGGGTGTGCGAATCGGAGCCGTTGAGGGCGGCGGTCGCGATGGGGTCGAAGGAGGAGGTGAAGGTGCCGTTGCCGTTGCTCAGGAAGAGGCGGTTGGTGCCCGAGGTGGGCCAGTAGGCGTAGACGTCGCTCCTGCCGCCGCCGTTGTAGTCGCCCACGTGGAGGGTGTGCGAATCGGAGCCGTTGATGGCGGCGGTCGCGATGGGATCGTTGTAGGCGGTGAAGGTGCCGTTGCCGTTGCTCAGGAAGAGGCGGTTGGTGCCCGAGGAGGGCCAGTAGACGTAGGCGTCGCTCCTGCCATCGCCGTTGTAGTCGCCCACGTGCAGCTGCCCCCCGGAGCCGTTGATGGCGGCGGTCGCGATGGGATCGTTGTAGGCGGTGAAGGTGCCGCTGCCGTTGCTCAGGAAGAGGCGGTTGGTGCCCGAGGAGGGCCAGTAGACGTAGGCGTCACTCCTGCCGTCGCCGTTGTAGTCGCCCACGTGCAGCTCCCCCCCGGAGCCGTTGATGGCGGCGGTCGCGATGGGATCGTTGTAGGCGGTGAAGGCCAGCGCGCTGGCGGTGTAGCCGTAGCTCATGGCCGGCAGGGCCGTGCCGCTGGTCACCGTCCCCGCCGCGTCGACGCTGGCATCCCTGCCGAACTGCTGAACGCTCGCCAGCATGGACCGGGACGTGCCCCCGCTCGTCGTGTACGCCAGCTTGTAGGCACGCACCCGCGAGCCCGACACCTGCACGTCGAGCGTCTTCAGCCGGTAGCTCGTCCGGCCGAGGCTTCTCCCATTCGCGAACGTGACGACATCCGGCCGGAGCTCGCGGTGCAGGGTCAGCGTCGTTCCATTGTACGCCACGCTCGACGGGTAGCAGTCCAGGTGCGGGCTCCCGTCACACCACCACCCATACGTGACGGTGTTCCCCTTCGTATCGGTGACGCGCGACAGGCCCCAGCGCAACGTGCCACCCGCGGTCGTGTAGAGCGCGTCGAACGTGGCCCGGGTGCCATCCTTCTGCGTGAGCTCCCAGCGGTTGCTCGCCCCGTCGTATTTGATCCGGAGGTAGTTCTCGATCTTCGCCGAATGCGTGCCACCCGTGGTGCAGCTCGGGCTCGTGCTCCCCGCGGCGCACGGGAGCAACTCCTGACCATCGAGGAAGTAGAGATCGGAGCCGCCGTAGGTGGGGGCTCCCTTTCCCGGGCTCATGCGCTCGAGCGTGCTGAACCCTTGCAGACGCCAGCCCACTCCCACGAAGCCGTTTCCGCTCGAGGAGTTGTAGTCCAGGCTCAGCTTCGGCTCGATGCCCTGGAATCGCGGCACCTCGAGCGCGATGTGCTCCTGGTAGCCACCGTAGAAGGTGTTCACCCCGTTGCCGTTAGTGCCAGCCTGCGCGTTGGCGGCGGAGGTGCCCGGGATGAACGCGAGCACATTCAGCAGAAGAAATGAAGCCGTTCGAAGGTACCACCCGGATGTTCCCGCAGAGCTCATGGTGTTCCGCTCCCACGCTTGTCCAGACATTCCCCCCCGCGGCACGAGGTCCAGGCCGGGCTCCGCCCGCCGTGGCCGCCGCGGCTGCTCCGCGGGGGTTGACCTCCCTCATGTGTCGGGTGTCACGGACAGTGTGTCTATTCTACACTCGATATCACGGAAAACGAGGCGAAACCAGATTCGAGGTAGAAGCGGGCGGAGCCCCTGGCGGAGCGGCGCTTTCATGCCCTCGACACGGGTGCCTTCGCGGGTGCCGCCGCGGTGGGAATCGGGCGCTGCGTCCCGGCGGCACTGGAGATCGCCGTGGAGGGCGGTGATTCAGATGGTGTCGAGATCGATGTCGCAGCCGATCTTCTCGCCGAGCGTGGCCAGCTCCTCACGCATCTTGCGGACGCTCGTGCCTGGCGGAAGGGTGATGACGCCCTCGAGCACGAAGAGCGGCGTCCCCGCGAAGGGCGCCGACTCGATCCGTGTCTCCATCTCCTCGACATTGACGGAGTGCTGGCGGAGGAGCGCGGTCACGCGGGCGGTGATGCCAGGCTGATCGTTGCTGTAGACCTTGAGCCGGTAGGGAACGCTGCCGGGGGCACGGGAGGGGGCGGTGTCCGCCTCATACATCTCGAGGCGGAGCCCCATCCGGGTGCCGTCGCTCTCGAGCTTGCGCCGGAGCGAGGCGAGCGACTCGGGGGAGCCCTCGATGAGGGCCAGCAGGGCGAAGTGGCCGCGCAGATTGACCATGCGGCTGTCGGCGAGGCTGGCGCCGACGTCATACACGTGCTGGGTGAGATCTGCGACGAGGCCAGGACGATCGGGACCGACCGCGGTGACGATGAGCTGAGGCATGGCCGGGACCATAACAAGCCGGCCCGGGGGCGAGCACGCGCATTCAGAGCGGCGTGGGCTCGACGACATTCGGGCACGGGCTCACGCGCGGTAGGCCTTCTCGAGCGCCGCGATGTCGAGCTTGACCATCTTCATGAGCGCGTCGGAGACCCTCTTCGACCGGGCCGGGTCCTTGCCGCGCATCATCTCGTCCAGGCTCGCGGGGACGATCTGCCAGCGCAGACCGAACCGGTCGATGAGCCAGCCGCAGGCCTGCGCCTTGCCGCCTCCCTCGAGAAGGGCATTCCAGTAGCGGTCCAGCTCCGCCTGATCGTCGCACTGCACGACGATCGAGATGGCGTCATTGAACTCGTGGTGGGGTCCCGCGCTGATCGCCTGGAAGCGCTGGCCCAGGAGCGTGAAGTCCACGACCTTGACGGAGCCTGGCGGCCCGCTCGGCGAATCACTGAGCATTGGCGTCACCTGGTCGACGTGCGAGTCCGGGAAGATGGAGGCGTAGAACCTCGCGGCTTCCTCCGCCTCCTTTGCGTACCAGAGGTGCGTGAAGATCTTCGATTTGCTCTTCAATGCCATGGCCGTACCTCCTGTGGGGTGCCTCTCGCTTATCAGCGAGCAGCTCCTGCCGTGAGCGCAGCGGTGTGGGCGAGCGCCCAGGGCGTCCGGCAACCGACAACCTCCTGGACCTGGTGAACGAACGCAGTGGGAGGGGTGTCAAAGTGCCATGAGCTGGGGGGAACATGGAAACGTCAGGCAGCGAGATGCTCGAGGTCGTCACCGGTGTGCTCCAGCGGAGCCAGGCCGAGACGTTTCCTCATGAGATTCAGCAATTGGGGATGCCCTTCCTGGTGTTCCGCAATGTGTTCTCTCCCAAGTACCTGCCGGCCGCCGAGAACTTCGCACGCGCGTTGCCATTCCGGCGGGGAATGCACTTCCTGGAGATCGGGCCGGGGATCGGGGTGATTGCCGTCGCGGCGGCGCTCGCGGGGGCCGAACGGGTGGTGGCGATCGACATCAATCAGGACGCTGTCGACAACACACGCGCCAATTTCGTGAAGCACGGTGTCGAGGCTCGCGCCGACGCCCGCCAGGGGGATCTCTTCAGCGCCCTGCGCCCCGGCGAGAAGTTCGACCTCATCTTCTGGAACGTGCCCTTCTTGCACGCTTCTCCCCCCGAGTTGGGTCTCCTGGAGCGCTCGATCACTGACCCCAACTACGAGACCGTGAAGCGCTACATGCTCGAGGGGCTGGAGCAGCTGAGGCCGGGCGGCCGGCTCACCGCGGGCTTCAGCAGCACCATCGGAGACCTGCGCCTTCTCGAGGCGACCGCCAATGCGGCTGGCCTTACGACGGAGATCTTCCACCGGGAGGAGGTCCCCGTATACAGCCCGGTGGATGCCCCTCCCGAAGCCTCCAAGCCCTTCATGCTGGAGATCCTGAACATCTCCCGGGCACACCCGTACCTGATGCCTTGAAGAGTGGAGGCGGTGGGAATCGAACCCGCCGCCGTGCGCGACGAGGTCCTGCGGATTCAAGAAGACGGCGAAGAGCCTTGAGGCCCGGAAGATGGCCCGGCTCGTCTTCGAGCAGCTCCGAGGCGTGTCTCAGGGAGTGCCGGCCGCGGCGGGCGCTCCGTCCATGAGCTCCGTGAGGGCGAGCGGCAGCGCGTCGATGGCGGGCTTCTCCACCTCGAGCACGTCCTCGGACGAGCCGCGGGCCCACAGCCGCTGCGGATTCCCCTTCACCTCGGTGCCGAGCCTCAGCCGGGCGATCTCCTGGCCCTGGGCGTCCTGCAGCGTCACCCCGCGGCCGGTGGTGCCAATGCCATACCTGCCCCAGCTCTTCGGGTTGGACTCGCCGAGCGCCGCCGCCTCGAGCTTCTCCAGCGAGCCCAGCAGCGAGGCCACCTTGAATTGCTTGGCGTTGCCCACCAGGGGGCTGGCCACCTCCCACTTGCCGGTGTCCGGGGCCTGCACGAGGGAGATCGTCTCGCCACCGGGCGTGGCCGGATGGATGACGATGCGGGCCACGTCGCGGATGGTGAAGGCGAGCGCCTTGCGGTCCTTGAAGTCCTTGGGCGCGAGGTCCAGCACGTCCAGGGCGAGCGAGTCCACCACGGAGAGCATGGACTCGGCGTCCCACTCGGACAGCGCGAAGACCTGCTGGATGCCGTCCAGCTCCAGCCCGGTGATGCGCACGCGCACCGGTCCGCCGATCTTGCGCACGAAGGTCGCCTGCACCATCGGCTTCTCCAGGGCCTGACGGACCTTCTCCTCCTGCTCCGGCTCGGGGAAGCCGAGCGCCCGGTATCCCTCGAGCGTGGACACCATCTTCTTCACCTGCTCGGTGGCCGCGCGCAGCTCCACCGGCTGCACCAGCTTCCACGGCTTCTCGGTGGTGGCGCGCTCCAGGGTGAAGGCGTTCTTGCGCGCCTTCGCCTCGATGCGCAGCAGCGAGGCCTCCTCCACGGGGAAGACCACCCGATCCCTCCACTCGTTGGTGTGCTTGAGCAGCACGAAGCGCAGCCCGCCCTGGGCGGAGTACACGCGCGGGTCTCCCTCGCGGCGCACGTACACCGAGCCGTCGAAGTTGTTCTCGACACCCAGGTACACGGTCGTCGAGCGCTGGCGCGAGGGATCCTCCGCGCCGCCGCCCTGCGCGTCCGGCACGTAGGCCCGGGCCGTCACGGTGCCGCGGGGCTGCTTCAGCCCGTAGCGCTCCAGGTCCGCGTCGGTGGGCTTCTCCTCGAGCGTGGCCTTGAACTTCGCGGCGGACAGCTGGCCGAGGAGGTTGCTCACCTCCGTCTTGTTCGCCCGCGTGGAGATGGGCGCGGTGATGCGCCAGGTGCCGTCCTTCAGCTCCATCACCGTCTTGCCCTGGGGCACCTCGACGGATAGCCAGGTGAAGACGGGCTCGGGCGGAGCGCCGCCGTCGGTGCCGGTCTCTCCGGGCGTCTGGAGGGCGAAGACCTTCTCCTCGGCCTCCTTGCGCCGGGTCTCCTGCTGCTCCGGCCGCATCACGCCGAAGTACGCGTAGAGGCCGAGCCCACCGGCCACCACGGCGGCGGCGAGCAACGTGACGAGGTTCTTCTGTTGGGCGTTCACTTGTTTCGCCTCGAGAGCCAGATGGCCAGGCCCACGCCGAGCAGCGACAGGGGCAGGACGTCGGTGGACACGAAACGGATGCGGTGGAGCATGTCCGCATCCAGCTGGAGGGTGGAGGCCGCGCGGTCCGGAGGACGGATGGTCACCTTGTCCTCCTGGCTGGTGGTCCAGGCGAGCGCGTTCATCACCAGGTTGCGGTTGCCCTCGTGGCCCCAGTTGGAGTCCATGAGGAGCTCCGAGTCACCCACCACCACGAGCCGCGCCTCGTCGGAGCGCTTGCCCTGCGCCCCCGAGGTGGTGCGCGTGCTGGCCGTCACCAGGGGAATCTGGCCGGTCCGCTCGCCCTCACCGGGGGCCGGCTTGTCGTCGGGCTTCTGCTCCACCCAGCCGAAGGGCGAGGTGCTGACGACGGGCACCACCTTCACGCCCTCGGCCAGTCCCTGCGTCAGCACGTCGAGGGCCCGGGAGGTGGGGAACTCGATGTTGAGCTCCCGCTGCTTGAGGGGCAGGGAGATCTCGTGCTGGCCGTAGAAGAGCGAGAGCACGACGTAGGGGCTGCCGCTGTTGAACTGCGCGTCGGCGACCACGCCCGGGTCGATGCCCACGCCGTACTCGGCGAGCAGGCCGGACAGCTCCGGGCCGGGCTCCCCGTAGGCCTCGGCGAAGTAGACCATGCGGCCGCCGGCGGACAGGTACTGGCGCAGCGAGTCCACCTCGGAGGGGCTGAAGCGCCCCTTGGCTCCGGCGATGAGCACCAGCGCGGCATCCCGGGGCACCGTGGTGCCGCCCGCGAGGTTGAGCTCCTGGGTGACGTAGCCCTCCTGGGTGAGCTGCTGCTTCATCTCCGAGAGGCTCGTCGTCCGGCCGCGCTGGCCGGGCATGGGCATCGGCTGGTTGAGCGGCCACTCGCCATGGCCCACCACGAAGTACGCCTTCTGCTCGCTCGTCCGGGTGAGCTTGATGAGGGCGTTGGTGAGCTCCTGCTCGCTGATGATGTTGAGCGAGGTATGGGACTCGCTGGCGCCCTCGCCGCGCGTGAGCACCACGGTGACCTGGCCCTCGTGCAGGTCGTACCTGGCGGCCAGGTCCGGGTAGCGGCGCGGATCCTTGAAGGAGTAGTCGAACCTGTCCGGCGCCTCCGCGTGGTAGCGGTCGAAGGTGGTCTGCAGCGCCTCGTAGGCGGGGTGGTCCGTGGGGATGAAGCCGATGGCGCGCACCGGCTCGCGCAGGCCCTGGAGCGTGCTCAGCGTCTGGGGCGAGAGCGTGAAGATCTTCTGCTCCGTCAGGTCCCAGCGCACGTTCTTCTTGTGGGCGATGTAGTTGATGGCCACCAGGGCGCCCAGCGTCAGCAGTAGCGTGAGCGCGGTGCTGCCGAAGAAGAAGCTGGAGCGCCGCGAGGCGAACTGGCCGAACTGTTTGAAGTTCGTGGCGAAGTAGAGGCCCAGGAGCACCAGCCCGGCCACCCCCTTGACGGCGGTGATGGCGAAGGAGCCCGAGGAGAAGAAGAGGGTGAAGGGGCTGGAGAACAGCAGCAGCAGCCCGAAGCCACCCAGGATCTTGCCGATGTTGGACGCTTTCATCACGTCAGGCCCAGCGCTGTGCTTCCACCGTGCGGTGGCTGAGCAGCAGCGAGAAGAAGATGACGGAGAAGAAGAAGACGAGCGCCTTGAGGTCCAACACGCCGCGCATGAGGCCCTGCAACTGCGCGCCGAAAGACAGGTAGCTGAGGAAGGAGCGCACGGGCTCCTCGGTGGCCTGGGCCAGTCCCTGCAGCAGCATCCACGGCAGCAGCACCGCGAAGGTGACGAGCGCGGCCACCATCTGGCTCTCCGTCAGCGAGGAGATGAACATGCCCACGGCCATGCAGGTGGCGCCCCACAGGAGCAGCCCGCCGTAGCCCAGCAGCACCGTGCCCCACTCCAGCGCGCTGCCGGAGTCCCCCTGGCCGAAGACGGTCAGCAGCACGGGGAAGAAGAGGGTGAGCCCCAGGGTGGTGGTGATGATGCCCAGGCCGCCGAGGTACTTGCCCAGGACGATCTCGATGGGCCGCACCGGCGCCGTCATCAGCAGCTCGAAGGTCTTGTTGCGCTTCTCCTCCGCGAACAGCCGCATGGAGAGGAAGGGCACCACGAAGAGGGTGATCATCACCACCGTGGACCAGAAGGGCACCATCACGCCGTCGGTGAGGTTGCGGAACTCCTGGGGGACGCGCTCCCAGCCGTACACGCGCGCCATCTCCTGGGCGCGCTGGAAGTCGAACAGGGAGTTGACGAAGAAGAAGGACGACACGGCCAGCATCGCCGTGAAGACGGCGTAGGCCCAGGGCGTGGTGAAGTAGATGGACAGCTCTTTGCGGGCAATGGCCAGCGCGGTGCGCATGAGGCCTCCAGGAGCGTGGGCGAGGGGACGCGCGGGCCTCAGGCCGCGGTCAACTTGATGAAGATCTCCTCCAGCGAGACGTTCTCCGCCTTGCCGCCGTGCACCTTGGCGAGCTTGCGGATCTGATCGTACGCGACCACCCGGCCCTGGTTGATGATGAGGACCTTCTCGCAGGTCATCGTCACCTCGGGGAGGATGTGGGTGGAGAGGATGACGGTGTGCTTGCCCGCCAGCCCCTTGATGAGGGCGCGCACCTCGGCGCGCTGGGCGGGATCCAGGCCCTCGGTGGGCTCGTCGAGGATGAGCACCGGCGGGGAGCCGAGCAGGGCCTGGGCAATCCCCACCCGCTGCTTGTAGCCCTTGGAGAGGTTCTGGATGACGCGGCCCATGACGTCCGCCAGGCCGGTGAGGCCAGCCACCCGCTCCACCTCGGCCCGGAGGCCGCGGCCGGGCAGCCGCTTGAGCTCGGCCACGAACTTCAAGTACCCGGCCACCGTCATCTCCGGGTAGAGGGGCGGGGTCTCAGGCAGGTAGCCGATCCGCCGCTTGACCTCCAGGGGCTGCTCGAAGACGTCGAAGCCCGCCACCTTGGCCGTGCCCTCGGAGGGGGGCAGGAAGCCGGTGAGGATCTTCATGGTGGTGGACTTGCCCGCCCCGTTGGGACCGAGGAACCCGAGGATCTCTCCCTCGGCGACCGAGAAGTTCAGGGAATCCACCGCGACCCGTTCCCGGTATCGCTTGGTGAGGTTCTGGACCTCGATCATGGGCATGGGGAAGCTCCGGAAAGAAGCGTTCGACCGGCGGCCGATATAAGAGCCGGTCTCGGACTGTCAAGGCGGGCGGGCAGGCGGGGGCGGGTCACGGGAGGGCGCTGGCGAGCCTTGTGCATGAGTGACTTCCAGTGTGTCTGGGCGGACACGCCCGGCAGGTTACCTGTGACCTCCACCGGGCCCTAGGAACAAAGCAGCGGGTGCTTTATGCCAATCGTGGTTCAGAAGTACGGCGGCTCGTCGGTCGCCGATGTGGAGAAGATCCGCAAGGTCGCACTCCGGGTGAAGGAGACGCGGGATCGAGGCTACCAGGTGGTGGTGGTGGTCTCGGCGATGGGAGACACGACGGACGAGCTGCTGGCGCTGGCCAAGCAGGTGTCGCCGGACCCGCCGAGGCGCGAGCTGGACATGCTGCTGACGTGCGGGGAGCGCATCTCCATGGCGCTGTTGTCGATGGCGCTGCAGGAGCAGGGGGTGCCGGCCATCAGCTTCACGGGGAGCCAGAGCGGCATCATCACGAACGACGCGCACTCGCAGGCGCGCATCGTGGAGGTGAGGCCGTACCGCATCCAGGACGAGCTGGCGCGGGGCAAGGTGGTGATCGTCGCGGGGTACCAGGGCGTCTCGTACAAGCGGGAGGTGACGACGCTGGGGCGAGGGGGCTCGGACACGACGGCGGTGGCGCTGGCGGCGGCGTTGAGCGCGGAGTCGTGTGAAATCTACTCGGACGTGGACGGGGTGTTCAGCGCGGATCCGCGGGGGGTGCCGGACGCGAGGAAGCTGGAGACACTGTCGTACGACGAGATGCAGGAGCTGGCGAGCGCGGGGGCGAAGGTGCTGAACGCGCAGGCGGTGGAGTTCGCGAAGGCGAAGGGGATCGTCATCCTGGCGAAGACGGCGCACGCGGCGGGGACGGGGACGGCGGTGCAGGAGCTGGTGGCGCCGGCGGACACGCGGGTGAAGGGGGTGACGGCGGAGGCGGAGATGGCGGTGCTGTCGGCGGCGGTGGAGGCGGTGAAGCTGCAGGAGCTGCTGGAGTTCCTGGACGCGCGAGGGGTGCGCGGGAGGGCGCTGGCCTTCGACGGGTTGATGGGGCAGGGGAGGACGTTCATCGCGGTGCCGTTGCAGGACGTGCACGGGCTGGAGGTGCTGAAGCGGGACGTGGGGGCGCGCTTCGGGGAGGCGGTGACGCTGCGGGAGGAGGTGGGGACGGTGACGGCGGTGGGGGCGGGGATGAACGCGGACTGGAGCTACCTGCGAAGGGCGCTGGGGGTGGCGGAGGAGCTGGGGGCGAGGGTGCACGCGGTGCACACGTCGCCGCTGCAGTTGACGCTGCTGGTGGACAAGCAGCACCTCAAGCCGCTCACGGCGAGGCTGCACCGGGAGTTCCTCGGAGCCTGAGCGCCGGAACCTGACCCCTCCCCCCTGGCTGATCGGTGGGAGACGTTGAAGAATGCCGCTCGATGGCTACGTACAACATCTCCCTGGCGGATCTCCGGCAGGACATCGCGGGGGTCATCCCGGCCGGGCTCGTGCTGAGCTGGAACGGGCAGGAGAAGACCTCGGCCCGGCACGAGCAGTTGCTGGCGCCCTTCCGGACGCGGGGCACGCTGCTCTCCATGGACTCGGCGGGACTGTCCACGCTGACCCAGCGCTACTCCCTGGCCCAGGTGATGAAGCTCGTCTCCGAGCCCAAGGAGGTGCTCCACGCCCACGGCACGGCGATTGGCGGTGAGGCCATCGGCATCTGGGCGGCGGACAACGCGCAGATGTTCTTCGAGGAGGCAATCGAGCCGTCGCGGGTCGTCGCGCAGATGCTCGCGGCGCAGGAGCGGGTGAAGGCGCTGCGGGTGCAGGTGGGCATGGGCATCCACACCTGTGAGTGCTACCGGGTGGGAGGCGGGCTCTTTGGCGAGGGCGCGGACTTCATCGAGGCCATCGCGGAGGACGAGACCGCGGGAGGAGAGCTCGTCGTCTCGGGGGCGATCCTCGAGCGCCTCCCCGCGGGAATTCGCGACGCGGCCCGGTTGCGCGAGGACCTCCGGGAGCGGGGCGAGCTGTGGTCGTTGAAGGACTTCCCCGGACGCGTGGAGGCCGTCGAGGGCGGCAACCTCCACTACCCGACGCCCTTCGACGCGGCGTTCTTCCAGCGGGTGCGCTCGACGTCCGTGGAGGAGCTCGGGAAGGAGTCCTTCCCCGAGTACCGGAAGACGCGGACGGTGGTGTTCGTGAAGGTGAGGCACGTCCCGCACGAGTTCCTGCTGGACTCGTTCACGGACATGTCGCTCATCGACCTCGCGGTGCGCCGGATCGCCTCGTCGCACGGAGCGGACGTCGTGAAGTCCAACGGGACGCTGGCGATCGTGCTCTTCGAGGAGGGGCACGCGGCGGTGGCGTTCGCGCGGGACATCATCGAGGGCAACCGCGCCCTGGGCTTCGAGGCCCACGTGGGCGTGTCCCGGGGCGAGGTCTACCTCTTCCCGCTGGCCAACGGAGAGCGGGAGATCGCGGGCAATCCCGTCAACGTGGCCTCCAAGCTCGCGGAGGACTCGGGCCTGGAGGGAGTGCTCGTCGAGCGCTCCGTCGCGCTCGGAGGGCTCGAGCGCGACGGAGCACCCTTCCAGATGACCCTCTCGCGGGTCGAGCTGGCCGGACATCGCTTCGTGGTCTGAAGCGAGGTCCGGGGTGGTGCGACGGACGGCCTCTCAGGGGGCCAGGTAGTGATCGAAGTGGTGATCCAGCGTGCGCGTGCCGTCGGACAGGTTGACGCCTCCCTGGAGCCACGGCGGAACGACGCCCCCCATCACGGCGGGCACGTTCATCGGCTGCCGCCGCGGATCCTGGTAGCGGGGCCCCGAGCCCGCGGTGAGGGCACCGGGACGCAACCCGGGCAGGGGCGCGGTGGAGGTGTGGCAGGTGAGGCAGAAGGTGTTGGAGCTGGTATCGGGCCGGGGCGCGTTCGCCTGGAACACCGGGAGGGCCAGCTTCTGCGCGCGCTTGCACCGCGACGCCAGGGACGGATTCGCATGCGGGTTCTTGTGGACTCGGTCGATGCACAGGTGCTCGCCGTACTGCGCGGGGTAGTCGCGCGGATCCACATAGGACTCCAGCCGCATCTGTTCGCACAGGAGCGTGGGCGCACCCGGATACAGGCTCGCCCGGGAGCGCAGTACCGTCAGCGCGGGGTGCGAGGACTCACCGGTATACGAGGTGATGTCCACCAGTGTCCCGAGCGCGTTGTTGCAGATGTGCTCGTCGAGCCACGCGGCCTGCGTGTCCTGCGCCGACAGCGAGTAGACGCGGAACTCATCCACCCAGCCGAGGAACGGGAGCCTCGACTGTCCCTGGACGAAGGACGGCCCCGGATCGCCCACCGTCATCCACGTCCAACCGTTGACGGTGTCCGCCATGAGGTTGAAGCCGGTGTCCGTGGGCGCGACGGCGAGCGTGGTGACCGGGGTTCCGTTGACGAGGAACTGGAGCGTCCGTTGGCCGGCCCGGGTGAAGACCTTCACGCCGAGGTGGAAGAAGCGGCCCGGCTGGACGAGCGAGCCGAGGTTCACCGTGTACCGGCCCCCGGTGGCGCCGTTGTACACCTCCAGCTCGTGCCACGTGGCACCGGTGATGTCCCTCGCCGCGACGAGTCCAATCCATGAGTTGTCCGGGAAGTAGAAGAGGGTGCGCGGGAGGGTGCGGGTGATGGAGAAGATGACCTTGGTGGGGAATGCCTGGCGCGAGTCGAGCCAGATGCCGAGGTACCAGTCGCGGCGCGAGGGCTGGACGGGGTAGCCCATGTCCATGAAGTCATTGACGCCATCCAGCCACACGCCCTTGCCGCTGACGCCGCCCAGGGCCACGGGCTCGACGCGCGCGCCGCCGCGCAGCCGCAGCGAGCCGGGCCCCTGGAGGTTCTCGGTGCCGTGAGCGGCGCTGGTGGTGGCCGCGTTCTGCACCAGCGGGTTGCGTGCGAAGCGGAAGTCCGCGATCTCCCCGCCCCGCACGTAGGCCCAGGCGTTGCGCGTGGGGATGAACCCGTCCTTGGGGAACGTCTCGGCGCGCTGCGAGCCGAAGGGCGAGACGTCCATGCGCATGGGCGCGTTCATGTGGGCCACGACGAAGGCCTGTTTGTTGAGGTACTCGTCGAAGGCCACCTCGGAGGTGCGCTGGGTGTTGGACTGGACGTTCCACACCACGTCGAAGGGCAGCGTGGGCCGCAGCGCGTCGAAGTGGTTGAGCTGGTTCTCGAAGGAGAAGATGGAGGAGCTGCCCTGGGGCGTCAGCGAGAGATCGTCCCCGGCGTAGAGGCGCAGCCCGAAGGTGCGCGTGAGGTTGTCCGCGCGGTTTCCTCCCAGGTCGGCGATGCTCAACCCGTTGTCGAGGATGACGGCCTTGCCGTGGGTCCACGCGCCCAGCACGCTGATGGCCTGCGCGGGAGCGCGGTCCGGGTTGAACGCCGCGCGTTCCCCGTCGTTCTGCGGCGGGGCGGAGAGGGACTGGGTGGTGACGTTGGGCCCGAACTGCTCCCGGAGGACCATCTGGCGCGCGTAGTAGCCGTCGTGCGGGTTGTTCTTCGCCGCGAAGAAGAGGTTCTTTCCCTCGCGGTCGAGCCACGCGTACGCGCCCTGGTTGCGCACGCCGAACGGGATGGCGTTGCCCATGGAATCGCGGAACGGTTGCGGCACGCCGCCGATCACCTGGGACTTCGCGATCTCGTAGCGGCCGTTCACCTGGGGATCCATCGGCATCATGCTGATGGGCTTCATGTGCGCCCAGCCGTCCGCGCGGCAGGCGTTGGGTGAGTACGAGTAGAAGAGCCCGTCCATGTTGACGACGAGCAGCCGGCCGTCTCCGCTCACCGTGGGCTCGAAGAGGAAGAGCGGCTTGCCCTCGCCCGACGCGGGCCGCGTGTGGACGCCGTTCCAGTAGCCGCCGTTGCTGATGACGGAGTCCTCGTCATCCTCCACCTGGAAGCGCGAGCGCGAGGACTGCCGATCGAAGAACTGGCACCACTTGGGGATGCTGGGCCCCGTGGCGCGGGGGTAGGTGTAGATGGGCTTGCCCGAGCTATAGCCCACCAGGACCTGATCGTAGCACTTGAAGCCGGGGTGGCTGCTGAGGACCTTCGCCCAGTTGATCTGATTGGTGCCCGAGAGCGTCCAGGTGGAGTTGTTGCCGTCGAGATCGCCCCAGGGCGTCTCGTGCACGTTGAAGGGCCGGAAGGGAGGCAGCTCCCATTGGGGCAGGGACTTCACCTCGCCCTCGGGGTTGCGCGGGTAGATCCACAACCCCCAGCCGCCCGGGTCCCAGCCCTGCCGCTCTCCGGCGGACAGCGTCTTCGGGTCGCGGACGAACACGGTCACGTCCACCGAGCGCAGCTCCCACTGGTTGCCATTCTCCGCCGCGGTGAGCCCGTACAGCAACGAGATGTCGTAGCAGTCGCCGGTGACGAGGGGGGAACCGGCCTCGTAGCGCGCCTGGCACTTGAGGGGATTGTGCTTGCTGGAGACGTAGGCCGGCGCCGAGTCCTCGCAGAGCGTGCTGTGGAGCGCGTCGGGGAAGAAGCCGTTGTTTCGCGTCTGCAGCGAGGAGAAGAGCGGGTTGTAGTAGATGAAGGGGTGGCTGCCGGGCTGATGGGTGGGCTGCGAGAACAGGGCGCCCTTGGCGGCGAAGTCGTACTCGAGGTCCTGTCCGAGCACTTCGGGGCGGAACGTGACGAGCATGGAGCTCTCGCCGCAGCCGCGGCAGCCGCCGCGCAGGGACAGGCGTCCGTCGTTGGTGCTCCGGGTGAAGGGGAGCACCTGCTGGGCACCGTCGGCGTCCGCGGTGGAAGGGATGCGCGGGCCATCCCAGAAGTACTCGAAGGGCGGGTAGGGCTGCACCTTGCCCACGAGCGTGGAGGGGAGCAGCGTCGGCGTTTGTCCCGAGGGCTGATAGGGGCGCCAGGCCGGGGACAGCTCCCGGAAGATGCTGGGCCGCTGCGGATTGGCCTCGTTGTAGCAGTTGTCGATGCGGCTGTAGTCGCTGGAGCACGGCGCCGTGCCCACGAGCGCCACGTCGGTGAAGAGCGTGGGGGTGTCGAGTGCCGCGGCCACCGTGCCGGGGCTCTCCGCCTCGGTGGGGGCGGGGGCCTCGGTGCACGCGGCCCAGGCCGTCAGCACCAGCAGGATGGGCCAATGGCGAGGAGCCGGACGCTTCGATTCTGGACGCATGAGACACTCTAACAGACCTGTACCTCTGGAATCCAATGAAAACCGGGTAATTCCAGTGTGGCGGTGAGGGCGCTGATCTGTCCGGCATGCTGCCCGGGGATGGGTGGAACACTTCCCATGCCGGGGCTCGTGCTTACCCTCGCAGGCCCAGGGGGGTTGGGAGGCGGGCCATGGCGAAGGGTGTTCGGATCATCGGGGTGTTGGCTGCCGTACTCTGCCTCCTGGGCCTGGCCGGAGGGTGTGAGGAGACCGGGCCGGGCACGGGCGACTCGAATGGGGGCGGGCGCGACAATTCGCCGGTGCAGCGCTCGGATGGTGGAGAGCCGGACATCGTGGACGGAGGTCCGGCGGCGCCGCCTCCCGAGGATGGAGGGCCGGAGCCGGTTCCACTTCCCCCGCATGACGGGCAGGCGATCCGCAAGGAGAACGCGCGTCCGGGGACGGGGGCGTGGCGCATCAAGCGGGCGGCCAACAACAACGAGATTGAAGGGTACGCGCTCGTCTCCACGGTGACGCAGGGCGAGCGGGTGCCGATCGCGGTCTCGGTGACGGGAGGGCCGCGCAAGTTCAGCTGGGAGGTGTACCGGCTCGGCTATTACGGAGGGCTGGGAGGCCGGGAGGTGGTGCGCGGAGGGCCGCTGCAGGCGGTGCCGCAGGCGCCGTGCCCGCCGCAGAGGCCCACGGGCATCATCGCGTGCAACTGGACGCCGACGCTGGAGCTCGAGACGAACGCGAGCTGGGTGCGCGGGGTGTACGTGGTGAAGCTGGTGCGGGAGGACGGCTACCAGCGCTACGTGCCGTTCTTCGTGAGGGATGTGCAGCCGCGCTCGGAGGTGACGGTGCTCGTCCCGACGACGACGTGGGCGGCCTACAACACCTGGGGGGGCACGAGCCTCTACGACGACAAGTTCCGCATCACCGGGAAGGGGCGTGCCCACCAGTCCTCGTTCGATCGGCCGTACTCCCGGGGCTATGGCTCGGGGCACCTGCTGGATGACGAGCAGGGGTTGATCATGTGGCTGGAGGCGCAGGGGCTGGACGTGGCGTACGTGCCCAACGAGGAGCTGGAGCGGAGCGGGGACTCGCTGCGCGAGGCGAAGGTGCTGGTGATGTCGGGGCACGACGAGTACTGGACGCGGGCGATCCGGGATCGGGCGGACAATGCGGTGGCCGAGGGCCGGTCGATCATCAACCTGGGAGCGAACCAGGCCTACTGGCAGGTGCGGTTGGAGCCGGCGGCGGATGGGAGGCCGAGGCGCATCGTCACCTGCTACAAGGGAGACGCGGAGGATCCGGTGGGGGTGAGGAGCCCGGAGCGGACGGCGAAGTTCAGGGACCTGGCCACGCCGCGTCCGGAGAACGCGCTGTTGGGGGTGATGTTCTCCAGCCGGTGGCACCAGTTCGCGTTCCCCACGGTCATCACGAACGCGAACCACTGGGCCTTCGAGGGGACGGGGCTGAGGAACGGGGACACGCTGTGGAGGGCGAACGGCTACGAGCAGGACCAGGTGGTGGACAACGGCCAGTCTCCGGAGGGGTTGGAGGTGCTGGCGGAGTCACCGGCGTTGTCGCTGCAGGGGGCGTTCGGCTTCGGGCAGATGGTGGTGTTCCGCAAGGGGAACGCGTGGGTGTTCTCGGCGGGAGGCGTGGACTTCGTGCACACGCTGGGGACGAGCGACGCGGCGGATCCACGTGCGGCGCGCCTGGTGGCGAACGTGCTCTACCGCGCGTTGGGGCGGTCGGTGCCGAGGGACCTGGTGGTGCTCCCGGCGACGCCGTTGCCGAAGCCGCGAGGCACCTACGCTCCGGCGGTGCGCACGGTGGCGGGGGAGGCGGGGCGGCGAGGAGATCAGGATGGAGGGCCGGGCCGTGGGCTGCTGGCGGCGCCCATCGCGGTGGCGGTACTGCCGGGTGGAGGCTGGGCGGTGGCGGACGCGATGGCCAACAAGGTGAAGCGGGTGGCGCCGGATGGGAGCATCTCGACGCTCTCGCCGGTGCGGCTCAACGGCCCGATGGGGATTGCCGCGGACGCGCAGGGGAACGTCTACGTCTCCGACTCGGACAACTACTGCATCCGCCGCATCACGCCGGATGGGACGACGACGGTGTTCGCCGGAGCGGTGATGGCGCCGGGCCTGGTGGATGGGCCGGCGGTGCAGGCGCGTTTCAACCAGCCGGCGGGGCTGGCCATCACGCCGCAGGGCGAGTTGCTGGTGGCGGACCTGGGCAATGGCGTCATCCGGCGGATCGATCTGCGGGCTCCGGACAGCCCGGTGACGACGTTGCCGGCGAACCTGTGGCTGTACCGGCCCTCGGCGGTGGCGCAGGGGCCGGACGGGACGGTGTACGTGGTGGAGACGGGAATGTCGCGCGTGATGGCGCTGCGCAACGGCACGGTGAGCGTGGTGGCGGGCTCGCCGCCGGGAGGCTTCGCGGACGGTGCCGGGGAGAACGCGCGGATGCTGCCGTACCTGGGCCTGGCGGTGCTGGCGGACGGGAGCCTGGCGGTGTCGGATCCAGGCAACTACCGGGTGCGGCGCATCACGCCGAGTGGCGAGGTGACGACGCTGGCGGGCTCGGGCCGTTTCGGCGCTCGCAACGGAAGCGGAGGCGACGCGGACCTGGTACTGCCCGCGGGGCTCGCGGTGGGCCCGGACGGAACGCTGTACGTGGCGGAATCGGGCAACGCGCTGCTGCGCGCCATCACGCCGTGAGCTGAGCCTGTCAGCTCTCCGCGGTTTCATCGGAGCGACTCCGCTCCTTGGGCTACAATCCCGGGAGTGGCCCTGGTGATCCGCGGAGAGGGACATGTCCAAACGGCGCTGGCTTCTCGGTGTGTTCGTAGTGCTGTCCCTCTGGGGCTGCGGCCATACCGGCGCTGCTACGGCCCCACGGGATGAGTCCGGCTCACAGGCTGGGAGCGCTTGATGGAGAAGATGGGAACGGTGAGGTGAGCGATGGCGCACCCTGGACTCGAGGAGTTGATAGCGAGGTTCCAAGCAGCCCGGCAGTCGGGAGATATCGCCCGGCCGAGCGAGGAGCAGCTCCGGTTGCACCGTGAGCTGGCCGAGACCTGCCCTGCGTTCACGCAGAACGCCCTGTTCCTCGCCTGGTTGCTGCAACGGAGGCTCTGGACCGCACCGGATGAGGGGCAGGACCCGGAGCCCGCTTTCGCGGAGGTTCAGCGGCTTCTGGCGCAGGCCGTCCAGGGGTCCTACCGCGGCGCTCCCGCCCTCGTGGAACTGGGCTTCTTCCTGGATACTTATCGTGACTCCTCGCACGAGGCCGCGAAGCTCTACGAGGAAGCCGCGGCCAAGGCTTCGGTGACGCTCAAGGACGCGTGGTGGGGGCTGATCCGGTACTGGAATGCCGAGCGAACGAAGGAGACACTGGAGAAGGCGCTCCGGCTGGGAGAGTTGGCGGAGAAGATGTTTCCGGACTCCCACGAGCTCATCGAGGAGTTGATGACGACGCGGCAGTACGCCGCTCAAGAGGGACTGCTCAAGCCCGAGCAGTCCTGAATTCGTCGCCTCGAGCCCACGATTTCAGCGTCCCGGGCCGCGCATGCCGCCCGGAGGAGGTCCCGGGCGCACGTCCAGCTCCTGCCGCATGCGCCGCTGATCCGGCGTCTCCTTGGGCAGCTCCACGAAGCCGCACATCTCGCACAGGCGGCTGTAGATGCGCTCGCCCACGCGCTCGCGCAGCAGCTCCACGTCGCGGGCCGCGGTCTTCGCGTCCTCGGTGCTGCGGTAGCCGCTCGGTGCCGCGGTCCGGACGCTCTTGCGCTCCGGCTCCAGCGAGTAGTTCGTCGCGAAGAGGGTGGTGCGCCCCGCGTTGTAGCGCCGGGCGATCAGCTCATCGAGCGTCTCCATCTCGAACTGGCTGCCGCGCCCCTTGCCCATCTCGTCGATGGCCAGCACCTCCACGTCCGACAGGGGGCCGATGATCTCCCCGCCGCTCTTGCCCTCCTGGAAGCCGCGCCGGATGGTGGCGTAGAGCAGGGAGATCTCGACGTAGCGCGCCTCCAGGCCCACCTCGAGCACCAGGTGCTTGAGCGTGGCCGCCAGCAGGTGCGTCTTCCCCGTGCCCACCGGGCCACTGAGGATGAAGCCCTTGTTCACCCCGCCCTTGGCGTAGTGGTGGGCGAAGTGCATCGCCAGGTTGCGCGCCCGATCCTGTGCCTCGTTGAAGGCCCGGTAGTTCTCGAAGCTCGCGTGCGCCGCCACGCCGGGCAGCCCCACCTGGTTGAAGTGCTCCATGCGCTTCGCCCGGTGCTGGCAGACGCACGGCACGAGCACCTCGTAGCGCTTGGGGCCCACCTTCGCGCTGAAGGTCTCCTCGCGCGTCTCGTACGCGTACCCGCGTCCCTCACACAGCCCGCACCGGGCCGAGCACGTGCACACCCGTGCCTGCGCCCGGTCTCCGCGCCGCTCGATGAGGTACGTTCGCCCCCCACACTCGCCACACACCTCGCCGCTCGCCTTGGTGCCCATGTCCGCAGGCCATAGCAGAGCGCCCTGACGCTCGTCAGCCTGCTACACGGACGTTCACCCACCTACCGCTCTAGGCATCCATCAGCCCCAGCCGCCGGCGCACCACCGCCAGCAGCCGGAAGCGCCGGGCCAGCCGCCGGGCGCGGAAGGACATGTACTGCTGATCCATGTCCTCCCCCCGGGCCGTGCGCCACAGCTCGCGCCGCTCGGAGAAGGGCAGGGCGCGCAGCAGCATCAGCCCCACCAGCGTCTCCAGGGCCTCCATCCGCGCGAACTCGGTGGGCACCTCGTGCAGCACCGCCTCCAGCAGCCGGTGGACGCGGGGGGCCAGCGCCGGCTCCCGCTCGGCCAGCCGCTCCAGCGAGGCCTGCAGCTGGGCGTGGCGCTGCTCCTCCCACGAGCGCATCCGGGCCGTGCGCCGGCTGCTCTCGGTGCCCGCGCCCGCGGTGCGCTCGCGGTGCTTCTTGATCTCCGCCTCCACCTGCTTGCGGCAGGCCCGGAGGCTGCGCAGCACCGGCTCGCCGGGGCGCGCGTCCCACAGCGCCTTCTCCGCCGAGCGGGCGATGCCCCGCGCCACCACCTCGAAGGGAACTCCCTGCTCGGCCCAGGACGTCAAAAGCTCCACGTCGAGCGCGGACAGCATCAATCCGCTGCCGCGTATCGCGAGGAAGTAGTCCTGCACCAGCTCTTCGAAGCTGGCGCTCTCGGGCAGGAGGCTCATGTGGTGCGACATCTCCCTGGTGGGCAGCCGGACGGCCGGGCGCAAGATTCCCCCTTACCAGGAGGGACTGACAGAGCAACCCGGAGAACGCTTTTCGCACAGCCCTTCTGAAAACTTTCCGGCTGGGTCCAAGCAGCCCGGCATGCCCCCAAGGGGCTGTTGACCGGCCCCAACGCACCGCGCATAGTGCGCGCCTTCCAGATGGAAATTCCCGAAGAGTCCCGGACACTTGCCGAGCAGGCGAGGAACCGCGACGGAAGACCCCCGCAGAGGAAACCCATGCGCCGCACGCTCCTCCTCAGCCTTCTGCTCCTGGCCACGACGGCCAATGCGCAGGACAAGAAAGCGCCGCGCGACGCCAACCTCGGCAAGAAGAGCTCCACGGCCGTGGTGGACAAGTCGCTCGCTGGCGATATCAGCCGCAAGAAGGAGAAGCAGGACAACGCGCCCGCCCTCCAATACGACCAGTTCCGCCTCGGCGTGGAAGGCCAGGTCGCCACCAAGCGCCGCGAGCAGATCGAGTCGCTCAAGAAGATCATCTCCCTCTCGGCGGACCAGAAGGAGCAGCCCGCGCTGCTCTTCCGCCTGGGCGAGCTGTACTGGGAGGAGTCGAAGTTCTACTTCTTCGAGGCGAACCGGAAGGACGACGAGCTCATCGCGGCGATGAACCGCGGGGACGCCGCGGGCCAGAGCCGCGCCAAGGCGGGCAAGGCCGAGCTCCTCACCCGCCAGAAGCAGTACGGCAAGCTCGCGCTCGAGCAGTACACGAAGATCGTCCAGGAGTACCCGGACTTCGAGCGCTCGGACGAGGTGCTCTTCTTCCTCGGCACGTACCTGATGGAGGACGGCCAGGATCGCAAGGCGCTGGTGGCCTTCAAGCGCCTGGTGGAGAAGCACCCGAAGTCCAAGTACATCCCCGACGCCTGGCTGGCCTTCGGCGAGTACTACTTCAACAACTCGAAGGGCAAGCACGCGGACCTGGAGAAGGCGCTCGCCGCCTACAAGAAGGCCGCCGAGTTCCCCGAGAGCCAGGTGTACGCCTTCGCCCTCTACAAGCAGGGCTGGTGCTACTTCAACCTCGCCGACTACGCCAACGCCAAGGACAAGTGGAAGGCCGTGGTGCTCTACGGCGAGCTGGCGGGCGCGCAGGCCGTGGAGAAGGACGGCGGCGCCAACAAGAAGGGCAGCTCGCTGGTGCGCGAGGCGCGCACCGACTACGTCCGCGCCTACGCCCGCGAGGGTGACGTGACGCTGGCCCGCGAGGACTTCTCCAAGGTCGCCACCAACCCGGACGACCGCTTCGCGATGATGCGCACCCTGGCCAACATGTATTACGGCGAGGGCAAGGACCGCGAGGCGGCCATCACCTACAACACCCTCATCAAGGAGAAGCCGCTCTCCCCCGAGGCCCCGGGCTTCCAGGGCCGCATCGTCGACATCGTCCTCCGCATGGGCAACAAGGAGCGCACCGTCACGCAGGTGCGCCGGCTCGTGAAGATCATGAAGGAGGTCGAGGGCTCCGGCGTCATCAAGGAGGAGAAGGACAAGAAGGCGCTCGAGGAGGCCAAGGATCTGGCCGAGCGCACCCTGTCCAACCTCGCCGTCACCTGGCACAACGAGGCGAAGAAGACGCGCGAGGAGGCCACGTTCGGCTACGCCGACATGATCTACTCGGACTACCTCACGCTCTTCCCGGAGAGCTCCAAGGCGTATGACCTGCGCTTCTTCTGGGCCGAGCTCCTCAACGACAACCTCCAGAAGTTCGACAAGGCCGCGGCCAACTACACGCTCGTCGTGTTGCAGGACGTGAAGCAGCTGGAGGCCAAGGACGAGAAGGGCAACCCCAAGCCCGGCAAGCCGGGCAAGTGGCTGAGCAACGCCGCGTACAACGCCGTGCTCGCCTATGACGAGATGGTGAAGGACGCCGAGGCCAAGGGGCTCTTCAAGGACGAGATCAGCAAGGACATCCGCAAGAAGGCCAACATCCCGCAGGGCAAGAAGGACCTGCTGGAGGCCTGCGAGCGCTACCTGAAGTACGTGCCCAAGGGCGACAAGAAGGTGGAGATCGCCTTCAAGGCGGCCAACATCTACTACCGCCACAACCACTTCGACGAGGCGGTGCTGCGCTTCAGCGAGATCGCCCTCGGCTCGCCCGAGTACAAGTTCGAGACCGGCGAGCGCGCCGCGGAGATCGCCGCCAACCTGATCCTCGACTCGTACAACCTGCTCGAGGACTGGGCGAAGGTGAACGAGTGGGCGCGCAAGTTCTACGCCAACGACAAGCTGGCCACCGGCAAGTTCCGTGACGAGCTCTCCAAGGTCATCGAGCAGTCCGCCTTCAAGCTGGTGAGCCAGCTCGAGGCCAAGAACCAGTTCGCCAAGGCGGCCGAGGCCTACCTGTCCTTCGTGGCGGACTTCCCGCAGACGGAGATCGCCGACGTGGCGCTCTTCAACGCCTCGGTGGACTACTACAAGGCGAAGATGCTGGATAAGGCCATCCAGGTCCGCCAGCGCATCATCGAGCAGTACCCGTCCTCGCGCTTCGTGCCGGAGTGCATCTACAACAACGCGGAGGCGCTGGAGGCCATCGGTGACTTCCTCGAGTCCGCGGACGTGTACGAGCAGTACGTGGACGGCTACGAGGCCAGCAAGAGTGGTGGCGCCGCCAGGCCGGCCCCCTCCCGCGCCAAGAAGGGCAAGGGCAAGGGCAAGGCTCCGGTGGTGGTGTCCGACAAGCCCGGCGCCCCGCAGAAGTGGGAGGAGTCCAAGGCCCAGGTGGCGCTCTTCAACGCGGCCACCTACCGCGAGGGGCTCGGCCAGCTCAAGGAGGCCCTGACCCTGCGCGAGCGCTACCTGACGCTCTGGCCCAAGGCCAAGGACGCCGAGGACGTGTTCCTGGCCATCGTGGACCTGCACGAGAAGACGGGCAACTACATCAAGGCCATGACGCAGCTGGAGGAGTACGAGCGCCAGTACATGCGCAGCCCCAGCAAGTTCCTCATGGCCGAGGGCCGCATCGTCGACATCTACGAGAACAAGCTGCGCCGTCCCAAGGACACCGAGCGCCTCTACGCCCGCATCCTCGACTACTACGAGAAGCTGCCCAAGCGTCTGCAGACGTCGCTGGACAAGCCGGCGCTGGAGCCCGTGGCCCGCGCCCAGTTCCGCAGCGTGGAGCCGGACTTCCAGTTCTACTCGCGCGTGAAGCTGTCCTGGGGCCGCCCGGCCAGCCCGGAGAAGTTCAAGGCCTCCATCAAGGACAAGAACGACTCGCGCGCGGTGGTGGAGAAGAAGTACGTGCAGACGGTGCAGATCGGCGCCGCCGAGCCCGGCATCTGCGCCCTGCACCGCCTGGGTCTCGTCTACGACAACTTCGCGGACAAGCTCATCAACGCGCCCATGCCCCCGGGCATCGACGAGGAGACGGAGGGCGCGCTGCGCGAGGAGTTCGGCAACAACGCCCAGCCCCTCAAGGAGAGCGCCGCCGAGGCCTTCGGCAACGCCGTGGCCAAGGCCCGCGAGCTGGACATCTTCAACAACTGCGCGGCCGAGAGCTTGAAGATGCTGCGCACCACCTACCGCCCGGATCAGTTCCCCATGATGGTCGAGGAGAAGGTGGCCCTCTCCAAGGGCAATGACCTCGTCATCGGTGGAGACCTGCTCACCGCCATCCAGGACGTGCCGCCGCCCGTCGTCGAGACGGCCACGGCCGAGCAGACGCAGACGCAGGAGGCCGCCGAGGACGTGTCGGATCTGGCCAGGCGGCTGCAGCAGCAGACGGCCACCCAGGTCGATGGTCCGTCCGCTCCCACCAAGGAGGGGACGCCCAAGAAGGCCGGGACGGACGAGCAGGAACCGGAGGACTTCCTCTAATGAATCGCCCCCCCATGATGCGCTCAATCCTCCTGGCCGCGCTCGCGGCGCTGTTCGCCGCGGGCTGCGCGGGCACCACTGCCGCCACCACCGGCAACACCGGCACCACCGGTGGCAAGACGAGCAAGTCCAACGAGCCGCCCCCCATCTCCAACCGCGCCAAGCTCCTCTTCGAGGACGCCCTCGGCGCGCTGGAGGCCCAGAAGAAGGCCAACGCTCTCGACTACCCGTCGCTCGAGCGCAAGTTCAAGGCCGCGCTCGACGCGGACCCGAACGTGGCCGAGGCCGAGTACAACCTGGGTGTCCTCGCCGAGCGGCAGGGCAACACCCAGGAGGCCGTTGCCCGCTACCAGGCGGCCCTCAAGAAGAAGCCCACCCTGCGCCAGGCCTCCGAGAACCTGGCGGTGATCGCCCAGAACGCGGGCGACATCTCCGGCGCGGTGTCCATCTACCAGGGCATCCTCAAGATCTACCCGGACGACGGCAACGCCCGCGCCCGTCTGGCGGAGATCTACCGGCAGACCGGTGACCAGGAGAAGGCGATGGAGCTGGCGCGCGCCGCCCTCATGCGCGAGCCCCAGTCCGTCACCGCCTACAAGGTGATGATGCGCAGCTACCTGGAGCGCAAGCAGCTGGCCATGGCCAAGCTGGTGGCCCTGCGCGCCATGAAGATCGACCAGAACGATCCCGAGCTGCACCACACCATCGGCCTCGTCCTCCTGCAGGAGGACAAGAAGGACGCCGCGCGCCTGTCCTTCAAGCGCGCCATCGAGGTCCGCGCCGACTACGTGCCCTCGCGCGTGCAGCTGGCGCAGATGGAGCTGGACTCGGAGGACTACCCCGGCGCCGAGGAGCACCTGCGCCGCATCCTCCAGGCCGACAGCAAGAACGCCGCCGCCCACCTCAACCTCGGCATCGCCTACAAGGGCCAGGGCCAGCTGGACAAGGCCATGCAGGAGTATGACGAGGCGGAGAAGCTCGACCCGAAGATGGCCGCCGTCCACTTCAACCGCGCCGTCCTGCTGCACCGCCACAAGGGTGCTCCGGAGCGCGCCATCGAGCTGTACCGCAAGTACATCGCCATGTCCGGCGGTGAGGTGGCCCTCAACGCCGAGCACCCCATCTTCGGGCTGCTGCGCGAGGCCGAGACCATCGTCCAGGCCCAGCGCGAGGCCGTGGCCGCCGAGGAGCAGCAGAAGCAGCTCGAGGCCCTCCAGAAGCAGCAGCAGGAGGCGATGAAGGCCGAGGAGGCCAGGCAGGGTGGCACCGTCACCCCCGCCTCGGGCACCGACGCCCCGCCTCAGACCACCCCGGCCGGTGGCACCCCGCCTCCCGCCGCCGACGCCCCGCCCGCCGCCGGCCAGCAGCCCGCCGCCGCACCTGCGCAGAAGAATCCAGCCAAGACGGAACCGACCGAACCGTCTGACGACATCTTCTAGGAGTGTGTGGCGAGGGTGGGGGGATTGATGCGAACCTTCGTCCGCTGGCGCCGGATTCCGGCGCTGGCGGACGTACTGCGGAACCCCGGAGGGGGAACCGCTCGGAGAAAGTCATGCGGAAGCTCCTGATGCTGTGCGTGGTACTCGCGGTGAGCCCGGCCGTTGCCCAGGACGAGGGGGAGAGTGCTCCTCGCCGGGAGGCCGGTGGGGGTGGGGGCAAGGCCCAGAAGGGCGGCTCCCAGTCCATCGACTTCGAGGACGACACCATCGAGGGTGACCTCACCAAGCCGGATGGCGAGTACGTCGAGGCTCGCAAGAAGGTCCAGCACTCCAACCTGATCCGCATCCGCGAGGACTTCGAGGACAAGGTGATGCAGTCGGTGGGTGAGCTGTAGAAAAAAGCCGGGAACCCGCCACCGCACGCGTTGTCCTAGAGATCGCCGAAAGCCAACTGGGGAATTTCCATGCCCGTCCCTCTGACACTCAAGGTCTTCAAGGGTGACACCCTCGTCACCGCCAAGGACTTCGAGCGCGACATCATCAAGATCGGCCGTCTCGCCTCCGCACACCTGTGCCTGGAGGACGAGAAGGTCAGCCGCATCCACTCCGTCATCGAGGTGGCCGCAGACGGCAGCCTGTCGATCATCGACATGGGCAGCGTCGAGGGCACCTACGTCAACGGCAAGCGCGTCAACAAGGGACAGCTGTCCTTCGGCGATGAGATCAAGGTCGGTGGCACCACCATCCGCCTGGAGAATCCCGCCGCCGTGGCCGCGGTGAACCTGGCGACCGCCGCGGCGAGCACCGCGCCGACCCCGGCTCCCGTGGCCCCCGTGCCCGAGACGCCGCTGGCCGTGGGCCTGTCCCAGGCGGCGGTGTCCCCGGCCGCCGCGGCCGCCGTGACGCCCGCCCCCGTGCCGGTGGTGGTGCAGCAGCCGGTGGCCGCCGCTCCCGCGCCGAAGGCCGCCGCGCAGCCGGTGGCCGCTCCCGTGGAGCACGCTCCCGCCGAGCCCGCTCCGCGCGTGCGCCGGATCGCCCGCAAGGGCAACGGTCCGCTCGGCCTGGGCCTGCACTTCATGTGGGGCGACCAGCGCGTGGGCGACTTCTTCCTCGCCCCGGGCCAGAAGCGCTCCTTCAGCGTCGGCTCCGCCAAGGGCGTCGACTTCATCATGGGTGACGCCAAGCTGGGCGGTGAGCGCTTCGAGGTGGTGCGCACCGACGGCCAGGGCTTCACCGTGCTCTTCACCGGCAAGATGAAGGGCGAGCTCACCCGCAAGGGCGACACCTCGGACCTCAAGGCCGTCATCGAGTCCGGCAAGGCCACCCACGAGGGCGAGGCCTACGCGCTCACCCTCAAGGAGGATGACTTCCTCTGGGTGGACCTGGGTGGCGTGACGCTGGAGGCCGTCTTCGAGCCCGTGCCCAAGCGCGCCATCGCCGCGCTGGGCGAGTCGATGGACTTCGCCGTCATCAACATCTTCCTGGTGATGTTCTTCCTCGCCTCCATGTTCGTCATCGCGGCGGCCAACCACGCCGCGGCCGGTGACGAGTTCGCGGACGAGCTGGCGGGCAACAACTCGCGTCTGGCCAAGCTCATCGTCAAGCCGCCCGAGACGCAGAAGAACAAGTTCCTCGAGAAGCTCAACCAGCAGAAGGCGGAGAAGCAGGCCGAGAAGGCCAAGGCGGCGAAGAAGGAGGACAGCGGGAAGAAGGAGGTCGTGAAGCAGAACCAGCCCGCGTCCAACGCCAAGCCCGACAAGAAGGCGGCGGCCAAGAACATGGCGGCCAAGATCTTCGGTGGCAAGGGCGGCGCCTCCAGCCTCTTCGGCGGTGGCGGTCTCGGTGGTGATCTGAAGAGCGCCATGGGCGGCCTGGTCGGCAAGGGCAGCATGGTGGGCGGCCTCGGTGGCCTCGGCCTGAAGGGCGGCGGCGGTGGTGGCGGTGGTGGCGGTGACGTCATCGGCATCGGCGCGGTCGGCACCAAGGGCCGTGGTGGTGGCATGGGCGGCTACGGCTCCGGCGTGGGCGGCCTGGGTGGCAAGCAGAGCGTGGACGTGGGCATCGCGGCCGAGGACGCCACGGTGAGCGGCTCGCTCGACAAGGAGCTCATCCGCCAGGTCATCCAGCGCAACAAGTCGCAGATCAAGTACTGCTACGAGAGCCTGCTCAACCGCTTCCCGAAGCTGGGCGGCAAGGTGTCCGTGCGCTTCATCATCGCCGCCGAGGGCAACGTCATCAGCTCCTCCGTGGCCCAGTCCACCGCGGGCAACCCCGAGCTGGAGCAGTGCGTGGCCGGCCGCGTCCGCACCTGGGCCTTCCCCAAGCCCAAGGGCGGGGGCTCGGTGACGGTCACCTATCCGTTCATCTTCAAGGCGGCCGGCGAGTAGCTTCCGCCGAGCAGTGAAAAGGTTCAGGTGGGCGGTTCCGCCGAGGCGGGGCCGCCCATCCTGCTTTTTGGCACTGGCGTCCCGGCGCTGCTGGGCTAACGTCCGCCCCCGCATGAAAGCCTTCCGCCCCTTCGTCGTTTGCGCCGCTCTGGCCCTCCCCGCGCTCGCGCATGCGCAGGCCGCCGGTGACAGGCCGGCCGAGTCCTTCGAGGAGATCGAGCGCGGCATCTACTTGTCGGTGCTCGGTGGCCCGTTCTTCGTCGTCAACCCGCCGTCCACCTCGGGCCCGCGGCCCTTCTCTCCCGGGCAGATGGCCCAGGTGGAGCTGGGCGTGGACATCGGCGAGCGCCTGTCGCTGGGCGTCTTCGTGATGGGTGCCTCCAACCGGGCGGGCTCCGAGTACGTGGGCAACTCGGGAGGCGCGGCCTCGGGCGACTTCTCCATGCTGGTGCCCGGCGCGGTGGCTCGCTTCCACCTGGTGGGCCTGGCCGATGCCCAGGACGTCCAGCGCACGTGGATCTACGTCCGCGGCGGTGCCGGGTACGCCCTGTTCAGGCCGCAGCAACTCCTGCCGGACCCCGACATTCTGGTATTCGCCGGACCGGGACTGGAGTACTACACACGCCTTCGCCACTTCTCGGTAGGTATCGAGGTGACGGGCAGCTTCTTCGTCAAGTCTCAGTCATTCGGGTTCGCGGTGACGCCGAACCTTCGCTACGCGTTTTAGCGGGAGAATCACGTGCCTCAGGAGAATGGAAGCGGTGGACCGCGCGGTGGGCGGGGCCCGGGCGCAGGTCCCGGTCAGGGTCCGCGCCGTGAGGGTCCGGGTGGTGGTTTCGGTGGTCGTGACGGCGGTTTCGGTGGTCGTGACGGCGGCCGCGGCGGCCGGGGCGATGGTCCCCGGGGCCGTGGGCGCGATCGCGCGGAAGGCCCCATCGGTCCGGGCCAGCGCGTCATCGCTGATTTGAGCACCCTGGAGAAGGCGCTGGGCAAGAGCGATTTCGCCGCCCAGAAGTCGCCGCTCGAGTCGATCGTCCGCTCGCTGCGCACCATGCGGGTGAAGTCGCTCGAGGAGCTGGATCTCAACGTGCGTGGCCGGCTCATCACCACGCTGCTGCGCGTGCAGCGCCAGACGCGGCCGCCCCAGCCCGAGGCTTCGGCGGCCGGTGAGTCCGGTGCCGCTCCAGAGGCCGCCGCCGAGGCCACTCCGGCTCCCGCGGAGGCCACGGGTGGTGAGGCCGCTGCTGCGGCGGAGGGTGCCGAGGCCGCTGCTCCCGCGGAGGGTGCGGCCGCTCCCGCGGCGGATCCGGCGAAGGAGAAGTTCCAGGCCTACGTGGACGTCATGTACCTGGTGGGCCGTGCCTGGCGCGCCGCGGGCGATGCGGAGCGGGCCTCGTCGGCCTTCGCGCTGAGCGGCCGCGAGCCGCAGCCCGAGCGCGAGGAGCCCGCCGCCGCCCGTCCTCCCGCGGGGGAGCGCCGGGAGGGTGAGCGCGGTGATCGTCGTGAGCGGGGTGATCGCCGCGAGGGTCGTGAGCGCGGCGAGCGCCGGGAAGGCCGTGAGGGTGAGCGCCGGGAGCGTCCTGAGCGCGGCGAGCGCCGGGAGCGCGGCGAGCGTCCCGAGGGCGAGCGCCGGGATCGTGGCGATCGTGAGCGCCGGCAGCCGCTGCCCGAGCTGACGGGTGACTGGTCGGAGCAGGCGAAGCAGCTCGAGGGCATGGGCCGTACCCGCGACGCGGCGCGCATGCACGAGCGCAACAACTCCTTCGCCGATGCCGTCCGGCTCTTCGAGGCCGGTGGGGACATCAAGAGCGCGCTGCGCGTCGCGCTGGCGGGCAAGGACAACGACACCGCCCGCCGCCTCATGGCGACGGTCCCCGCCGAGCAGCTCCCCCAGGTGCTCGAGAAGGCCGGCGCCTACGAGCTGCTGATGGAGATCTACATCGGCAAGGGTGACTTCGAGAACGTCGCCCGGCTGTACGAGCGGGCCCGTCAGTTCGATCAGGCGGCGCTCGCCTACGAGCGTGCCGGGAAGCTGGCGCTGGCGCGCAAGGCGTACGAGCGCACCCGCGACTTCGCGGCGGCCAACCGCGTCCGGGACCTGGAGGTGAAGGCCCTGGTCGAGCGCGGGGATCGGCTCGGTGCGGCCACCCTGCTGGTGAACGCCGGCCGCGGCAAGGAGGCCGTGGAGGTGCTCGGGACGCTGCCGCCTCCCAAGGCCTTCCACTTCCTCAACCGCCTGAAGCTGACGGACGAGGCCAAGGCCCTGGCGCAGAAGGAGCTCGCCCGCGCCGAGGCGGAGAACAAGCCGGCCGGCCGTGCCCGGTGGCTGGAGCTGCTCGGGGAGTCCGCCACCGCGGCGGCGCTCTACGAGGAGATCGGCCGCAAGGAGAAGGCCATGGTGCTCTACGAGCAGATCGGCCACCTGCCCAAGGCCGCCGCCCTGGCCGAGGAGCTCCAGCTGCGGGACAAGGCCACCGAACTGTTCACCAAGCTGGGTGACGACGCGGGCGTGCAGCGTGCCCAGGCCCTGCCCGCCACTCCGCCGCCCAAGCGGCCCGCGGATGCCGCCGCGGCCGCCGAAGAGGCTGAAGAGACTGGGGCCGAGGGCGCGAAGGACTCCGAGGCGAGCTCGTCCGCTCCGGCTGCAAACGAGCAAGAAAGCCAATAAATCTCGACAGTTGGCGGGATTTACGTGATTGCTGGGGGCGGTGAGCGGGCTGTAGAGTCCGCTCCCGCCCCTTTCTTTCGCGAGGCCCGCCCTTCATGGATCAGTCGAACCTCCGTCGACCCGCTGAGCGTGTCGCTTCCGACCGGCCTTTCGCCGAGGTCGAGGCTTCACTCGAGAAGGCTGGCCGCGTCGAGGACCTCATCCGTCTCTACGAGGGACGCGCGCGTGAGACGCCGAACGCGGAAGCGGTTCGGGTGCTCGTGCGCGCGGGACAGCTTGCCTACGAGCGGCTGCGCAACCCCGGCCGTTCCGAGGAGCTGCTGCGGCGCGCGCTGCTGATCGCCGAGGATCCGCGGCCCGTGCTGCGCGGGCTGAAGATCGTCTACGAGGCGCGCCAGGACATGGCCGGGCTCGTGGACGTGCTGGAGCGGCTCGGTGGCCTGAGCCAGGGCGACGAGGCCGCGTCCCTGTTCATGAAGGCGGCCAACCTCCACGAGCAGAAGCTGTTCCGGAGGGATCGCGCGGTGCTGTGCCTGCAGCGGGCGGCGCGCGCGAAGCCGGAGCGCGCCACCTTCAAGCGTGCCCGTCAGCTCCTGATGTCCGAGGAGCGCTTCCAGCCCGTCTTCGAGTCGCTGGAGCGGGAGCGGGCCGCGCTGGGTGGCGAGGGCATGGTGGAGGAGTACGCCGCCTTCGCCGAGCGGCTGGTGGAGGATCCCACCGAGCACGTGCTCGCCCAGCAGGCGCTGGCCGTCGTGCGGGAGCTGGAGCCGCAGAACGCCCGGGCGGAGAAGGCCACGCAGACGCTGCAGCGCTTCGAGCAGGCGTGGCGCGAGCGCGCGCGCATGCTGCGCGGCATGTCCCTGGAGGAGCGCGACCGCAAGAGCGCGGCGCGGCTGTCCCTGCTGGTGGCCAAGCTGCACGCCTGGTACGAGCCGGCCGCCACGGACAAGGTGAAGGAGGCGCTGGATCGCTGCTTCCTGCTGTGGCCCGGCATGCCCGAGGCCCTCAACCTCATCGAGCGCGTGGCCGAGCGCAACGGTGACTTCGGGCCAGCGCAGAGCTGGTTCGAGGCGATGGCGGGCGAGGCGCGCGAGCGCAACGCCCAGGTGGACCTGTGGCTGCGGCTGGGCACGCTGCGCCTCACCCGGCTCAACGACGCGGCCGGTGCGCTCGCCGCCTTCGAGAAGGCCACCAGCGTGGATCCGGCGCGCGCGGACGTGGCGAGCCTCGGTGCCGAGCTGCTGCTGGAGCAGGGCCGCGCGGCGGAGGCCCTCGCCATGCTGGAGCGCTACCTCGGCACGGTGAAGGAGCGCGTGACGCAGGTGGCCCTGCGGCTGCGGCTGGCGGACCTCTGCCTGCACCAGAAGAACGGGGACGCGGCGCGCGCGCACCTCGAGGCCGCGCTCAAGCTGGATCCGGCCAACGCGCTCGCGGCCTTCCAGCTGGCCCGCCTGCTGGCGGAGGACGAGAACTTCGAGGCGATGGAGCCGCTGCTGGACCTGGCGCTGCTCGCCCCGCGCCCGCGCGCCGAGCGCGTGGCCTTCTGCGAGGGACTCGCGCTCCTCTACGAGGAGGCGGACAACGCGCGCGGTGCCTTCGAGGTGCTCGCCCGGGCCCTGGCGCTGGAGCCCGGCCGTCCCATGTTGCTGGACTCCGTGATGGAGCACGCGGGCAAGGCCCACGCGGAGCCCGCCCTGGCGGTGGCGCTGCGCCGGGCGGCCGTGGTCGCGCCTCCCGAGTCGGCCCTCGTGCTCTGGCGGCACCTCGCGCAGCTGCTGCAGGGCACGCTGGCGGATCCCGCGGGCGCCGAGGCGGCCTGGCGGGAGGTGCTCGCGCGTGCGCCGGGTGACAGCGCCGCGCAGGAAGCGGTGAAGTCGCTCCGGGCCGCCGCCGCGCTCGCGGATGACCCGAAGGCGCGCCTGGAGGCGGAGATCTCCCGGCGCGAGGCCACCGGTGTGGCCCCGGTCGAGCTGGAGCCGATGGTGCGCGAGCTGGTGAAGCTCTCTCCGGACGATCCGGGCCCCGTGCGGCGCCTGCAGGCGGTGTGCGTGGCGCTGTCGAAGTTCGAGGAGGCCGCGGCGCTGGCCGGCAAGCTGGCGAAGCTGGCCGAGACGCAGGTGGAGCGCAGCGACTGGGCGGCGCGCCAGGCCCGGCTGTACGCCGAGCGCCTGAACCGGCCGCAGGACGCGGTGGGCATCTTCCTCCAGCTGCTCGCGGAGAACGTGGCCACGGGCGTGGTGCTGGGCGGGCTCGAGCGGCTCTCGGCGGCCGGCGTACGCACGGCGGAGATCTCCGAGGCGCTGGCGGGCCATTACGGCCGCACGGGCGACCACCAGCGCCAGGTGTCCGCGATGCTGCAGCAGCTCGAGGCCACGAAGGACGTGGCGCTGCGGCAGCGGCTGTCCGGGCAGATCGCCACCATCCAGGAGAAGCAGCTGGTCGATGGCCGGGCGGCCTTCGACCTGCGCGTGAAGGCCCTGCGCGAGGCGCCCGCGGACGAGGTGAACCGCGCCGAGGCGGCGCGTCTGGCGCATGACCTGTCCTCCCACGCCGAGCTGGTGCGCGTGCTGAGGGCGCTGGCCACCGAGGCGGAGGCGCCCGCGCTCACGGTGCAGCTGCTGTCCGAGGCGGCGACGCTGGCCGAGCAGTCCGGGGCGCTCCCGGAGGCCATCGGCTCGCTGGAGACGGCGCTGCAGCGGCAGCCCGAGTCGCCCGAGGTGCTCGGCCGGTTGATCAACCTGTACGGCAAGGCGGGGCGCGCGGCGGACGCGGATGCCCTGCTGCGCAAGCGGATCTCCACGGCCACGAAGGCGGAGAAGGTGGAGCTGCAGATGCAGCTCGTGGAGCTCAACGCCGGGCTGGGCCGGCCGCTCCAGGCCGCCGAGGCCCTCCAGGCCGCCATCCACTCCGGTGCGGACGAGGTGCGTCACCTGCCGCGTCTGGCCGAGCTGTACGAGAAGGCCGGCCGCAACCGGGAGCTGGGCGAGGTGCTCGCGCGGCAGATCGCGCTCGCGGAGGACGCGGGTGACCTGGACCGTGTGGCGCGCCTGACGCTCAAGCGCTCGCAGGTGCTGCAGGACTCGTCGGGCGACCGCACCGACGTGGTGCGCAGCTTCGCGGACATCCTCCGCCAGCGTCCCTCCGACGTGGACGCCCGTGCCGCGCTCGAGGGAATGCTCGGCTCCGGCAACGCCCGCGAGGAGGCCGCGCGCGCCCTCATTCCCGCCTACGAGGCCACCAAGGACCACCGCAAGCTGGTGGCCGCGCTGGACGTGCTCGCCGAGGTGGCGCGCGATGACGCCTCGCGCGTGCTGGTGCTCCGTCAGGCCGCGCAGGTGCACCTGACGCAGCTGCGCCAGCCGGAGCTGGCCTTCGCCTCGCTCGCCCGGGCCCTGCGCCTGGCGCCGGGGGACATGCCGCTGCGCGCCGCCGCTCGTCAGGCCGCCGAGGACGCGGACTCGCTGGACGCCTACGCGGAAATCATCATCGAGCTGACGGAGGAGGGGAGCGTCGGTCCCGCCCGGGCGGGGCTGCTGCGCGAGCTGGCCGAGGTCCAGGAGAAGAAGCTCGACGACCGTGACGCCGCGCTGAAGTCGCTCCGTGCGCTGCTGGCGCTGGAGCCGGGCAACCTCGACTGCCTGCGCTCGCTGCAGCGCCTGCACCGCGCGGGTGAGGAGTGGGCCGCGCTCGCCGAGGTGCTGGAGAAGCTCGCCGCCGCCGCGCCCGAGGTGGCCGAGCAGCTCGCGTACCTGCGCGAGGCCGCCCTGCTGCACGAGTCGAAGCTGAGCGACAAGGAGAGCGCCGCCGCCGCGTGGCGCGCCATCGCCGAGCGGGATCCGCTCCAGCGCGAGGCCGCCGTCGCCCTGGACCGGCTCTACGCGGAGCCAGGCCATGAGAAGGATCTGGCGTGGGCGCTCGGCCTGCGCAAGACGCAGGAGGGACAGAGCCCCCAGGGCCGCGAGGTCTCCTTCCGCCTCGCCGAGCTGAAGCGCACCCGGCTGGATGACCCCAACGGCGCGCTCCAGCTCTACCAGGGCATCCTCTCCGAGGACCCGGGCCACCCGGGTGCCCGCGCGGCGCTCGAGGAGTGGGTGAAGGCCGCCGTGCCGATGAGCGCGGGGGCGCTGGAGGTGTTGGACCCGGTGCTCGCGCGGCTGGGCGATCACCAGCGCCGCGTGGCCCTGCGCGAGGCGCGCATGGCCTCCGCCCTCAGCGCGGAGAAGGTGCAGCTCGCCGCGGACATCCGCCGCATCTACGAGCAGGACATGCAGCAGCCGTCGCTCGCCTTCATGGCGGCGGTGAAGGCCTTCTCCCAGGGCGTGGATCGCGAGGGCCAGCGGCCGGAGCTGGAGCGGCTCGCGCGCGAGACGGGCTCCTTCGAGATGCTCGCCGAGCTGTACGAAGAGGCCGGTCTGGACCTCCCCACGGGGGATCCCTCGGCACTCGGCCTGCTGCGCCGGTCCGCGGAGCTGCGCGAGCAACTCGGCCAGACGGAGGAGGCCGCCAGCGTCTGGAAGAAGATCCTCCAGGACGCGCCGCAGGATCGGCAGGCGCTCGAGGCCCTGTCGCGTCTGTACGAGCGGGGGCAGAACGCCAAGAGCCTCTCCGAGGTCTACGCCGCCCAGTCGGCGCTGGTGACGGACCCCGAGGCCCGGCGCGCCCTGCTGGTGAAGTCCGGCGAGGCCTACGCGGCCGCGGGTGATGACGCCAAGGCCATCGAGGCGTGGCGCTCGGCGCTGGCCATCCGCAGGGCGGCCGATGGGTTGCTCGCCCTGGACAAGCTGTTCGCCAAGACGCGGCGGTTCGCGGAGCAGGCGGACGTGTTGGATCTGCTCGCCGAGATGGCCACGGACGCCGAGTCCCGCCGGGGCTTCATCCTGCGCCGGGCGCAGTTGCTGGAGAAGGAGGGCAACCACGCCGAGGCGCTGACCGCGTACCGCGATCTGCTGGCGCTGACCCCGGGAGATCCGCAGTCCGTCGCGGGTCTGGAGCGCATGCTCCAGGTCGATGCGCAGCGCGTGGAGGCGGCGCGGCTGTTGGAGCCCGTCTACCGCGGGCTCAACGACACCCGGAAGCTGGTGGAGGTGTTGGAGACCCTCCTGCCCGTCACGTCGCCCGCGCGGAAGCTGGAGCGCATCCAGGAGATCGCCACCCTGCGCGAGGCGCTGGGCCAGACGTCGCTCGCCTTCGCCGCGCGCCTGCGCGCCTTCAACGAGGCCCCGCAGGGGGACGGCGTGCGCGATGACCTGGAGCGGCTCGCGGCCGACTCCGGCTCCTTCGAGGAGGTCGCGGCGGCGTACGAGGATCAGCTCGAGCGCGGGGCCACCGAGCCCCTGGCGGGCGACCTGTGGCGGCGGCTCGCGGGCATCTACGATGGCCGCCTGAAGCGTTACGACCTGGCGGTGCGCGCGCTGGAGGAGGTCAGCCGGCGCGACCCGCAGAACAAGCAGGTGCTGGAGTCCATCGCCCGCGTGCACCGTCGCACCGGTGCCAACCGCGAGCTGGCCCTGGCCATGCGCCGGCAGGTGGGGGCCGAGCCGTCCGTGCCCGCGCAGGTGAACCTGCTCTTCGAGCTGGCGCACCTCGCCGAGGAGACGCTGTCCGACAAGGCGCTCGCGGCGCAGACGTACCGGGACATCCTCGAGCGCCGGCCCGAGGACGCCAACGCGCTCAAGCTGCTGGGCCGCGTGCTGACGCAGATGGAGCGCTGGCCGGAGCTGGCGCAGCACATCGAGCGGGAGATCCAGCTCGCCGACGCGCGCAAGGCCCAGGAAGAGGGCAGCGAGCTGCGCGTGCGCCTGGGCCGCCTGAAGTTCAGCCGCCTGGATGATCCGCGCGGGGCGCTGGAGCTGTACCAGGACGTGCTCCGCCGCCGCGAGGGACACCCGGGCGCGGTGGGCGCGTTGGAGGAGATGGCGCGCTCGGAGAGCCCGCTGCGTGGCCAGGCGGCGCTGGCACTGGAGCCGGTGTTCGCGTCGGTGGGCGACCACCTCAAGCAGGTGCAGATGCTGGAGTCGCGCGTCTCCGCCGAGCCGGTGCCCCAGGAGCGCGCGGCGCTGCTGCGCCGCATCGCGGAGACGTACGCGGGCCCGCTGGACAACGCGGAGATGGCCTTCCTGTCCGCCACGCGTGCGCTGCGGGACGCGGCGGACGATGCGCGCACGCTGGAGCTGTGCCTCTCGCTGGTGGACAAGGCGGGAGCGGCCGAGGAGTTCGCGGCCGTCCTCTCGGAGATCGCCCCGAGGGCGGGTGACGCGGCCCGTGCCGAGCTGTACCGGGCGCTGGCCCGGCTGCAGGCGCGCCTGGGCGAGGACGACGAGGCGCTGGCCTCGTGGCGCAAGGTGCTGACGCTGCGGCCCACGGACACCGACGCGCTCGACAGCGTGGCGCGGCTCGTGGCCGACACGGGCACGCCGCAGGAGCTGCTGGAGGTGCTGCGCCGCCAGCTCGCGAGCGCCGAGGAGCCGGCCCGCCGGGCGTCGGTGCTGTTGCAGATCGCCGTGCTCCAGGAGGAGAAGCTACAGGACGGGCTGGGCGCACTGGCCACCCTGCGGCGCCTGCTGGACGTGAAGCAGGACGACGCCGCCGCGCTCACGCGGATGGACGCGCTGTGCCAGAAGCTGGAGCGCTGGCCGGAGATGGCGGACGTGCTGTCACGCCGCATCGCGCTCGTGACGCCCGAGGAGGGGCTGGAGCTGCGCTTCCGCCTGGCGGTGCTGCGCGAGACGAAGCTGCTGGACAAGGCGGGCGCGCTGGCGCTCTACGGCGAGGTGCTCTCGCTGCAGCCCAACCATGCCGGAGCGGTGGGGCGGCTGGAGGCGCTGGTGAACCGCGAGCCGCAGAACCTGCTCGCGGTGGAGACGTTGCTGCGCGCCTTCCGGGCGAGCGGGGACGTGGCGCGGCTCGCGTCCGTCATTGAGACGCGGGTGGGCGTGTCGCCGGACGCGTTCGAGCGCAAGTCGCTGTTGAGCGAGCTGGCCACGCTGCGTGAGAGCCAGGGCGAGCCGGAGCTCACCTTCCTGGCGCTCTTCCGCGCCTTCAAGGAGGACCCGAACGACGGCGAGCTGCGGACCCGGCTGGAGAGCGCCACGGACGCGGCCGGCTCGTACGACGAGCTGGTGGTGGCCTACGAGGAAGCGTTGCCGCGCGTGGCCGAGGCGAAGGACGCCTCGGACATGTGCCTCAAGCTGGGCCACCTGTTCGAGGCGCGCCTGCAGGAGCCCGAGCGCGCCGTCGTCTACTACGAGCGTGCGCGCACGCTGAACCCGGCGGCCCAGCAGAAGGCGCTGGCCGCGCTGGATCGGCTGTACGTGGCGCTGGAGGCCTGGCCGGAGCTGGCCAACGTGCTGGAGGCGCTGGCCTCGTCCGCGGAGGAGAAGGCGGACAAGGTTGGCTTCCTCTTCCGCCTGGGCCAGCTGATCCAGGAGAAGCTGGACGGCATGGATCGCGCGGCCTCCGCGTTCGAGCAGGTGCTGGCGCTGGAGCCGGGACACCTGGCCTCGGCGCGGCTGCTGGAGACCATCTACGACTCGGCCGGCGCGCACGACAAGCTGTACAACATCCTCGAGCTGCAGTCCGAGCGCGTCACCGGTCCGGAGCGTGAGCGGGTCCTCACGCGCATGGCGCAGGTGTCCGCCGAGGGCCTGGAGGACCTGGACCGCTCCATCGAGCTGTACCGCGAGCTGCTGGCGAAGAACCCCCGCAACGAGCAGGCGTTCACCGCGCTGGAGGCCCTGCTCGAGAAGTCCGGCCGGCACGAGGAGCTGCGCACGCTCCTGGCGGACCGCCTGTCGCAGACGTTGGATCCGCGCGAGGTGGTGCGGCTCAACGAGCGGCTGGGCCGGGTGCTGTACCGGCTGTTGAAGCAGCCCGAGGCGGCGGTGAGCTACCTCAAGGCCGCACTGGACCGCGACGCGCGGCACCGGGGCGTGCTGGACACGCTGCGCGAGCTGTACGAGGAGACGGGGCAGGCGGAGGAGCTGGTGGGCATCCTGCGGCGGCTCGTTCCGCTGCAGGAGTCGGCCGAGGGCGTGAAGGCGCTGCGCCTGCGGCTGGCCGAGGTGCTCTCGGGCATGGGCCGCCGCGAGGAGGCCCTGGACGCGGCCCGCCGCGCGCTGGAAGTGGAGCCTCACGCGGTGGCGGACCTGGAGCGCGTGCATGCGCTCTTCGTCTCGCTGCGTGCGTACAACGACGCGGTGCGCGCACTCGAGCTGAAGGTGCAGGTGCACCAGCAGGCCGAGGAGCGTGAGCAGGCGGTGGCCGCGTGGTTCGCGGTGGCGGACCTGTGGACGGGCGCGGGCAACAAGCCCGAGCTGGCCGGCGGCGCGCTGGAGAAGGTGCTGGAGCTCGACCCCGCCAACCCCACGGCGTACGCGCGCGTGTGCGAGCTGTACCGGACGCTGAATGACTGGCGTGCCTACGCGCAGGTGGTGGATCGCTACCTGCCGCACCTCGTCACCGAAGAGGAGAAGCTGGCCACCCTCAAGGAGCTGGCGAGGGTGCAGGAGCAGCGGCTCGGCCAGAAGGACGTGGCCTTCCTGGCGCTCTGCCGCGCGCTGCAGATCGACGCGTCGGACGACACGCTGCGCGAGGAGGTGGAGCGGCTCGCCGACGAGACGGGCTCGCACGAGGAGCTCGCCGCCGTCTACGAGGAGGTGGCGGATGCGCTGCCTCGTGGCCCGCTGGCCGAGCGCATGTACGCCACGCTGTCGCGCGTCCATGACCTGAAGCTGAACGATGCGCAGGCGGCCGAGGCGGCGCTGCGGAAGATCCTCGAGTTCGACCCGACGAACGCCACGGCGCTCGATGGGCTCGCGGGGATGTTCCAGCGGCGGGGCCGTGAGCGCGAGTACGTGGTCGCGCTGGAGCAGAAGCTCGAGGCCGCCGGCTCCATCGAGGCGCGCAAGGGCATCCTCCGGGAGATCGCCCGCGTCTTCGAGGAGCAGGGAGAGCCCGACGAGGCCGCGAGTGCGTTGCTGCGCTCGCTGGACCTGGAGCCGGACGCCGAGACGCTGGGCGTGCTCACCGAGCTGTACCGCCGCCAGAAGGCGTGGCGGGAGGTGGCCTCCACGCTGCTCCGGGCGCGGGACCTGGCGGCGACCGTGGAGGAGCGGGCCCGCATCCAGATCGAGGTGGCGGACGTCTACGAGCGCGACATCGGTGACGAGGAGGCGGCGGTGGCCGCCTTCCGTCAGGCGCTCGAGTTCGAGCCGTACAACCTCCAGGCGCTGGAGTCGATGGAGCGCCTGTACACGAAGCTGGATCAGCCGGCGGAGCTGCTCGGCATCTACGAGCGCATGCTCGAGGTGGTCAGCGACTACCGCGAGCGCGTGCGGGTGATGTTCCGCTGCGCGAGCATCTGGGAGGACAAGTACCAGAACCCGGCCAACGCGGACGCCTTCATCGAGGGCGTGCTGGCAATCGATCCGCAGAACCTGCAGGCCATCAAGACGCTCATCCGCCTGCGGCGCGTGCAGGCGCGGTGGGAGGATCTGGTCGTCGCCTACGAGCGGCAGCTGCAGCTGGCCACGTCCACGCAGGAGCAGGCCGAGCTGTACGTGGAGATCGGCAACGTCTACCACCAGCAGCTCAAGCAGGTGGACCGGGCGGTGAACACGTACCACCACGCGCTGGAGGTGGACCCCGGGTGCCGGCCCGCGCTGCACGCGCTCGGCAAGCTGTACGAGCGCAGCGGCAACTGGCCCTACGCCCTGGAGGTGCTGCAGCAGGAGGCGCAGCTGGCGGGCGCCGCGCCCGACGCGGTGGAGCTGTACTACCGCATGGGCAAGATGAACGAGGACATGCTGATGGACACGGGCAGCGCCCGGACGGCCTATCAGAATGCACTCTCCATCGACCCGGGCCACCTGCCCAGCATCCGCGCCCTCAAGGGCATCCAGGAGCAGGAGAAGGACTGGGGCGGCTACGAGCAGACGCTGCTCCAGGAGGCGCAGCAGACCGAGGACGCGGAGGCCAAGGCGCGCTCGCTGCTCGAGGTGGCGCGCTACAACGCCGAGACGAAGGGCGATCCGGAGACGGCCACGGCCTACTACGAGGAGACCCTCAAGTACGCCCCGGACAGCCTGGAGGCGGCGCGTCCCCTCGTGGATGTCTACAGCGCCCGTGAGGACTGGGTGTCCGCCGAGCGCATGCTCGACATCGTCGTGCGCAAGATGGCGGAGAAGGCCATCGCGGAGAAGGACCCCGCGGTCGCCGCGGAGCTGTGCCGGCAGCTGTACCGGCTGGGCTACGTGGCGGACAAGCTGGGCAACCGCGACAAGGCACTCGCCTCGTACAAGAAGGCGTACGACCTCGACGCCACCTACCTGCCGGTGCTCGAGGGCTACGGCCACATGCTCGTGCAGCATGCGAAGCGCTACGACGACGCGCTGCGCATCTTCCAGACCATCCTCATCCACCACCGGGAAGAGCTCACCGACATGGAGGTGGTGGAGGTCTACTGGCAGCTCGGCGATATCCACGCCAGGCTGAACCAGGCGGATCGCGCGCAGAACCACTTCGAGAAGGCGCTGGCCGTCGACCCCAGCCACGAGGCGTCCCTGCGTGCGCTGGTGGCCCTGATGGACCAGGGCGGCCGCTGGGAGCGGGCCGCCGAGCTCCGCCAGCAGCTCGCCCAGGTGCTGGAAGGGGAGGCGAAGGTCCGGGTCCTCCTGGAGCTGGGCCAGCTCGCGCGCGAGAAGCTGAAGGATCCGTACCAGGCCATCGACGCGTACACCGGCGCGCTCAAGATCATGCCGGAGTCGCTCGAGGTGCTGGACGCGCTCTACGTGCTGCTGCGTGAGACGCGCCAGGGCCAGAAGGCCGCGGACATGCTGGACCGGATGCTCCGGCTGCCCGCGCTCACCGCCGAGCCCAACAAGGCCAAGCGGGTGTGGTTCGCGCTCGGCGAGCTGCGCCGGGACGAGCTGCGCGACGTGGACGGCGCGGCCGTGGCCTTCAACACGGCGCTGGATCTGGACCACCGCTTCATCGAGGCCTTCAGCGCCCTCGAGGCGATGCTGGGCGGCGCGGGCAAGTGGAAGGCCCTGGAGGAGAACTACGCGAAGATGCTCGGGCGCATGCCGAAGACGCCCGATACGCACGGCGCGCGCATGGGGCTGTGGCGGGCGCTGGGTGACCTCTACCGCCAGGTGCTGAGGAACCAGGAGGGCGCGGTGGCGGCCTACGGCGTCGTCGCCAAGGGCCTGCCGGACGACGCGCAGGTGCAGGAGGTCTACGCCGAGCTGGCCGCGGCCTCTCCGGGCAAGGAGGACGAGGCCGTCGCCGCGCTCCGCCGCGCCCTGCCCAACACGAACGATCCGCGCAAGGTCGTCGCGCAGCTGGTGCGCCTGTCCGCGGTGCGCAAGGACTACGACGGTGCCTGGATGGCCGCGCAGGCGGCGGCGGGGCTGCTCGGCGAGGCGGGGGATGACGAGAAGGAGATCCTCACCAAGCTCGGGCCCTACGCGAAGCGCAAGGAGGCGGCCCAGCGGCCGCTGTCCGACCAGATGTGGCTGACGCACCTGCTGCACCCGAAGGCGCGGGGTCCGCTCACCGAGCTGATGGGGCTGCTCTTCGTGCAGGTGGGCCACCTGTACGCGGTGCCCCACCAGAACTACCAGATCGTCCCGAAGAAGCACCGGATCGACCTGGCGAGCGCGCAGGAGTACCACGTGCAGCACTACCGGTACGTGGCGCGCCTGTTCGGCCTGGACGCGGTGGAGCTGTACTCGCCGCACCTGGTGGTCCGCCGCGAGAACATGGCGAAGCGCTCCAACGAGCCGGCGCCGGATCCGCTCGTCAACGTGGAGGTGCTGCAGACGCACCCGGCCTGCGTGCGCGCGGGTGGGCGCTTCTTCGCGGAGCAGGGGCAGCGCGAGGCGTACTACCTGCTGGGGCGGACGCTCGCCCTGGTGCGTCCGGAGCTGGCCATGAGCCAGCGGCTGGTCCCGGAGCGGCTCGAGGCCGTGGTGCAGGCCGCGCTGAGCCTGGTGGTGCCCAACCTGCGCTTCACGGTGGACCCGCGGATGGTGGACGCCGAGCGCCGGGTGCTGGAGAAGGCCTTCAGCGAGCCGGCCCGCGCGGCCCTGGCCAAGGTGGCGCGTGTCTACCTGCCCACGGCCACGCCGGCGGATGTGCGCCAGTACCTCGAGGGCGCGGAGCTGACGGCCGCGCGCGCCGGCCTCTTCGCGGCGGGCGAGTGCGAGCCCGTCAAGCGCATGGTGATGGGGGAGACGGGTTCGGCCTTCCGGGTCTCCCCGAAGGCGAAGTTGAAGGAGCTGCTGCTGTTCGCCACGTCCGACGAGCTCCGCGAGCTGCGTGTCGCGGTAGGTACGGACGTGGAGGTGCAGGTAAGGAAGTAGAAGAGCGGCTCGAGAGTGCGTGAGACCCGAAGAGGGGTGTCACGCGTTGAAGAAGCAACCGGGCGGGCCAAAGCGGCATCCTTGACCCCCCCGGGTGCCACCTCTACGATTCCGGCGGATTTTCTGCCGTATTTTCTGAGAGTTGCGGGGAACGATGCGTTTCGTCTGCGATAGCTGCCGCGCGCAGTACATGATTAGCGACGACAAGGTTGGCGCCAAGGGCGTCAAGGTCCGTTGCAAGAAGTGCGGCTACAACATCGTGGTCCGCCCATCCGGCTCCGAGCCGGTCAAGGAGGAGGGGACGAGTGGTGAGGCCGCTGGCGGTGCGGCCGCGTCCCAGAACCAGCCGGCCAACGACGGCTTCGGGTTGCCCCCGACGCTGGGCACGCCTCCCGAGGGCGGCATCTTCAGTGGTGTCGAGGATGACGAGCTCGGAGCCGTGTTCGACCAGGTGCTCAACTCCGGGTCGCACCGGATTCCGGCGGGTGAGGCGTCGGGTCCGGCGCAGCTGGACTCGTCGGCCCTGTCGGACGCGGGCGAGACGGTGCGCAAGCTCGCGGAGGCCGAGGGGAACGCGAAGTCCGCGGCCTCGCACGAGTGGTTCGTCGCCATCGACGAGAAGCAGGTCGGCCCGCTGTCGATGGACAAGGTGAAGGACTACTGGGATCGGGGCGAGGTCGGTCCTGACAGCCTGTGCTGGCGCGCGGGCTTCAGCGACTGGATTCCGCTGTCCGAGGCCACGGAGCTGGCGTCGGTGCTGGCGCCGCGTCCGACGAAGCCGGTCATCGTGGAGCCCGCGCCGGTGGCGTCGTCCGCGCCGGTGGCGTCCGGTCCGGTCGAGTCCGCTTTCGCCAGTGGCCTGGCGAAGCCGGCGAAGTCCGACACGCCCGCGCCCGTTCCGACCGCGCAGGAGACGGGTTGGAAGCCCTCGGCCGCGAGCGTGCTCGCCTCGCTGGTGAAGGAGGAGAACGAGGCGCTGTCGAAGCCCGCGTCCAAGGCGGCGCCGGTGGAGGAGAAGAAGGGGAAGCCGGCGGCCTCGGGGCTGCTGGATGTGCCTCCGCCGGAGGCTGCTCCGGTGGCGGCGCAGAGCCCGCTGATGGCCGAGCCTCCCGCGCCCGCGCCGTACATGCAGCCCGCTCCGGCGCCGGCCTACGCGCAGCCGCCTCCGCAGGCGTACGCGCAGCCGATGGCCCAGCCGTATCCGCCCCAGCAGTACGCGCCTCCGGCCCAGCCGTACGCGCCGCCTCCGGGGTACCCTGGCTATCCGCAGGCCGCGCCCGCGCCGAAGCAGGGCGGGAAGATGGGGATGATCATCGGCGCGGCGGCGGCCGTGTTGCTGCTGGTTGGAGGGGGCGCCTTCTTCGCGACCCGTTCCTCCGAGCAGCCGCCCCCCGTGACGCCGCCCGCGGCGACGCAGCCGATGGCCCAGGCGCCGTCCAAGCCGGTGGAAGTGCCGCCCACGCCGCCTCCTCCGACGGCGGTGGCGCAGAACACCGCGACGCCCGCGGCGGGCACGGCCCAGCCGGCGGCGGCGGCGACCCAGCCGGCCACGGCGCCCGCGACCGCGCCCACGACTGCACCCGCGGTCGCCGCGGCGGGGACGCCTGGAACCACGCCCGCGGCGGCCACGACGACGCCTCCGCCCGCGACCGAGCCGGCGAAGACGGAGCCGCAGCAGGTGGCCCGTGCCGAGGTGCCGAGCAAGCGGACGCCGGCCACTTCGGCCAGCCGTCCCGCGCCGACGCGTACCGCGAGCAACGACGACGAGGAGCCCGTGCGGAGCAAGCCGCAGCCCGCCAAGAGCGGCGGGAGCGCGGATGACGAGTTCGATGAGCTCTTCGGCACGAAGAAGCCCAGCTCCAGCGCCAAGAGCGACACGGTGTCGGCGAACGGCCGTACGGCCTACATCCCGCCGGAGCCTGGCGGGGGTGGTGCGGCGCAGGAGAAGCTGGGGCAGTCGGACATCATGCAGGTGGTGCTGGCCAACAAGCCGGCCATCATCAAGTGCGTGAACGAGCAGAAGAAGAAGGATCCGGGCCTGAGCGGCAAGCTGGTGATGCGCTGGACGATCCAGACCAACGGCAAGACGAAGAACGTGTCCTGCCAGACGTCGGAGTTCCGCACCACCTACATGGCCACCTGCATCTCCGGGCTCATCAAGGGCTGGAGCTTCCCGAAGCACAAGGTGCAGGGCGATCCGATCGACTTTCCGTTCACGTTCTAAACATCCGAGAGGCGGACAGTCACGTTTGTGTCACTACAATCGTACGACTGTCCGCTTCAGTGGGTGTTGAATTCCCTTCTGGGGAATGCGTCGAAGGCCGTGTCGACATTCGTTGACACGTCTGGAGCGCCGGGACTAAAGCCGCGCGCTGCAGGACGGAGGGGGGCCTGAGTGAGTGGCCGGCGGCCCGCCTCGCGACGTATCCATTCAGGAGGAAGTCGAGAATGCAGCTTCGCAAGATGACGTTGATGCTCGCCACGCTGGGCGCGATGAGCATGGTGCTGACGGGTTGCCCGGACGGTGGCCGTGAGAGCCTCGATTGTACGGCGGACACGGACTGCATCGCGGATGAGATCTGTCACCCGACCGCCAAGGTGTGCGTGCAGACCTGTACCTCGGGCGCTGACTGCCCCGAGTCCTCGAAGACCTGCGACGTGGTCAGCTCCACGAACAGCACGAAGGTGTGCCAGTGCAGCACGGACGCGCTCTGCCAGCGTGACGAGCGCATCAGCGATGCTTCGGGTCTGAAGTGCTCGACCGTCTACAAGGTCTGCACGGGCGGTGGCACGACGCCGGCCTGCACCAAGGACACGGACTGTGGCTCGGGCCAGGTCTGCAACACGACCACGGGGACGTGCAGCGCTGCGCCCACCACCTGCTCGGGTGAGGGCAAGGCCACCTGCGCCTACGGTCAGTTCTGCAGCAGCAACACGTGCGCGGCGGTCCCCGCCCCCACGTGCGAGAACTACCAGAACTTCACCGCGAAGAACGAACTGGGCACCACGGGCCCCATCATCTTCAAGGCCGTGACGACGAGCGCTGCGGTGGACACGAACTGGTGCACCTCTGCGTCGACCCCCAAGCGCGTGAAGGTCACCGTGTCTGCCTATGCCAGCACTCCCTTCCCGCAGACCAAGGATGAGCTGAACGGCCTGTTCTATGTTCGGGTTGCCGGCACCAAGGTGGATGGTTCTGACACCATCAGCAGCTCGGCGGGCAATTACACAGTGACTGGGACCAACCGTGAGCGCGCGGACTTCATCATGAACTTCTGCGTTGCGGAGGCCAGCAATACGCTGTCCCTGGGTGTCTACTTCACTGGCGGCAACTTCTTCTGCTACCAGGCCAACTACTGACGCCCCACGCATGAGCGGTTGCGGATTGCTTGGCAGCCGCTGCGGTTTTCTTGGAACCCCACCCAGTGTGTTGCTGGGTGGGGTTCTGTTTTTTGGACGTGGTAGGTTTGTAGCTCAGCGCCGGAGGGGTTCCGCATGGAAATTCGGTATGAATTTGTGCCGGGTGGGAACGTCATGAGGAGTGAGCACACGGGACTCCGGCGTACTCATCAAGGAGAGCACATGCTGCATTCGAAGCTGACTCGCACGCTCGTTGTTGGACTGACGCTTGCCACCTCCGTGGCGTTTGCTGAGGGAACTGCGGCCAGCACCCCCAAGCTGGCGTGCCCGGCCGGGACGAAGCAAACCGGCAATGTGAATGATGGCCTCTACTGCCGGAAGATCGATGCGAAGGCCGGTAGGAATGACGCGCATGGGCCGTATGCGTCTTTCTTCCCCAATGGCAAGAAGAGCGCCGAGGGGCAGTACGTCGATGGGTTCCGCGCCGGCCTGTGGACCTTCTACAGCGAGGACGGTCAGGTCAGGGGCAAGACGGAGTTCCAGGGGGGCAACTACCACGGCAAGCACGTGGAGTACTTCCCCAACGGAAAGCAGCGCTTGGTCGAGGAGTTCGCGAACGGCAAGCGCAACGGTCTTTCCCAGGAGTTCTCCGAGGACGGCAAGCTCGTTCGCCAAGCCCAGTACCGTGATGATCAGCAGGTCGCCGAGAAGTAGAGCGGCTGCCTCGCGGTAACTTCCGGAAGGCCCTCTCCAAGCAGGCGGAGGGCCTTCTGCTTTTCCGGAAGCGCTTCCCTCGATGAGCGGGCTCGGCTAGAAGCCGAGTCGTGAAGTTCCCGCCCATTATCCCACAGTTGTCCGATATCCCCGTTTGCACCGTGGCGGACATGGGCCTCCGCGAGCTTGAGCGCATCCGGCTCATCCTTCGAGGTGGCTCGGTCATCGACTGGCGGCGGATGCACTTCCAAAGCCGGGACGAGGTCGACCGTTTCCTCCGGCTCTGTCAGATCGACACCTCTCGGCCAGAGGACGAGGCCTGGGCTCGTACGGTCCTCGCCGATGCCGTCGAGTATCTCCGTCAGACCTTTGACTACCGGGTCGCGGACGCCGTGGCGGACCCGGAGGAGATCCATGATCTCTTCCTCTATGCCTCCGGCGTGAAGGGGCTCCCGAGACATCGCCGCATCGCTTGTATCGTGCTCAAGGTGATGCACGTGCTCCAGCACATCGAGGGCCGGGACCTGATGCATCGCCTAGCGGTCTCAGAGGCAGAGCTCTCCGAACTGGTGACCGCCAAGGTGTTGGGTGTAGCGCAGCTGCTCCAGGACAAGGGGTTGCCAGTTGTCGAGTTCGCGCATTCCATCAAGTCGCGCGAGTCCCTCATTACGAAGCTGCTGGCCAAGAAGGAAACGGTTGCGGCCCAGATCTATGATCGGACGCGCTTCCGCATCATCACCCAGAAGCCGGCGGACATCGTCCCGGTCCTATACTTCCTGACACAGCACCTCTTTCCCTTTAACTTCGTCGTCCCTGGCCAGACCGAAAACACGCTCGTCTCGTTCAAATCAGTCCTTGAGGAGAATCCTCACCTCCAACAGTTCGCCCAGCATCTCCATCTGGACCTCGATTACGAAGACCGCGAGGAGCGTACTCGTAACCTGTTCTCTGGGAACACCTACCGGGCATTGAACTTCGTCGTGGATGTTCCTGTTCGGATGGATACGTATCTGCCACAACCAGAAGAAGACACGCGCGAGCGCAAGAACCGGACAGTCTTCACGCTCGTGGAGTTCCAGATCATGGACGAAGAGACTGCCCGTCAGAATGAGGAGGGCGAGAACGCCCATAAACTCTACAAGCGTAGACAGAAGCGGCGTGTCTTGCGCCGCCTGTCCCGTGGGCTTGTTGTTCCTAAGCGGCAAGACTGAATTTTATCCTGCCGCTTTCACCGAACTCCGAACATTTTCTGTGAGAGAGGTTTGTGGTAATTGTTCAGGAACTGAGGGAGCTATTCATTGTAGCGCTGCACGTAAGCATATTCCCCCAAGCCGCCGCTCCCTGCCGCATTGCGGCCCTCGGGCCAAACGAGTACAGGTCTCCCGGTTGAGTCGAGTATAAGTGCTGGTTGTGCGCTGCTTTTCTGACTCTGGTTCATGCCATCTTTGCCAGTTAGGCTATTCCAAGATTTGCTGTCCCAGTAGCTTGTAAACAGATGCATGTAACCTGTCTCGGCTATTCCATCGAACTCTGTCCAAGTAACGAAAAGTTTGCCAGAGGGTGTGGCTCGGAGCCGCGTCTGTGCTGCATAGGTGTAACCACTATATGCACTCAAGGGGCTTCCAACCCGATCCCAAGATTGTGGACCAGTGGAGCGGAAAATTTGGATGTCTCTAGGTCCATCAAAGTAGGACTCTTCTGCCCAGGCTAGATACAAGTTGTTCTGAGCATCAATAGTCAGCGAGCAGTCGCTGGCTGGTGTTGCTCCTGTGGATACGCTGAGACCACCAGAGACGTAGCCGTTGGTGTCGTCGCCGTAGAAGGGTGGAACCGCAAAGGCCCAAGATCCGTCTGACTGCATGCGCATGACGTAGATGTTCGTAGGGAAGTATTCCTCTAGCGTCTGTTCTTGGAAGGCCACGATGGGGTATCCATTGTTGTCCAATACGAGCGAGGGTTTGGTGGCGCTGGTAAACTTGAATACGGCACTGACTAGGCCCCCATAAGAGCCCACGCTAGTGAATGCTGCTCCATTGACGGACTTCCAGACGTAAATAGATGAGAATTCATCGATGTTCATCTCATCCCAGGCAACGTAGATGTCGTTTCCGCGTATCGCGAGCGAGGGGTTGCGGGCGGGCGTCGCAACCGGGCTGGAACGCGTGTCATTCTCGGCGGATAGGACTCCTGCTCCCACGGACTGCCAGGCGGTTCCCGTCCAACGTCTGATGTAGATGTTCTCGTTGAACCCGTCCGATTCCTGCCATGCCACGATGGGGTTCCCGCTGCCATCGAGCACCAGGGCAGGTTTGTAGGCGGAGCCGCTCGACGTCCCGTTCAGCGCACTGCCGACCGGAGTGAACGCGTTACCGTCCCAGCGATAAACGAAGATGGATGCCCTGCCTCCCGCAGTGACCTCTTCGCTCCATGCCACCACCGGGTTGTCCTGGCCATCAAGGGCCATGGCGGTGTCTTTCAGGAGCGTATTGCCGCCCACTGCATGCAGTGGTCCTCCGAACGAGTACCAGTGCGGAAGCTGAAAGCTCCATGACGTGCCCGGAACGACGAGGGCGTTGCCGGCTGAATCAGTGATGCCGTTGCTCAGGCCGATCGAGATGGTGGCGGGCAGGGGGGGCTTCACCTTGGGGGCGAGCGTCAGCGTTCTGCCGTCGCTCGAAAGCGAGAGCGTCTTCTCCGCCAGCACTCCAGAGACGGTGAAGCTCACCGTGGTGTCGTTGATTGTCGTGGCCTTCACCGGCTTCGAGAAGAGCACCTGGATGGGCGTGCTGTACGCCACATTGGTCGAGCCAGGGGCCGGTGAACGCGAAGCGACCTGCAGGTTGGTACGGTCGACGATGACGGTGACGGGCGCGCTCGAGAAGGTCCGGCCCGCCTTGAGGGCACGCGCTGTCACCGTGTAACTGCCCTCGGGCTCGGCCGTGGTGTTCCAGGTGTAGCGATAGGGCGAGTCAATGATCGCGAACTCCGCCTCATTCTTGTAGAGCCGCACCAGGTCAGGTGTTCCTCCACGCACGTCGACGGAGAACTCAACGCTCCCGCTCGTGTAGAACGTGCCCGTCGGGGTGGTGATCGTGACGGACAACTCCGTGGAGGGTGTTCCTGAGTCGGCCGGGTCAACTCCCGCGTCCGGCGTATGGGGGCTGTGATCGATCTCCGGCAGCTGCAGGCAGGCGGACATCAATCCGGCGAGGACCAGGGGGATGTAACGTTTGAGGGTTGGCATGCCACTCCGCAGTGCAGGCTCCATTCCAGGTGCCTGGGGCTGAGTCTCGGGCTCTTACGCTCGTAAGCCCCCGAAACGACTCGCGGAGAATGCCTCACTCCACTCGGGCCGTGAATCCACCCACGGGCTCCGTCTCGCTCCCAGGATGCACCGTCCGCAGCACTGGACTGCCCTGGTCCCTCGAAACACCCGCGCCGCTCCAGGAGGCCCTCCTGGGGGCTTCCCGAGCGGCGCGTGGGTGACACCGGAGCCGCGACTGCGGCTACTTCTTCTTCCGGTTCTTCTTCTTGTTTTCCTTCTCGCGCTTGCGGCGCTCCTTGATGGCGTCCTTGTTCTCGGGCTTGCCCGCGGCCGAGGGCGGCGCGTAACCCATCATCCGCGCCTTGGCCATCGCCGCCTGTCCCATCGGCGCCGTGTAGCCCGGGGCGATCTGCGGCATCTGCATCGGCATGCCCCCCATCCCCATCCCCGCCATCGCCTTCTCCATCATCTTCGGGTCTTTCCCGAAGATGCTCGACATGTCCATGTTCTTCATCTGCGCCAGCTGGCCCATCTGCTTGAAGCCAGGGATGCGCCCCAACAGGCCCGGGTTCTGCCCAATCGTCCCCATCACCTGCTGCATCATCCCGAACTTCTGCAGCAACTCCCGCACCTCTTCCGTCTTGCGGCCGCTGCCCTTCGCGATGCGCTTCACCCGGCTGTCGTTGATCAGGTTCGGACGCAGCCGCTCCTGCTCCGTCATCGAGTCGTACATCGCCTCGATCTTCGTCAGCTCCTTCTCGTCCGGGTTCAGGTGCTCCGTCATCTCCCCGAACAGCGGGAACTTCTCCAGCAGATCCTTCAGCGGACCCATCTTCCGCACCATGCGGATCTGCTCGACGAAGTCCTTCATCGAGAAGTTGCCCGACAGCAGCTTCTGCGCGTCCTCCGCCGCCTTCTTCTCGTCGACGACGCCCTCGAAGTCCTTCATCAGGCCCACGATGTCGCCGAAGCCCAGAATCCGGCTCGCCAGTCCGTCCGGGCGGAACTCCTCGAGCTTGTCCATCGACTCGCCCATGCCCAGGAACTTGATGGGCTTGCCCGTCACTTCCTTGATGGACAACGCCGCGCCACCGCGTGCATCACCGTCCAGCTTCGTGAGGATGAAGCCGTCCAGGCTCAACCGCCGGTCGAACTCGGCCGCCGTGCGCACCGCGTCCTGGCCAATCATCGCGTCGCACACCAGCAGGATGTTGTCCGGCCGCACGTTCGCCTTGATGGCCTCCAGCTCGGTCATCAACGCCTCGTCGATGGCCAGGCGGCCCGCGGTGTCGATCAGCACCACGTCGCACTTCTGCTCGCGCGCCGCGGCGTACCCGCGCTTCGCCAGCTCCGGCGGCGGCACGTTCGGCTCGAAATACACCGGCACCTTCAGCCGCTCGCCCAGCACCTTGAGCTGATCCACGGCCGCAGGACGGTAGATGTCCGCCGCCACCAGCAGCGGCTTGCGCCCCTCCTTGAGCAGCTTGCTGGCGAGCTTGCCCGTGGTCGTCGTCTTGCCCGACCCCTGCAGGCCCACCATCATGATGCCGCTGACCTGGTCCTTGGGCTTGAGCTGGATGCTCGTGTCCACCGGACCCATCAGGGCCTCCAGCTCGTCGTGGCAGATCTTGACGAAATGGTCGCCCGCCGAGACGCGGTGCTTCTGGCCGGCCTTGTCGGTCACGGTCGTCTGCACGACCTCCCCAACGGCCTTCTCGCGCACCCGCGCGACGAACTTCTTCACCACATCGAAGGCGACGTCTGCCTCGAGCAGGGAGACGCGGATGTCGCGAAGCGACTCGTCCACCATCTCCGGGGTGATCTCTCTCTTGCCCGCAAGGCGGTTCTTGGCGGCTCGGAAGCCCTTGGCGACGGTCTCAAGCATGGCGGTCGCTATATAACAGCGCAGGCCAGGACGGGATGCCCAAGTGCGTCCGGTCGTCCACCAGTCGAGAGATGGGGGCCCTTCACCCCAGGCCACCCGGCTCCCAGGCCCCTGGGGGAGCCTGCCGCCCGGGCCGGACGGCAGGTCCTACCTACCCCCTCAGTTGGGGCGCGACTGCGCTTCCATCTTCTTGCGCAGGCTCAGCGGACGCATGTCCGTCCACACCTGCTTGATGTACTCCAGGCACTCGGCCTTGGGGCCCTGCTTGCCCGCGTCCTTCCAGCCCGGCGCGTTCTCCCGGTCCGCCGGCCAGATGGAGTACTGCTCCTCGTGGTTCATCACGACCTTGTAGACGGTCGTATCCTCGGTCTCGCTCATGGTTGCGTGCTCCTACAGGTGAAGAGGGGAAAACCGGACGTCAGAAGAAGAGCTCCGCCTGGATGTAGGGCAGCGAGGCGGTGATTCCCTTCTCCTGGCACCACGCGAGCATCTTGCGCGCCTCGACGAGCTGCGGCGAGTTCTCGTGGTAGCCCATCGCCATCACGTGGCCCATCCAGGGCTCGCGGCCCATGGCGTAGATGTGGACCTGCTTGGGGTTGATCCGCCGGGCGATCTCGATGGCCCGCTCGGCGTTGGAGCCGTTGAGCCGCCGCGACTGATCCATCTTGCGCGGCAGCGGCGCGGGCATCAGCGGCCCGTACATCCAGCTCAGCGGCCCTCCCTCGGACTCCATGCCGAGGAACAGCACGTCGATGTCCCCCACGGCCGCGTGCACGTGATCGTACAGGCGCGGCTCGAGCGCGTTGGAGTCCGCCGCCATCAGCAACGAGCGGCCCTTCAGCTGCACCAGGTGCGCCAGCTTCGCCTGGATGTCGAGGTCCGCGTGCTCGCCAATGAAGGGCACCCCCGTGATGGAGCCGCCCGGCACCTCGAGGGACTCCAGCTCGGACAGGGTCACCACGTTCTTGAAGCCCACCGCCTTCAGCATCAGCTTGAGCGAGGGGTCCGCCAGGCCGCCACCATTGCTGGCCGGAACCACGACGGTGCCGATCCGCTGGCGCAGTTGCAGCAACGGCTCGAACATCAGGTGGTCCGCGTGCCCGTGGGTGATGAGCACGTAGTCGATCTTCTCCGGCAGATCCGCGTGCGTGTAGCGCGGCAGGTCCGTGGGGAAGTCGTAGGAGATGACCGGATCCGTCAGGATGCTCACGTCGCGCGACTCGATGAGCACGCAGGCGTGGCCGATGTAGCGCACGCGCACGCCGTCACCGTCGTACCGCGGGGCCGGGCGCGGAGCCTGGTCCGTGAAGAAGGTGGAGAAGAGCTCGGCGTCCCTGGCGCCAATACCCAGGGCCTCGCGGATGGCGTCCACCGAACCCGGCGTGCGCCGCATGGCGTAGAGCTGGTTGATGGCCTCGTGACGGAAGGGCAGGTGCACGTGGAGCGTGTCCTTGTCCGAGTCCAACCGCGGCGTGCTGAAGACGTACGGCCGCGCGTCCCCCTTCAACAGGCGGAACGACAGGCTCTGCGAGGACTCCTTGTAGTGCGGGCTGCGGTAGAGCAGCGGCTCGAAGAAACGCGCCGACGCCCGGTTGTTCAGGTCGTACATCAGCTCCACGTACCCCTGGAGGATGTCCGGCACCTTCTTGTACAGCTCCTCCAGCGAGCTTCCGTTGGACGGGGCCAGCAGCTTGTCCAGCTCCGCCACCGCCTGGGCGAACCGCAGCGTCGCCGCCTGCTCCTTGCGCGTCCGCTCCAGCAACTCCTTGACCTCGCCCGCCCGCTCGACGCCGTAGTTGAGATAGGGGCCTCCCGCCAACGCCGGGTTCTTCAGCGCCGCCACGTGGATGGCCGGGTTGGCCACGAACGACTCCATGATCTTCACATGGTGGTTGGCCACGTACAGCGGCGCGGTCGCCGGCGCGATGAGGTACCACCACGCGTACCACTGGTTGTACAGCGGCTCGACGGCGACGTTCTGCTTCAGGTACAGCGCGGGCTGGGACACTCGGCGCTCCTCGGGCCCCCAGGCGCCCGATGTGATGAGGGGTGGCGGGATGATGAAAGACCCGGAAGCCGGGAGCAAGGGGGGGCTCGCGCATCGGCTCCCGGGACTCGGACGAGGGCAGGGGAGGGGCCCTGGGGTACCCTCTGGCCCCATGCTCTCCTCGAAGAAACGACTCGTTCCGCTGGCTGGCTCCCTCGCGGCGCTGGCCCTCTTCGCCGGCTGCGATACCTCGGGGACTCCTCCGGACGGCACCCCCTTCGGCAAGACGCAGGTGCTCCTCAACGGCTCGAAGGACTCCGTGCGCACCGAGGAGACCAACCTCGGCGACCTCACCGCCGACGCCTACCTCTGGTTCGCTCGCAAGACCGATCCCTCCACCGTCCTCTCCCTCCGCAACAGTGGCGGCATCCGTGAGTCCATCGACGCCGGGGAGATCAGCCAGCTCGACATCGAGAAGAGCCTGCCCTTCAACAACGCACTGGTGCTCGTCACCGTCACCGCCGCACAGCTCGAACAGGTGCTCGAGCACGGCGTGGCGGCCACCGCCCCCGACGTCTCCCCGGGCCAGTTTCCCCAGGTGAGCGGCCTCCGCTTCGAGTACGACGCCAGCAAGCCCGCCCAGGTGTTCGACCTCGATGGCAACCTCGTCACCGAGGGCCAGCGCATCCGCCAGGCCGCCATCGTCGATGGCTCCGGCAACGTGGTGGATACCCTGGTGTCCAACGGTGCCCTCGTCGGAGAGCCCGACCGCACCTTCCGCATGGTGACGCTCGACTTCGTCGTCGCCCTCGGAGGCGACTACTACCCGTTCCCCCTCTTCGAATCCCAGAACGCGGCGCGCTACAACCTCGTCGCGCTGGACACCACTCCCAACAACCAGGGCTTCAACGACGTGGGCCGCGAGCAGAAGGCCTTCGCGGACTACCTCGCCGCCACCTGGCCCGCCTCCGGTCCGGGCTACGCCCAGGCCGATACGCCCAGGGACGCCGACACGCGCATCAGGTCCGTCGGCCCGTGAGGAGCGCCCGCGGCGTCCGCTCGCTCTCCGTGCAGGCTTGCTGCGGATCCGGGGAATTCACACTAGGATGCCGGCCTCGCCTTTGGCCGCTCTGAGGGAGTCACGGATGGAGGAAGAGTTCTCGCTCGTCGGCATGACGGAGGACATGGGGATCAACTCCGTCCTCTTCGGCTTCATCGGCCTGTGCCAGATGGCCTTTCCGCGGCGCCTCCGGGCCTGCTTCCTTCTCGGCAGCCACGCCACCGGGGATGGGGTCGCCGATAGCGACCTCGACCTGCTGCTCGTCTTCAAGGAGCGGTTCCAGGAAGGGGAGGTGGAGCGCCATGAGCACTTCCGCCGCTCCGTGGGCATGATGGCCCGTTACCCCCTGGACGTGAGCGCCGTGGACGAGGTCCGGCTGGTGGCCGAAGGCGCCGTCAACCTCAAGCGGGCCTCCCTGTTGCTGGCCGGCGAGGACATCCGGGAGCGCGTCCCCTTGATGCCCCTCGAGCAGTGGCTGCGCTTCTGCATGCACCGGCCCTACATGTTCATGGAGCGCGCCCGCGCTCGCGCCGAGGGCGAGCCCCTGCGCTACCCGCTCGCCTACCCGGACCCGCGGGGCGAGCTCTATGGCTATGACCACTCCGCCGTGCTGGATGCCCAGGGCCTGCCGCACCGGGGCTTCAAGGAGCTGGTCACCCTGGCCAGCCGGCTCGCGGCCGCCGAGGTCGCTCTGGCCGGAAAGCACGTGTTCTCCAAGCGTGACGCCATCGAGGCGCACCGCCTGCACGTGAACAACGAGCGGACTCCCCTGTTCGAGCAGATCCACGAGAGCCGCAAGCGCTGGGGCTACCGGGTGCCGGACGCCCCCGAGGACCAGGCGCATCTGCGCTCCCTCTGTGCCCGCATCCTGGACGCCGAGAACCACTTCCTGGGCCTCTACAAGGACTACCTGCTCGCCGAGCTCCAGCGCGGAGAGGTGCGCGACCGCGTGCAGGCCGCCCGGCGCCTGGGGGAGATCCTCTACCCCGGCCCCGAGGTGCCCGCCGCCCTGACGCGGCTCCAGGAGGCTCCCGAGCCCGAGCTGCGCGAGGCCGCCCGGGAGTCGCTTCGCCTCATCGAGCGCTACGCCGTCAGCCGGACCCCTCCAGCGGCCTGAGTCTTCGATCCTTCCTCCGAGGTGTGGATGTCCTCGCCCGCGCTGTACCTGAAGCAGAACGTCGTCACCGAGCCGCTCTACAACCAGTGGTACGCGTGGTGGTTCCTGGCCTCGCCCATGACGGCGCCCCTCTTCGTGGCCAACCTCCATGTGAAGATCATGGAGTCCTTCGTGGACAACCCCGCCATCCACGTGGCCGCGCTCAAGAGCCCCGTGCTGCGCGGCGGGCCCTACATCAACTACGGCGTGCAGCAGGTGGATGCCGTCAAGGCGCTGCTCGAGCGCACCCTCAAGGAAGAGGCCCTGTCCCTGCGATACGCCGAGGCCGTCCTGGAGCTCGAGAAGCTGCTGGACTCGGCCGAGGGCTTCTCCCTGGAGGAGCTGTACCCGCGCGTGCCAGACCTGCTCCGCGGCTATGTGGAGCTCACCTATGACATGAAGAACCGGGCCTCGCCCCGCTTCTTCGAGTCGCTCCTCTACCGCAGCCCCTTCCACCGCGAGTCCTCGCAGAGCCTCTGCATGCGGCTCATCCACGGCGACGCCCGGCCCTACGTCTTCAGCACGCCTCGGCTGGACACCCAGGACGGCAGCCTCCAGGTGAAGGTGCCCTACCGGCACGCGGCCCTCGACCAGCTCTACGCCATGCGGCGCACCCCCGGGCCCGTGGAGCCCGTTCGCGAGGCGCTGGGCATCGAGCCCCGCGACGCCGAGCTCTTCTCCTCCTTCTTCACGGAACAGCCGCCGCGTCCGGCCCCGCGCTATGACGGCGATGGCGTCCGGGTTCGCTATTTCGGCCACGCGTGCGTGCTCATCGAGTCACGCCACGTCAGCCTCCTCACGGATCCCGTCGTCAGCTACGACTTCCCCACCGACATGCCCCGCTACACCTTCGCGGACCTGCCGGAGAAGATCGACTACGTCCTCATCACCCACGGCCACGCGGACCACTTGATGTTCGAGCCGCTGCTCCAACTGCGCCATCGCATCGGCACCATCGTGGTGCCCGCCAACAACGGCGGACGGATCGCGGACCCCTCGCTCAAGCTGATGCTCAAGCACGCCGGCTTCCACAACGTGGTGGCGCTCTCGGACCTGGAGTCCCTGCCTCTCCCCGGTGGCGAGCTCATCGGCCTGCCCTTCATCGGCGAGCACGGCGACCTCGACATCCAGGCCAAGATCGCCCACCTCGTCCGGCTCGAGGGCAAGAACCTGTTGATGGCCGCCGACTCCAACGCGCTCGAGCCGCGCCTGTACGAGCACGTCCATCGCGAGGTGGGGAACATCGACATGATGTGGCTGGGCATGGAGTCCGAGGGCGGTCCCCTGAGCTGGATGTACGGCCCCCTGCTGCCCTCGCCCCTGCCTCGCAAGATGGATCAGTCGCGGCGGCTCAATGGCTCCAATGCCGTGCGCGCCATCGAGATCGTCCAGCGGCTCAAGCCCGGCCAGGTCTTCATCTACGCCATGGGCCGCGAGCCCTGGCTCGGCCATGTCATGGTGATGGGCTACCACGAGAACTCGCCGCAGCTCGTCGAGTCCCGCAAGCTGCTCGAGTACTGCCGCCAGCACGGCATCACCGCGGACATGCCCTACGGCCAGGCCGAGCTCTTCCTCCGCTGACGGCCAACGCGCGCCCCACCGCATGTCCCGGGACTCTTCCTCCGTCAGCTCGTGGAGCGCCAGTTCGTGGCTGCTTGATGCTCTTGGATTGACCCGTGACTATTTCCCCTCTCCCGAGGGGAGAGGGGATATGTGCTCACTTCTCCTGAAGGGATCAGCTTGCTTGCTGGAGGGTTCCTCCGGTGACGGCCCGCTTCAGCAGATCTCTCAGCCTCGCGGCCAGGTGCTCCACGTGCGGCATCGCGATGAGGCTGAAGTGATCGCCCGGTACCTCGTGCACCTCCACGCCTCCCCGCGCCAGTGCACCCCAGCCCAGGTCCTTCTCCTGGCCCTCGGGCCCCTCGGCCGCCCTCAGCAGCACCAGTGAGCCTCCGTATGGCTTCGGTTCGTACGTGCGCGAGGCGCTCCGGTTGCGCGCGTACATCCTCCACAACGCTCGCACCTCCTCGGCCGCCGCCTCCTCCACCCCCGGATGGGCTCTCCCCTCCAACACCGACTTCAGCTCCTCCGCGTCCACCTGCTCGAGCACTTCCGCCGCCCTCGGGTGCAGCCCCAACAGCCGAGACAGGTGATCGGCGAACTCGAACACCGTCTGCTCCACCTGTGTCTCCGTGTCCGTCTCCGGCCCGGTTGCTTCTTCACTGCCCCTCGCGTCGATGACGGCCAGCAGCGCCACTCGCTCGCCTCGCGCTTCCAGTTGTCTCGCCATCTCGTACGCCACGCGACCACCCATGGACCAGCCTCCCAACAGGTACGGGCCCTCGGGCTGCACCTCGCGCACCGCTTCCAGGTAGCGCGCGGCCATCTTTTCCACCGTCTCTCCCGACCCGCTCGCGGGCACCTGCAGCCCGTAGAAGGGTTGCTCCGCGTCCAGCCTCCTCGCCAGCTCCAGGTACCCCAGCACGCTGCCTCCCACCGGGTGCACGCAGAAGAAGGGTCTCCCGCTCCCCCCCTTCCTCAGCGTCACCAGCGGCGAGTCCGATGTGCTCCCCGCCTCGATGCGCGCCGCCAGCTTCTCCAGCGTGGGCGCCTCGAACAGATCGATGACCGCCAGCTGGGCCCCGAACAGTGTTCCCACTCGCGCCACCACCTGCGTCGCCAGCAGCGAGTGGCCGCCCAGCTCGAAGAAGTCGTCGTGCACGCCCACTCGTGGCACTCCGAGCAGCTCCCTCCACAGCTCCGCCAGCCGCTGCTCCGTTCCGGTGCGCGGCGCCACGTACTTCTCCTGCGCCTTGCTCTTCGACGGCGCCGGCAGCGCCTTCCGATCCACCTTTCCGTTCGACGTCAGCGGCAGCGCCTCCAGCACCACGAAGGCCGCGGGCACCATGTAGTCCGGCAGCCGCTCCTCCAGGTACTGCCGCAGCCCTCGCTCCTCCAGCGTGCTCCCCGGTCTCCCCACCGCGTACGCCACCAGCTGCTTGTGGCCTCCCGCCTCCTCGCGCGCCACCACCACGCACTCGCTCACGCCGGGATGCTGCCCCAGCGCCGCTTCCACCTCGCCCAGCTCCACCCGGTAGCCACGGATCTTCAACTGGTGATCCACCCGGCCCAGGAACTCGATGCGGCCTCCTTCCACCCACCGCACCCGGTCTCCCGTCCGGTACAGCCTCGCCCCCGGTACCCCACTGAAGCGGTCCGGTACGAAGCGCTCCGCCGTCAGGTCCGGCCGGCCCAGGTAGCCCCGGCCCACGCTCTCGCCGCCGATGTACAGCTCTCCCGGGACTCCCGGCGCCACCGGCTGCTCGTACCCGTCCAGCACGTACACCCGCACGTTCCCCAACGGCCGGCCCAGGGGCACCGACTGCGCCCCCGGCACCCGCGCCCCTCGCTCCACCCTCTGCGCGAGCACCCCCACCGTCGTCTCCGTCGGGCCGTAGTGGTTGTACACCTCGCACTCCGGCGCGAGCGCGTGCACCTTCTCCACCAGTGCCCACTCCGACTTGTCTCCGCCCAGCACCAGCCTCCGGCTCGGCAGCAGCGCCTGCGCGTCCTCTCCCGCCAGCAGCGCCTCCAGGTGCGTCGGGACCACCTTCAGTCCCTCCACCCCGTGCTTCCGTCCGTACTCCGCCATCCGCCCCGCATCCGAGGCCGTCTCCTTCTCCACCAGGTGCACCGTGCCTCCCGCGCATAGCGTGGGGAAGAGCGCCGTGTGCCCCAGGTCCGCCGCCAGCGTCGACACCGACGCGAAGCTCATTCCCCTCGGCAACTCCAGCCGGTTGCTGACTCCCGCCACGTAGCAGGCCAGCTGCCCGTGCTCGATGCACACCCCCTTCGGCCTCCCCGTGCTCCCCGACGTGTAGATGACGTACGCCGCGTTGCCCGGTGATGCACCGCTCTCCGGCGCCTCCTCCGGCTGCGACTCCAGCAGCCCGTCCTCCGCGTCCAGGCTCACCACGAAACCACCCTGCGAGGGCAGCTCCTCCGCCAGCGGCTCCTCCGTGACGATCACCTGCACCCGCGCGTCCTTGAGCACGTGCAGCACCCGCTCCGGGAAGCGCGCCGAGGACGGATCCACCGGCACGTACGCCCCGCCCGCCTTCAGGATGCCCAGCAGGCCCACCAGCGCGTGCGCCTTCCGCTCCACGAACAGGCCCACCCGCGTCTCCGGCGCCACTCCCAGCGCCTTCAGCCAGTGCGCCAGCTGGTTCGCCCGCCGCTCCAGCTCCGCGTAGGTCAGCTGTCCGTCCGCGGCCACCACCGCCACCGCCTCGGGCGTCCTCGCCGCCTGCTCGGAGATGAGCTCGTGGATGCACCGCCGCTCGTACGGCGCCGCGGTGTCGTTCCACTCCACCAACACCCGCCGCCGCTCGTCCTCCGTCAGCAGGGGCAGCTCGGACAGCTGCTGCCGTCCCTCATGGGCGACCACGCCCTCCAGCAGCCGCTGGAAGTGCCTCGCCATGCGCTCCACCGTGGAGGCCTCGAAGAGGTCCGTGCTGTACATCCACGAGCACACCAGCCCCTCCGCCGTCGGATTCACCAGCACCGTCAGGTCCAGCTTGGACGCCACCGGCACCTGATCCTCGTGGCTCAGCTTCAACCCCGGCAGCTCGGGCGCCGACAGCGGCATGTTCTGCAGCACCAGCTTCACCTGGAAGAGCGGCGCGTGCACCGTGCTGCGCTCCGGATTGAGCGCGCGCACCACTTCCTCGAAGGGCACGTCCTGGTGCGAGTTCGCCTCCATCGACACCCGCTTCGCCTGCGCCAGCAGCTCGCGGAACGTGGGGTTGCCCTCCATCTTCAGCCTCAACACCAGCTGGTTGATGAAGAAGCCGATCAGCGGCTCCGTCTCCACGTGGTTGCGGTTGGCCACGTCCGTGCCCACCACCACGTCCGTCTGCCCGCTGTAGCGGTGCAGCATCGACTGGAAGCCCGCCATCAACACCATGAAGAGCGTGGACCGCTCGCGCAGCGCCAGCGCCTCCAGCTTCCGCGTCAGCTCCGCGTCCAGCGTCGACAGCAGCGTGCCGCCCCGGTACGTGCGCACCGCGGGCCTCGGCCGGTCCGCCGGGAGCTCCAGCACCGCCGGTGCCCCCTCCAGCTGCTTCCGCCAGTAGCTCAGCTGGGCCTCCAGCGCCTCGCCCTGGAGCCACTGCCTCTGCCACGCCGCGTAGTCCGCGTACTGCACCGGCAGGTCCGGGAGTCTCGCGGTCCGCTTCTCCTGGTGCGCCGTGTACTGCTCCACCACCTCGCGCACCAGCACTCCCAGCGACCAGCCATCCGAGACGATGTGGTGCATCGTCAGCAGCAGCAGGTGCACCTCGTCCTCGAGCCACAGCAGCGTGGCGCGCATCAGCGGACCCTTGGACAAGTCGAAGGGCCGCTGTGCCTCCACTTCCTTCAGCCGCCGCGTCTCCTGCTCGCGCGTCCCGGGCGGCAGCTCCCGCAGGTCCACCCGGGCCAGCGTCATCTCCACCGCGGGGATGACCCTCTGCGCGGGACCCTGTGGCCCCTCCTCGATGACCGTCCGGAGCGACTCGTGCCGGCGCACCAGCTCCTGGAAGGCGTGCTCCATCGCCCGCATGTCCAGGTTGCCCTCGAACCGCAGGAAGATGGGGATGTTGAACGTGGCGAGCCCGGGCTCGAGCTGCTCCAGGAACCACAGCCGCTGCTGCGCGAACGACAGCGGCATGTGCTCCTGCCGGGTCACCGGGCGCAGGGGCGGGGCCTGGAGTTTCTGGCCCACACCCGCGGCCTCGTCCACTCGCCGGGCCTGGTCCTCCAGCGTCCGGGCCTCGAAGAGCGCCTGCAGGGGCAGCTCCACCTGGAAGGCGCCTCGGATGCGCGACAGCAGCCGCGTGGCCAGCAGCGAGTGGCCTCCCAGCGCGAAGAAGTCGTCCCGCACGCCCACCTGCTCCAGGCCGAGCAGCTCACGCCAGAGGCCCGCGAGCTTGCTCTCCGTGTCCGTGCGCGGGGCGATGAGGGACTCGTCCGCGCGAGGTGCCTCGGGGGCCGGCAGTGCCCGGCGATCCACCTTGCCGTTGCGCGTGAGGGGCAGGGTGTCCAGGACGACGAACGCCGCGGGCACCATGTACTCGGGCAGGCTGTCGCGGAGGAACGTGCGCAGGGCCGCCGTCTCCACGGACTCTCCCGGGCGCGCGGTGACGTATGCCACCAGCCCCGCGCCGCCCGCGAGGTCCTCGCGCGCCACCACCACCGCCTCGCGCACCGCCGGGTGACGGGCGAGCACGCTCTCCACCTCTCCGGGCTCGATGCGCAGGCCGCGCACCTTCACCTGGAAGTCGATGCGTCCGAGGAACTGCAACTGGCCGTCCCTCGACCAGCGGACCTTGTCTCCGGTGCGATACAGGCGCGCACCCGGCTCGGTGCTGAACGGGTTCGGCACGAAGCGCTCGGCGGTGAGCGCGGGCCGGCCCAGGTAGCCGAGCGCCAGTTGCACGCCTCCGATGTACAGATCTCCCGGCACTCCGATGGGCACCGGCCTCAGCGCGGCGTCCAGCACGTACACCCGGGTGTTGGCCACCGGCTTGCCGATGGGCAGCGTGCCGCCGGGCTCCTCGCCCGAGATGGCCGCCCACGTGGCGTCGATGGTGGTCTCGGTGGGACCGTAGAGGTTCACCAGACGGACCTCGGGCAGCACCGCGCGCAGGCGCTCGGCCAGCTCCGAGGGCAGCGCTTCACCGCCGCAGAAGAGCCAGCGCAGGTCCCTGGCCTGGGTCAGCGCGGGCTCGTCCAGCATGAAGCGCAGCAGCGAGGGCACCACCTGGAGGACGTGGATGCGCTGGCGCACCACGCACTCCACCAGGGCCGCCGGGTCACGGTGGGCCTCGGGCGGGGCGAGTACCAGCGGCGCGCCCACCAGCAGCGGCGCCCAGCACTCCCAGACGGAGGCGTCGAAGCTCAGCGGTGTCTTCTGGAGCACCCGCTCTCCGGCGCCCAGCCCGAACGTGGAGAGCAGCCACGCCATGTGGTTGGCCAGCGCCCCGTGGGAGATGAGCGCTCCCTTGGGCTGGCCCGTGCTCCCCGAGGTGTAGAGGACGTAGGCGGGGTACCCGGCGGTGACGCTGGAGGCCGGCAGCGGAGGCGCCTGGGAGATGGTCTCCCAGCCCGTGTCGAGGACCACGAGGTGGCCCGCGAAGGACGGCACGGTGGCGCGCAGGTGCTCCCGGGTGAGGAGCACGGGCGCGGCCGTGTCTTCCAGCATGAAGGCCAGGCGCTCGCGCGGCGCGGAGGGGTCCAACGGGACGTAGGCCGCTCCCGCTTCCAGGATGCCCAGCAGGCCCACCATCAGCTCCAGCGAGCGCTCCATGCACAGCGCCACCCGGTCTCCCGGCTTCACGCCGAGGGCTCGCAAGTGGTGCGAGAGCTGGCGCGCCCGGCGCTCCAGCTCCGCGTAGGTGAGCTGCTGGTCCTCGAACACCACCGCCACCGCATCTGGCGTGCGCGCGGCCTGGGCCTCGAACAGCTCGTGCACTCGGGCTTCACGGGGGAAGTCCGCGTCGGTGGCGTTCCACTCCACCAGCACCTGGCGCCGCTCCGCCTCGGACATGAGCGACAGCTCGGACAGCCGCCGCTCGGGATGCGCCACCGCGTCCTCCAGCAGCAGGCGCAGGTGCTCCATCATCCGCGCCGCCGTGGAGGCCTCGAACAGATCACTCCGGTACTCGAGCTCGCCGCTCAGCCCCTGGGGCGATTCGGTGAAGGAGAGCGAGAGGTCGAACCGGGCGGTGCCACTGTCCAGCGGCAGCGGGTGGACGCGCATGCCGGGCACGCTCAGCTCCGCCGTGGGCGTGTTGAGCAGACCCAGTGCCACCTGGAAGAACGGCGTGCGTCCGAGCTGCTGCCGCGGAGGCTGCAACACCTCGACGAGCTTCTCGAAGGGCACGTCCTGGTGCGCGTACGCCCCGAGCGTCACGTCCTTCACCCGGCCGAGCAGCTCGCGGAAGGAGGGATTCCCCTCCAGGCGGGTCCGCAGCACCAGCGTGTTGACGAAGAAGCCGATGAGCTCCTCCGTCTGGGCCTGGGTGCGTCCGGCGATGGGCGCGCCCACGCAGATGTCGTCCTGTCCCGAGTAGCGGGACAGCACCGTCTGCAGGCCCGCGAGCAGGCCCATGAACAGCGTGGCGCCCTCGCGCTGGCACAGCGCCTTCAGGCCGTGCATCAAGCTCGGGGGCAGCTCCACCTTCAGCGAGGCGCCGGGGTTGCGCGCGTCCGCGGTGCGCGGCCTGTCGGTGGGCAGCTCCAGCGAGGGCGGCGCCCCCTCGAGCTGCTTCTTCCAGTAGCCGAGCTGCTGCTCCAGCACCTCACCCTGGAGCCAGTCGCGCTGCCACGCCGCGTAATCCACGTACTGGATGGGCAGCTCGGGCAGCGGTGAGGACCTTCCCGCGGAGAACGCCGCGTAGAGGGTGACGACCTCGCGGATCAGCACGGCGAGGGACCAGCCGTCCGAGACGATGTGGTGCATCGTCACCAGCAGAAGGTGCTCCCCAGCCGTGAGCCGCAGCAGCTTCGTGCGCAGCAGGGGACCCCGGGCGAGGTCGAACGGCTGGCGCGCGTCCTCGTGCGCCCGGCGCAGGGCCTCCGCCTCGCGCTCCGCGGGCGGCAGGTGCCCCAGGTCCGTCACCTCCAGGGCCCAGGCCGCGGCGGGCGCGATGACCTGGAAGGGCCTGTCCTCGCGGACCCGGAAGGTGGTGCGGAGCGACTGGTGCCGGCGGATCAGCTCGGTGAAGGCACGCTCCAGCGCGGCGGCGTTGAGCTCGCCCTCCAGCCGCAGCGCGGCCGGCATGTTGTAGACCGCGCTCCCCGGCTGGTACTGGTCCAGGAACCACAGCCGCTGCTGGGCGAACGACAGCTCCGCCTCGACCGCGCGCGGGACGATCATCGGGGCGGACACCCGGCGGGTATTGGCCGAGGCCTGGGCCTCGACGCGACGGGCGAGTGCCTCCACGGTGGGAGCCTCGAACAGCGCGCGCAGCGGCAACTCCACGCCGAGCGCCGAGCGCAGACGGGAGACGATCTGCGTGGCCAGCAGCGAGTGGCCGCCGAGGCTGAAGAAGTTGTCGGTGACGCTCAGGCGCGGCAGGCCCAGGACACTGGCGAAGGTGTCCGCGAGCGTCTGCTCCACCGCGGTCCGAGGCGCGACGAAGGGCGCTGCACCGCGCAGGCTGTCCGCGTCGGGGGCGGGCAGCAGGCGGCGGGCCAGCTTGCCACTGGGCGTCAGAGGCAGGGCCTCCAGTCGCACCAGGGCCGAGGGCACCATGTACTCGGGCAGCTTGCGGGCCAGGGTCTGGCGCAGGGCCTCGGGCTCCCAGGCGGTGCCCGCGTGGAGCACCACGTAGCCCACCAGCCGCTTGTCACCCGGAGTGTCCTCGCGCACCAGGGCCGCCGCGTCACGGACGCCAGCCACCTCACGCAGGGCGGCTTCCACCTCGCCCTGCTCGATGCGGAAGCCACGCACCTTCACCTGGCCATCCAGACGGCCCAGGTACTCCACGGTGCCGTCGGCCCTCCAGCGCGCACGGTCTCCCGTGCGGTAGAGGCGGGCTCCCGGCTCGCTGGAGAACGGATTGGGGACGAATTTGTCGGCCGTGAGCTGGGGACGGGCGTGGTAGCCGAGCGCCAGTTGCACGCCGCCGATGAAGAGCTCCCCGCGCACCCCCACGGGACAGGGCTGTCCCTGTGCATCCAGCACGTAGAGCGGGGTGTGAGGCAGCGGCGAGCCGATGGGCGGCAGGCGAGGCCACGAGGCGGGAGGGCCGAGCAACCGGTGGGCGCTCACCACGTGGGTTTCCGAGGGACCGTACTGGTTCTCCAGCACGCACCCGGGCAGCCGCTCGAAGAGGGCCACGAGGGCGGGCGTCACCTGGAGTTGCTCACCGGCCGTCACCACCTCGCGCAGACTGGCGGGCAGGGGCGCGCCATGGGCCACGGCGTCGGCGAGGGCTTGCAGCGCGACGAAGGGCAGGAAGAGCCGCTGCACGCCATGGCGCACCAGGTACGCGAGCAGCGCGGGCATGTCCTGGCGAACCGGGGCGGTGGGGACGACGAGCGTGCCGCCGGCACACCAGGTGGAGAAGAGCTCCTGGAAGGAGACGTCGAAGCTCAGCGAGGCGAACTGGAGGGTGGTGGCCGCCGGGTGGACGGACTGGCGCAGCTGCCACTCCAGCAGGTTGCTCAACGCGCGGTGCGGCAGGGCCACGCCCTTGGGCTTGCCGGTGCTGCCCGAGGTGTAGATGACGTAGCAGGAGGACTCGGGCGACAGCGGGTGGGCCGGAGCATGCGCCGGTTGGCGGGAGAGCGCCTCGGCTTCCGTGTCCACGCACATCCATCCGGCCTGTGCGCCCGTGGAGAGCGAGGAGGCCAGCGAGGACTGTGTGAGCACCAGGGAGACACCCGCGTCCTCGAGCATGAAGGCCAGACGCTCGGAGGGGTAGCCTGGGTCGAGCGGCACATAGGCGGCGCCGGCCTTGAGGACGGCGAGCACGGCCACCACCATCTCCAGCGAGCGCTCCACGCACAGCGCCACCCTGTCTCCAGGGCGTACGCCTCTCGCGTGCATGGCATGGGCGAGCTGGTTGGCGCGGCGCTCCAACTGCGCGTAGGTGAGCTGACTGCTCTCGAACACCACCGCCACGGCGTCCGGCGTGCGCGCGGCCTGGGCCTCGAACAACTCGTGCACGCAGGCGGGGCGTGAAGGTGCCGCCATGGGGGTGTTCCACTCCACCAGGACCTGACGCCGCTCGGCCTCGGACATGAGCGACAGCTCGGACAGGCGCCGCTCGGGATGGGCGACCGCGTCCTCCAGCAGCAGGCGCAGGTGCTCCATCATCCGCGCCGCCGTGGAGGCCTCGAACAGGTCGCTCCGGTACTCCAGTGCACCCTCCACGCCCTGCTCCGACTGGCGCAGCGTCAGCGTGAAGTCGAACTTGGCGGTGCGCGTGTCCAGATCCAGCAGCCGGAGGTCGAGCCCGGGCACGCTCAGCTCCGCCGAGGGCGTGTTGAGCAGCACCAGCGCCACCTGGAAGAAGGGCGTGTGCTCCGGTTGCCGCGGAGGCTGCAACACCTCGACGAGCTTCTCGAAGGGGACGTCCTGGTGCGCGTACGCCCCGAGCGTCACGTCCTTCACCCGGCCGAGCAGCTCGCGGAACGTGGGGTTCCCCTCGAGGCGGGTGCGCATCACCAGCGTGTTGACGAAGAAGCCGACGAGCTCCTCCGTCTGGGTCTGCGTGCGCCCGGCGATGGGCGCGCCCACGCAGATGTCGTCCTGTCCCGAGTAGCGGGACAGCACCGTCTGCAGGCCCGCGAGCAGGCCCATGAACAGCGTGGCTCCCTCGTGCTGGCACAGCGCGCCGAGCTTCTGGATCAGCTCCGGCGGCAGCTCCACCTTCAGCGAGGCGCCGGGATTGCTCGTGTCCGTGGTGCGAGGCCTGTCGGTGGGCAGCTCCAGCGAGGGCGGCGCCCCCTCGAGCTGCTTCCTCCAGTAGCCGAGCTGCTGCTCCAGCACCTCACCCTGGAGCCACTCGCGCTGCCACAGGGCGTAATCCACGTACTGGATGGACAGCTCGGGCAGGGGCGCGGGCCTTCCGGTGACGGAGGCCTCGTACAGCGCCACCATGTCGCGGATCAGCACGGCGATGGACCAGCCATCCGAGATGGTGTGGTGCAGCACGAGGGTCAACAGGTGCTCCCGCTCCGCCAGGCGCATCAGCCTCGTGCGCAGCAGGGGGCCCCGCGCGAGGTCGAACGGCTGGCGCGCGTCCTCTTGCGCCAGGCGCATGGCCTCGGGTTCCCGCTCCGGTCGTGGCAGGTGCCCCAGGTCCGTCACGTCCAGCGTCCGGTGCGAGGCGGGGGCGATGACCTGGACCGGCTTGCCCTCGCGAACCTGGAAGGTGGTGCGGAGCACCTCGTGGCGGCGGACCAGCTCACTGAATGCGCGCTCCAGGGCGCCCACGTCGAGCACGCCCTCCAGCCGCAGGGCGGCCGGCATGTTGTAGAGCGCGGTGCCCGGCTGGTACTGGTCCAGGAACCACAGCCGCTGCTGCGCGAAGGACAGCTCCCCTTCGCTCAGCCCCGTGCGTGGCACCACCACCGCCGCGCGCGCCTCGTTCCCGCCAGTCTGGGTCTGGGCCTCGACGCGGCGGGCGAGGGCCTCCACGGTGGGGGCCTCGAACAGCGCGCGCAGCGGCAACTCCACGCCCAGGGACGAGCGCAGACGGGAGACGATCTGCGTGGCCAGCAGCGAGTGGCCACCCATGCTGAAGAAGTTGTCGGTGACGCTCAGGCGCGGCAGGCCCAGGACGCTGGCGAAGGTGTCCGCGAGCGTCTGCTCCACCGGAGTGCGAGGCGCGACGAAGGGCGCGGCACCGCGCAGGCTGTCCGCGTCGGGAGCGGGGAGCTGGGCGCGGTTCAGCTTGCCACTGGGGTTGAGCGGCAGGGCGTCCAGCCGCACCAGAGCCGAGGGCACCATGTACTCGGGCAGCCGGTTGGCCAGGGCCTGGCGCAGGGCCTCGGGCTCCCAGGCGATGCCCGCGTGGAGCACCACGTAGCCCACCAGCCGCTTGTCACCCGGAGCGTCCTCGCGCACCTGGGCCGTGGCGTCGCGGACGCCCGGGGCCTCGCGCAGGGCGGCTTCCACTTCACCCATCTCGATGCGGAAGCCCCGCACCTTCACCTGGCCATCCAGCCGGCCCAGGTACTCCAGGGTGCCGTCGGCCCTCCAGCGGACGTGATCGCCGGTGCGGTAGAGGCGCGCTCCGGGCTCGCTGGAGAACGGGTTGGGGACGAACCGGTCGGCGGTGACGTGGGGGCGATCGTGGTAGCCGAGCGCCAGCTGCGGGCCGCCCACGAACACGTCTCCGCGCACGCCGATGGGACAGAGCTGGCCGTGCGCATCCAGCACGTAGAGCGGCGTGTTGGGCAGGGGCGAGCCCACCGGCGGCAGACGCGGCCACGAGGTGGGAGGGCCGCGCAGCCGGTGGGCCGTCACCACGTGGGCTTCCGAGGGGCCGTACTGGTTCTCCAGCGCGCACCCGGGCAGCCGCTCGAAGAGGGAGATGAGGGCGGGCGTCACCTGGAGCTGCTCACCGGCCGTCACCAGCTCGCGCAGGCTCGTGGGGAGGGGCGCACCGTGGGCCACGGCGTCGGCGAGGGCCTGCAGCACGACGAAGGGCACGAAGAGCCGCTGCACGCCATGGCGCACCAGCAACGCGAGCAGCGCGGGCATGTCCCGGCGAACCGCGGCGGTGGGGACGACGAGCGTGCCGCCGGTGGCCCAGGTGGTGAAGAACTCCTGGATGGAGACGTCGAAGCTGAGCGAGGAGAACTGGAGGGTGGTGGTGCCTGGGAGGTTGGACTGGCGCAGCTGCCACACCAGCATGTTGCTCAACGCCCGGTGCGGCATGACGATGCCCTTGGGCGTGCCCGTGCTCCCCGAGGTGTAGATGATGTAGGCGGGGTGCCCCGGAGTGACGCCGGAGTCCAGGGGCTCGGAAGACACCTGGGCGAAGGCCCGCCAGGAGGCGTCGAGCTCCAGCACGTGGCCCGAGAAGGGGGGCAGCGTGGCGCGCAGGTGCTCCTGGGTGAGGAGCACGGTCGCGCCGGTGTCCTCGAACATGAAGGTCAGCCGCTCCGCGGGGTAGGCGGGATCCATCGGCACGTAGGAGGCGCCCGCCTTGAGGACGGCGAGCACCGCCACGATCATCTCGAGCGAGCGTTCCAGGCAGATGGCCACCCAGACACCCGGGCGAACGCCCCGCTCGTGCAGGACATGGGCGAGCTGGTTGGCGCGCTGCTCCAACTGGGCGTAGGTGAGCTGGCTGTCCTCGAAGATGACCGCCACCGCGTCCGGGGTGCGCGGGACCTGGGCCTCGAACAGCTCCTGCATGCAGAAGGGGCGGACGGGCTCCGGCGTGGTGGTGTTCCACTCCACCATCAGCTGGCGCCGCTCCGCCTCGGACAGGAGCGAGAGCTGGGAGATGCGCCGCTCGGGGTGGGCCACCGCGTCCTCCAGCAGCAGGCGCAGGTGCTCCATCATCCGCGCCGCCGTGGAGGCCTCGAACAGGTCGCTCCGGTACTCCAGCGTGGTGCTCAGGCCCCGCGGCGTCTCGGTGATGACCAGCGTGAAGTCGAACTTGGCGGTGCCCGAGTCCACCTCCAGCGGCCGGAAGGTGAGCCCGGGCCCCGTCAGCTCCGCCGAGGGCGTGTTGAGCAGCACCAGCGCCACCTGGAAGAAGGGCGTGTGCTCCGGCAGCCGCGGAGGCTGCAACACCTCCACGAGCTTCTCGAAGGGCACGTCCTGGTTCGCGTACGCCCCGAGCGTCACCTCCCTCGCCTGCCTCAACAGCTCGAGGAAGGTCGGGTCCCCGTGCAGCTGGCCCCGCAGCACCAGCGTGTTGACGAAGAAGCCGATGAGCGCCTCCGTCTGGGGCTGGTTGCGCCCGGCGATGGGCGCGCCCACGCAGATGTCCTCCTGGGCCGTGTAGCGCGCCAGCAGCACCTGCAGGCCCGCCAGCAGGCCCATGAACAGCGTGCCCTTCTCACGGCGGCACAGCGCCCTCAGGCCCTGTGTCAGCTCCAGCGGCAGCTCCACCCGCAGCGAGGCGCCGGGATTGCTCGTGTTCGCGGTGCGCGGCCAGTCCGTGGACAGCTCCAGCGCGGGAGGGACTCCCTCGAGCTGCTTCCTCCAGTACTCCAACTGCCGCGTGAGGACCTGTCCCCGCATCCACTCGCGCTGCCACACCGCGTAGTCCGCGTACTGGATGGGCAGCTCGGGCAGCGGCGAGGGCCTTCCCGAAGCGAACGCCGCGTAGAGCGTGACGACCTCGCGGATCAGCACGCCGACGGACCAGGAGTCCGAGACGATGTGGTGCATCGTCACCAGCAGCAGGTGCTCCTCCGCCGTCAGCCGCAGCAGCCTCGCGCGCAGCAGCGGTCCGTGGCCCAGGTCGAAGGGCCGGGCGGCCTCCTCGCGCGCCAGGCGAATCGCCTCCGCTTCCCGCTCCGGCTCCGGCAGATGCCCCAGGGCCTCCACCTCCAGCGCCCAGGGCATGTCGGGCGAGATGACCTGCACCGGCTCGCCTTCATGGGCCCGGAAGGTCGTGTGCAGGGCCTCATGGCGGCGCATCACATCGGCGAAGGCCCGCCCCAGGGCCGCCACGTCGAGCGTGCCCTTCAGCCGCATCGCGGCCGGCATGTTGTAGAGCGCGCTGCCCGGCTGGTACTGGTCCAGAAACCACAGCCGCTGCTGCGCGTACGACAGGGGCAGCAGCTCGCTCCGGGGTACGCGGGTGATGGCGCCTTCCCGGACCGTGGGCTCCTGGGGGCGGACCGGGACGGAGGTGTTCTGGGTGGGCTCCACCGGGGCCGGACGGCGCCGGGCCGTGGGCGTGAGAACCTCCACCTCGCCGTCCGCGCGGTAGCGGGCGGGCGTGCCGGTGCCATACAGGCGGGCCTCCGTGCCATCGGGCGAGGCACGGAGCCGGGTCCGGGTCAGCTCGGGCGACTTCCAGAAGCCCAGGGGCGCCGCGTCTCCCCCGAGGAACAGCTCGCCCACCACGCCCACCGGGGCGCGGCGTCCCGTGGCGTCCAGCACGAACCGCGAGGTCCGGGGCGCTGTGTCCCTCGTATCGGGCAACAGGGACACGGGGGCCACCACGCGCGCGGAGGCCACCCGCTTCAGCGAATCGGCCACGTCCGCCGGGAGCCCATCGGCTTCATCGAGCACCAGCGTGCGCACCGGGCCGAGCACCTGGGCCGCATCCGGCATCCTCGCGAGCGACCGCGCGAGCGCGGCGGTGCAGCGCAGGTGGGCCGGAGGGCTGGCGCGCAGCGTCTCCGTCAACACCTGGAGGCCATCCGCCTCCACGAGCACCGGAGCGGTGGGCGCGGGGGCCTGTCCCTCCTGGCTCCGGCGGCGCAGCACGTCCAGGTGCCGCAGGCCCTCCATGGCGGCCTCATGGCCCAGGCCGAAGTCGATGAGGCACGCCACCTCGTCCACGTCCGCCTGGCGCAGCTGCTCCACGCGGGCCGCGAGCGTCTCGGGCGTTCCGAACATGCCGCCCGCCTCCAGGTACCGGGAGACGCCCTGCTGCAGCAGGACCTCCATGTCCTGGGGCGTGAGGTCGCGCACGTCGAAGCCCAGGCCCTGATTCGCCACCAGCCCGTTGAACAGCTCCACCGAGCTGCGGAAGTAGCGGGTGAGCGGCTCGCGCGCCTGGCGCTTCACGTCCTCCTGGCTGCCCGCCACGAAGGTGTGGAGCATCAGCACCACGTGGCCCCGGCCGTGCCCCGCCTTGCGCCGCGCCTCGCGGTAGAGGGCGATCTTCTTCGCCAGCTCCTCGAAGTCCTGTCCCAGCCCCAGCACGTTGGTGAGCAGGCCCGTGCCCAGCTCGCCCGCCAGCCGGAAGGTCTCCGGGTTGAAGGCGGCGGTGATCCAGATGGGCAGCTCCTCCTGCACCGGCCGGGGTCGGATGGAGATCTCCACCTCGTTCCCGGCGCCGTTCTCGCGGCGCACGGAGCCGCCGCGCCACAGGGTGCGCACCTCCTCCACCCCGCGCCGGATGGCCTCGGGGCGCTGATGGAAGTTCTGGGGCGCGAAGACGAAGTCGTTCGCGTTCCAGCCCGTCGCGAAGGACACGCCCGCACGGCCATCGGAGAGGTTGTCGATGACGGACCACTCCTCGGCCACGCGGATGGGATCATGCAGCGGGAGCACCACGCTGCCCGCGCGCAGGGAGACGCGCTCGGTGACCATGGCCAGCGCCGCGCTCGTGGCGGTGGGGCTGGGGTAGGGGCCGCCGAAGGCATGGAAGTGCCGCTCGGGCGTCCACACCGCGCTGAAGCCGTGCGTGTCGGCGAACTTCGCTCCGTCGATGAGCAGCTGGTACTTCTTCCGGCCCGAGGCCTCCGCGTCGTTGGCGAAGTAGAAGAGGCTGAAGTCCAGCGGCCGGGCCGTGGTCCGCTCCGGGCGGAGCGCCACGAGCCGCGCCGTGGGCTGCACCGGGAACACCACCTGGAGCCCGCGAGCGAGTGCCCAGAGCAGCTCCACGCCCGCCGGATCCACGGAGGCGTCCGAGGCGCTCAGCCACGTCTCACCCGGGCGCGTGTCCACGCGTGCATCCAGCGCGGCGAAGCGGTGGAGCAGGTTGCGGTGGCTCCACATCAGGCGCGGACGTCCACCGTCCTCCGTCTCCCGCACGAGGCAGGCCAGGCTGTCAGCGGCCACGGACGGCGGGGTGGATCCGGCCGGCGGCTCACCGGAGAGCGAGAGACGGATGACCCGGCCCTCGTCCACGCCCGGAGGCAGCGGCAGCGAAGCGCTGGTGATGAGCAGGGGCGGGGTGCCGTCCAGCCCGAGCGAGGACAGCTCTTCGGCGTGCTCCCGCGAGACGAGCGCATGGGCACCACCGGAGGCCAGCACGCCCCACAGGGCCACCGCGCGCTCGGGAGAAGGCTCCAGGTACACGGCCACGGGGACACCCGGGCCCACGCCGCGGGCACGCAGTCCGGACGCGAGCGCGTACGCATGGGCACGCAGGGCCCGCCACGTCAGGCGCTGCTCTCCACGGCGGAGCGCCACCGCATCCGGCGTGCGCTCGGCCTGGGTGGACAGCAGGGCGGGGAGAGAGAGGGTCTCGGAGGCTCCGGCCAGCGGGGCTCCCGTCCGCTCCGGCGCTGCCTCCAGGGACAGCTGGGACAGGGGCTTGTTGGGCGAGGCCACCGCATCCGTGAGCAACGCCTCCAACTGCGCGAGCAGCCGGACGATGGTGGCGGCGTCGAACAGATCGACGGCGTACTCCAGCGTGCCGGAGAAGCCGCTCGCGTCCTCGCGCATCAGCAGCGTGAGGTCCGCGAGTGACGTGCCGTACTGCGCGGGCAGTCCGGTGACGTCGAAGTAGCTCAACCGCAGACCCGGGAACTCCAGGATGGGCGCGGACACGTCCTGCGTGTGCAGCAGGAAGATGGCGTCGAACAGGCGCGACAGCCGAGTCTCCTCACCGGGCTCGAGCTCGCCCAGGAGCTGCTCGTAGGGCACGTCCGGGTGGGCGAAGGCGGTGAGCGTGGTGTCGCGGACGCGGAGCGCCAGCGAGCGGAAGCTCGGGTCTCCCTCCAGGGAGGTGCTCAGGGCCAGGGCGTGCGCCACGTAGCCGATCTGCGGCTCCAGCTCGGGGCGGGTCCGGTTGCCGATGGAGGTGCCCACGAGGATGTCCTCCTGACCCGAGCAGCGGGCCAGGAGCGCCTTGAAGCCGGCGAGCAGCGTCATGTACGGCGTGAGGCCCTCGCGCTGGCTGAAGGCCTGGAGCGCGGTGCCGAGCGCCTGGGGGAATGCGAACGAGTGCCGGGCACCGCGGCGGCGCGCACCCTCGGCGCGGGGACGATCCAGCGGGAGGGGCAGGGGACCCGGTCGCCGCGCGAGCTGCTTGCGCCAGTACGCCTGTTGCGCCGAGAGCGTGCCGTCGGAGAGGGCGCGGCGCTGCCAGACGGTGAAGTCGATGTACTGGATGGGCAGCTCGGGCAGGGGCACGGGCCGCCCGTGGACGAAGCCGGTGTAGAAGGCCACCGCCTCCCGGATGAAGTTCACCAGGGACAGCGTGTCCGCCACGATGTGGTGGATGGTGACGAGCAGGATGGACTCGGCCTCGGCCATCCGGAGCAGCTGCACGCGGACCAGCGGACCCCGGTCGAGCGGGAAGGGCTCGGCGGGCGCGAGACGGGCCAGCCGCATCGCCTCGGCCTCGCGGTCCCCGGCGAAGCCGCGCAGATCCACCACGGGCAGGGAGATGCGCACCTCGGAGAGGATGCGAGGCACGGCCCGGCCGTCCACCTGGGTGAAGACGGTGCGCAGCGACTCGTGCCGGCGGATGACCTCGTTGAGGCCGCGCTCCAGGAGGTCGGGCCGCAGCGCGCCGGAGATCCGGATCGCGAGCGGCTCGTTGAAGATGGAGCTACCCGGCTCGCGCAGCTCCATCTCCCAGACGCGCTCCTGCACGTAGGACAGGGGGCTCTCCCCGGTACGCGGGACGGGGAGCATCGCCGCCGCGGGGGCCTCGCCGGACGGCAGCTCCACCTGGAGCCGGGCCTCGATGCGCGCGGCCAGGCCCGCGATGGTGGGCGCCTCGAAGAGATCGCTCAGGGGGATCTGCACCCGGAACGTCTCGCGCAGCCGCGTGAGGAGCTGCGCCGCCATCAGCGAGTTGCCACCGAGGTCGAGGAAGCTGTCGTCCGGACCGATGTCCTCCACGCCCAGCCGCTCGCGCCACAGCTCCGTCAGGCGCTGCTGGATGTCACCCTGGGGCGCACGCGCTTCGGGCGTCACGGGAGTCACGGGCGCCGGCACGGTGGCCACGGCAGCGGGCGCGGGAACGGGCGCGGCGGCCGGGAGCGGCAGGGGAAGGACGGGCCGCTCCTCCAGGGTGATCCGCTTCTCCTCGAAGGGATAACCGGGCAGCGGGATGCGGCGGCGGTGCTCGTGGGCGTGGAAGCCCTTCCAGTCCACGGCCGCGCCCGCGCGCCAGAGCGCTCCGAGGGACTCGAGCAGGGTCTGGGCATCGGACGTGGAGGTGCCACTCCGGCGGAGCGAGGGCACCACCAGCGCCTCACGCACGTTCCGCAGGCGCGGTTTGACGAGCGCGGTGAGGGCCTGATCCGGGCCGGCCTCGATGAACCAGCCGCAGCCGGCGTCCACCAGTGCGTCCAGTCCGGAGGCGAAGCGCACGGGCTCGCGCATCTGCCGGGCCCAGTAGCGCGGGGAGGTGGCCTCCTCGGGGCGGATCCACGTGCCGGTGAGGCTGGACACGAAGGGAATGGCGGGCGCGTTCAACGTGAGTCCGGCCACGGCCCGCTCCAGCTCGGCCATGACGGGCTCCACCGCGCGCGAGTGGAACGCGTGCGCCGCGGCGAGCCGCATCACGCCCACGCGGCGCGCGGACAGCTGGCGCTCCAGGGACTCCAGTGCCTCGGTGGGGCCGGACACGGTGCAGCGATCCGGGCCGTTGAGGGCGGCGAGCTCCAGCTCACTGGAGAGCAGCGGCGCCACCTCCGAGGCGGAGAGCCCCACCCCGAGCATGCCGCCGGGCGGGAGCCGGGACATGAGCTCGCCGCGAACGACGGCCAGCCGGAGCGCGTCCTCCAGGGAGAGCACCCCGGACAGACACGCCGCCGTGTACTCACCGAAGCTGTGGCCGAGCAGCGCGGAGGGCTTGAAGCCGAAGCCCATCCACAGCCGCGCGAGCGCGTACTCCACCGACAGGATCGCGGGCAGCGCGAAGCGGGGCTCGGCGAGACGCGCCTCCGCCCGGGCCTCGGTGCCGGGCTCGGGGATGAGCACCGGGCGCAGGTCCTCGGACAGGCCCGCTCTGGGCAGCAGCGCCAGGCAGGCGTCCAGCTCACGCCGGAAGAGAGGCTCGGTCGCGTACAGCTCCTGGGCCATCCGGACGGACTGCGCGCCCTGGCCAGGGAAGAGGAAGGCCACCCGGCGGGAGCGAGCGGCCTCCAGGTCACGCACCTCGGACGGAGTGCCCGGATGGCGCAGCGCACGCAGCAGGCCCGCGGCGTCCTCCGCGACCAGCGCACGGCGGAACTCGAAGGCCTTGCGGCCCACGTTGCGCGTGAAGGCCAGGTCCGCCAGCTCCACCTCCGGGTGGGTCGCGACGAAGCCGGCCAGCGCGTGCGTCATGGCCTCCAGCGCGGAGGCGCTCCGGGCGGACAGCGTGATGAGCTGCCGGGTGCGGTGGCTGCCCTGTCCGCCGCCGCCGTGGCGGGGGGCTTCCTCCAGCACCACGTGGGCGTTGGTGCCGCCGATGCCGAACGAGCTGACACCGGCCCTCCTCGGGCCCTCTCCGCGCTCCCAGGTGCGCGGGGCGGTGTTCACGAAGAAGGGGCTGTGCTCGAAGTCGATCTCCGGGTTGGGCCGCTCGAAGTGGAGGCTCGGGGGCAGCTCGCCATGGTGCAGCGCGAGGGCGGCCTTGATGAGGCCGGCGATGCCCGCGGCGGTGTCCAGGTGCCCGATGTTGGTCTTCACCGAGCCGATGGCGCAGTAGCCCGTGCGGTCCGTCTGGGCGCGGAAGGCGCGGGTGAGCGCGGCGATCTCGATCGGATCTCCCAGCGAGGTGCCGGTGCCGTGGGCCTCCAGGTAGCCGATGCTGGAGGCATCCACGCCCGCCGAGGCCAGGGTGCGGGCGATGACCTCGCTCTGTCCCTGGACGCTGGGCGCGGTGTAGCTGACCTTGGCGGACGCGTCGTTGTTGAGGGCCGAGCCCTTGATGACGGCGTAGACGTGGTCCCCATCACGGAGGGCGTCCGAGAGCCGCTTGAGCACCACCACACCCAGGCCGTTGCCGAGCACGGTGCCACGGGCGCTCGCGTCGAACGCGCGGCAGTGGCCATCGGGAGAGAGGATCATCCCCTCCTGGAAGAGGTAGCCGGTGCGCTGCGGCAGCGAGACCTTCACCGCGCCAGCGAGCGCCAGGTCCGACTGGCGGGTGCGCAGGCTCTGGCAGGCCAGGTGGACGGCGACCAGGCCGGTGGAGCAGGCGGTATAGACGTTGAGGCACTCCCCCGAGAGCCCGAGCTTGTAGGCCGTCTTGGTGGCCACGTTCTCGCCACTGGTGGTGCCGAGCGCCTCGAACAACGAGGCCGGGTCCTTGCGCGTCTGGCCGAGCAGGGAGAGCAGGTGCACGCTCGAGGTTCCCGCTCCGGCATGGAGCGAGATGGGCCCCTGGAAGCGCTCCGGGTCGTAGCCGGCGTCTTCCAGCGCATGCCACGCGCACTGGAGGAAGAGCCGCTGCTGCGGATCCATCCACTGCGCCTCTCGCGGAGACAGCTCGAAGAAGCGGGCATCGAACCCGTCCGCGCCCTCGAGCACTCCGCCCGCGGGGACGAAGTCCGGATGATCGCGCAGCGAGTCGGGGAACAGCGGCGAGGGCTCCAGCTCCTCGGGAGCGAAGCGCGAGATGGACTCCACGCCCTGGCGCAGGTTCTCCCAGAAGGCGTGGACATCGTTCGCACCGGGGAAGCGTCCGGCCATGCCGATGAGCGCGATGTCGTGGGAGCCGTCATCCCCGGAAGAGGCGGGGCGCGGCGCGGGCTCGGGGGCGCGGGCCGGGAGCTCCCGCTCCAGCCGAGCGGCCAGCTTGCTCACGGTGGGGTGCTCGAAGAGGTGGGTGACCGGGAGGGTCTGGCCCAGCTCGTCGCGCAACTGCGTGCTCGCCTTCACCACCAGCAGCGAGCTGCCGCCCAGGTCCTCGAAGAAGTGGTCGTGCAGCCCCACCCGAGGCACCTCGAGCACGCGGGCCCAGACCGCGGCGATGCGCCGCTCCAGCTCGGAGCGAGGCTCGGCGAAGGGCGCGTCCGGCGCTGGGCTCACCGCCTCGGGCGAGGGCAGCGCCTGGCGATCCACCTTGCCGCCCGGGGTGATGGGGAGCGCCTCCAGCCGCACGAAGGAGGAGGGCACCATCACCTCGGGGAGCTGCTCCTTGAGGAAGCGCCGCAGGGCCGCCGCCTCCAGCTCCTCACCGGCCACGACGTACGCCACCAGCCTCGACTCACCGGCGCCCTCGCGTGGGACGACGACCACCTGGCGCACGCCGGGGTACAGGCCCAGCGCGGCCTCCACCTCGCCGAGCTCCACCCGCACGCCACGCACCTTCACCTGCGCATCGCGCCGCCCGAGGAACTCCAGGCGTCCATCCGGCAGCAGGCGCACCAGGTCCCCCGTGCGGTACAGCCGCTCGCCCGCGAGGGTGGCGAAGGGGTTGGGCACGAAGCGCTCGGCGGTGAGCGCGGGACGGTTCAGGTAGCCACGAGCCACGCCCACGCCGCCCACGTACAGCTCGCCGGGGATGCCCACGGGGACGGGCTCCATCCGAGAGTCCAGCACGTACGTCTGGGCGCCCGGAATGGCGCGGCCGATGGACGGCTGGCGGGGATCCACGTCCAGCTCCATGGTCGCGCAGACGGTCGCTTCGGTGGGGCCGTAGAAGTTGAGGAAGCGGCGGCCGTTCTTCCAGCGCCGGGCCAGCTCCGGCGTGCACGCCTCGCCAACGGAGGCCACCACGGCCAGGGCGGGCAGGGTCTCGGGCTCCAGCGGAGCGAGCGAGGTGGGCGTGGCGGTGATGACGGTGATGGCCTTCTCCGCGAGCACCTGCTGCAGCGGAGGGCCGGGCAGCAGCGACTCGGGCGGGGCGAGCACCAGCTCCGCGCCGCGGAGCAGCGTGGAGAAGATCTCACTGACGGAGGCATCGAAGCCGATGGCCGCCATCTGGAGGAATCGGCTGCCCGGGCGCAGGCCGAGGGCCTCGTAGGTGGCGCGGGCGGTGTTGCACAGGCCGCGGTGCTCCAGCAGGGTGCCCTTGGGCGTACCGGTGGAGCCGGAGGTGAAGATGACGTAGGCGAGGTTCGAGGGCGTGACGGCCGGCGCGGGCGAGAGCGCCGTCTCCGGCTGGAGCGCCAGCGAGGCGCGCTCGGTGTCCAGGAGCACCAGCAGCTCGCCCTGGGAGCCCAGGGAATCCGCGAGCGCCTCCCGGCTGACGAGCACGGGCACGCGGGCCTCGCGGAGCATCAGCTCCAGACGGGCGGACGGGTAGCGGGTGTCGAGCGGCAGGAAGGCGCCACCGGCCTTGAGCACGCCGAGCATCGCCACCACGAGCTCCGGCGTGCGCTCCAGGTGGATGCCCACGAGCACGTCGGGCCCGACGCCGAGGGAGCGCAGGTGCCAGGCGAGCTGGTTCGCACGCGCCTCCAGCTCCCGGTAGGTGAGGGACGACTCTCCCAGGGAGACGGCGGTGGCGTCGGGGGTGAGCCGCGCCTGCTCCTCGAAGAGGCGGTGCGCACACTCCTCCCGGGTGGCGGGTGCGGTGCGGCTCCATTCCACGAGCGCGAGGTGCCGCTCCTCCTGGGAGAGCAGGGGCAGCTCGGAGACGCGGCGCTCGGGGGCCGCGGCGGCGCTCTCGAGTAGCAGGCACAGGTGTCCCAGCATGCGGGAGACGGTGCTCACGTCGAAGAGGTCGGTGGCGTACTCGCAGAGCAGCTCGAGGCCGTGGGCGGTGTCGGTGGCGGAGAGGGTGAGGTCGAGCTTGGTGGCGCCGGTGTCGCCCAGGGTGCTCTCCAGGGACAGGCCCGATCGGCCCAGGGACGTGGGCGCGGCATCCTGGAGCACCAGCTTCACCTGGAAGACGGGCGCATGGGCGAGGCTGCGCTCCGGGTTGAGGCCACGCACCAGCTCGTCGAAGGGCAGGTCCTGGTGGGCCCAGACGTCCAGGGTCTCCTGGTGGAGCCGGGCGAGCAGCTCGCGGAAGGTGGGCGAGCCGGCGAGGTTGCCGCGCACGGGGAGCTGGTTGACGAACAGGCCGATGAGCCCGGCGGTCTCGGGGCGGGCGCGCTGGGCGGTGTCCACGCCGACGACGAGGTCCTCCTGGCCGGTGTAGCGGTGCAGCAGGAGCTGGAAGCCGGCGAGCAGGGTGACGAAGGGGGTGGTGCCCTCGCGGCGTGCGAGTGCCTTCACGCGCTCCCAGGCCGCCGGAGCGAGCCGCCGGACCACCTGCGCGCCCTGGTAGGACTGGGCCCGGGGCCGGGCACGGTCACCGGGCAGCTCCAGGACGGCGGGAGCCCCGGCGAGGTGCGCCTTCCACCAGCCCATGAGGTCCTCGAGCCGCTCGCCCCGCAGCCATTCCCGCTGCCAGAGCGCGTAATCCGCGAACTGGATGGGCAGTGCGTCGAGCGCGGGCGTGTGCCCGGCGGAGAAGGCCCGGTGGAGCTCCTCCAGCTCGCGCACCAGGACGCGCATGGACCAGCCATCCGCGATGATGTGGTGCAGCGTGAGCAGCAGCACGTGCCGCTCGGCACCGAGGCGCAGCAGGGTGGCCCGGAGCAGGGGCCCTCGGGACAGCTCGAAGGGGCGTTGTGCCTCCTCGCGCGAGAGGCGCTGTGCCTCCTGCTCGCGCGTGCCCTCTGGCAGCCCGCTCAGGTCCACGAAGGCGAGCGGCAGTGCCTGCTCGTCCAGGATGTGCTGGTACGGCTCGCCGTCCTTCTCGAGGAACACCGTGCGGAGGGACTCGTGCCGCTGTACCAGTGCCTGGAGGCTCCGCTCCAGCGCGGGCACATCCAGGGCTCCGCTCAACCGGGAGACCACGGGGAGGTTGTAGAAGGCACTGCCCGGCTCGAGCCGGTCGAGGAACCACAACCGCTGCTGCGCGAAGGAGAGCGGGGGGGACGCGGTGCGGGGAGCGCGCGGAATCGCCGGACGCGCACCGGCCGCCGCCTTCCGGGCGGAGAGCTCGCGGGCCAGCGCCGAGGCGCTCACGCCGCTCAACAGCGTCTCCATGGGAAGCGGCACACCCAGGGCCTTCTCCAGCCCGTGCGCCAGCTCCACCGCGGCGAGCGAGTCCAGACCCAGCCGGGTGAGCGGCATGTCCGGATCCAACGACTCCGCGGGAGCACCCAGCCGCTCGGCGATCCGTGCCAGCACCAGGGCCTCCAGCTCACTGGAGGCGGCGCGAGGAGCGGGGGAGGGCGCGGACGGTGCCGGCGGGGTGGACTCCGAGGCGTGCCAGGCCTGGACCACGCGGAGCTCGCCCGCGAGGAAGGCGGTGCGGCAGGCCCGGCGCTGCACCTTGCCGCTGGATGTTTTTGGCAGACTGCCCGGCTCGATGAGCACCAGCGCATGGGGCCGCACCTCGTGCCCCTCGGCGAGCCGCTGCCGGATGGCGCCCAGGAGGTCCTCCGCGGTGCCGTCCAGCTTGCGCGGGTCCACCTCCTGCACCACCACGAGCCGCTCCTCGCCGTCGAGCTCGACGCCAAAGGCGGCACCACACCCGGGCCGGAGCGCCGGGTGGCTCTGCTCCACCGTGAGCTCCAGGTCCTGGGGATAGAGGTTGCGGCCGCGCAGGATGAGGAGATCCTTGCGCCGCCCGGTCACGTACAGCTCGCCCCCGTCGAGGAAGCCCAGGTCTCCGGTGCGGAGGAACGGCCCCTCGCCGCTGGCGGTGTGCGCGCGGAACGTGGCCACCGACTCCTCCGGCTGCTGCCAGTAGCCCCGGGCCACGCTGGGACCACTCACCCAGATCTCCCCGACCTCACCGGGCGGGAGCTGCCGGAGGGACTCGGGATCCACCACGGCGACGCGTTGCGCTCCCAGCGCTGCGCCGCAGCCCACCAGCGTGCGGACCTCGCTCCGCGTGCGAGGCTCCACCGCGAGACCCCGCTCGAGCGCGAGGGCCTCCACCTCACGCACGCGGGGCGGCTCGGACTTCGCGCCGCCCGAGACGATGAGGGTGGCCTCGGCCAGGCCGTAGCAGGAGTAGAACGCCTCGCGGCGGAACCCGTGGGGGGCGAAGGCCTCGGTGAACCGGTCCAGCGTGCTGGCGCGGATGGGCTCGGCGCCGCAGAACGCGACCTCCCAGCGGCTCAGGTCGAGCCCCTCGCGCTCCTCGGGAGCGATGCGGCGGACGCACAGCTCGAAGGCGAAGTTGGGCCCGCCGCTGATGGTGCCGCCGAAGCGGGTGAGGGCCTCCAGCCAGGCGCGAGGGCGCTTGAGGAAGGACAGCGGCGACATCAACGCGGTGTGGAAGCCCTGGGACAGCGGCACGAGGATGCCGCCGATGAGCCCCATGTCGTGGTAGGGCGGCAGCCAGATGACGCCGGTGCTGTCCTCGCGCGTCTGGAAGGCGCCGCGGATCAGCTCCAGGTTGTGCAGCAGGTGGGCGTGACTGAGCATCACGCCCTTGGGGGTGCCGGTGGAGCCCGAGGTGTACTGGAGGAAGGCGAGCGAGTCGCTCGTCACGTCCGGCCGCTTCCAGCCCGCCTCCGCCCCCGGGGCGAGCTCATCGGTGGCCACCCAGCGCAGGGCCCTGAGGTCCGGGGCGGCCTCGAAGAGGAGCTCCGCCATGGAGAGGACGAAGGAGGTGGTGAGCACCACCGTGGCGCGCGAGTCCTGGATGATGGCCCTCAGCCGGGGCAGGGTGCGCTCCAGGCGCGAGGGATCCGGCGGGTAGGCCGGGACCGCCACCAGGCCGGAGAAGAGACACCCGAAGAAGCCGGTGAGGTACTCGGCGCCCGGGGGATAGAGGAGCACGGCGCGCTCGCCCGCGGGCGCCAGCTCCTGGAGGACGGCGCCGATGCGCCGAGCGCGCGTGGACAGCTCCCCTCGCGTCAGCGGAACCCCCTCCGCGTCCCCTTCCTCCAGGAAGGTGTAGAGGCGCTGCTCCGAACGGGTGGCACTTCGCTCTTCGAGGAGTTCGATGAGGGAACGTGGCTGGGGCATGGTCGAGGGTGTGGGAATGGAGCCGGGAGGCTGCCGCGCCAGGGGGGAGCCTTCAGGATATGTCACTTTCGCGCGACACAAGCACGGACGTCTGACTACCCGGGCTTTCCCGCTTCCGCCGCGTATGCTTGAACCCGCGTCCTGGCCTCATGCCGGGGCCGGCCAGGAGCGCGAGCATGAGGGAGCGGATGCGGAGACACGGGACGACGGCCTTGCTGTGGGCGGTGGCGCTGCTGGCCGCCTGCCCGGAGCCCGAGCGGCCGCTGGAGGTGCCCGAGGGTTGCAATCCGCTGGCGTCGGAGCACGACTGCCTCCTGCCGTTCCCCTCGGACTACTTCCTCGCGGAGGACGGGACGCTGCCCTCGGGCCATCGCGTGCGGCTCTCGGAGGCCGCGAAGCTGAAGACGAAGGAGGGGACGGGGTTCGACTTCACGGACCTGCACCCGGCGGACGGCTGGTCGCACGGGACGCAGATCCTCGCCCTCTTCCCTGGGGGCGTGGACGTCTCCAACCTCCCGTCGCTCCAGAGTCCCACGGCGGAGGCCAGCGGGGCCACGGTGCTGCTGGACGCCGAGCGGGGCGAGGGCGTGCTCCACTTCGCCGAACTGGACCCGCGTGCTCCGAGTGACGAGCGCCGGGCGCTCCTCGTGCGTCCCCTGGTGCGGCTGCGCGACCAGACGCGCTACATCGTGGCCCTGCGAGGGCTGAAGGCGAAGAACGGGAGCCCGGTGCCTGTCCCCGAGGGCTTCCGGCGCATCCGCGACGGCAGGACGGAGGGCGAGCCGCTCCTGGAGCCCCTCGCGCGGCACTACGAGGAGCGGATCTTCCCGGTGCTCGAGGCCGCGGGGATTCCGAGGGGGGAGCTCCAGCTGGCGTGGGACTTCACCACGGGGTCGGAGGAGAACGTGACCCGGGACATGCTGGACGTGCGACGGCTGACGATGGAGGCGCTGGAGAGCACGCCACCGGCCGTCACGGTGACGGAGGTGAAGGACGAGGTGGACGGGAACATCGCGCGGCGCATCACGGGGACGCTGCGCGTGCCGCTCTTCCTGGAGGGTGCGCAACCGGGAGCGCTGCTGGCGAGGGACGAGCGGGGCCGGGTGAGGCGCAATGGGGAGGCGGAGGTGCCCTTCACGCTGCAGATTCCGCGGAGTGTGTGGGGGCAGGGGGTGGCGCCGGTGCGGCTGCTCCAGTACGGGCACGGCTTCTTCGGGAGCCGGGCCGAGGCTGACTCCACCTTCTTCGTGAGGCCCTTCATCGACGGGGCGAAGCTGGTGGTGCTCACGGTGGACTGGTGGGGCATGTCGTCGGCGGACGCGCCGGTGGTGCTGAATACCATCGCGAACGACCCGGGCCGGACGCTGGGCTTCACGGATCGCGTGCACCAGGCGATGGCCAACCAGATCGCCGTGACCTACGCGGCGCGCACCACGCTGGGGGAACTGGAGGCGCTGAAGGACAACGGCGTGCGCGTGTACGACCCGGAGCGGACGTACTTCTACGGCATCAGCCAGGGCCACATCCTCGGGGGGACGTACCTGGCGCTCTCGCCGCACGTGGAGCGGGGCGTGCTGAGCGTGGGAGGGGTGGACTTCTCGCTGATGATGTTCCGGGCGAGGCCGTTCAGCCCGTTCCTCTCCACCATCGGGCAGGTGCTGCCGGACGCGCTGGACCAGCAGAAGTTCGCGGCGCTGACGCAGACGGGGTTCGATCGGATCGATCCCATCACCTACGCACCGCACGTGTTGGCGGACACGTACGCGGGAGGGCCCGCGTCGCGCCGGGTGCTGATGCAGTACGGGCTGGGAGATCCCTCGGTGCCCAACGTGGCCACCGAGGTGCATGCCCGAGCGCTGGGACTGGTGCAGCAACTGCCCGCCACGAAGCCGGTGCCGGGGCTCCTGGGGCGGGAGGGGGAGGTGGACGGCTCGGCGTTGGTGCAGTTCGACTTCAAGCTGCCGGAGCCCTTGCCGGGCACGGTGGCGGACCTGCCACCGCAGAACAACGCGGTGCACGATGGCGTGCGGCGAGACGCCGAGAGCCGTGAGCAGGTGGACCGATTCCTGATGCCCGGAGGAAAGGCCGAGGCCGTCTGCGGCGGTATCTGCTACGGAGGGTAGCGCCCCATTAGACGAGGGGATGGGAGCGGGAACTTCGGAGGGGTACGAAAGTGGGTACCCCGAGGGCCGCACGGGCGCGGCGGGAGTGCAATGTGGGGCGCGGGCCGGTAGGCTGGTGAGGTAGCGGACGCACGAGTGGCGAAACTGGCAGACGCAGCGGACTTAAAATCCGCTGGCCCGAAGGGGCCGTCCGGGTTCGATCCCCGGCTCGTGCATTCCAAAGTACCAGCCCCGGATACCCTCGACGAGACTCAGGGAGATGCTACCCGCGGCAGTGGGAGCACCCGCTTTGCGGACAGCGACTGCACCAGGTGCATCGGAATACGTGGGTCGATTCAGGGCCCCAGCAGGGCTCGGCCCAGAGATCTCGTCCGTAGTGCCGGTCCACCCATCTGGGAGGCAGCACATCTTCGTCAGGGGGCCGTCGGCATCCGGCGGGTTCCAGGACCGGGTACGCTGAGCGACACTCGCTTGAGCCACAAACGCGGAGTCCCCATTCCGACGAGCACTGCGTGCAGCGGCACCACCAGGACCACTGGTCCCAGCTCTCACCGCTCGCCGGCCTGGGCTCGAAGACACCCCGGCCTGTTTCGCAGACGGGACATCGAGTCCACGGCTCCAGCCGTTCCGCCTGGAGGCGCAGCTCCTCGAGATCATCGAGTGCGCGGAGTCTTCCCAGGTCAAATGCCCGGCGTGCCTTGTTGGCCTGCTGCTTCTCGCGTTCCAACTCGTCACGCCTGCGCGTGCACTCCTTCGAGAACCGCTGCTGCTCCGCTGCCTCCGGGGGCGAGATGATGGCGATGGTCTCTCCGTGGCGCTGTATCCACTGGGGAAGTGTCACGCCAGGGTCGGGGCGTACGACGGCCCGCAGCGGGTAGCCGGTGAGCCTGTGCGGGGCCTCCCAACCCCGGAGCATCCGGGCGACGCGCTCGACGGCATCCAGGCTCCACGGCGAAATGGGCTGCGCGCGAGGCCAGGCCCACCCCGCGAAGGCCCTGGTCGTTTCCTCCTCCACACCGTCCAGATCCTGCGGACGGCCGAGCGCGAGCACCACTGTGTCCACGGCATTTCCAGCATGTTCTCGGAGTTGGCTCCACAGGGCACGGGCCCAGTCCGGAGTCAGTGGTGCGAGCAGAGGGACGAGCCGGAGCGTGGCGTTCCTCAGCTCCAGGGTCATGGCGCCCTCGGAGCATCTCAGGCGGGCGTCACCCCATGGGCTCGAGAGTTCGACGACGGTGCAACGGGTGAGGACGGTGTCAGGTGGGGCCCGGTAACCGAGCTCGTGCAGGGCCCTGACCACCACGAGCTGCCCGAACGTTCCGAAGTGATGGCTCGCTGCTTGTCTCCGACGGCGGATCTCCTCACGTGTGGGGTGGGGCTCAGAGCCGTGCCGACCCCAGGCTCGCCAGAGCGCGGCGACCTTCCGGTAATGTGGGTCGCTCACGAGGATGTTCGTCGGCTGGAGGGCGCCGGGCACGGACTGATTGCGTGGGATCCTCTGGTACAGCGGGGAGTCGAGCAGGGCCTGGAGATCGCGTTCGAGCCGCTCGACGAGTCGGAGCGTCCGCTCCAGCTCGCGCATCATCACGTCGTCCGAGAAGTACCTCCCCCAGCGCGCGTAGAGACGGCGGCTCCGCCATCGGGAGCCCCGAGCCTCTTCACGGAAGTCGTTGCCCTCCTCGGCCATGCTCTTGAACCGGCTCAGCTCGTCCCGCCGCTTGCCCACCCAGCCGAGGAGGTTGTCCACGAGTCGGACCGCCACGCGGTTCTCGTAGAGGTTCCACTCGTCCTCGACCTGGGTAGCGAGGATTCGCGAGGGACGGATTCCCCGGAGAGTCCGGTGCTCCCAGTCCTCGGGGTGCGAGACCAGGGCGGCGGCCGCACGGGCCGGGGTACGGCGCGCCCGGCTCACCGGCAGCCGCTCCTCCTCGACGCGGAGGTGGAGTCGTGGCCGGTGACAGACGTGCTGCAGGTGCGCCAACTGCTGGATGGCCTCCTTCTCCAACGGGTGGAGTTGGGCCTTCTCATCGAGCTGGGGGACAAGCGGCAGGGTCTCCACCCACGTCATCCACGGTGCGCCGTCCAGCAGCGGTGCGGTGAGCCGTTCGAGCGCATGGAGATCGATGGCTTCGGGCCAATGACCGAGGAATGGCAGTTCCTCCAGTCCCTCCACGCCTCCCGGTACCAGCCGCGTCACCTGGGCATCGGGTCGCTCCTGGACATCGAAAAGGTCTGGCACCACGGGAGCCGGCGGAGCCGCCAGGTCGTGCCCGGAGATTCGCGAGCGGAATCGCATCAACCGAGCTCCTCGTCCTGCTTGGCCCGGAGTTCCCGATCGATGAGGCTCAACGAGCGCTCGGGTTGGCCATCGAAGCCCTTCCAACTCTTCTCCAGTTCCACTTGGAGCTCCTGGAGCGCTTTGGGACGCACGTCGTGCCGGTCCCGGAGCTTGCGCAGCACCTTGGTGTACAGCAGGTGGTCCATCGCCTCGCCCATGGTTCCACCCGCGGCCATCACGACGGGGACGAAGCGCTCCGCGTCACGTTCAAGCCGGTTGCCCCAGCCAAGCCGGAATCGCTTGTCCAGGAAGCCCGCGACGCCGTCCCGGGCCTGGAGCCACGTGCGGACCTTCTCCACTTCCGCTGCTTTGTCCCGACGGGCCGCGTCGAATGCCTGCACCAGCCCCTGATAAGACAGCGGCTCGCGCGGCGGTCGCTCCTTGACGGTGAACGAGTCCCGCTTGGGATCCCGGCGCGGCATCTCCATGATGTGGGCGCGGTCGTATGTCTTGTCGGCGAACTCGGTCGTTGTCTCGTCATGATTCGCGGTGCCCACGAACCAGACGTTCGGCGGGATGGGGAGGTGCCGTCCCTCCACCATCAAGCGGGGCGGCTCGGTGGCCGGATCATTGAGCAGTGTGAGCCGGCGCTTGTCCTCGGGCTGCTCAAGCGCTGAGAGGAAGTCCGCGAAGTACTGCTCCACGCGCGACAGGTTGATTTCATCCAGGATGATCAAGAAGGGGCGATCCGCGAAGGTCGGTGTCCCCGCGCGGTAGAGCGCCTGGAGGAAGTTCGTCGCGTAGTAGTGCCGGTGGAACGCGTTGAAGTAGCCGAGCAGATCCTGCCGATCGCGCCAGCCGGCCTGGACCTCCACGACCTCATGGCCATGCTTGTCGGCCCCCACCGCCTGGGAAAAGGCGAGAGGCAGGCTGGTCTTGCCGGTTCCGCTGATGCCCTGGAGTAGCAGCAGCCGGCTCATCGCCAGTCCGCCGAGGAAGCACCGGATGTCCCGCTCGCTGTAGTAGAGCGTCTTGTCCGGGTATTCCTTCGTCCGGAGGGCGACGGCGATGCGATCTCGCAGATCCGCCGCGAACTCCTTCAACGTTGGAGTGGACTGGCCGAGCGGACGCCAGGTGCGCAGGGGGCTCTGCCAGTCAGTGTTCCGGTCGATGGCGACCAGTGCCTCCATCGGGTTCCGCTTGTCATCCGCCTGGGTGTACTTCTTCACCTGGGCGTCCAGCTCGGCGATGGCGGCTTCCAGGAGCTTCTTGTTGGTCTCCAGCGCCTCCTTCTGCGAGCGGACGGTCTCCAACTCAACGGCGCCGATCCGCTGGCGGCCGATGCGTGCCTCCGCCTCGGCCAACTGCGACCGCAGCACGCTCCGCTCCTCAAGCCACGCCGACCGCTCCTTCTCCAACTCGGAGAGCCGCCGCGCCGATTGCTCGCCCAGACTCTCGCGAAGCTGGGAATGGAGCTCGGAGTTCTCTCGCTCCAGTTGTTGCAGGCGGTCGATGAGCTGCTGAGGATCCTTGCCGAGCCGCTGATCCACCTGCCGGCGAGACTCCAGGTCCTTCCAGTAACGGTCGCGGGCGGTCTCGGAGACCTTCAGCCGCTCGCGGAGTGCAGTGAGATCCGATTCCAGCTCGGCCACCTTTCCCGCGGCGAAGCGGGCGACCTTCGCATCGAACGCACGGCGATCCTCGTTGAGCAACTCCGTCTTCACGTGGAGTTCGGACTGCTCCGAGCGCAGGATCCGCTCCTTCGTCCGCAGATGCTCCTGGAGCGCTTGCAGTTCCTTGCGCTCCGCCTCGTTGTGCGCCCGTTGTCCTTCCCCCTCCGCCGCCAGTTGCGCCTGAGCCACCTTGCGCTCTTGCACGAGCTCCAACCGAAGCTCCTCCTGGGCCTGTTGCCTTCGCACGGCGAACTCCTTCTCGAAGCGTTGCCGCTCCGCCAGGAACTCCGCCGCCCGTGCCTCCGCTTCACGGCGCGCGCGCTCGTCGCGCTCGGCCATCCGCTTGCGCCAGTCCGCCTCGTCCGCGGACCGGCGAGCGTCCAGTGTGCTCTGGAGCTCGTCCAGCTCCTTGCGGAGTTCGGCAACCTGGGCATTCAGCCCCTCGACGATCCGTCGGCGCTCGGCGAGGAAGCCCTGCTCCGCGTTGCGTTCGCGCTCGGTGAGCAGGACTTCCTTGTCCAGCAATTGGCGCTCCTTCTCCGCCACTTCATTCAGCTTGCGCTTGTAGTGGTTCTCTTGTTGCTCGAGCCGGGTTTTCTGATCGCGGAATGCGCGGTCGCTCTCCTCGGCCTTCTTCTTCGCCTCCTTGGCCTTCTGTTCCGCTTGCTGGAACACGCCGTGCGCGCTCCAGGCCCGGCTGATCGCTTTCTGCAGCGTCATCCCCTCGGGAGGGGGCTCGATGTTGCTGGGGGGCTCGTCCGTCCCCAGGTCCGCTGCCTCCATCGTCAGCAGTTCGAGATCTTCCAGTTCGGGGGGCGTGGGCCGTGCCTCGACGGGCTGGGCGTCCGGGGCCGCGGGAGGCGGAGGGAGTGGCGTGGGTGCGGAAGCCGGCTCTTGCTTCTTGTCGTTGTGTTTCGCCATCGGAAGGTTTCCTCAATTCGGAAGCAGGTGCCGCACTGCCAGGTAGACGGTTTCGACGCACTCTCGGATCTGTTCAGGCCACTCCCGCGATGTGAGGGTGGGGCGCTGCCTCTCCGTTCCCTCATGCGCGGCCTTGTCCCGGATGGCCGCGAGGGCATCTAGCCGGTGCAGGAGATCGGGCACCTGATTCGCCGCGCGAGCCAACGGGTGTTTCGCGACGCCGGGCGTCCCGAGCAGTGCGAGGACGAGGAGCGGCCTCAAACTGCCGCTGCCGGACCGGTCCGCATGCTCCACCTTGCCGGCACGGACCCGGGCCAGCGAGGGGGGGAGTGGCGTCTGGAATCCCGTATCGGCGGCGAGCTGCTGGATGAGGAGCTCGTTCATCGCGATGGCGTTGGACAGGCGGGTCCGGCGCGGATGGGCCAGACAGAGCTCCTGGAACAGCCGCTCCGCGGCGCGTTGGGCCTTCACCGCGACATCATCCCACTTGTCATGCGGGGACCCGTCCAGTCCGGCCTCGAGCAACGTGCGCTGCATGGCGACCAATCGGTCGAAGAGCATGTCCCGCGTCCGGATGGCGAGGGTGAGCCGCTCCTCCACATCCCACGTCGCTTTTTCGGTCAGAGCCCGGAAGTCCTCCGACGCCGGGTCTCCTCCCGCGATGGCCGCGATCCACGGGCGGAGGCCGGACTGCACATCGAAGCGTCCCTCGACCCAGCGCCGCAGCCGTGGGCTGTCGCCGATTCCAAAGGGGTCGTCCATGTGCCAGTCCCCGCGCGCGTCGCGCCAAGCCCGCACCGCGAGCAGGTAGGGCGTAGGGGACTCCGACACCAACGAGACCCGCCGCACGTGCGGTGCGTCGGAGGCCTCGGGCTCGTTCTCCTCCCAGGCGTATTGCTTTCGATGGAGCCGGACGGCCTTGATGATGTCCTCCGCCCTGGGGCGGTGTATGTGCAGGGCCTCATTGCCGCGGGGGAGCACGGCGTAGGCATCGTCCCGGTGCGGGTTTCCCACGCTGCCGGACAGGAGCACGGGGTAGCCCGCCGCATTGGATTCGACATCCGCATGCGGGAGCTCACCCGTGTGGAATCGGGGCCACACCTCACCCGTGAATGGGTCCGTGAAGGTCCACCCCACGACCTGCTCTCCAAGCGGTTCACTCTCCTCGTCTTCCAGGGCGTGCACCCCTTGGGGCGTGAGGTGGCCCCGATGGTCCAACCAACCGTTTCCGTCGAGTTCCAACAGGACGCGGGCGGCGAGCTCCGTGCCGATGTGCAGCGCCGCGCCGATGTCCTCGGCCCGCGTCTTGCCCGCGCGGCAGAGGTTCAGGACGGCCCTCTGGAACAGGTTCAGCTTGCGCTCACGGGCTTGGGGCGCGACGACACGCCAGGCCCAGACCGGCCAGAGAAGCCAGCGAGGCTTCCCACTGTACTCCACGAAGGGGAGGGGGAAGCGGAGCACCGAGACCGTTTCAAGGGAGAACGACGCCATGGGGGCCCTCGCACATGGTCAAGAACTCGCGCAGCGGAAGCAGCGGCTCCGCATCGCGAATGAAATCCCGGTCGCCAGCGACGACCAGGAGCCGGTGCTGCCGGCTCATTCCCACGCACAACCGGTTGTCCAGGAGCAAGTGTCCGTATTTCCGCCGGAGCTGCTCGTCCGTCTCCGCGGGGAACTCATTGCTTCGGGTGACGGAGAGGAAGACGACGTCGAACTCCTTGCCCTGGAATGCATCCACAGTCCCCACTCGCAGCCGCTCGACGAACTCGCCGTGGTGATTCTCCGTGCGGCGCCACGCATCCGCGATGCGCCATCCTCCACTGTTCGTGGGCTCGGCCAGACCCTCGTGCACCAGCGCCTCGCCGATCTCGTCCACCTGGGCGGAGTAGAAGGTGATGATCCCGAAGGTGAGCCGTGGATCCACTTCGATCAGCCGACGGAGCTCTCTCGCAATGCGCCGGGCCTCGGACGGGCGTGATTTGCTCTGTCCGCGTCGCTCCCACCGGCCGGGTCCGCCCGGGACATCGAGCCAGGCCGCCACACAAGGCTGCTTTCCTTTCATGTACCCGGGCAGCGTGTGGGCGAAGTCCTCCGGCTTTCCGCCCGAAGAGACACATCCATCTCCCCAGCGCTCGTAGAACATCCGGCTCACGAAATCTCCGAGCACCGGGTGCATGCGGAACTGCATGTCGAGGGTGACGGTCCTCGGAATGCCGTCTTGGTCCTCGAGCTGTTTCAGGAGGAGCCACAGCCGCTCGAAAAGGCTGTGCTTGAGCGCATCCTGGGCTTCCCGGGCGATGTCTCCTTTCTCCACGGCGGAGGCCAGTTCACGTTCTACATCGGGCTCAAGCATGTGAGGCAGCTGCCGGTGGTCACCCACGAGAACCACACGCCGTCTGGCCATGCTCATGGGGATGAACAGGTCGAGCGGGTTGGCCCGTGCCGCCTCGTCCACGATGACCGATTCGAAGGTGACCGAGCCCACGTCGATGCCACGGGCGAGCTGCATGGGGCGGCCGGCGGCCTGCTGGCAGGTGGCTGCCAGTACCACCGTGTAGTGCTCCAGGGCCTGCTGGACGGCCAGAGGATCGTTCTCGAGATCCTCCAGGTACGCGGCCAGTGCCGAGTCCTCTCCTGAAGCGGACTGCTGCCGTTGGCGCTCCACGGTGTTGATGACGTCGATGAGCAGCGCCTGCGTCTGCTCGTCGAGCGTCGGGACCGTTGGGGCGGGAGGGGTGAGCAGGCGATCCTCCAGGGCCTCCTTCAGGGTCTGGCCCTCCTCCAACCAAGAGGGAGCAGAGGGCTCGGTCCACTCGGCGCAGCGGCGGAGGAAATCGGCCTCCGCCGGAGAGAGCACGGACTCCAGCCGGAGCAGGGCCTTGCGGGCCTTCGCGGGGCCATCGTCCTCGAAAGTCACCGCGTCCACCCGGATGCCTTTCGCCGCCGCCAGGCGCAGCTCGTGTTCTTCGAGATCGCCCTGGGTGACCGGGCGGGTCAGCTCGGCGATTCGCGTCTGGAGGCGATCGTGAAGCTTTGGCGGAAGGAGCTCTCCGAGCACGTCCTCCAGCTCCCGCAGGTGCCTGGCCATCTCCTCGGGGGCAACGGGCGCGCGCAGACAGGCCACCGCGATCCGGCGGGCACGCAGGTTGCGCTCGGATTCGGGGGCTTCACGCAGCTTGGCGCGGAGCCGCTCGATGCGATCCACCCGGAACTTCTCGACGGCATCGATGACGGCGCCGTCGTCCCCCCGCCGGGAGCCGACCTTCACCGGGGGCAGGCCGAAGACCTCGCTCCGCTGGACCACGTTCTCCACTGCGTCGTGTTGGGTACTGCTGACGAGGATCCGGTGCGACACCTCCTCCCCCTTTTCCGCCAGCTCCGCCAGCCGGCGCTGGAGCGCGGCGATGACCTTCGTCTTCCCCGTTCCAGGGGGGCCCTGGATCACCGCGATGTCCGGCGTGTTCAGCGCCACGTTGAGCGCCTCCCTCTGCCGTCCGGTGGGTTTCCCGCCAAAGGCCTGCAGCACGGCGGGGCTCTCTGCGGAGCGGCGCCTGAAGTAGGGCTGTGTCGCGGGGCGCCCCTCCAACAGGAGACCGAGCCGGGGCATGGGGCTGGTGCCCGTCCGTAGCTTCTGTTCGGCCGTCTCGCGTCGCTTCAGGCGTGTGCGGTCGCCAGCGAGCGACAGGTAGAGGAAGCCGCGAGGAGGTGGGAGGGGCTGATCCTCATCGTCCTCGGGAGCCCGGAGGTCCAGACGTCGCTGCGTCGTGTCCAGCCAGGAGAGGGGTGCGGAGAGGCGGCGCTGTCCCCGCTCCTTTCCCACGGAGCTCTCCAGGTTGTCCCAGGTCGGCGGCCTCTCCCCCGCCTCCAACTCGAAGCGGTCCGAATCAAGGAGGGTGGCCAACCGACTCTCCAATTCATCCACGTTCGCGAGGACGAAGCGCCAGCCCCCATCACGGCGCTGCTCGCAACGATCGTAGGGAATGGCGCCCACTGCGCGGGCCCGGCGCAGGATCGCCTCCCGCTCCAACTCGTTGTACGTGGTCCAGATGCGCAGGTAGCTGTCGTCCGCGCGGACCGCCTCCTCCAGCGCGTGGCGAGCTCCCGAGGCGAGTTCCGCCGTCGAGGACAGGTCCGTGAAGGACAAGGGCGCACACAGCAGTTGGAGCACTGCCGCGTCCATCCGGCCACCTTTGATCACGCGCTGCACGCGGAGCCGGTCATCCTGCCGCCGCACGTCGACGCTGATGTTGTTCCCGAAGATGCGAAACGCATCATCCGCGCCTTGGGGACCCCCGGAAATCACCGCCCGCCGGTAGGAAAGGCCACCCGTATCCAGTAGGAGCCGCTGCTCCAGCCACTGTGCCACCTCGGGCACGCCGCCGCCCACGCGGAACCGGACCCGGAGTTCCTCCAGCGCGGCGTCATCGATGCCGATGGTGATGGGCGTGCCGAAGCGGAGCTCGCGGGTGAATGCGTGGAGCTGCACGGTCACCTGCTCCGGGCTGGTGTGGGCGGCCCAGGCGACCATCGGGAGGTTGCCGCTGAGGTGCGTCAGCAGGGCCTCGTGCCTGCGTGAATCCACGCCGGTCACAGGCCACAGGTACTCGCGCCAGCGGAGCACCACCTCGTCGACCGTCTGCTGCAGCTCGACCTCCCCGCGCCGCGCCAACACGGGGTCGAATCGTCCAGTGACGGGTTTCACCTCGACCGAGCTGATGAGCCCGCCCCGAAGCTCGTCCACCCTCATCGGGCACCTCCAGAGATCACCGCCACCCGGTGCGGAGTGTCCACGGCGTCGAAATGCACCACCCAGCTCCGTTCCGGAGGCTCCAGGGGAAGGATGCGGCCCCGGCCGGAGATGGGCATGGCGTCCGCCACCTCCGCCTTGCCCGGTGGCGTCACCCAGATGGGGGCGGCATGTGAGCGCACCAGCACGCCGCGCTCCCGGCGCTCGAGGGTGAGCTCCACGGCGCGCGCACGGATCCCGGACTCACCCCGCGTGTGCCGCCGGGTCAATGGCACCGGCTCCCCAGCCATGGGCAGCCGAGCCACGGTCCCCATTGCCTCGACGATGCCGCGTTGGGGCTCCCAACGGTGGAGCCGCACGGACACCAGAGGGGGACGCGCGGTGTTGCACCAGGGGCATGTTTGGGCGGTCACGAAGAATGACTGCTGGCAGGAGGTGCAGCGGACCGTCTGGTCGGCCGCGAGGTGGAGACGCTCCACCCACCTGGCCACCCCCGGCCGCTTCAGGATGTCCTGCACGCTGTCCTCGAAGGTCTCGCGTGCCAGCGCGTGGAGTTGGGTGCCGAGCGCTTGGTCGCGTGCGATGCCGTGACTGGACCGATTGCGCTCGTCGGTGGAGTGATCCACCCAGGGGACACGTGCGGCGAAGGCGTCCTCCTCCAGTTCCGGCTCTCCCTCCATCACGAAGTCACCGCAGAATGGATGGATGAGCGTGAGCGTGTGGAACGCGAGCACCGCGAAGGACCAAGCATCGGACAACGAGCTCGGGCCCCGCGTACCCGAGACGAGCTCGGGCGCGCCGTACCCGGGGGTGTAGATGGCGCCCGCGAGATCACTGTCGTACCGGAGGTTGTCCAGGTCGATGAGCCAAGCCTCGGTCGCTTCGGCGGGGCCGGAGACGAAGACGTTGTTGTGCGAGATGTCGCCGTAGATGAGCCCGCGCGCATGCAGGCCGGCCAGGGCTTCTCCGGCATGGGCGAGCAGCCGCAAGCGGCGCTGGAGCCCGCCGGTGTCCAGGTACCAGCGCTCCACCGGCGAACCTCGCGGGGGCGCGATCAGCTGCCGGATGGGGACCATGTCCGAGAGGAACTCCGCCACGTAGCCCACGTCGGGCGGGCGGAGCAGGCTGAGCGGGCGCGCGACGTGCAGGTCGCGCACGTCCAGCCGCTTCACGAAGGCGATCTGCCGTCGGAGCCCCTCGCGATCCCTCGTGCGCGAGAAGAGCTTCACGATCTGCCGTCCGTTCCGGGTGAGCCACACGGCCCCCTGGGCCCCCTCTCCCAGGCGCTGGTCCAGCCCGTGGAGGGTTCCGTTCTCGTCGGTGACCACACGTTCGCTCATCGTGCTTCCCCCCACAGGAGGACGACCGTCTTGTCGTCGAGGTGTTTGGGCACGGGCCAGTCACGAAGCGCCCGTGCCAACCCCCGGCCCGGCTGCTGTCCGGGGGCGATATCCTCCAGGAGCCAATCCACGAAACCGGACCGCTTCTCCGGGAGCAGATCGTCCGAGACCCCATCGGAAGCCAGGAGGAGCGCCATTCCGTCGTTCAGCGGTCCCACCGGCTCCATGAGCCAGTCACGAAGCCCATGGGGAGTTCCGAGCGCTCGCGTCATCGAGCCGAAGGTAGAGCGCTCGGGTGTGAGTGCCCGGAAGGAGCCCGGGCCCTCGCGGACGCCGATGAGCCCGTCGCCGAGTTGAAGCGCCACGCCCGTTCCGTCCGGTCTGAGCGCGCAGACTAGGCACGTGGTGGCCGCGTCCTCTGGAGGAATCAGCCCGAGCCGGAGGCGCCAGAAGACCTCAATGAGCCGCACCAGATCCTCGGCGCTCCCTTGGGGGGCGGCGGCCCAGTGGCGCCAGGCGCTCCGGCAGGCGGCGACCGCCGCACGCGCGCCCTCCCGGGCCGCGGAGCGGCTGCCCATTCCATCAGCCACCACCGCGAGGGCGCTCCTGTCCCGGATACGTGCGTACCATGCGTCCTGATTGGGCTCTCCGGCCCGTGCGTGCGCGGGACCGCGGACGGAGGCTCCCACCATCCGGAGGCTCAAAGGTCCCATTCCTCCGCGGCGTCCACGTTGGGCGCGACGTTCGGGTTGGCGCTGCGGGAGCGGCTGGTGACGCTCATGGTGACCAGCCGGAAGAATTGACGGATCTGGCGCGCTTCGTCCGCTCGGAAGACCCGGGCCTGGGGATCGTGCAGGAAGGCGGAGAGCACCTCCATGTCCGCATCCGCGCCGATTCCCAGCGCCATGCGGAACGCCTTGCCTCCGCGCTCGCTGGCCAGTAGCTCATCCAGCGGCGCCTTCCAGTCATCTGTCGGCTGCCCATCCGAGAGGAGGACCAGGGTCGGCCGGTAGGACCTGCCAGGGATGGCGTTCCGATCCTCCACCAGCTGCTTCGCGGCCCGGAACGCGGCGCCCATGGGCGTGTCTCCCGCGGCGGGATGATCCGTCCAGACCGCGTTCGCCGCCGTGGCCAGAGGGACATGCTGGCGGACCGTGCCCTTGCCGAACGTCATCACCGCGACGTGGATTTCGGCGCGGAGATCGTCCTCGTCCTTGAAGGACTCCAGCATTTCCCTCAGGGACTGGTTCAGGGATTGGATCTTGCCGTCTGTGTTCATGCTGCCACTCACGTCGGCCAGCACGATCACGGGAAGTGGTCTCGCGTTGGGGACGGTCAGCTCCTTGAGCTTGCTCATGGGAGACTCCGGACTTCGGGGAGGAGGTGTGGAAGGGCGGGGCGCGGCGCTCGGGGACGGCGGACGTGGCGCCGGGGCGCGTCTGGGCTGGCGGGGGGCTGCGTCGGTGGGTGGGGAGGCGGCGGGTGGGGAGCGGGAACGCGGCCGGTAGTTGTCCGCGACGTACCGGCTGATGATGTCCTCGTAATACTTGGCGAACCCCATGCCATGTCCCTCCCCGTGCTCAGGCCGGCCGCCGCTGTACGCGGTCCCGCCATGCCGCCGGCTTGCGGTTTCGATACACCGTCAGCACGCGACCCGCGGGTGTGCAGACTACCTGAACGCCCTCGAAACCAGAGAGGTCCACTCCCCGCTCGGCCCAGTAGCGGCGCTCGCGCCAACCGAGGGTGAAGATCTCCGCGCCCCGGGTCCGGCGGCTTCGTCCGTAGGTCAGGGCCGCCTCGATGGCGGTCGTGGGAATGCACCGGGTCCGGCTCCGCTGCAGCGCGTGGTAGGTCATGACCTCCGTCACATCCATGGCGGACACCTCCTCGTCCGGTCGTGACCGGCACAAGGAGGTGCAGAGCGAGCCGCGTGCCACGCGAGGTGGACGAGGTCAGGCTCAAGGATTCCAGGAGGTTGGAGGTCGACGCGGCCCTTCCTCGGTGCCCAGGGCCTTCGCGGGCGGAATCAACCTTCCGGTGTTCCGGAAGGGTCCTTCCGGGCCCAGGTGCGGAGGGTCCTCTCTCCTACGTCCGCCACCCGGTCGATGGGTAGTTGGCGCTCCTTCGATACCCGCCGGAGCTCCGTGGCGAGGTACTTGCGGAGGTCAGCGAACAACTCCTCGGTCTGGATGGGACCCCGCTCGAGAAGAGGTTCTGGGAGCGGGCGGCCCTCGGCGAAGGCCCGGGCCATCATCCGGGAGGATTCTTCCGAGGGTGCCGCCGGGGCCTCCAGTGCCTCGAGCGCGTAGCTGACGGCCTCGGTCGGAGGCAGAGGCCAGCGGTCATCCGCCCGGGCCGCGAGGAACCGCCAAGCCACCCGGAAGAGATCGCGGATGTTGCCGGGCAGCGGGTGCGTCCGGAGTACCGCGAGCAGCCGGGTGCGCTCCTTCTCCGGCAGGGAGGCATACCGGCGATTCACCTGGGCGCGCCGTGCCGCCCCCATCAGCACCGCGTCCCACATCCAGTCGAGTTCCTCGGGAATGTCGCGGAGCGGGGGCAGGCGCAGCTCGAAGGCGCGGACGCGATCGAGGAAGTCTGGATCGATGCGCCGGGCCAGTTCGAGGGCCGGGAGGTTCGTCGCGGTAATCAAGCGGAAGTTCGTTTTCTCGAACTCGGTGGAGCCCAGTCGCTGGAACCTGCCTTCCTCGACGGCCTTGATGAGCAGGCGCTGGAGATCGTGGGAGATGTCGCCCAACTCATCCAGGAAGAGCGTGTCTCCATCCGCGGTGTGCAGCAGTCCTTCGCGATCTCGGTCCGCGCCCGTGAAGGCGCCCTTGCGGTACCCGAAGAGCTCGGTGCGCATGGTTTCGCTCGTATACTGGCCGCATGCGATGGCGGGCCAAGCCTCGTCCAGGGCTGCCTTGCGGTAGGGGCTGGCCGCGCGGATCCACGCCGCGAGCGTGGTCTTGCCGGTGCCACGCTCGCCCAGGATCAGGACCGGGACCTTCAAGGCGGCGACACGCTGCGCTTCACGGAAGACCCGAATCAGTGCCTCGGAGCGGAAGTGGGCCGGGTCCCACCGGATGACCTCGTCCTGCGTCGAAGCCGTGCGCGGCCGCGTTTCTTGATAGCGCTTGTAGAACGTGTCGATTCCGACATGCACTGGGCTCACCAGGGATCTGCCCTGGTGACGATCTTCCTGCCGGAACGACTTCACGAGCCGGAAGGGCGCATCGATGAACCCCGTCTCGGCCATCAACACCCAGACGGTGTGCATGGAGGGGGTTCCAGGAGAGACGTGGACGACCAACTCGCGTCCCGAGAACTTGCGGCGCACTTGCGGAAGGCGTTCGCGAAGGAACTCGAAGAGCGCAGAATGATCCGTGGGATCCGCGCCATTCCATACGATCGGGTGCAGGCGTAACGTGGGGCAGCGCTCCGCCAGGGCGGCCACGAGATCCTCGTACACGCGCGTATGAAATTCCGCTTCTTCACCTCCCTGGCGGAGGAATACGGCATCGGTGATCCGGCCGGCGTACTCCGAGCCCGGATCCGCGAGCAGGGAGAGCGTGGGGCCGTTGACGTGTTTCCCGTCGACGAGCCGATAGGAACGATCTCGGTTCCGTTCGAACGGATCATTGTTGACCGCGATCCATGAGACGAGGACGGGTTCACGTCCGCTCGTATCCACCAGCGTCGAGGAGGCCATTGGAGCGCTGACTTTGGCACCTGGAGGGTCCCCCCGTCAGCAGCTTCGGGTTCGGGCCTCACCACTACCAGGATTGAGCCTGCCCCTATTCCGATGCTCTTCCGCAGTTTGTGTGCGCCCTGCGCTCATGCGACTGGATGAACGGTAACGCCTCGCTTTTCAACCCGCCCGCGCGAGCAGGGGCGAGCCCTGCCCGGGGCTCGTCAGCCGCCGCCACTGGTCCGTCTGGAGGACGTTCTTCGGGTCCACCCTCGCCTTGAGCGCCAGGAACTGCTCGATGGCCCCCGGCTCGTGGTTGGCGCGGAACTGCTCCGGCGTGAGCACGGAGTCCTTCGCGTAATAGAAGCGCCCCCCATGGGCGAGCACGTGGTCCGCCAACTCGCGGCAGAGCTTCCACAGGCGCTCGCGGTTGGAGCCCGTCACGGAGAAGTCGAGCGCCAGCGAGTACCCATCCACGTAGTAGCTCATCAGGAACGGGGCCGGCCGGTGCCGCTTGAGCACCCCGAGGTACGGAACGAGCCCCTCGCGCTGGCAGCGCTCCAGGATGTGCGTGTAGACGGCGTGGGCCTGCTCCCTGGGCACGAACGGCTGGAACTGCAGCAGTCCCCCCGGCAGCAGGGCCTTCTTCCAGCCCGGCACGTAGTCGAGCAGGAAGTGGAACGCGCCATGCGTCTGCAGGTACGCCGGGCGGCTCGCCTCGCGGATGCCGGCGTAGAACTTCGCCATGTTCACCCAGCGCATCGCCCGGCCGTGCACCGTCAGCCACAGCCCCGGCCACAGCCAGGCCAGTGGCACCACGCCGAACGCCCGTCCAGGCACATCCTGCCGGGCAGGGGAGAGGAACGGATCCGGGTTCTCCTGGGCCGGCACATGCCGCGCCAGGTGCAGCAGCCCGCGCCCGAGCCGGGAGCCGCGCGCGAAGCAGTCGATCCACCCCACCATGTAATCGGAGTCGGCCTGGGAGGTGTCGAGCGCCTGCATCGCCTCGCCGAGGTCCCGGGTGCTGCGCGCGTGCACGAGCAGCCGCCCGGAGGACACGCGCTTGAGCTGGAGCTCGACCTCGAGGATGCACCCGAGCAGCCCCATGCCTCCAATGGCCGCGTGGAACAGGTCCGCGTTCTCGGTGCGGCTGCAGCGCAGCTCCTCACCCGAGGGCGTCAGCAGGCGGAAGGAGCGGACGTACTCGCCGAACGAGCCGACCTTGTACTGGTTCTTCCCATGGATGTTCATGGACAGCGCGCCACCGATGGTGACGTGCATGGTGCCGGGCACCACATACGGCCAGAAGCCGTGGGCGATGCTCATGCGCCACAGCGCCGCGATGGTCACGCCGGGCTCCACCCGCGCGATGCCCTCCGTGCTGTCGAACTCCAGGATGCGATCGAGCCGGCCCAGCTCGACGACGGCGCCCCCGGTGTTCAGGGCCGCGTCCCCGTAGCTCCGTCCCCCGCCGCGAAAGGCCACCGTCTCGCCGCGGCCGCCCGCCGTCACCATCAGCTCGGCCAGCTGCGCCGGGCCCTCCACCCGGTGCACCAGGCCGCGGCTCACCGTGGACTCCCCCCAACCTCGAAGCTCCTCGTTCTCGTGCATCGCTCGCTCTTCGTCTGGGCTGGCTCTCCGCTCGCCAGGCTCCGGGTGGTGCATATCCCGCCCGGGCCCCTCCAGGCCCGCCCCTCGTCACCGGCGGGGGCTTCCCGCTCCCCCAGCAGGCAGTCAGGTGGGTATCCAACAGTGGAGTCTCGCTCTCCGGGGAGGATGTTCCCGCCCGGCGCTGTTCCAAGAAAGCGTGCTTGCGTCGGCGGGGGAAGTCAGTTAGTTACCCACCCGCCGTCGCCGTAACCGAAGTGCGCGATTAGCTCAGCTGGATAGAGCGTTGGCCTCCGGAGCCAAAGGCCGCAGGTTCGAATCCTGCATCGCGCGCACTCTGAAGGGCCTGGAATCCTCGGGGAACTCCCCGAAAGGTTCCAGGCCCTTCGCTTTTTCCGGCCGGGCCCCCGTCCTCCTGCTCGCTTCAGAAGGTGGTGCCCGCCTGCAGGAGCGTGAGGTGCCAGGTGAGGCCACGGCCCGGCCAGTCCGAGCCCACGCCGACGCCGAGCTCGAACAGCGAGAGCTGCGTGCCGGAGTGGGTGAAGCGCAGGGGGGCGAGCTGCAGTCCCACGGTGAGCGCGGGGCCTTCCACGGGCGTGGAGCGGGTGGGGGTCAGGAAGCGCATGCCCTGGCCCGCCATGCACGAGAGCATCACCAGCGCCGCCGGAGTCCACGTCCCGCTCCGCTGGAGGCCCGCTCCCGCGCGCACCTCCACCACCTTGCCGAGCGCCATCAGGTAGCTGGCATCCGCCTGGAGGATGAACCGCTCGTCCAGCGTGTCCCTCACGCCGAGCCCACCGCCGACGCCGCCCAGGGTGCGCGCCTCGGAGAGGTACAGGCTCATCCCCGAGTGGACATAGACGGTGATGCGGTGGACGGTGGGCTCCCGGGCGCCCGCCGCCGGCCCGAGCAGCAGTCCGGTCAGCAGTGCGGCCATGAACCCCCAGCGAGGCGTTCTCATCGCGGCCCTCCCGCCCAGGTGGCCAGGCCCACGGCGGAGATCTGCACGGCCCGGCGGAAGGACTCGGGATCGAGCGTGTCGATGACGTCCGTGGCCTGGTGGTAGTGGGGGTTGCGGAAGTCGGCCGTGTCGGTGAGGAAGAGCGCCTTGTGCCCTCCGTACCAGAAGGCCGCGTGGTCGCTGCGCATCAGGCTCTCGCTGACGGACACGGTGGAGGTGCCATCTCCCGGGGCGATGATGGACACCAGCTTCATGAGTTGCAGCGTGTCGTTGAGCTGGTGGAGATCCGTGGCCAGGCCGAGCGAGTGGTCGTTGCCCATGATGGCGAGGAAGTCACCGGTGTCGGGCGCGGGCAGGCCGGGCAGGGATTTCTGCGAGCCGGGTCTCGTGTCGTAGTAGCCGATGCAGTCGAAGATGATGACGCCCGCCAGCTTCTCCTGGCCGAGCGCGTCCACGTAGTGGCCGCTCCCGAGCATGCCCGGTTCCTCGAGATCGAAGCCCACGAAGCGGAGCGTCCGCTCGAAGCGGTACTGCGAAAGGACGCGGGCCAGCTCCAGCACTCCCGCCACGCCCGTCGAGTTGTCGTCCGCGCCCATGTAGTGCGCATCGAAGTGGGCACCCACCAGGACGATCTCCTCGGGCCGGGTGGTGCCCGGAAGATCCGCGATCAGGTTGGTGAAGGTGAGCGCTCCGCGCTGGCCCTCCTGGGTGCGCACCTGCAGTCCCACCGCCTCGAGCCGGGACTTCATCAGGTCGCGCGCTCGATCCCTCGTCATGAAACAGGCGGGGGCGTACTGCTCGCGCTGCACCGGCGTGCAGCTCAGGGGAGTGTCCTCCTGGTGGCTCCGGGTCAGCGCCCGGACGTGGCCCATCAGCTGCCCGGTCTCCACCTGTCCGGCGAGCGTGGAGAGCCGGGCGAGCTGCTCCTCCGAGAACCTCGAGGAGGTGGGGGCACACGCGCAGGCCAGCAGCAGGCCCGCGGCGGCGAGTGTCTTCCTCATAGCCAGCCTCCGAGGCTCAGCACTCCGACCTGGACGCGGACGCTGGAGTCCCGAGGGCCGAGGCCGGTGCCGAGGTTCAGCTGGAGCGCGCTCAACTGGACGCGGCCCAGCTGGAAGCGCACGGGGCTGAGCGTGAAGGCGCCGTAGGCCGGGCCGAGGGTCGCGTCCTCGTACCCCTCGAGCCGGTTGTCGGGATACACGAGGCTGTAGAAGCGCTGGTTGAGGCCCGTCAGCCCCAGCTCGAATCCAGCGGCGGGCCGCCAGGGGCCCAGCTTCGCGCCGAGCTGCGCCTGGAGGAAGGCCTCCAGCGGCGGGTGTCCCCGGGCCGCGGGCCAGCCCACCCGCAGACCGCCACCGAATTGCACGGCGCTCCAGGGGCCCTCCTCGGCCGCGGTCCGCAGGCCCTTCAGCTCCACCATCAGGATGTCCGGCGAGGTGCGGAACGTGCCCAGTTGCAGCAGGGTGGCCACCCCCGCCGACAGCTCGTGGCGGGGAGCGGCTGGCGCGGCGGTGGCCAGCAGCAGGGCCGCCGCCAACAACGGGTTTCGAGTGCTCATGCGGAGGGTGGATTCCCTTTTGTTCCTGGACGTGGAAATGTGCGGCCCGATTACTCTCGCAGTGCGTTCGTGTCGAGGGGTCGGCCCCGTCTCGGCGGTCTTTGAGGAAGAGAGCTGCGCTTGAACTTCTCTGGGATTGATCATCTCGAGCTGTACGTGGGCAAGCTGGAGGAGGCGGCGGAGGTGTTCTGCGCCGGCTTCGGTTTCCGGGTGACGGGCCGTGCCGGGCCGGAGACGGGGCAGCAGGGCCGCAGCAGCCTCCTGCTCAAGCTGGGCCGCAGCCGGTTGATCCTCACCCAGGCGCTGGTGGCCACGGATGAGGCCGCGGGCTACGTCGCGGTGCATGGGGACGGAGTCAAGGACGTGGCGTTCCGCACGCAGGACGCGACGGCGGCCTTCCACGAGGCGGTGCGGCGGGGCGCGACCCCGGTGAACGAGCCGCGGGTGTACGAGGGTCCTCACGGACGTCTGGTGCGGGCGACGGTGGCCTCCCCGGTGGGAGACATGGTGCACTCCTTCATCGAGCGCGATGCGCCCGAGGGGGATTTCTGGCCGGGCCGTTTCCAGCCGGTGGTGGCTCCCGCCTCGGAGCGTGATCTCCTGGTGGCGGTGGATCACCTGGCCCTGTGTCTGATCCCGGGCACGCTCCATGAAACGGTGGACGCCTACCAGCGGCTGTTCGGCCTGGAGCAGAGCCACGAGGAGAACGTGGAGACGCGCTACGGGGGGATGAACTCCAAGGTGGTGCAGCAGCCCTCCGGTGGCGGGGTGTGCTTCGCGCTGATGGAGCCGATGTCCGGCAAGCGCCCGGGGCAGATCGACCACTTCCTGAGCAACCACCGCGGGGCGGGTGTGCAGCACATCGCCTTCCTCACGGAGGACATCCTCGAGTCCGTCCGCGTGCTGCGCGAGCGGCAGATGCCCCTGCTGGACAGTCCTCCCGGCTACCACGATGCGCTCCCGGCGCGGGTGGGCACGCTGGCCGAGGATCTGGAGCAGCTGCGCGAGAACCATGTGTTGGTGGATCGCGAGGGCAACCAGGGGTACCTGCTGCAGGTCTTCACCCGCTCGGTCCACTCCCGGCGCACGCTCTTCTTCGAGATCATCCAGCGCAAGGAGGCGCGGGGGTTCGGCGCGGCCAACATCCGCGCGCTCTACCAGTCCGTGGAGCAGGAGATGATGCGCAAGGAGCGGATGGCGAACGCCGGGTAGCGTCCGCCGTCCGCCGGTCCGCTCAACCCGCCTGGAGGGCGCGTGCGCCGCGCTGCTCCATCGCGGACCTGATCAGCCGGGCCAGGCGGGAGATGCCCTCTTCGATCCGCTCCGGCGTGAGGTAGCTGACGGAGAGCCGGAGCTCATGCTCGCCACCGGTGCCGAGGTAGAAGTAGCGCATCGGTGTCCAGATGACCTGGTGGTGCCGCGCGGACTGCTCGAGCAGGGCCTCATCCGCCTCGATGGGCAGCTTCACCACGAGGAAGAAGCCACCGTCCGGGACGTTCCACGTCACGTCGCGTGACCAGGCCTCGCTCCTCGGGAAGTGGCGCTCCAGGGCCTGGAGCGTCGCGTCCATGTTCTCCTTGTAGAAGCGGATCGGCTCGTGGTTCGCCTGCAGGAGACTGCAGTCGTTCATCACCAACATGCCGCCGATGATGGCCTGGCAGATGGCGGACGTGTTCACGGTCAGCAGGCTCTTGATCTTCGAGAACTCCTCCGCCAGCAGGTGATGCTCGCCCGCGGGGCCAACGACGCGCTGGTCCGCCACGGCGTAGCCCACGCGCAGGCCCGGGAAGGCGGACTTGGAGAACGAGCCCAGGTAGATGACGCGTCCCTGCTCATCCATCGACTTGAGGGTGGGCTTGCGCGGGCCCTCCCGGTAGAAGAACCCATAGGGGTTGTCCTCGAGGATGAGCATGTCGGCGCGCGCGGCGATGTCCAGCAGGCGCTTGCGCGCGGGCTCCGGGAGACTCCGCCCGGACGGGTTGGCGAAGTCCGCGACGAGGTAGAGCGCCCGGGGCCGCTTGCCCTGGGCCTGGAGCGCTTCCAACGTCCGCTCGAGCTCGTGCAGATCCAGACCATCCTCGCGCTCGGCCACCGGAACGACCTCGATGTCCAGGAGCTTCGCCGCGCCGGTGATGCCGATGTAGCAGGGCATGCCCACCAGCAGGACATCGGTGTCCTTCGAGAACAGCGCGCGCAGGGAGATGAACATCGCCTCCTGGCAGCCGGCCGTGACGACGATGGACTCGGGGGCGGCCTTGATGCCCTCGTCCTTCTCCAGCATCCGCGCGATCAGGCCATGGATGTGCCCGTTGGTCCGGCCGTATTGGAACAGGTTGGTGCGGATCTGCGCCTCGGTGAAACCCCGCTCCTGGCTCAGATGACGGATGTACGCGTCGAGGTACGTCGTGAGCTGCTGGGGGTCATAGAACTTCTCGTGCGGCCTGCCGGGCGCGAAGGAGATCGCCTCCGGGAAGCGGAGCGCGATCTCGTTCAGGAAGTTCATGACGTCCAGGATCGGATCCGTCAGCGAGGAGTGCAGGGCGTCTTGGATCAGCATGGCGGGGGCCAACGATAGGCGAGGTGTCCCGGCGGGTGCCATGGCCCCGGCTCCGGCCCTCGCCCTTCTTCAGCCCTTGGATGCTTCCTCGGGTGGCAGGTGGATGCGCACCGAGCGCACCCGGCGGGGGCTCGCATCCAGCACCTCCAGCACCGTCCCGTCCTCCAGCGTCAGCTTCGTGCCCTTCTCGGGGATGGTCCCAGCCTGCGCCGAGCACAGGCCGCCCACCGTGGACCAGCCCTGGCCCTCCTCCAGCTCCAGCCCCAGTGCCCGGTTGACGTCCCGGATGGCCGCCGTGCCCTGCACCACCACCGTGGTGGGACCCTCGCGCTTGAAGAGCTCCTCGGGCTTCTCGAACTCGCTGGCGATCTCCCCCACCAGCTCCTCGACCAGATCCTCCACCGTCACCAGCCCCGCCACGCCTCCGCGCTCGTCCACCACGATGGCCAGCTGCATCCGCCGCTGTTGCAGCTCCTTCATCGCGTCGATGGCCCGCATCGACTCGAAGGCGAACCAGGCCGGCCTCATCACGTCCTCCAGCACGATGAGCGAGCCCTCCCACGCCACGCCCAGCAGATCCTTCGCGATGACGTAGCCCACGATGTTGTCGAGCGAGCCCTCGTACACCGGCATCCGCGAGTGCCCGTGCTCCAGCAGCACCTGTTTGATCTCCTCCGCGCTCGAGTGCCGGCGCAGCGCCACCATGCGGCTGCGCGGCACCATCACCGCCGACAGGGGGATGGTGCCGAGATCAAAGGCGCGTGAGGCGATCTCCCCGGCCCGGGGATCCAACGAGCCCGACTTCGCCGCCTCCTCCACCAGCTGTTGCAGCTCGTCCGGGGACAGGCGCGACTCGGTGAAGTTCGTCTTGTCTCCGAAGAAGCGCAGGATGAGGTTGGAGCTGGCGGTGAGGAACCACACCAGCGGCTGCACCACCCAGGAGATGCCCCGGAGCGGGCGGGCGATGAACAGCGCGTAGCCCTCGGAGAAGCGCAGGGCCAGCGACTTGGGCACCAGCTCGCCCAGGACGAGCGACAGATAGGACACCAGCCCCACCACGCTCGCGAAGGCCAGGCTCTCGGCCGTCTCCGCCTCCAACCCCAGCTGCTTGAGCGGCCCCACCAGCCGTTGGGCGATGGAGGCTCCGCCGAAGGCCGCCGCGGAGGCCCCCACCACGGTGATGCCGATCTGCACCGTGGCCAGGAAGCGCTCGGGGTTGTCCCGCAGCGCCTGCACGGCCTGGGCGGCGCGGTTGCCCTCGTCGAGCAGCTCGCTCAGGCGCGTCTTGCGCACCGACAGCAACGCCAGCTCCGCCCCGGCGAAGATGCCGTTGGCGAGGATCAGCACCAGGATGATGGCGAATTCGAGCGCGATGGCCGTTCAACCTCCGGGCGCCGACCTATAGCAGCACGGGGACTTCAGGCGTCCAGGGATTGGAGCAGCAAGGAGAGCTGATCCCGGCTGGCGCCCTTGGGGAGGTAGTAGTGCGGCCCGGTGCGCAGGGCCCCGCCGACGTCCTGCGCCGCGGCGGCGGTGAGGAACACCACCCGGGGCGGGGTGCCGTTGCGAGGCATCCGCTCCAGCACCTCGAAGCCGTTCATGCCAGGCATGTTGAGGTCCAGGAGCATCACGCCGTAGCGCTGCCGCGCCAGCGAGTCGAGGGCCTCCTGGCCGTTGGCGGCCTCGATGGCCTCGTAGCCGAGATCCTCGAGACACAGCTTGAGGAACTCCCGCCAGTCGGCGTCGTCGTCAACGACCAGCACCTTGCGTCCGTCTTCCTCGGATGCCCTTCGCCCCAAGTCGCCTCCTGGTACGTGGGGACAACGCGCCGACGACGACGCGGCATTCACCACGGGAACAAGGCTGGCCGGAGAGCAGGGGAGGAGGCGGCCCACCAGGGTGCCTCGAAGGTGCTTCAAAGGTGCTCCAAAGGTAGTTCAGAGGAGGGACACCGTCAGCTGGCTGGCGAGGTATTGCAGGGCGGGCATGACGTTGGGGGCCGAGCGCTTGCGCACCGGGGGCAGCGCCGTGCCCTGCCAGACGGGATCGCCCACCAGCCGGCCGGCCGCGTGCTGGAAGAGGCGGAAGCGGCCGAGCTCGATGGAGCTGCCCGAGTTGTAGATGCGCAGCCCGCGGCCCTGGGAGGGGCCCAGGTCGAACTCGCGGGGCACGTGCCGGTGCCCGTGGAGGATCAGATCGCACCGGCCCTGGACGCGGCGGACGAGCTCGGCGCCCAGCGCCAACTCCGAGGCATGCGGCCAGCCCATGCGCGTGGCGAAGCGCTCGGGGAGGCTCTCCTCGGGCAGGGGCAGCACGTGGTGGTGCAGCAGCACGGCGGTGAGCGCGCCCGTGGGAGCGGCACTGAGGGCGGCGTCCACCTCGTCCAACACCGCCCGGGTCAGCTCGCCATGGCAGGCGAAGTAGTTGCGGTTGTGCGGGCCCGTGGAGTCCACGCACACCAGGAAGAGGCCCTCGTGCTCCTCCACCCGCACCTTCTGGCCATTCATCCACTGGCCGCCCGCGTCCTCGCCGGTGCGGTCGTGGTTGCCGGGGATGAAGGTGAGCCGGCCGGCGTCGAGCAGCGGAGCGAAGAGCTCCCGGAAGCGCCGGTACTCGCTCCGGCTGCCCTGGTGGGTGAGATCTCCCGTCACCACCACGTGGTCCACGCGCTCGGCGAGGAGGCTCTCCACGAGCGCGGTGGCCGTCGCGTCGCTCTCGCGGGTGAGGTCCAGATGCAGGTCCGACAGATGCGCCAGGGTCCGGATGAGCATGGGTGTGCTTCAAGTACCCATGCGCTGAAACACCGGAATGGCCCCCCGGTGAACCTTCTGGGGGGGCCCGGTGACTTCGCGGTGAACCCGTCAGCCCGCGAGCAGCTCCTTGGAGTCGGCCTCGTCGGCGTCGGCCTCGGACTTGGCGCCGGAGACCTCCTCGGGGGTGGGCAGCGGCTGCACCGGGGTGCCCGCGGGCGGAATCAGCTTGGAGCCGGCCATCACGCGCAGCTTGTTGCCGCGCCAGTCCACCGAGCGGGCGAACAGCCCGTTCACCCAGGCCACGAAGAGCAGCGCGTCCTTGAGCAGCACCGCCGGCACCGTCATGGCGGGCATGGGCTGCCCGGGCCGCAGCACCCGGAAGACGGTCACGTCGTGGATGAGCTTGGCCGCCGTCACCCCGGTCACCACCGCGAGCGCCCGGAGCGAGGGCTCGAACACGGCGCCCAGCAGGGCCCAGGGCATGGGGTTGAGCAGCGACTGCGACAGGTACACCGGCGTGGGGATGCAGGAGTGGTGGATGATGCACCAGCGGATGTAGCGCTTGAAGAAGGCCGAGACGCTCTTCTTCTGCGACACGTTGTACACGGGGGCCCGCGCCACCACGGCGCGCTTGCCCAGCCCGCGCGTCACCCACCGGCCGATCACGAAGTCCTCGGCCAGTACGTTGCGCACCGAGTAGAAGCCGCCCAGCGCATCCAGCACCTCGCGGCGCAGCGCCATGGACTTGCCCACGACGATGTCCTGGTTGGCGGCCTGCTTGGCGGCGATCTGCCCCGCGCCCGTGGTGGTGCACTGGTACAGGTTGTCCATCAGCGAGCCCAGCGACTGCTCGCCAATGCCGCTCACCGGGTGGGAGATGCAGCCCACCTCCGGATCCTCGAAGGTGCGGGAGATCTCATGCAGGTAGTCCGGCTCCACGCGCGTGTTGGAGTCGCTGATGAGCAGGATGTCGTACTGGGCCACCCCGGCCAGGGTGATGAGCTGGTTCACCTTGGGGTTGAGGCCGGGTTCGCCGTGCTGCAGCTCCAGGCGCATCACGTGGGGCCAACGGGCCACGGCCGCCTGGGCTACCTGGTAGGCCGGATCCCGGGTGTCCTTCACGCCGAGGATCACCTCGTAGACCGGGTAGCCGAGCGTGGCGAAGCACGCCAGGTTGGCCTCCAGGTCATCATCCACGCCGCACAGGGGCTTGAGGATGGAGATGCCCGCCGGCGTCCCGGCGCTGGAAGCCGGAGCGGGAGCCCGGGACAGGCTCCAGTGCCGTCGCAGCACGAAGAAGAGCTGGGCGGCGAGGGCGAAGGCTCCGATGCCAGCGAAGGTGAGGAGGGTGAGGCTGAGCGCATGGTTCATGGGCGCGGGCTGTCTCCTGAAGCGGGGGGCGCTTGCGGCCGCGCATCCTACCCGCTGCGTTCCCGAAGCCCAAAGTCCCGGTGTGACGCTTGCCTGTCTCCTGGGAGAAATTCCAGTGACAGCGTTGGGACCTGACCTGTTGCGTCAGACCGCGAGGGTCAGGTGGCGGTCGTCAGGTTGCGGCTGCGCGGGTGGCGGATGTCGGTGCCGCGCACCATGTAGACGACCATCTCCGCCACGTTGGTGGCGTGGTCGCCAATGCGCTCGAGGTGCTTGGCGATGAACATCAGCGCGGTGGCGCGGCGGATGTTCTTCGAGTCCTCCATCATGTAGCTGAGCAGCTCGTTGAAGATCTTCAGGTAGAGGACGTCCAGGTGCTCGTCCTCCTTGAGGACGGCCTCGGCCTTGGCCACGTCCGAGGAGACGAAGGCATCCAGCGCCTTCTTCACCTGCTGCTGGGCCAGCTCGGCCAGCCGGGGCGTGTCCACGTAGGGCTTGAGGGGAGGGGCCTCGTTGAGATCCTTGGAGCGCTCGGCGATGTTCACCGCCAGGTCGCCAATGCGCTCCAGGTCGGTGACGATCTTCAGCGCGGTGGTGATGAGGCGCAAGTCACTGGCGGCCGGCTGGCGCAGCGCGAGGATGCGGCGGCAGGTCTCGTCGATCTCCACCTCCAGGCGGTTGACCTCCTTGTCCGCCTGGATGACGCGCTCGGCCAGGGGCGTGTCGCGCTCCGTGAGCGCGCGCATGCTGTCCGCGATGAGCGCCTCCACCTTGGCGCCCATGGCCAGCAGCTTCTCGCGCAAGTCCCTGAGGTCCGCCTCGAATGCCTTGTCCGTATGTGTCGACGGCATGTGCCCGCTCTCCCTCGCTCCTACCCGAACTTCCCGGTGACGTAGTCCTCGGTGCGCTTCTCGCGCGGGTTGGTGAAGATCTGCTCGGTGGGTCCGCATTCCACCAGCTCACCCATGTAGAAGAAAGCGGTGCGATCGCTCACCCGCGCCGCCTGCTGCATGTTGTGGGTGACGATGGCGATGGTGTAGCGCTCCTTCAGCTCGTGGATGAGCTCCTCGATCTTCGCCGTGGCGATGGGATCCAGGGCGCTGGCGGGCTCGTCCATGAGGAGCACCTCGGGCTCCACGGCCAGGGCGCGCGCGATGCACAGGCGCTGCTGCTGGCCGCCGGACAGGCTCAGGGCGCTGTCGTTGAGGCGATCCTTCACCTCGTCCCAGAGCGCACCGCCCTTGAGGGACTTCTCCACGCGCGTGGCGATCTCCGTCTTGTCCTTCATCCCGCCCACGCGCAGGCCGTAGGCCACGTTCTCGAAAATCGTTTTCGGGAAGGGGTTGGACTTCTGGAAGACCATGCCCACGCGGCGGCGCAGGTCCACCACGTCCACGTGGCGGTCATGGATGCTGGTGCCGTCCAGCAGCACGGTGCCCTGGTGGCTGGCGCCCGGGATGAGATCGTTCATCCGGTTGAGCGAGCGCAGGAAGGTGGACTTGCCGCAGCCGGAGGGGCCGATGAGGGCGGTGACCTGGTGCTCGGGCAGGGCGAGGCTCACCGACTTCACGGCCACCTTGGAGCCGTAGAGGAGGGAGAGCTGGCGCGCCTCCATCTTGATGCGCGCGGGGACGGCGGGGGAGAGGGACATGGCTCGGTGTCAGTGGGCGCCGGAGGCGCGCCGGCGGGTGCGGGCGCGGATGAGCACCGCGACGAGGTTGAGGACGAAGGTGAGCGCGAGCAGGACGAGCACCGTGGCGTACAGCAGGGGCCGGGTGGCCTCCACGTCCGGGGACTGCGTGGCCAGCACGTACGTGTGGTAGCCCAGGTGCATGAACTGGGAGTTCAGCTTGTCGGGCAGGTCCGGCAGGAAGTAGGCGGCGCCGGTGAAGAGGATGGGAGCCACCTCGCCCGCGCCACGGGACACGGCCAGCACGGCGCCGGTGAGGATGCCCGGCAGCGCGCCCGGCAGCACCACCCGGGCCAGCGTCTGGGACTTGGTGGCGCCCAGCGCGAGGCTCGCCGTGCGGTGGTCCATGGGCACCGCGCGCAGCGCCTCCTCGGTGGAGACGATGACCACGGGCAGTGTGAGCACCGCCAGGGTGAGCGAGGCCCAGAGGATGCCCGGCTGGCCCCAGTTCAGCTCCTGGTAGCCGAGCAGCTTGTCCAGGCTCCCGCCGACGAAGTGGATGAAGAAGCCCAGGCCGAAGAGGCCGAAGACGATGGAGGGCACGCCCGCGAGGTTGACCACGGCGATGCGCACCGCGGCGGCCAGCCGGGAGCCCGGGGGCGCGTACTCGTGCAGGTACACCGCCGTCAGCACGCCCACCGGCATCACCGCCAGCGTCATCAGCAGCGTGAGCGCCGCCGTGCCGTAGAGCGCGGGGAAGATGCCGCCCGCCATCATGCCGTCGGAGGGGGGCTCGGTGAGGAACGACCAGGAGACGTGGCCGATGCCGCCGCGGACCACGTCGAAGAGGATGATGGCCAGCATGGCCACGATGAGCAGCGCGGCGAAACCGGTGAGGGACGTGAGCGCGCCGCCCACGAGCCGGCGGAAGGTGTGCTGCTTCACGCGCCCGCTCCCGTCAGCCGCTTGAGGACCCGCCGGGTCCAGGTGGAGGCGACCATGTTGAGGACGAAGGTGAAGAGGAAGAGCTCCACGCCGATGAAGAACAGGAGCGAGTAGTGCGGGCTGCCCACCACCACCTCGCCCATCTCCGCGGCGATGGTGGCGGACATGGAGCGCACCGAGTCCGTGAAGTTCCACGACACGATGGCCGCGTTGCCCGAGGCCATCAGGACGATCATCGTCTCGCCGATGGCGCGGCCGAAGCCCAGCACGCACGCGGCGAGGATGCCGGGGGCCGCCGCCGGGAGCACCACCTTCCAGGCCGTCTCCCAGGGCGTGGCGCCCAGCGCGAGCGAGGCCTCGCGGTAGCTGCGCGGCACCGCGGTGAGCGCGTCCTCGGACACCGTGAAGATGACGGGGACGATGGCCAGCGCCAGGCCCAGGCCCGCCACCACCGCGTTGAGCCGCGTGGGCAGTCCGAAGGTGTCCTGCAGGAAGGTGGCCAGCACCATCAGCGCGAAGAAGCCCAGCACCACCGAGGGAATGCCCGCCAGCAGCTCGATGACCGGCTTGAGCACCTCGCGCAGCCGCCGGGGGGCGAACTCGGCCGCGTACAGCGCGCCCGCCACCCCCACCGGCACCGCCACCACCATGGACACCAGCGTCGTCTTCAGCGTGCCGATGAAGAGCGGAATCATGCTCACCTTGGGCACGTTGGACACCGGCTGCCACACGAAGGCCGGTGGGCGGTTGGCCCGCACCACCTGCGGCAGGAACATCTTGGACAGGCTCGCCTCCTCGCGGGCGTGGGCGTCCAGGAAGAGCGCCAGGGCCTCCTTCGCGATGAAGACGAGGATGAGCACCAGCGCGGCGATTCCCGTGAAGGCCGCCGCCGTGATGATGCCGGCGATGACCTTCTCGCGGATCTGCCGGCGCCGGGCGGCCGAGGAGAGCCGCGGCGCCACGGGCACTGTTTCCACGAGACCCTGACTCTGCATGGCCACCTGTCTATCCATCATGTTCTCGAGCCTCGTGTGACAATCGCGTGACGCGCGGGGGGCCTCGGCCTGGAGGACTACTTCACCGGGAAGTAGCCAACCCTGGTGACGATGGCCTGGCCCTCGGCGGACAGGGCGAAGTCGATGAAGGCCTTCACCTCGCCGGCCGGCGCGTTGCGCAGGTAGAAGTAGAGGTCGCGCGAGAGCGGGTACTTGCCGCTCTTGATGTTGGCCTCGCTGGGCTCGATCTCCTCGTTGCCCTTCTTGACCTTCAGCTCCTTGATGCCCTTGGCGTAGGCGGAGCCGCCGTAGCCGATGCCGTTCTTCTCCTTGGCCACGGCGTTCACCACCGCGGCGGTGCCGGGCAGCGTCTGGGCGGTGGCGGCGTAGTCCTCGCCGCCGAGCACGTGGTCCTTCACGAACACGTAGGTGCCCGAGGAGTTCTCCCGCGAGTAGAGGACGATGGGGGCGTCCTTGCCGCCCACTTCCTTCCAGTTGGTGATGTCGCCCAGGTAGATGCCCTGGAGCTGCTCCTGGGTGAGGGCGCTCACCGGGTTGGACTCGTTGACGTAGAAGGTGACGCCGTCCCTGGCCACGGCGATCTGCGTGGGGGCCGCCTTGGCGCCCTTCAGCTTGTCCGCCTCCTCCTTCTTCATGGGGCGGCTGGACATGGCGATGTCCGTGGTGCCGTTGATGAGGGACGCCAGGCCGGTGCCCGAGCCGCCACCCGTCACCTGCAGCCGGGTGGAGGCGTTCTTCTTCATGAACTCCTCGGCCCAGCGCTGGCCGAGGATGACCATGGTGTCCGAGCCCTTGACGGTGACGGTGCCCGCGCGCGCCGCGCCGGGGAGGACCAGCAGCAGCACGGCGGCAATCGAAGCGATGAACGTCTTCATGTGGATGTCTCCCGATTCGTTCCACGCGGTGTGGAACAACGGTAGGCACCCTGTATGCGCCGTCCGTGGCTGTTTGACGGACGGGGCGTGACAAATGCGCAACGACGCTCAGGCCATGCCCGGCTCGACGATGCGGTAGCCCACGCCGCGCACCGTCTCCAGGTAGGCACGGGCGGGGCCGAGCTTGTCGCGCAGGCGCATGACGTGCGTGTCGATGGTGCGCGTCTCCAGGTTGCTGGACAGGCCCCACACCTCCTCGAGCAGCTGCTCGCGCGACTGCACTCGGCCCACGCGCGTCATCAGGTACTCGAGCAGTCGGAACTCGAGCGCGGTGAGCGACACCTCCTTGCCGTCCACGTAGAAGCGGTGGGCGGAGGTGTCGAGCGTGAGGGGACCGAGCTTCACGGGCGCGGACTCGTCCCGGGCCGGAGCGCTGCGGCGGAGGATGGCCTTGAGCCGCAGGACGAGCTCCCGGACGCTGAAGGGCTTGGTGACGTAGTCGTCGGCGCCCACCTCGAAGCCGAGGACGCGATCGGCCTCCTCGCCCTTGGCGGTGAGCATGACGATGAGCACGTCACGCGTGTTGGCGGCGGCGCGCAGCTGGCGGCAGACCTCCACGCCGGAGATGTCCGGCAACATCACATCCAGGAGGATGACGTCCGCGGGCTGCTCCCGGGCGGCGGACAGCGCCGACTCGCCCGTGGGAGCCACGCGGGTGGAGAACCCGGCGGCGCGGAGATTGAAATCAATGAGCTCGGCGAGATCGCGTTCGTCATCGACGATGAGGACGTGTGGCATGGCGGCGGCGCACTCTGGGCCCCGGCGTTCGCACCGGGGTGACGTGCTTGCGACAACTCTGTAACATTTGCTACCGAGATTGAGAATCGTTGTAACGCACAAGCGTCCGGCCCGGTGCGGCAAGCCACGCGGCGGAGAAGTGCTTCCCCTCGGGGTGGAGCGCGAGCGCGGTGCCCTTGCGCAATTTTCCAGGCAGCTCGTCCAGGTCCAGCGCGAGCGCACCCGCGCGGGTGAGGGAGGGGCCGCGTCCCCAGGCCGCCGGGGACAGCGAGGCAAGCAACGTTCCCGCGTCAGCCGTCCCGCGTCAGCCGTCCAGATCCAGCACGCCGGAGATCTGCGTCGGCTCCTCGTCGACGGGGGTGGCGTGGTGGCGCTCCTCGTCGCCCACGGCCTGCTTGAGCAGCATGGGCGGGGCCACCACCGGCAGCTCGAGCGGCGTGGGCGTGTGGGGGATGTTGGCCCCCGGAGGCGGGCGCAGCACCGGGCCCGGCGGAGGCAGTCCCGAGTGGCGGCGCGCGGCCTCCATCAGCGCCTTGTGGTGGCGGTAGCGCGCCTCGACGAGCTTGTGGATGAGCAGCGGACCGCCCGGCACGCGGCGCGCCGTGAGGGCCTGCGTGGCCTTGCGCACCGGGTAGCGCACGCGGCGGATCTGCACGCGCCAACCCTTGGGCGTGAAGGTGAAGACGCCGTAGGCGGGCCGCAGGTCGCCATCCCGCGGGATGCCGGCGCTGGCCACGTCGGCGATCAGCAGCCGGCCCACGCGGCGCCGGTAGGGGAAGTGCAGGTGGCCGAAGGCACACGCCGCCGCGTCCAGGTTCTGGAAGTAGCGCCGGACGGTGGCCTCGTCCAACGTCGGGTCCAACGAGTCCTCGAGGTTGCGCGGATTGGCGTGGCAGACGAAGAGGTCCTGCCCCTTGCGCGGCGAGTAGCGCTGGGAGAAGGGCAGGGCGCCCAGCTTCTTGAGCCAGGGCTCGCCGAGCTGATCCCGCGTCCACTGGAGCAGCTCCGTCTTCCAGTGGTCGCGCTCGCGGTAGGCCCCGCCCAGGTAGTGGCCGGCGAGGTAGCAGTCGGTGTTGCCCATGAGGATCGCATCACAGCGATCGAAGAGCAGCTCCACCGTCTCGCGCGGGTGGGCGCCCCGCAGGGCCAGGTCCCCGGCGGCCACGATGTAGTCGGGCGCCACGCGGGCGATGTCCTCGAGGACGGCCTCGCAGGCGGGGAGGTTCCCGTGAATGTCGGCGAGGATGGCGACCCGCATGGCCGCCCCATCCTAACCCGTCGCCGACGCCGTGGGCACCGCCGCCGGAAGGAAAATCGTGAAGGTGGAGCCCTCGTTTGGTTGGCTCTCGACCCGGACCTCGCCCCCCATGGCGCTCATCAGGTGCTTGACGATGGACAGGCCCAGGCCCGTGCCCCCCATGTCCCGGCTCCGCCCCTTGTCCACCCGGTAGAAGCGCTCGAAAATCCGCGCCAGGTGCTTGGGCTCTATCCCCACGCCCGTGTCCCGGACGTGCACCACGCACCGCCCCTCCTCCAGAGCGCCCGTCACCACCACCCGCCCTCCCTCGGGCGTGTACTTCACCGCGTTGTCCAGCAGGTTGAGCAGCACCTGCTCCAGCCCCCGCTCGTCTCCCCGGCCGATCAGCCCCGGGGGGACGTTCAGCTCGACCGTAATCTTCTTTCCCTGGGCCTTGTGCCGCACCACCTCGGCGGCCCGGGAGGCGGCCACCGCCAGGGGCACGTCCGTCACCTGCAACTTCACTTCCCGTGACTCCAACCGGGACAGTTCGAGCAGATCCTCCACCAGCTCCGAGAGGCGCTCGGACTGGCGGTGGATGATGTCCACCATCTTGGGGGCCATGACGGCGTCCTGGAGGGCACCGCCCTGGAGCGTCTCGGCGTAGCCGCGGATGGCGGTGATGGGGGTGCGCAGCTCGTGGGAGACGTTGGCGACGAAGTCCTTGCGCACCTTCTCCAGCCGGCGCAGCTCGGTGACGTCGTGGAAGACGGCGGCGCTGCCGGGCAGATCCCTGCCCAGGGGGGTCACCCGGATGGCGAGCGTGCGGGGGAACAGGCCCTCCAGCGGCAGCTCGAGGCGGGTGGAGGCACCTTCGCGGCAGGCGCGGATGACGGCCTCGTTGAGCGCGTCGTTGCGCAGGAGCGCCAGGGGGCGCTGGCCGATGATGTCCCCCGTCGTCTGCAGCATGTCGCGCAGGGCGTCGTTGTGGCGCACCACCGTGCCCTCGGCGTCCGTCACCCAGATGCCCTCGGCCATGCCGTCCAGCACGGCGGTGAGGGTGCGCGACTCCTGGTTGAGGCCGGCGTTGCGCGCGGACAGTTGCTGGTGGAGCGAGTCGATGGCGCCCTGGAGGTTGGCCACCTCTTCGAGCCGGTCCTGCTCGTCCTCGCGGCTGCCGGTGGAGGGGGAGCCCTCGGCGCGGATGCGGACCTGGCGGGCGAGCGAGAGGAGCTGCCGCTTGAGCGCGTCCCGGGCCGCCACCAGCGTCAGCAGCGAGCCGGTGAGCGTGGCGAGCGACACGAAGAGCGCGTCCAACCTCCAGCCCAGCAGCAGGAAGAGGACGAGCGCCGCGAGCGCGGGGGCGAGCAGGGGAAGCAGGAAGAGGCGCAGGGGCATGGGCTTCTAGCCGCGCGGCGGAGGGCTGAGCTTGTAGCCCACGCCGCGCACCGTCTCGATGATGTCGCCCGCGGGGCCGAGCTTCTCGCGCAGGCGTTTGATGTGCGTGTCCACCGTGCGGGTGTGGATCTCCGCCTGGATGCCCCACACGTCGGAGAGGAGCACCTCGCGCGTCTGCACGCGATCGGCGCGCTCCAGCAGGGTGCGCAGCAGGCGGAACTCCAGCGCGGTGAGGACCACCTCCTGGCCCTTCACGCGCACCTGGTGGCGCGAGGTGTCCAGTTGGATCTCCCCGGCGGTCAGCTGGGCGGCCGGGCCCTCGTCCACGTCCGCGCGCCGCAGCACCGCCCTCACGCGCAGCAGCAGCTCGCGCACCGAGAAGGGCTTCACCACGTAGTCATCCGCGCCCAGCTCCAGGCCCTGCACGCGGTCGGACTCCTGGCCCTTGGCGCTGACGATGATGACGGGCACCTTGCGCAGCTCGGTGTCGCTCTTGAGCATGCGCAGCACCTCGCTGCCCGCCAGGTCCGGCAGCATCAGGTCCAACAGCACCAGGTCCGGCACGTTGGCGCGCGCCCGGGCCAGGCCCGTCGCTCCCGTGCCCGCCACCTCCGCCTCGAACCCCGCCGCCCGCAGGTTGTACTCCACCAGTCCGGACAGGTCCTGCTCGTCTTCGATGATCAGGATGCGCGCCATCGTCCCTCCAGCCCCCCGGTTTGAACACCCGTGGCCTACCAGATTGGGGGTGGCGGTTGAATGACGAGCACGTGACGCCTCTGTGACAGGGCTCGTCCGCCCGTCCGCCCGCGCTCAGGGAGCGAAGGAGGGATCGCACTCCACGGCCGCCGGGGTGATGGCGGCGGCGATGAGCGGCTCGTTGCGGGCGGCGCTCACGGACTCCAGGTAGTTGCAGGAGCTGCCCAGGAAGCGCGGCGGATTGGAGCGCGAGAGCGCCTCGATGACGACGACGTAGTCGCGGCCCACGGGGATGTCCACGAGCAGCTCCTGGGCCCCGCTCTGCAGCCCCGCGGGGAAGCGCAGGGCGCGCGCCTTGTTGCCGTCCGGCCCCTGGAGGACGAGCGCCTCATCCTGCTTCACCTGCTGGTTGAGGCAGGTGCGTTGGAGGTCTCCACAGCGGCGGGACTTGCCCTCGGGCAGCACCACCACCTGGAAGGCGCCCAGCTCGTCGGCGACGGCGCGCGAGAGGGTCAGCTCCAGGGGGAAGCCGTTTCCGGACTCGGGCGGCGCCCCGCAGCCAGCGGTGAGGGTGGTGCCCAGCAGGAGGAGGAGGGAGGGACGCGGGCTCATGGGTTGACCCGGATGGTGATGGGGACGCGGCCGCGCTCCTCGGAGGTTGCGTACACGACGGCGCCGGCGGTGCCCGCCACGGCCACCGCGCCCACCGCCACCCAGAGCCACGGACTCTTGTACCAGGGGCGCTCGCCGGGCGTGGCCACCGTGCCGGGCTCGGGCGCCACCTGGAAGACGAGCGGGTTGAAGGCATCGCCCCGGCCCGCCAGCCGCCGCTGCGCCGCGTCCGCCACCTCGAAGTAGTACTCCACCTCGTAGGCCGAGGCCGTGGCCGGCAGCTCGTAGGCGGGGAGGGTGGCGGTGAAGCGCTCCTTGTTGGCCCGGTCGCGCGTGAAGTCCACCGAGCTGTACGCCTGGGCCCCCGCGCGCCGGTAGAAGAGCCGCGCCCGCGCCCCGAGCGCCATGTCCTGGATGGTGGCCTCGGCCGTCACCGGCGTGCCGCCCCCGGCATCCGGGATGGGGTCCACCTGGAGGGTGACGGGCCGGACGCGGCGGTTCTTGATGTCCTCCTTGATGCGCGCGTAGAGCGTGCGGATCTTCGGAGGCGCGGTGCGGGGCAGCTCGTAGTCCGGCCGGGCCTGGAGGAGCATCTCGTAGGCCTCGCGCGCCCGCGCCTCGTCCCCGAGGTACAGCGAGGTGAGCCCGAGCAGCCGGTAGAGCTCCACGAGTTGATCATCGGTGACGTCGGGGGCGTCGAGGCCGGCCTCCAACGTCTTCACGGCCTCCTCGAAGTCGCCGTCGCTGATCTGCGCCTGGGCCCGGGCGATCTCCGGCCGCGCCGGTGCCACCTGGAAGAGCAGGGGGGCAGGGAAGAGAGGCCGGGCGAGCGAGGCGCCGGGGGACAGCAGGCTCGCCACCACGATGCTGGCTACCACGCGATTCCGCCGGACGGACATTGGCACCTACCCTAGCAAACGGCCAGACAGCCCTCTAGCGCGAGGACACTCCCGCAACGGTGAACGGCCTGTGACATCTATGGAGGCTCGGGCGCGTTGACTGCGGGGGGGACCCTCACCATGATGCGCGCCCCTTTTTGATAGGAACTTGGGTAGATGCTCGTAAAGATTGAAGAAATTCGCGACACAGGGCTCCAGGTGAAGAAGGAGATGAGCCTGGAAGCGCTCGGAGCCGCGCTCGAGGGGTCCGGCTTCCGGCCGCTCGAGCCCCTGGCGGTCTCGGCGAGCCTGCGCAAGCTGAGCGGGGGCGTGCTGCTCGAGGGCAAGTTCACCTCGCGCGTGGTGGCCGAGTGCAAGCGCTGCCTCACGGAGTCGAAGCTGGAGCTGCCGGTGTCCTTCACCATCAACCTGGTTCCCGAGTCGCTCGCCCGGGGCGAGGGCCTGGTGGACGAGGACGAGGAGAAGGACGACAAGGGCACGGGGGAGAGCGGCGGCTCGTTCGGGTTGGATGACGCGGACGAGGAGGTGTTCGACGGGAAGGTGATCGACCTGGAGCCGATCGTCCGCGAGCAGGTGCTGCTGGCGCTGCCGATGAACACGGTGTGCCGCGAGGAGTGCAAGGGGCTGTGCATGAAGTGCGGCCAGAACCTCAACGAGAAGCAGTGCGGCTGTGACACGACGTTCGTGGACCCGCGGTTGGCGGTGCTCAAGAACATCAAGCTGCAGGGCTAGTCCGTGCCCCGGGCACGGGAAGCACGAAGGCCGCCACCTCGTACCGGGGGGCGGCCTTTCGTTTGGTGCGCCCGGCATGGACTGTGATCAGCCGCACGCCCACCCGAGCGCGAGGACGTCCGGGTGGGTGGGGCAGCGCGTGATGTGGGCCGTGCCCATGTCGCCCCACATGAGCGGGAGGTTGTGCTCGGAATCAATCTGGAACACGTACTCCATTCGCGTCTTGCACTGGGGGCACTCCGGATACTCCACGCCCTGGATCCAGTGCGGCCAGCCCAGGAGCTTGTCCCCCATCGATGCGTTGGCCACGGTCTCCGCCTGCAATTCGTCCATTCCGATGGGCGGGGCGTCGAGCCCGATCTCCGGACAACGGATCCGCACCGTGTTCGCCTCGAAGTCGTAGTCGAAGTCGAGCCCCAGCTCCTCGTGCTCGGCGGGTGAGGGCAGGTCCTCGGCCTGCTTCCAGCCGGTAATCTCCTTGGGCGGAAACGGCTTCCCCGCCGGGGCGGCCATGTTCCCCCGGGTCACCTCGATGATGCGGATCCGATGCGCCTCGCTGAAGGGAGACCATCCCTCGCACTCCTGCTCGCAGTCCTCGCGCTCGCAGTAGAACGCCTGCAGCAGCCCCGCCCCGAGCCGCTGGCGCACTTCCTCGGGAAGCGACAGCAGGTTGAGCTGGAGCAGGAGCCGGAGCGGCTGCTTGCAGTTCCCACACGCCGGGTGGCTCTCACCGCTCGCGAGCCACGGCAGTCCGCCGAAGCGTGAACCGTGGGCGGGCCCGGGCCCGTTCTTCACCTGGGGCAGCCAGGCGGTGCGCCGGTGCTTGTTCAGCCACGGCTCGAGTGCCTTCAGGAGCGCTTCCGCCTTCGCCGCGCCATCCGACTTGTCCGAGGGTCCCATGCGCCCATCCTACCGCTCACGCGTGGGTCCGCGCTCCCGATGCGTTCGCCCGCTCGAACTTCCTGCCCCCGAAGGCGTGAATCGTCCGCGTCCCGGCGGTGAACCGTCCCGAGATGCGCGCGCCGCGGGGGATGACGAACTCCCGTCCGGCGCCGAGCTCCATGTCCAGGTCATTGATGCGCAGCACGTAGCGGCCTTCCAGCACCACGAGGTACTCGTCGAAGTCCCGCCACTGCTCGCCGGTGTCCGCGTCGCTCTTCGCGTGACAGAGGCCTTCTCGGGCGGGTGGGCGAGCCGCCGCTCGAACCGGAGCTCGACCTTGTTGCCTTTCGTCGTCAGGGTGCCGTGCTTCATGACTTCCTCCTCGGGGCCGGGCTCCGGCGGGTGGGGGCGGGGGGTTCGTCCGCCAGGGTGTCCAGGTGCCGCTCCAGCGCGTCGAGCCGCCGGGACCACAGCTCGCGGTACGGCGCGAGCCACGAGTCCAGCTCCAGCAAGGGCTCCGGACGCAGGCGGTACAGCCGCCGTTGCGCGTCCTGCTCCACGTCCACCAGTCGAGCGTCCTTGAGCACGCGCAGGTGCTTGGACACGGTGGGCTGCGTCAGCCCGAGCCGATCCACCAGCTCCCCGACGGGACGGCGCCCCTCGCGCAGCAGGTCCAGGATCCGGCGGCGGTTCGGCTCCGCCACGACTTCGAACGCGCTCGGCATGCCCCTTATATGCTGATGGGGGCATATGCCTGTCAATGCATGTTCAGCGGGCCTGGATTCCCACCGCCCCAAGCCGCTCCGCGCGCCAGGTGCGCAAGTCCATGCGGCGGCAACCCGATGGCTTCCGCCGGTCATGCGCTCAGCGCGGGATGCGGCGGCGCGGTCTCAGCAGGGCCAGCATCAGCACCAGGCCCCATGAGGCCAGCGTACCGGAAGAGCCCGCCGTCCGGCAGGCGCACCCTTGCGCTGTGGGCGGCTGCACGGCGGGTGCTTGGACATGCACCTCGAAAGCGCACTGCCTGCTGTTGCCGGCCGCATCCGTGGCGGTGACGGACACGGCCGTGGTGCCCACGGGGAAGCGGGTGCCGGAGGCCTGGCTATAGGTGAGCGAGACCTCTCCCCGGTCATCGCTCGCCTGGGCGGGCGGGTACGTCACCTCGACGCCCGAGTCCTCCGTGGCCTGCGCACGGACATCCTGCGGGCAGGTGAGAGTGGGCGCGAGGGCATCCGGGACCACGAAGCTCCAGGGCTCCAGTCCGTGCACCCCGTCATCGGCCAGGAGGACGACGCGATCCCCGAAGCGCCGCAAGAAGCCGAACACGGAGGAGTCCGGGCCGGGAGCCAGATCGGCGAGGAGCGAGGTGCCACCGGCCGTGCCATCCGTGACCCACGGCTCGAGACCGTGCACCCCATCCGTCCCGAAGAAGAGCAGCAGGCCCACGTCCTCCAGCGCGAGCAATGGACCGAGCACCCCGCTCGCGGGCCCGGGGCGTAGCTCCCTGACGCGCACCGTGCCCTCGGGAGTACCGTCCGTCTTCCACAGCTCGTAGCCGTGCTCGGCCTCATAGCCCACGAAGAACACCTGGCTCCCCAGGGCCGTGAAGAAGGTGTTGAGGGACTCCGCATCGGAGGCGCCGGCCTGGAGGGTCCTCAGGGCGCGGGTACCCGCTCCCGTTCCATCGCTCTTCCACACCACGGTGCCGCCGGTGGCCTCCCGCGTCGTGAAGTAGAAGGCGCCATTGGCCGCGGCGGGCAGGTAATCGACGCTCGAGTCTGGCGCTCCGGGCGTGAGATCCGCGACGAGGACGGTGCCCGCCTCGGTGCCGTCGCTCTTCCACAACTCCACGCCGTGAACGCCATCGTCCGCGAACAAGAAGACCTCCCCACCCACGGCCGTGATCAAGGGCAGCCCGATACCTGGCTGCGCACCGGCGCGGATGTCCTTGACGAGCACGGTGCCGGACCCGGTTCCATCGCTCTTCCACAATTCCAGACCATGAGTGCCGTCATCCGCGAAGAAGAAGACCGTCCCGCCCACGGTCGCGGCCTGGTACTCGAAACCCGAGCCCGACTCCGGGCCGGAGAGGATGTCCTTGACGAGCTGGGTGCCCGCCTCGGTGCCGTCGCTCTTCCACAGCTCGAAGCCGTGCACCCCGTCATCCACGACGAAGAAGAGCGCTCTGTCCGTCTCCGCGAGCCAGACATACTCTTGGAAGCCTGACTCCGGGCCGGAGCGGATGTCCTTGACGAGCTGGGTGCCCGCCTCGGTGCCGTCGCTCTTCCACAGCTCGTGGCCGTGCACCCCGTCATCCGCGAAGAAGAAGACCTGCTCCCCCAGGCGGGCATGGGGCGCGGCGACGAACCCTCGAGCACTCTCGGTCGGAGCCGTGGACCGGATGACCCTGGCACGTGTGGTGCTGGCCTCGGTGCCCTCGCTCCTCCACAGCTCGAGTCCTCGCGCATCCTCCACGGAGAACAGCAGGGTGTTCCCCACCTGCTCCATCGGCGCGGCGCCGGAGCCGAGCGGCGCCGCACGGCGCCGGAGTGGCGCGGTCCCCTCGGCGGTGCCATCGCTCACCCAGAGCTGGGGCCGGGAGCTCGAAGCGTCGGAGGGCCGGACATCGAAGAAGAGCCTGTCGCGGACAGAGAACAGGCTGCCGTGACGGAGGGTGCTGCCGGGCTCGCTCAGCGTGTACACCCGCCGGGTTCCCGCGAGCGTTCCATCGCTCCCCCACAACTCGAGCCCCCCGTCGCCGCGCTCGTAGAGGAAGAAGAGCTGACCACCCAGGCCCACCAGTGGCGAACGCTCGGGAGCCCGCAAGGAGCGAACCCCCAGCACCGCGAGCCGGACGGTGCCCGAAGCCGTGCCATCGCTCGTCCACAGCTCCTGCTCGCGCGAGCCGCCGCTGTTCCTGCCGGTGAAGAAGAGCCGCCCGTTCACCTCCGCCAGGCGATCGGGAAAACAGGTGTTGGACGCCAACCGCGAGGTCCCCTCGGGCGTGCCATCGGTCCTGTGGAGCCCGGAGTCCGAGAGGACGAGCACCGCGCCCCCCATGGCGCGCATCTCCCGGACACCGTACACCGTCGAGGAGATGAGCACCGTGCCCGCGCTCGTGCCATCACTGCGCCACAGGCCGCCCTCGGCGTGGATGATCAACCGCTCGCCGAAGGCGATGCCAGCGCTCATCATCCAGGAGGACTCCAGGAGCTGGAGGGTCCCCGCGGCCGTGCCATCACTCCGCCAGAGTTGCTCCTTCCCATTGGACCGGGTCACCATGAAAAGGGTGGAGCCCGCCGCGACCAACTGACGGATTTCAACCGGTGGACCCTCTGGCGCGCCCTCCCACACCTCGAGGGTGCCCGCCTCCGTCCCGTCGCTCTTCCACAGCGTGTGGGGGCCCTCTCGCTCCCCGGTGATGAAGAAGAGCGTGCTCCCCGCGGGAGTCAGCATGAAAAGGCTGGTGTCGGCGGGTCCCGGGGTCAGGTCCTTCACGCGACGGGTGCCCTCGGGGGTACCGTCACTTCTCCAGAGCTCCGCGCCTGCCTCGTCCAGGCGCGCGTTGAAGTAGAGGGTTCCGCTCAGCTCCGCCGAGGGGAAGTTCCCGGAGGGATCGATGAACTGCCGGGGAGGACCGTGCCGGACGAGGACCGTGCCCGCCGGAGTGCCGTCCGACTTCCAGAGTCCCTCGCCCCAGTCGTCCCGGGCCAGGAAGAGCATCTGGGAGCCGAGGGTGACGAAGTGTTGGGGGGACGAGCCGGTACGTCCCGGGTAGATGTCCGCCAGCCGGAAGGTGCCCTCGGGGGTTCCATCGCTTCTCCAGACCTCGTTGTCGACCATGTCGAAGTGGGAGGTATCGAAGGCGGGTGCATGCTCGAAGTACACGAGGCCCCCCGCGGAGCCCATCTCGCTACCGACGTGGCCGAGCGCCTCGGCCGCCTCCGGGCGGATGTCGCGGAGCAACGTGGGCGTGGGGAGCGGTGGAGCCGCCTGGGCGGGGAGCGCGAGCCAGGCGAGAAGGAACAGGGGAATACGCGAACGCCAGCGGCGAGGTGTCATGGGCCATTCTCCGAGTGGATGAAGCCCCGGCCCCCCTGCGGCCCATCATCCTCGAGTGCACTCCTGCCGCCCACGCCACGTGCCGCCTTGGAGTTCACCACCAGAACCGTGGCTCCTCGTTACCCTATACAGCCCATGCCAGGCTGTCTGGCATGATCGGGTTGCTGTCTTCAATTGGACACCTGATTCGCGTGAGCCCCATGCTCCAGCACCGGCGACGAGCCGCGATGATTCCCACCGCCTCAAGCCGCTCGCGTTGCTAGAAGGCCGCGCCGGTCTCCACTCCAGGGGACCCGTGCACCGAGCGAGTGACGATGCTTCCGAATCGAATCCTGGCCTCCCTGCTGTCCTCTCTGGCACTTGTCCTGAGCGCCTGCCCGCCGCCTGACAGCCCCACTCCGGATGCTGGAGTGTTGCCCGACGTCTCGGGACAACGGGCCGTGCTCTCCATGACGAGCACCGGAGAGGTCCGCATCCCGGTGGATCTCTCGGCCGCGCCCCCGCAGGCGCTCGTCCTGGAGGGGGATACCTTCGTCACCTACCCGGGGGAGGGCAGGGCGGATGGCACCTTCACCATCCCCAACGTCCCCGCTGGCACGTACTACCTGCGCGCCGAGCCCAACTTCTTCGTGGTGACGGACTCACGGCGGTTGGAGCTCTCCACGGAGCTCCTCGGCCGGCCGGATGCCGTGACCCAGCCCGCGGATGCCGGCGCCGCCGAAGTCGTCTTCGAGCTCGACAACCTCCACCCGTATCAGGCCACGGACGGCATCACCCTCTTCTCGCTCAACGCCAATGTGGCGCGCTTCCGGCTCACGCCCTCCATCGCCACCGCGGCCACCTCGGGCAGCTTCACCTATACGGTGCGCGCCGGCCAGCCGCTCGTGGACCCGGCCCGGGGAGATCGCGGCCTGCTCACCCAGCTCACCAGCCGCACCGCCACGCCCGAGGGCACCAGCGAGACCTTGCCCTACCGCTCCGTCAGCCGCTTCCTCGAGGCACCGGAGTTCCAGGCGCGGCCAGGCGAGAGGCAGACCCTCTCCGGCACCCTGACCGAGCCCCCCGCGCTCACGGCCTCCATCCACTGGGACCTCGCCTCGTACAGGAACCTGGCCAGCGCCGTGCACCCGCGCGCCACCGTGGTCTCGGAGGCCATGGTCTTCGACGTGCTGCCCGCGCCGCTCTCCTACAGCTACCGGAGCCTCCTCCCCCGGCTCTTCGAGCTCGCCCAGGGGCCCAGCGTGGCTCAGATGCACGCCACCTTCACCTATGCCAATCCCTATCCCGCGAGCTGGAACGCCGTGGGCGTCGCGGCCGTCCGCTATGCGGTGCCCTACCAGCTTCCCGGGACCACGAGCCCGGTGGTTCTCTTTGGTGGCGCCTCCATCACGGACACGCTTCCCAGCCTCCTCTCCAAGACGATTGCGTTTCCGTATGGTCCGGTGCTGCAGCCGCGCATCGGCGGCCAGGACGCCCGGCAACCCGTCACCCTCAACACCACCACCCCCGAGTTGAGCTGGACGGCCCCCGTCTCCCTGCCGGACATGCACTACATCGTCTTCGTCCAGGAGCTCTCGGCACAGGGCTCCGCGACGGTGAGCAGGCTCGTGGGCACCCTGCTGACGGATGACACCCGGTTGCGGCTGCCGCCCGGCCTGCTGTCATCGGGCAAGTCGTATGTCTTCACCTTCGACGTGAACACCACCCCGGGCAACGATCTGCTCCGCCAGGTGTTCCTCCGCCTCCCCATCCCCATCACGGGGGTGGAGACCCTCTCGGAAATCGTCACCGTCGAATAGTGTCGTTCTCGAGCAACTCCCGCGGGACGCGCGCGCTGATGCGGGCGTCCCCGCTCAGACCGGGGCACCGGCTCCAGGAGCCGGCGCGGGGGGCTCATTTCACCAGCCCTGGCCCGGGCTCCTCCTCCAATGGCAGCTCCAGGGTGAAGGTGGCACCCTGGCCGGGGCCAGGACTGTCGCAGGTGAGCCGCCCGTGCAACTCCTTGGCGGACAGGGCGCTGATGTGCAGGCCGAAGCCATGGCCTGTCTTCTTGGTGGTGAAGCCCTGCGTGAACAGGCGCTGCAGGTTCTCCGGGGCGATGCCCACGCCGTTGTCCTTCACCTCGATGCGCACCCGCTCTCCGTCAGGCGCCCGCTGGATGCCGATGCTCAGCCGCTTGTCCTTCCGCGGGCTGTCCATCAACGCATGCCGCGCGTTGCTCAGCAGGTTGACGAGGATCTGCAGCAGCTTGTGCCGATCCACGGAGAGCGGCGGCACCGGGGCGTAGTCGCGCTCGACGCGGATGCCCAGCTGCTCGAAGGACGCGGCGTGCAGGCGCAGCGCCTCGTCGATGAGGACGGGCATGGCCACCTGCTCCCTCACGCCCGCGGAGCTCGCATGCCGCTGCTGCATGCTGACGATGGACTTGATGTGCTCCACCCCCTCGCTCAGGGAGCGCATCTCCTGGAGCAGGGCGTCGCGCTCCTCCTCCAGCTGCTCGGACAGGGCCAGGAGGAAGGCCGGGAACTGCTGGCCCCGCGGATCCCGGGTGAGGAAGGTGGGCAGCTCCACGGTGTGCTCGCTCAGGAGCCGGGCGGCACGGGTCAGGCTGGAGACACGTGACAGGCGCAGCCGGTCCATGACGAGACTGGTGGAGACGTTCACGCTGTTGAGGGTGTTGCCCACGTTGTGGAGCACGCCCGTGGCGATCTCCGCCATGCCCGCCTGCCGGGACACATCCAGCAGCGTCCGGTGCATCTCTTCCAGCCGGGCCTCGGCCTGCCGGCGGGGGGTGATGTCCCGCGCGAAGAGCGTCAGCCCCACCACCTGGCCGTCCCCATCCCGCAGGGGGCTGAGGCTGATGTCCATGAGGCGGCGGGAGCCCTGGACCTCGAACTCTTCCTCGAACCGCTCGCGCTGGCCGGCGTGCACCCGGGCCACGTGCGGGGCCCAGCGCTGGCGGCGCTCCGGCTCCATCCAGAAGGGCTGGCCCACCCCGGGCTCATGGCCGAAACGCTGGAGGTGCAGCCGCCTCGCCGCGGAGTTGGCGGTCAGCAGGCGGCCCTTCTTGTCCAGCGAGAGCACCGGATCCTCCGTGCTCTCCACGAGGGTGCTGAGCTTGTTCTCACTGAGCTGGAGCGCCTTCAGCGTCCGCTCGAGCGAGCCCTGGGCGGAGTCCCGCGCGGCGTTGTGCAGCGAGCCCACGCCCCAGGCTCCCACCAGCGCCAGGCCGGCGAAGATGTGCCCGATCCACATCAGGTACGGCGTGGGAGGCGGAATGACGGGTTGGACGAGGGTGACGTAGAGCGGGTAGCCCAGACTGAGGGTCACGAGCAGGAACAGGGTGATGAACAGCCCCACGCGAGCGCCGGACAGGTACACGGCGATGACGGGGATCAGGGTGCAGAGGGCGTGGGTGCTGATGAAGGGGGAATGGCCCTCCCAGGCGGCGGCGATGAGCACGAGCGACAAGGCCGTCAACAGCAGGGCCGTGGGCGGCCCGATGGTGGCCGAGTGGCGCGTGAGCAGCAGGACGCTGGCGTAGATCAGACAGGCGGCGAGGCTGGGGTAGGGGGGCAGGCCCGACAAGACGGCCGCCACCGTGTAGAGCAGGTTGAAGACGATGAAGAAGCAAGCGGTGCCCACCACGAGCCGGTAGCGGACGAGGTCCGTGGGCGACCCGTGACGCAGGGACTCCGAGAGCAGGGAGTCCAGCCGCTCCAGGAGCCAGGAGCGCGAGGCGGGGGGCGGGGGAGAAGGAAGGGTTTCCATGGCCGGGCACGCGAGCGGGGGCCGATATCCGCCGCCTGTCCGGAGGAGTATAGGAAGGATGGAAGGCCGAGGTCAGGAGCGTGGCTCGGCGCCGCTTCGCCCAGATGGACGACCGGCTCTACATGCCGCTGTGCATCGGGCTCGCGGCCGCGCTGGCGGCCGTGGTCCTTCTGCCGCGCCCCTGAGCCCTCTGCCCGAAGAGCTGCAAGTGCACGGTGGACTGCGGTTAGATGGCGGAATGGCACGCATCGCGATTCTGGGAGCGGGAGGAGTGGGCAGCGCGACGGCCCGGTTCCTCGCTCACGAGGGACACTCCGTCACCGTCGTGGAGCAGTTCTCGCCTGACCATGATCAGGGCAGCTCGTATGGCTCGTCGCGAATCATCCGCAAGACGTACACGGATGGGCTCTACACGTCGCTGATGGGCGAGGCCTACCCGCTCTGGGACGCGCTGGAGCGCGAGGCGGGGGAGTCGCTCTTCGTGCGCACGGGAGGCCTGTTCTTCGCTCCCAGCGAGCATCCGGAGCTGGCGGCCATCCGCCGGGCGCTCGGAGCGCACCGGGTGCCCTTCGAGGAGCTGGATGCCACCGCCTGCGCCCGGAGGTTCCCCGGGTTCCGGCTGCGGGCAGGGGAGTCGGGGGTGTTCGAGCCCGAGGCGGGTTTCCTCCGGGCCTCCGCGTGTGTGCGTGCCCAGCTCCGGCTTGCGTCGGCGCACGGTGCCCAGGTGCGTGCGGGAGCGCGGGTGGAGGCACTCGAGCCGCGGGCGCGAGGCATCGCCCTGGTACTCGCGGGAGGCGAGGTGCTCGAGTTCGACCGGGTGGTGGTGTGCGCGGGGCCCTGGACGGCCCGGCTGCTGGCGGGGCACGTGTCCCTGCCGTTCACGGTGACGCGGCAGGTGTACTGTCATTTCGAGCCCTCGGCGCCACTGGCGGAGTTCAGCGCGGAGCGCTTTCCGGTGTGGATCGACTTCGGCGCGAACTCCTATGGCTTTCCGTACGATGGGCAGCAGCCCGGCGTGAAGGTGGCGTTGCATCAGTCGGGCCTGCCCACGGATCCCCACCGGGTGGACCGGGAGGTGCACGAGTCGGATAGAGAGCCGCTGCGTCAGGCGTGCGCGGAACACCTGCCTGGCTTGTCGCCGCGCGTGGTGTTGGAGAAGGTGTGTCTGTACACGATGACGCCGGACGAGGACTTCGTGGTGGACCGGCTGCCGGGAGAGCCTCGGGTGACGGTGGTGGGCGGCTTGAGCGGGCACGGGTTCAAGTTCACCGTCCTGCTCGGCCGCCTCGCCGCGTGGATGGCCACGGACCACCCCATTCCCTGGGAGCTGTCACGCTTCGCAATGGCTCGCTTCGCGTGAGCTCCACGCTCCAGCACCGGCGTTCGAATCAGACGGGCAGTAAATCGGGCGCTCTCTGCTTCCGAGGAGAGACCGCGACCGGCCGCACCAGCTCGGCCATCAAGGTATTGAACCTGGCCGGTTCATCGACGAACGGCTCGTGTCCGGACTCGTCGAACCAGACGAGTCTCTTCGACGGCGCGGTCAGTGCTTCGAAATAGGCCAGACTGGCTTCGTTCGGAACCCAGTGATCGCGGCGTCCGAGGAAGAAGAACACGGGCACCTGCAGGACGGGTGCGGCCTTCAGGAGATTCAGCTTCGAAACCTCGGCCCACATGGTGTCGAGAGAGAACCGGAAGCCACGCAGCAGGTTGGGCAGATCGAAGACCGATGCTTCCGGCCCGCCGAGAAGAACTCGTCCCCATGTCCAGAAGGTCCTCGCGCTCAGCTCGCCCCCGAGCCGCTGCGCCCAGGTGCGCTCGATCAGCAAGCGCCTGGCATCATGGGGCGGGGGGCCGATGGCGCGCAGCTTCTTCAAGGCCTTGCGGTGGTTGAGGCGCTGCGCTTCAGCGAGCACGTAGTCATACGATGACGACTCGCCCGCCGCCCAATCACCGACCTGTCCGCTTCCGACGTAGGCCGCGACCTTCTCCGGGTGCCGCGCCGTATAGAGGACGCCGAGCGCGGAGCCCCAGGAGTGCCCGTAGAGCACCACCTCTTTCTTCCCGAGGCGTTTGCAGACCTGATCGACCAGCTCTTCGAGATCCGAGAGGAACTGCTCGACGGTCATCGAGGAGCTGGGGAGCTTGCGGTCGAACGATTTGCCGCTGCCGCGCTGGTCCCAGTAGACGACGGTGAAGCTCTTCTCGAGCGGCGCATTGAAGTGACGGAAGAACCCCATCTCGGTGAGGCCTGGCCCGCCGTAGAGGAGGATCAGCGGGGGATTGGCGACGCTCTCGCCACGGATCATCACCCACTGCTCGATCCCGCCGAGACGGAGGTACTTGACCTCCGCGATGCTGTCCGGAACGAACTGGCCCTCGGGCCCCTGGAAGGGCAGCGTCCGACCCAGATGTTTCATGTGCTCGCCTCCTCAGGCGGAAGCTGGCTCCAGGCGCGTGGTGCCGCAACCCGTGCTCACCTGCCTGCTGCCCTCCGCCTGGCAGGCCCTGCCCCTCCATCCGAGACGTGGCGGAGGATGGCGGCCAGGAACCCGAGTGCGGCCAGACTCGAGACCCCGGCCAAGGTCGATACCCTGACGAACAACATCAACGCGGGGCTGCTGGATCAGCGCAGCTGGGCCACCAGGCTGTGGGACCGGAACCCCGAGCCGCCGCTCCAGTCCATGATTGACCATCTGGAGAAGTGAGCGCGCTCCAGGAGTCCGCTGACGGGTTCGATTCACGCCCAGCAAAGGAGGGCCCCAGCCGGAAGCGTACTTTGAGATCGCCGTGAGCGGGGCTTTCAGCGAAAATCGGCGCCCTGATGCCGACGCCCGAAGCTGCTGCCCGCGAGAACATTGACGCTGCGCTCCAGAGCGCTGGTTGGCACGTCCAGGACTTCGCCGAGCTCAACCTCGCCGCTGGGCTGGGGGTGGCCGTCCGCGAGTTCCCCCTGGCACGCGGCCACGGCAAGGCCGACTACGCCCTCTACGTCGCCGGGAAGCTGGCCGGTGTCGTCGAAGCCAAGAAAGAGGGCACCCTCCTCACCGGCATCGAGGTGCAGTCGGAGAAGTACGCGCGTGGCGTGCCCCCCCTCATCCCCGCCCATGTCGTCCCGCTGCCGTTCCTCTACGAGAGCACGGGCGTGGAGACGCAGTTCACCAACCGCCTGGATCCGGAACCCCGCAGCCGCCGCCTCTTCCACTTCCACACGCCCGAGACACTGGCCGAGTGGCTCGACCCGGAGCAGAACCCACCCCCGCTGCTCCCCCTCGAGAACGGCAAGCCCGCGCCGCGCAGTCTCCTGCCCTCCACCCTGCGGCTGCGCCTCCGCCAGATGCCGGACGTCGAGCCCAAGGGCCTCTGGCCCGCCCAGCTCAAGGCCGTGCGCAACCTCGAGGCCTCTCTGTACGCCGGCAAGCCGCGCGCCCTCATCCAGATGGCCACCGGCTCCGGGAAGACCTTCACCGCGGTCAGCTCCATCTACCGGCTCATCAAGTCCGGGGGAGCCAAGAGGGTCCTGTTCCTCGTGGACCGCGCCAACCTCGGCCGCCAGACGCTCAAGGAGTTCCAGCAGTACGTCACTCCAGACGACGGCCGGAAGTTCCACGAGCTGTACAACGTCCAGCACCTCACCTCGAACAAGCTCGACCCGGTGGCCAAGGTCTGCATCGCCACCATCCAGCGCGTCTACTCCATGCTCTCGGGCCAGGAGCTGAAGGAAGACGACGAGGAAATCTCCGCCTTCACCACGCTCACCGACTTGAGCACCCAGCCGCTCCCGGTCCCCTACAACCCCAGCATCCCCGTCGAGTTCTTCGACTTCCTGTGGACCGACGAGGCCCACCGCTCCATCTACAACCTGTGGCGCCAGGTGCTGGAGTACTTCGACTCGTTCCTCATCGGCCTCACCGCGACGCCTTCCAAGCAGACCCTCGGCTTCTTCCACCAGAACCTCGTCATGGAGTACGGCCACGAGGCCGCCGTCGGCGACAGCGTGAACGTGCCCTTCGACGTGTACCGCATCCGCACCCGCATCACCGAGGGCGGCTCGAAGGTGGAGGCGGGCCTCTTCGTGGACAAGCGCGACCGCGAGTCCCGGGCCGTCCGGTGGCAGAAGCTCGATGAGGACCTGACCTACTCCGCCAACCAGCTCGACCGGGACGTGGTGGCGGAGGATCAGCTGCGCACCGTCATCCGCACCTTCAAGGACCGGCTCTTCACCGAGATCTTCCCCGGCCGCAAGGAAGTCCCCAAGACGCTCATCTTCGCCAAGGACGACTCCCACGCCGACGACATCGTCCGCGTCGTCCGCGAGGAGTTCGGCAAGGGCAACGCGTTCTGCGAGAAGATCACCTACCGCACCGGCACCGCTCGCCTCGTCACGAAGAAGAAGGGGCCCGGCGGCAAGGAAGTCGAGGAGGTCACCTACAAGGCCACCGGCATCAAGCCCGAGGATCTGCTCTCCTCGTTCCGCAACTCCTACAACCCGCGCATCGCCGTGACGGTGGACATGGTCGCCACCGGCACCGACATCAAGCCGCTGGAAATCGTGATGTTCATGCGCACGGTGAAGAGCCGCAACTTCTTCGAGCAGATGAAGGGGCGCGGGGTCCGCGTCATCAGCCCGAGCGACCTCCAGTCGGTGACGCCCGACGCCCCCGCCAAGACGCACTTCATCCTCGTGGACTGCGTGGGCATGTGTGAGAGCGACTTCGTCGATACCCGCCCGCTGGAGAAGCAGCCCGCCGTGGCCTTCGACAAGCTGCTCCACGTGGTGGCCGCCGGCGGCACGGACCGCGAGGTCATCTCCTCGCTGGCCAGCCGTCTGGCCCGGATGAATCAACGGCTGGGCAAGCCCGAGAAGGAGCGGCTCGCCCGGTTGGCCCACGGCAAGTCGCTGGAAGAGCTGGTGGGCGGGCTGGTGGAGGCGCTGGATCCGGACAGGCACGTCGAGGCGGCGCGGGTGGCCAACAAGCTACTTACTGGAGAAGAGCCCACGGCGGCGCAGGTCTCCAAGGCTGCGGAGGCGGCGATCCGGGCGGCGGTGGCTCCGCTGGCGGCGAACCCGGACTTGCGCAACGAGCTCGCCTTCATCAAGCGCAGCTTCGAGCAGACGCTCGACACGGTCAGCGTGGACACGGTGCTGGGAGCGGGCTTCGACGCCGCCGCCACCGAGAAGGCGCGCGGGCTGGTGCAGTCCTTCGAGCAGTACATCGAGGAGCACAAGGACGAGCTCACCGCCATCCAGGTGCTGTACTCGCAGCCGTACGCGAAGCGGCTCACGTTCAAGGACATCAAGGCGCTGGCCGAGGACATCAAGGCCCCGCCCCGGACGTGGACGCCCGAGGCGCTCTGGCGGGCGTACGAGACGCTCGACAAGTCGAAGGTGCGAGGGGCTGGAGGCCAGCGGTTGCTCACGGACATCGTGTCGCTGGTGCGCTTCGCGCTCCACAAGGACCGGCAGCTGGTGCCCTTCACGGATCAGGTGGAGGAGCGGTTCCAGAACTGGCTGGCCCAGCAGGAGAACCGGGGACGGAAGTTCTCAGAGGAGCAGCGCCAGTGGTTGGCGCTCATCAAGGACCACGTCGCCGCGAGCTTCAGGATCGAGAGGGACGACTTCGAGGACGTGCCCTTCAACCAGAAGGGCGGGCTCGGACGGGTCCATCAGGTGTTCGCGGGCAAGCTCGATGAGCTGCTCGAAGAGCTGAATGAGGTGTTGGTCGCGTGAATGATCGTCAGCAGCCGCTGCCGCCCCAGTGGGCGTGGACAACTCTTGGGACCGTCGCCGAGGTGCGTCTCGGAAAGATGCTCTCCCCAAAGGCTTACGAAAAGGGCCTCGCCCAGCTTCCTTACCTACGAAACGAGAATGTTCGTTGGGGACATATCGACTTTACCGACGTGAAGCTGATGGGTTTCAAGTCCGACGAGCTCGCTCGCTATCAAGTCAATGACGGGGACCTACTGGTCTGCGAGGGAGGCGAACCGGGTCGTGCCGCAGTCTTCAGTGGGAAGTCAGGCCAGTACATGTACCAGAAGGCGCTCCACCGAGTGCGCCCGCGCTGCGACGTGGTGAACACGAAGTTCCTTCAGCTCTTTTTCCAACACGGTGCAGGACAAGCTTCAACGTCACAAACGACGATTGCGCACCTTCCCTTGGAGAAGATGCTCGCACTTGCTCTTCCATTGCCGCCTCGTGCAGAGCAAGAACGCATCGTTTCAGAGGCTGAGCGGCAGTTCACTCGTCTCGATGCCGGAGTCGCCGCACTCAAGCGCGTACAGGCCCAGCTCAAGCGCTACCGGGCCTCGGTCCTGAAGGCCGCGTGCGAGGGGCGTCTGGTTCCGACCGAGGCCGAACTCGCCCGCCGCGAGAAGCGCGACTACGAGCCCGCCGAAAGGCTGCTCGCCCGCATCATCAAGGAGCGTCGCGCCCGCTGGGAGGCCGACCAGTTCGCCAAGATGAAGGCGGCCGGCAAGCTACCCAAGGACGACAAGTGGAAGGCGAAATACATCGAGCCCGCCGTCCCAGATACCGCTGCCCTGCCACCACTGCCCAGCGGCTGGGTTTGGGCGACCCTTGAGCAACTCGCCGCAGACGAGCCGAACTCGATCACAGATGGTCCGTTTGGGTCGAACCTAAAGTCTGAACACTACGTTGAAGCAGGCCCCCGAGTCGTTCGCCTTCAGAATATCGGTGAGGGGCGATTCCTCGACGAACACGCTCACATTTCTCGCGACCACTTTGACCGCCTAAAAAAGCACCGCGTTTATCCCGGAGATCTCGTGATAGCCGCTCTGAGTGAACGACCACCTCGGGCGTGTTCGATCCCGGAGTCGCTCGGTGACGCCATTGTCAAGGCGGACTGCGTCCGCTTCAAACCTGATGCGGCCCTCGCTCAGAGCAGGTACTTGCTTGCCACGCTCAACAGCGAGACAACTCGCGCTCTTCTGAGCGACAAGGTGCATGGTGTTGGCAGACCTCGGCTGAATCTCGGCGAAATCCGAAGCATTGCCATCCCGCTTCCTCCGCAACAGGAGCAACTCCGCATCATCGAGGAAGTCGAAGACCAATTCTCGATTATTGATGCCTCCGAAGCTTCTGTGCAGGCAGGACTTGTTCGTGCCGCGCATCTGAGACAAGCGATCCTTCGTCTTGCCTTCGAGGGCGCGCTAGTGCCGCAGAGCCCGAAAGACGAACCTGCCTCCAAGCTCCTTGAGCGCATCTCTGTCTCTGTGGAGAACAAGCCTCTACCCAAACAGGGCCGAGCGAAGCAGGCCACCGCTGTCCCCAAGATGAAGAAGGCAACGCGATGAGCAACCACTCGGCCCAAATCGTCCAGAAGCTCTGGAACTACTGCGATGTCCTCCGGGACGATGGCCTCTCCTACGGCGACTACATCGAGCAACTCACGTTCCTGCTCTTCCTCAAGATGGCCCACGAGCAGACCCAGGCTCCGTGGAACCGTCCATCGCTCCTTCCCAAGGGCTTCGACTGGCCCAGCCTGATGAGCAAGGAGGGCGACGCGCTCGAAACCCACTACCGCCACCTGCTGGAGACGCTGGGCAAGTCGAAGGGGACGCTGGGCCTCGTCTTCCGCAAGGCCCAGAACAAGATTCAAGACCCGGCGAAACTGCGCCGCCTCATCGTGGACCTGCTGGACCGCGAGCAGTGGTCGAGCCTCGACGCCGACGTGAAGGGCGACGCCTACGAGGGCCTGCTGGAGAAGACGGCCAGCCAGTCCGGGGCCGGGCAGTACTTCACCCCGAGAGCGTTGATCCGCGCCATCGTGGACGTGATGCAGCCCAAGCCGGGGGAGACCCTCGTGGACCCGGCCGTGGGGACCGGCGGCTTCCTGCTCGCGGCCCACGACTACATTGCCCGGAACCACAGGCTCGACAAGGACCAGAAGAAACACCTCAAGCTGGAGGCGCTGCGGGGGTGGGAGATCGCCGATACGCCCGCCCGCCTGTGCACGATGAACCTGCTGCTCCACGGCGTTGGCGGGGATGAGACTCCCATCGTCGTGGTGGATGACGCCATTCGCGGCGACCCGGGCAAGCGGTTCAAGATCGCGCTCTCCAATCCGCCCTTTGGCCGCAAGTCCTCCGTCACCGTCATCAACGAGGAGGGCGAGCAGGAGAAAGAGGCCCTCACCGTCGTGCGCGACGACTTCTGGGCCTCCACGAGCAACAAGCAGCTCAACTTCGTGCAGCACATCAAGACCCTGCTGGAGGTGAACGGGCGGGCGGCGGTGGTGGTGCCCGACAACGTGCTCTTCGAGGGCGGAGCGGGGGAGACGATTCGCCGCAAGCTGCTCCACGAGTGCGAGGTGCACACGCTGCTGCGGTTGCCGACGGGCATCTTCTACGCGCAGGGCGTGAAGGCGAACGTGCTGTTCTTCGAGAAGAAGCCGGGCCGGGAGAAGCCGTGGACCGAGAAGCTCTGGGTCTACGACCTGCGCACGAACAAGCACTTCACGCTGAAGACGAACCCGCTGAAGCGGGCGGATCTCGACGAGTTCGTTGCCTGCTACCTGCCGGAGAACCGGCACCAGCGCAAGGCGACGTGGTCCGAGAAGAAGGCGCCGGAGGGGCGCTGGCGCTCGTACGGGTACGAGGAGTTGCTCCAGCGGGACAAGGTGAGCCTGGACATCTTCTGGCTCAAGGACGAGTCATTGGAGGACTCCGCGAACCTGCCAGCACCGGATGTCATTGCCGGGGAGATCGTGGACGACCTGCGCGCGGCCCTGGAGCAGTTCGAGGCGATCCAGACGGACCTCTCGCGCAGGGGAGGGGCGCCGAGGGATTGAGGAGGGGGGAGGAGCATGTTGGCCATGTGCCCGCGGACTGCCGCTGAGCGGGTGCCTGGCGCTTGAGGCGCATCTGACCGCTGTGGTAGGGCGCGAGGCCATGAATACGGAACACTCCCCTGTGCTCGAGTTTCCAGCGTGGCTCTACGGCACCATCGCCGCCATCCGCCGCAAGGCGAGTGCCGAGGGCCGCTGGTGGGCCCGGGAGTACCTCGAGACGGGTGCCTTCCCCCAGCCCCGGCGGATGCGCCAGGTGC
>NZ_DASUNC010000102.1:0-37193 GCF_036277355.1 Archangium sp.
CAGGCGCGCTACTTCTCCTCCGTGGACGAGCTGCCCCGCAGCCGCGCCCTGCACCCGCTGGAGTGGGTCCGGGTGGAAGTCCATGGGCCGCGGCCTCGCACGCACCTGATGACGGCCATGGAGCTGGCCCTGCTCGCCTCCTCGCCGGACACCTCGCTCATCTGGCCGGCGGTGAGCCGCGTCAGCGAGTTGCACATGGTGTACGGCGCCGTGTCCGCCCTGACGACGGCACCGCTGTGGACAGGCGTGCCAGCCTCCGCCGCGCAGGGCGGCACGCTGGCGGGGGCGCGCACCGCGGCGGTGCGCCTGTTCGTGGGCCGCATGTCGCTGGTGGCGGTACTGGCTGGAGTGGACACGTACCGGGACGAGCTGTCGCGGACGCCCGAGGGACGGGCCTTCCTCGCGGTGCACGGCCTGGCCATGGTGGCGCTGGCCGGCAGGGACATCCACAAGCTGGCCACCTCGGGCATCGGACGCGAGCTGGTGAACCGGGGCCGGCTGGCGTTGAGCGCGGCGGGGGCCCGGGCCTCGTCCGGACTGCGTGAGTCGGTGGAGTCCGTCCAGGCCCTGGTGAAGACGCTGGAGCGGATGCTCGCCGAGGGCAAGGCCGTTGCGACACCGGACGGACTGCGGTTGTCCCTTCCTGGCGGCGCCGAGGCCTTCAAGCAGGCCTTCTTCGCCACCCGCGGGGAGATGGCCGCCGCACGGGCCCTCGGCGGCATTCGCGGCGCGGGGCTCGCAGCCGGGGAGGCCGAGAAGACGCTGGGAGCGTTGAAGCTGCTGGCAGCGGAGAGCCAGGAGATGGCGCTCGCCTACAACGCCGTGGCGAGGCGCGCGGCGGCACTCCCGGCGAACAGGGCCCAAGCGTACCTCGCCGCCGTGGATGAACTGCGCGCCTCCGCCCGCCCCAACGTGAAGCCGGCGCTGGCACAACTGCTTCATCGCTCAGGAGCACCGAGCCAGGCGGACCCGCTCGCCTTCCTGAAGGAGGCCAAGTGGCTCGTCAGCCACCCGGAACTGGAAGCCGAGGCAGTGGCCGAGCTGGCGAGAAAAGCCAGCGGGAGCAGCGTGGACCTGGGCTGGCTGCGCTCCACGGGGCTGACCCTGGAGGATCTCAACTTCATGGCCAGGAGCGAGAAGACGGCTTGGAGACTCTTCCGACGCGCAGCAGCGGAACCGGGGGACTTGACAACGCAACTTCGGGCGCGCGAGCAACTCCGCGGCATCGCGGCTGAGTTGCTGACAGAGCGCAATGCGCGCAAGCTCTTCCCGGGCTTCCGGTTGACCGGGCGACAGGTAAAAATGAAGGACGGGCACATCATTGACAACGAATTGACAGCCCTGATGGGGCCAAAGCTTCAACACGGGGTGGAAGTGAAGGGGTGGAACGAAACCCGGTGGCGCAAGGCACTTGATACCTGGTTGGCCAGAGAGGGCGGCGCCACGCTCAACGAACAACAGGAGGCGCTCGTACGGCAACTCCAACGCCTGCTCGACCAACTCGCGGACGCGGCGCAGGCACCTCGCGGGAAACCGTTTCTGGTCAGCACGGACAAGCTGAGTGGACCGACTCGGGACAAACTGGAGAGATTCCTGCGAATGAAGGCTCGAGGAACTCAGGTCATCGAGGTGGAGGAAGCTCTGATATTAGAGAAGACGAAACAGTTGCGCTCGGCGCTGGGTCTGCCGGAGAATCTGTCTGGAGGTGCGCCATGAGCCGGTGGCCTCTTTGGGGAGTCCTGACTCCGGGCGAGCCCGCACAGTTGGAGAGCCGTGCCCGATCCATCGTGATGACGGATTTGGAACAAGAACTCGGGAAAGAGCAGCCCTTCGAGGTCATCCCGGGCAGTGGCCGTTACCATGCCATCGTGGGTATGGACCTCAGCGAAATCGGCGCCGAGATGCAACTTGCCGAGGCCCTGTCGCTCGAATGTAGCGAGACCGTGTACTCAATTGAGCGCGCCAACGACCCGTGGACCGTCATGTCGTGGCGAAACGGTGCGTTAGAGGTTCTGGAGGACAGGGACCCGGACTCTCTGGCGAAGTCCCTCGGGTGTCCGCTACCAGAACGCGAGAAGACTTCGGACTCACCCGGGAGGAAGCCGCTGCGGACGGCCGCGTTGATAGAAGGAGTCCGGGCGGAGGAGGCGCACCGCGTTCTGGAGGAGGCCGACGACCCATTTCCTCCCGGACACTACCGGCTTGAGGACACGCCGCGAGGGCTCCTCATTTCCAGCAGCACCGGCAATATAGGGTTCGCCGACATCACCATCTCGGAACGGATTCCCCACGCGACCGTTTACGCGGTGATGGCCTCACCGGACCTGGACGAGTTTTTTGTTACCGTGAGACGAGGGGGTGAGGGCGTCGAAGAGTTCGCCCAGCCGCCAGATGAGTTTCCGCGTCTGCGAGTCATCAGCGACATCAAGGGCGAACATTCGCCCGAGCGGATTCTCGCGGCGCTGGGCATCCCCGCGGAGTGGTTCCGGAATGAATGACAGTTCAAACATTCACTTCCCTCACCCAGTCCTTCCGCGAGGCCCCGCGTCACCTCGCCCCGGCTGCTCCTCATCCCGCACTCGTTGACGTCAACGAGCGATGTATCCCAATGTGTGATGCTCATTGACGTCAACGAGTGGGTCCGGGGCCCGGCCTCAGTAACGCTGGCGCTTCGGTGGATGATCGATCCGGATCTGCGGTTGCGCGTTGGGATCCACCTGAGGCACGTCGGGCAGGGGCTCTCCCTCGGGTGGCATGATGGCGGTCTCGAAGCGGGGCCAGCTGATGATGACGCTGCCCTCGCCGCGGTCCACCTGATCCAACGGCGCATCGGTCATGGGGAATCCATCATACGTGGGAATCCCATACACATCCTCCCACGAACTGACGGCGGCTCCGCAGATGGGCAACCAGGTGCCGTCAGGGCGTTGGATGCGATTGAACCGGATATAGACACGCATCGGCGTGACCTTCGCCTCGCCCTCCAGGTTGAATCTCGGGCCATCATGGAACGGCTTCATGAAGGCCGTGACGGGCCCTGGCTTGACGTTGAGGGGTCCAGCCGCCTCGCGAGGCCGGGCCGATGAGGCCGGGGTGCCTGACGTCATGAAGGTGGCATAGAGGTATTCTGGCTTGAAACCCAGCTCGCGCGGGGTGGCCCGGGCCTCGGGTGGGCACCGCTCGAGGAAACCGGCCGAGTACGGACGCACGTCGGCGGTGGTGAGGGCACATCCGGCGAGCTGCACGAGCGTTGCCCCCCATGCGGCGCGCAGCGTGGCGCACCAGCGCGGCGAGGCCTCGGGCAAGGGAGGGGTGGCGGAAGGTTCCTGGCTGCGTTGGGAAGACGGCACGGGCGGTGCTCCTTGCTCGGAGAGCGCCGGCGGGGCCGGCGCGGTGGGCTCCACGTGAGGGTGCGAGTGAAGCAGCCCCCACCCTAGTCCGAGCAGTCCCAGCACGAAGGCCCACTCCACGAGAACCACCGGCCAGCGCCTCGCATGGCCCGCGCCCGCGGAGTCCCCGGACAATTCAGCGGGGCCCGGCTCCGGTTGCGGGTCCGCCGCGGCCGGAGTGCTCCCCTGCTCGGAGAGCGGCACCGACGGCACCCGCCAGGACTCCAGATGCCCCTCCTCCGCCCGCAGCCGCTCCAGTTCCTCGCGCACGGCCCGGGCACTGGCGGGGCGCTGCTCGGGCTCCTTGGCCAGCAGCCGCATGGCGAGCGCGGAGAGGGACGCGGGAACCTCGGGAGCGTGCCGCCGGGGTTCGGCGGGCGAGACGGTGAGGATGGCCGCCAGCAACTGCTCCAGCGGCAGCGCCGGGTCGAAGGGGCGCAGCCCCGTGAGCGCCTCGTAGACGAGGATGCCGATGGCGTACAGGTCCGCCTCGGGCCGGGCCTCGAAACGCGCGCCCTTCTCAAGCACCTCCTTCCCCAACAGGAAGCGGATGGCCTCGGGGGGCTGGCAGTAGAGCGTGCCCGGCGCCAGCCCCTCCGTCAGCGGGCGCGCGCACGGCAGGTGGACGGCCCCCAGGTCGATGAGGAAGGGCCAGTCATCTCCCTCACGCACCAGGATGTTGTCCGCCTTGAGGTCACGGTGGCACACGCCGCGCCCGTGCATCACCTCCAGGGCGCGCAGGATTTCGATCAGCACGCCCACCCATTGGTGGGTCGTGGCCCGCCGCTTCCAGCGCCAGTCATGGAAGGTGACACCGGGAACATGGTCCGTGACGAAGAAGGAGTAACCCGTCCGGGGGTCCGGCCATCTCCCCAGCTCATGGACGGGCAGCAGGTTGGGGTGCGAGAGGTGCTCCAGAGAGACCGCTTCCCGGCGCATCCAGCCGTCCACGCTGTCCTCGTCCGCGTCCGAGGCCGGCTGCAACGCCACCTTCATGACGTAGGGATTGCCCTCGTGCTCCACCAGGAAGAGGAGGGAGAAGCCACCAGCGCCCAGGCGGCGCACCACGAGGTACTCCCGCACGCTGTGTCCCGGACGCAGCTGGTTGGGATGCAGGGGCTTGTTCATGGCAGTGCGAGAACCGTTTCCGGCAGAGGCGAGCCCTCCACCCCCAGCAACAGGTGCGTGGTGCCTCCGGGAGGGGTGGCCACCACGGTGTGCCGCGAAACGGCTTCCCCCGAAGACGGCGGAACATGGAGCAGGGGCAACACCAGCGTGGAGCCCTCCCCCCGTGACGCCCGGAGCTGGAGCCGCGCCCAGTCCCGGGGAGATGGACTGCCATCCCAGCCAGGCCGCGAGGACAGCGTGATGAAGACGTGCGGGCCCATGCGGAGGACGGATTCCACCTCCACGTAAATCTCAGCCCGCAGGCACACCCACTTCCCTGGCTGGGCCAGCCCGACCCGGGCCCCCGGGGACGCCTGGAGGAGGCGGGCCACGTCGACCACGCCCTCCTGGCCAGCGACGGGCGCCTGGAGCCGGACGAGCCGCACCTCCCCATCCACCTCGCCGCGGCGGGTGACGAGCGCGAGCTGGAGGGAATCGCCCGGCGGCAGCGGCACGGTGAGCACCAGGCGCTCGCCCTCCGGGAGGTCCGAGGAAGGCAGGAGGATGAAGGAGCTCCCATCCACCGGGACGAGCCGGACACGCCCGTGCTCGTCCTGGAGCACCGGGCCCCCGGGGCCGAGCGGGACGTCGGTGGTGATGACGGTGGCGCTGCCCCCCGCCACGGACAGCTCGGGGAGCGCCCCGCCCACACCCGGGGCGACGTGAAGGGTGCGTCCGCGGGACACGCGCTCCACGGGCCGCTCCCGGGCGGCGGCTGGCAAGGACGAGAAGAGGAGCGGCACGAGCAGAGCCACCCAGGAGACGGAGCGCACGCGGACCCTTCGCCGTGAGGAAGGCCACGCTAACCGCGGCGGCGCCGGGCGGGCAAGCTCCAGTCCACTTCGGCGGTCATGTCCTTGAGCGTGACTTCCGGAATCTCCTGCGGTATGTACGGCCCAACCCAGGAGATACGATGAAACACCCTACCCTACGAACCTTGTTCCAGCTGTCCCTGCTGCTCCTCCCCCTGGCCGCCGGAGTGGCCTCGGCCGGGAGCAGTTGGCTGCCCGAGGGCTGGCAGCCCGAGGACCGCGAGCTCCGGCTCTACGAGCGGCCTTCCGCCTCCGAGCGCGAGGTGCGGGTGACGCGCAGGTTCCTCTCGGTGGTGGAGCTGATGGATGGGCAGGTCGATCTGGAGCGGACCACGCTGGAGGGGGCCGGAGAGCGCATCCGGCTGAAGCAACAGGACGGCAACCTGCTGCTGGTGGATGCGGTGGGGGACCTGAAGCCGGGCGAGCGCCTCCCGCTCTCGGTGGCCTACCGGGACGGCCAGCGGCTCGAGCTGACGCTGGTGCGGGGCGAGCTGCGGACGGATCTCCGCGTGCGGGTGTACCAGCGGCCTCCGCCCACGAAGGAGGAGCAGGAAACGGCACTGGTGGAGGGCCTGGCGAGCCTGGCCGTGGAGTACGAGCAGCACGAGCTGCTGAAGGGGCGGATGACGTGCTCGCCCGAGGAGGTCGAGGCGCCCCGCGTGGGCGGCAGCGGCATCCAGGAGTCGCGCTTCCGCTGCGAGCCCGTGCCGCACGAGTGCGGGTTCAAGCTGCCCTCGTGGCTGCACCGGCGGGAGTCGGCGGGCCGCCTCACCATCAATGGCCAGGAGGGAGGTGGAGGCAAGGTGGGCATGATGGGCAACAGCATCAGCTACTGGATGCCGCATCAGACGGTCGTGGTGCTCTCCGTCTTCAACATGGATCCCAAGCGGCGCTGGAGGCCGGGCGAGTACGCGCTGAGGCGGGAGGCCACCGGAGAGACGGTGCGCCTGCGCGCCATGAAGTCGGAGGTGCCCGAGGAGGGCGTGGAATTCGGTGAGGTGGGGTTGATGAGCTTCGTCATCGACACGCCCCGCTCCGGCACCGAGCGCTTCGCCCTGGAGGTGCTCGAGAAGGACGGCGGCCCGCGCAGGGTTCGCGTGGAGGGGATGACGTTCGAGGATCCCACGAAGGCACCTCCCGCCCGGTAGCACGGCCGCGCCCGGTGCGGGACCGGGCGCGGGTACCCCCTCACGGCTCAGCGCCCCTTCGCGCTCTCGCGCTGCTCGATCTGGACGATCTCGTCCACCACCTGCGGCTCGGCCAGCGTGGTGGTGTCACCCAGGCTGTCCATCTGGCCCTCGGCCACCTTGCGCAGAATCCGGCGCATGATCTTCCCCGAGCGCGTCTTCGGCAGGCCACTCACCACGCGGATGCGGTCCGGCGTGGCCAGCGGCCCGATGATGCGGCGCACCTGCTCCTTCAGCGCGCCCACCAGCTGCTCGGAGCTCAGGTCGCCCGGCTTCACCGTCACGTACGCGCAGATGCCCGTGCCCTTGATGTCGTGCGGGAAGCCCACCACCGCGGCCTCGGCCACCGCGTCGTGTGCCACCAGCGCGCTCTCGATCTCCGCCGTGCCCAACCGGTGGCCCGACACGTTCAGCACGTCATCCACGCGGCCCGTAATCCAGTAGTACCCGTCCTCGTCGCGGCGGCACCCGTCCCCCGTGAAGTACAGGCCCGGGTAGGTGGAGAAGTACGTCTCGCGGAAGCGCCGGTGGTCTCCCCAGATGGAGCGCGCCTGGCCCGGCCACGGACGCTTCAGGCACAGGTTGCCCGACACGCCATTGCCCTCGATGATGGCGCCCTTCTCGTCCACCAGCACCGGTTCGATCCCGAAGAACGGCAGGGTGGCGCTGCCGGGCTTCGCCGGCGTGGCCCCCGGGAGCGGGGTAATCAGGATGCCGCCCGTCTCCGTCTGCCACCACGTGTCCACCACGTCGCAGCGGCCCTCGCCCGGCACGTCGTGGTACCAGCGCCACACCTCGGGGTTGATGGGCTCGCCCACGCTGCCCAGAATCCGCAGGCTCTTGCGCGACGTCTTCTTCACCCACTCATCGCCCTCGCGGATGAGCGAGCGCAGCGCCGTGGGCGACGTGTAGAGGATGGTCGCCTTCAGGTCATCCACCACCTGCCACATGCGGCTGGCGTCCGGGTACATCGGCGTGGACTCGAAGATGACCGTCGTCACGCCGTTCACCAGCGGGCCATAAATCAGGTAGCTGTGGCCGGTGATCCACCCCACGTCCGCGGTGCAGAAGTAGACGTCGTCCGGGCGGATGTCGAAGACGTACTCGTGCGTCATCGACGCGTAGATGATGTAGCCGGCGGTGGTGTGCATCACGCCCTTGGGCTTGCCGGTGCTGCCCGAGGTGTAGAGGATGAAGAGCGGATCCTCGCTGGACATCCACTCCACCGGACAGGTGGAGCGGTGCTTCTGCATCTCGTCCTCGAGCACCAGGTCACGGCCCTGCTTCATGGGCACGGCCTTGTTCGTGCGGCGGCTGACGAGCACCGTCTCCACCTGGGTGAGGCCCTCGAGCGCCTGGTCCACGATGGACTTGAGCGCCACGGCCTTGGGACCGCGCGGCGCCTCGTTGGCGGTGACGACGATGCGAGCCCCCGAGTCGAGGATGCGGTCGCGCAGGGACTCGGCCGAGAAGCCGGCGAACACCACCGAGTGCACCGCGCCGATGCGCGCGCACGCCAGCATGGTGTAGGCCACCATGGGCGTCATGGGCATGTAGATGCAGACGCGGTCGCCCTTGCGCACCCCATGGGCCTTGAGCACGTTGGCCACGCGCGCCACCTGGTGCTTGAGCTCGCGGTACGTCACGTGCTGGTACTGCCCCGGCTCGTTGGCGGCCCAGATGATGGCCGTCTTGTCCGGCTGCGTGTGCATGTGCCGGTCCACCGCGTTGTGGCAGACGTTGAGCTTGCCCCCGCCGTACCAGGAGAAGTCCACCTCCTCCATGTCCACGTCCAGCACGTTGGAGGGCGGGTGGAACCATTCAATCCGCCTGGCCTGCTCGCCCCAGAAGCCCGCGGGGTCCTCCAGGCTCTGCCGGTAGAGTCGGCGGTACTCCTCGAGGCTCTTCACGCGGGCGCGCGCGGTGATGGGCTCCTTGGGCGCAACAAGCATGGTCTCTCCCAGGGGATGGAATGGGTGCTGGTCCTGTGCCTACAACGCAAGCGCCATGCCCTGCTCGGAATTCGCGTCCTTCCGATAGGTTGCGAACTGGACGCACTGCGTCGAGACGTCACGCGTGGAAACGAGCGTTACCTTCCGTAACGTGCCCGCGACGCCCCGGGCCACCCCCCGCTGATTTGAGGGGGTTGGCGGGAGCGGGATAGCGTGGGGGCCGGCTCCACTCCGACATGCCCCCCCCCAAGAATCTCCATGCCTTCGTGGTCCTCGGAGGGCTTCCCTTCGCCCTCGCCCTCGGAGGACTGCTGTACTTCGTCACCGGCCATCCGAATGACGCGGCGGGCTGGGCCGTGCTGCTGCTGGGCACCCCGCCCCTGCTGTGGGTGACGCGGTACGTCTACTGGTTCCTGGGCGAGTCCCGGCCCGACCAGGAGCGCACCCGCTTCCTCTCCCTGCTCGCCGAGGGAGACCTCACCCACCCCACCCACGCGCGCATGGGGGACCAGCGAGAGGTGCGCCGGCTGCTCATCTCCCTGCGCCGGGCGCTCAGCCAGGTGCAGCGGATGACGGGCAACGTGCGCCGCACCTGCCAGGGCGTGTCCGAGGAGGTGCGGGCCCTGCTGGAGGCCGCGCGCCGCCAGGGGAGCGCGGTGGAGCGCTCCCGCGAGTCGACGGCCAGCATGGGCCAGAGCCTCCAGGCCGCGGGCAAGCGGGTGGCGCAGCTGGAGACCTTCACGCGCGAGACGAAGGGCTCGCTGATGGAGATGACGGAGCGGCTCGGGCAGGTGGCCGAGGCCCTGCTCGCGCTGGACGAGTTCTCGCACCGCACCACGCAGCAGGTGCAGGCCATGAGCGAGCGGCTGCACCACATCGCCTCCTCGGGTGACGAGCTGGCGCGCTTCGCCAGCGAGGCGGAGGCCTTCGTCCAGGTGGTGCACACCGGCATCGACGCCGTGCGCCACCGGGCCTCGGAGACCAACCAGCTGGCCCACGCGGTGACGGCCACCGCCGAGCGCGGCGCGGTGCTCGTCAACGACTGCGTCCAGGGCATGTACCGGGTGGAGGAGACGGTCCGCAAGGCCGCCGAGCTGGTGGACTCGCTCGGTGTCCGCTCCACGCAGATCGGCCGCATCGTGGACGTCATCCAGGAGATCGCGGACCAGACGAACCTGCTGGCGCTCAACGCCGCCATCATCGCCGCGCAGGCCGGTGAGCAGGGCCGGCCCTTCGGCGTGGTGGCCGATGAGATCCGCAGCCTGGCCGAGCGCACCGCGCGCTCCACGCGGGAGATCGCCACCATGGTGGGCGGCATCCGCCGGGAGGTGGACACGACGGTGTCCCTGGTGAAGGAGGGCCGCGAGCAGGCCAGCACGGGCGTGCAGTTGGGAGACCGGGCGGCCGAGGCGCTGATGGAGATCCGCACCATCACCCAGCGCACCTTCTCGGCGGTGGAGGCGACGCTGGCCGAGACGAAGCGGCTGGAGATCCAGGGCTCCACGGTGGTGGACGCCAGCCACCGGGTGGCGCGGCGCGTGGACGACGTGACGCGGGCGGCCATGGAGCAGGCGGGGCACGGACGAGAGCTGGTGCACCAGACGCAGCAGATGGCGAAGCTGGCGCAGGAGGCCTCGCAGAAGGCGGAGGGCCAGGCACGCACGGGCCGGGACTTGTCCGGCGCGGTGGTGCGGTTGAGCACGGCCATCGAGGAGATCCGCGCGGCGCACGGCGTGCTGATGCGCGGGGACGCGGCCATCGGCGAGGAGGTGGCGCGGGTGCGGGAGGACGCGCTGCAGGTCATCCGCATCGGCGACGGACTGAGCCGCACGGTGGAGCAGCTGGCGCACGAGGCGGCCAGCCTGGATGGCGAGGTGTTCCGCTTCCGGCTTCCGGAGCCGAAGACGGGCGGCACGGTGCGCGCGGGCATCCACCAGACGGCCTTCGTCCGGGCCCTGGGCGGGTTGGATCCGCTCTTCGCCGTGGACAACCAGCTGCTGGAGATGAGCTGCTGCGTCTTCGCCAACCTGCTGCGGCTGGACGACGGCGTGCTGGTGCCGGACCTGGCCGAGCGCTGGGAGGCGGATCCCTCGGCGCGCCGCTACCGCTTCCACCTGCGCCAGGGCGTCACCTTCCACGATGGGATGCCGCTGACGGCGCGGGACGTGAAACGCCACTTCGAGCGGCTGTTGGACCCGGCGGTGAAGTCGCCGGACCGCACCCTGCTGGAGGACGTGGAGGGCGCCCGGGCCTTCGCCTCGGGCCAGGCGCGCGAGGTGACGGGCATCGAGGTGCTGGATGAGCAGACGCTGGAGATCCGCCTGGAGGAGCCCAAGGCCTTCTTCCTGCAGTTGATGGCGCTGCCGCGCACGGCGGTGGGCCGGGTGAGCCCGAGTGGACAGGTGCTCGGCACGGGCCCCTACCGGCAGGTGGAGTTCGGGCAGGAGCTCATCGTGCTCGAGCGCAACCCCACCTACTGGCGCCAGGGACAGCCGCTGTTGGATCGGCTCGAGTTCCACCTGGTGGACTCGCGCGAGCAGGCCGTGCTGGCCCTGCAGGAGGGCAAGGTGGACCTCGTCTCGCACCTGTTCTCCATGCACGTGGGCTCGCTGGAGGTGGACGGGCAGCAGGTGGTCACCAGCACCACGCCGTCCACGTCGTTCCTCGGCTTCAACCTGCGCGAGGCGCCGTACAACGACGTGCGGGTGCGCAAGGCGCTCCGGGCGGGAATGGACTTCCAGGGGCTGGTGGATCGCTTCCACAAGGGCGCGCGCATCGCCCGCACGGTGACGCCGCCGGAGCTGCTGGATGACGAGGGCCGCCTGCCCGAGCCCCGGCTGGACATCCCCCTGGCGGAGCGGCTGCTGCGCGAGGCCGGTATCCGGGTGTTGCAGCTCACGCTCTACTTCGCGAAGGGACGGGACACGACGGCCGAGGACGCCGTGCTCTTCCGGCCGCTGCTCGAGGCGGGGCTGCTGGAGCTCAAGCACGTGGAGCTGCGCGCGGAGGAGTTCGCGGAGCGGCGGCGCGAGGGACGGCTGCCGGCCTTCCGGGTGGGGTGGATCGCCGACTACCCGGACCCGGACAACTTCCTCCACTTCCACCTCAATTCGAAGGCGCAGACCGTCTACTCGATGGGCTACCGCAACGTGGAGTTCGACAGGCTGACGACGGAAGCGCGCATCACCGTGGACCCGGAGCAGCGCAAGCAGCTGTACCGGCTCGCGGAGAAGATCGCCCACGACGAGTGCCCCGTCATCCCCATCTTCCACCACCGTGTGTACGCGGCGGCGAGCGGGCTGGTGCAGGGGCTGCGGCTGCACCAGACGCCTCCGCAGGTGCGCTTCGAGGACCTGTGGCTGGAGAAGCAGGAGCAGCGGCTGGAGCGGAGGAGCTGAGGCTCAGGGGCTCGCGCGCCGCGAGCCGGAGACGCCGGACGCCTGGGACCACCCGCGCGTCTCCGCCGTGATGAACGGCTCGAGATTGAACGCCTCCAGCCGCCAGGTGCCCTCCCGCTCGAGCACGACGTAGACGGAGTGCCCCGCGTAGGTGGCCCCCACCACGCGGGGAGTCCCGGGCAGCGGGCACATCATCAGCCGCTCGCCCGCCGCGAAGACCTGGAGGTGGGCCCGCGTCACGCCCTCGAGCCGCATGCTCGTCACGGTGCTCACCCCACCGCCCTGGACCAGCGCGGCCTCGTGAAGCACCCCGGGAGCCTCGTCCGGGAAGACGGGCACCTCCCAGCGGACCGCGCCGCCTCGCGCGTCGAACGCGCGCAGCAGCACCCCTTCCTCCTCCAGAGCGCAGGCCGTGCCGTCGGTGCGCGGACACGTGCGGGCGAAGGCGTAACCGGTGTCCTCCAGCAGCAGCACGGGCTCGTCGAGCGGCCGGACCGCCGGTGTGCCGGCGTCCCATCGCGCCACGGAAGGCAGGCCCCCATCCACGCCCACGAAGGCGCGCGTCCCCGCGAAGAGCCAGTCCCCCGCCACGGCCAGCGAGGCCCCCGACTCCGGCACCTCCTCGAGCAGCGGGACGGCGCGGAAGCCCGTGCCTCCGTCCTCGGGCTCGGCGCGCACCAGGGGCCCGCCCGCGGCGAAGAGGAATACCTCTCCGCGCGAGTCCAGCGCCACTCGTGATTCTTCCGCGAAGCCCTCCATGGTTCCCTGGCGCAACACGCCGCCATCCGAGGCGAGCACCACGAGCGCCGGGTTCCCACCCGTCCACGACACGAGCGACACCACGTTCCCCTCGGGTCCGAGCGCCACGCGCCCCGCGCCGGTGGAGGGAGCCCCCGCTCCCGGAGGCGCTTCGAGGCTCGCGAGGGGAACGCGCCACTGGGGAGCCCCCGTCGCCGAGGAAGCATAGGACTCGAGCGCCCCCGGCGCGTGCAGCACCACGCCCGCGTCCGAGACGGCGAGCAGCGCGCGCGCCGTGCCCTCCGGATAGGGCGTCTCGAAGCGCAGGAAGCCCTCGCTCGTATAGGACACCAACCGGCAGCCGGCATCGCCGTCACAGACCGACGCGAAGAGGGACTCCCCCTGCGAGAGCAACACCGGCCCGACGGGCGAGAACGAGGGCTCACCACCGAGCTCCTGGGCGAAGGCGGGCATGAGCTCCGTCACGTCCGGACGCACGCACTCGCCGGCAGTGCAGTGGCCCTCTCCCTGGCAGGGCGTTGCGGGCGAGCAGAGGAAGCCCTCGGGGGTGGGGACCTCGCGGCAGGTGCCGGAGAAGCACAGCCGGGCGGTGACACAGTCCACCTTGCCGCAGACGGAGAGGTCGCGGGCATCCACCTCGGTGCACCCCTGCTCGCGGTCGCACAGGCCCACGCGGCAGGGGTTTGCCGGCGAGGGACAGGCCACCGGCGAGGTGATGCACCCCTGCTCCGGCGAGCACGCATCCCGGGTGCACGGGTTGCCATCGTCACACGTGCGCGGCGAGCCCACGCAGGCCCCCGCCTGACAGCGTCCATTCTCCTGACACCGGCTGCCGGGGATGCACGCGGCGCCGTCCGGAGACTCCGACTCCACGCACACGCCCGTCTCCAGCTCGAAGCGGGACTGGCGGCACGGCGCCGAGGGCACGCACGCCAACGGTCGCACGCCCTGCCCTCGCAGGGCCACCTCCACCGTGCGCCCTCCAGAGGATAGAACCAGCGTGCCCTCCGCCGGACCATTGCCCGCCGGGAAGAGCACCTCCAGCGGCACGGAGCTGGCACCCGGGACGGACACCTCGGCCTCGGCCAGGGAGAAGGGACCGCCGCGCACCGCGGCGGAGACGGTGACACTGGAGCGGCCGGTGCCCACCACCGTCACGGGGCGGCGCGCCGTGTCGCCCTCGAGCACCCGGCCGAAGTCGAGCACCCGCGCCTCCACGTCGAAGTCCCCGCGTGTGCCTCCCACGGGCGGCTCGTCACACCGGCAACCGCCAGCGAGCACGAAGGCCACGAGAAGCAGCAACCACGGATGGGAGCGGAGCATGACCGCCACTTGATCGCGGCTCCGCGCGTGCGCTCAACGCCTCCCGAGGACGACGGATGGATGAACGACAGTTGAGGGAGTTGGTGCTCAGCCCCGTTGCGTGGCAACGAACTCCGCGGCGAGGTCGAGGAACTTCATGATCACCTTGACGTGGTCGCCACCGCAGTCGTCGAGAAACTTCTTCACCCAACCTCCACCCTCGGGGAACTCGTGCTTCACGTCCACGAGCCAGTCCACGAACCGGCCCCACTCCTCATCGGTGAAGCCGTTGCGGTAACAGCAGTGCAGATAGCCCGCGATATAGGACCACATGTTCTCGGCGTTCTCGGCCCCGAAAAACAACCACAAGGGCCGCCCCCTCCGGGCCTCCTCCCGGATCCCCATCAACACATCCAACACGAAGACGGGACGGTCACGCTCCGAAGGGGTCGAGCTCCGCGCGCTCATAGGCTGCTCACCACTTCCAAGAGAGGAACACCATCGTGCGCCACCAACCGTTTGAGGTACTCACTCAGAACCATTCCCTCCGGCCCGGTGAAGGCATCATAGACCTTGTCCTTCATCATGACCGCGTAGTGCGTGCCCATGTCGGATACCTGAATGGTGCTCTTCGGGTCCCCTGCTACAGGTCCCACCGCCGAGCTCAGGTGGTCTGCGCCTTCCGCTTCGCCAGGGCGCGCACCAGCGCCGCCACCACGCCCACCACCACCAGCCCGAGGACGGCCCACTGGTAGCGCCACATCAGCTCCTCCAGCCGCTCCAGGTTGCCGCCCACCGCCGCGCCCAGCGCCAACACCAGCCCCGTGTGCGCCATCGCCGACAGCGCCCCGAGTATCAGCGCGTTGCTGCGCGGCATGTGCGCCGCTCCCGCCGCCACGAAAATCAGCCCCCGCACGCCCGGGATGAAACGGTTGGCCAGCAGCAGCCACGGCCCCTTGTGCCGCATCTGCGACTGCACCGCCTCCAGCCGCGCATGGCTGATGCCGAAGAACACATCCCCCGGCTTGCGCTCGAAGCGCCCCACCAGCCACCGTCCCACCTGGTAGTTGATGAGCGCTCCCACCACGCTCCCCACCACCACCACCAGGAACACCAGGGGCCAGGGATGCTCACCCCGGACCGCGTACACCCCGCCCAGCAGCGTGATGGTGTCCCCGGGGAACGGCGGCACCACGTACTCCACCGCCGCCGCCAGCCCGAGCACCAGCAGCCCCAGCAGTCCGATGTGGGAGATGAGGTTGTCGAGGAACTCGACCATGCCCCGGCAACCTAACCAGCGGCCACCGGAGGCGGCAGCACCACGCCGCCGTATTGTGAAGCTTCCAGCGTCCCGCACGCCGCCCCGATGTCCTTGCCTCCCGAATAGCGCCGCGCAATCGGCGCTCCCAGGATCTGCAGGTGGTCCCGGAACGCCTTCAACTCCTCGGCCGAGGGCGGCAGGTACTTGCCCGTTGGATCCGTCACATCAATCAGGTCCACCTTGATGGGGATGCCCTCGAAGGCCGTCTTCAGCGCCTCCGCGTCCTCGCGCCCCAGGTTGAAGCCGCTGATGGCCACGTAGGCGATCATCGCCCGCTCGCGCCGCACCGTGGCGTACTCGCGGATGGCGTCGATCAACTCCGGCAGCGGGTGCGTCTTCTCGATGGGCAGCACCTTCACCCGCTTCTCCGGGATGGCGCTCGTCACCGAGAAGGCCAGCCGGTACGGATGCCCCTCGCGCACGTAGCGCCGGATGGCCTGCACATGGCCCGCCGTGGAGAAGGTGATGGAGGGCCCGGCAATCGCGAAGCCCGCCGGGTGGGAGAGGATCTGCGCCGCGCGCAGCGTCTCCGTGTAGTTGAGCAGCGGCTCCCCCATCCCCATGAACACCACGCCGCGCACCGGCCGGTCCGCCTCGGCGCGGACCTGCATCACCTGGTCCAGAATCTCCCAGGTCTGCAGGTTGCGCTTGAAGCCCAGCTTGCCCGTCATGCAGAAGTCACACGCCAGCGCGCAGCCCACCTGGCTGGAAATGCACACCACGTACTTGTGGTCGAAGATGGGGATGCGCACCGCCTCCACCCGGCCCCCCAGGGGCGAGGCGAAGAGGTACTTCACGAAGCCGTCGTCGGCCTTGCGCCGCTCCACCACCTCCAGGCGCGTCATCTCCGTGTTTTCCCGCAGGAATTCCGCGACGCGCCGCGGTACCTGCGGCGCCTGGCACACCTCCTCGAGCGAGGAGGCCCCATGGGCGAACACGGAGGCGAACACCTTGCGCACCGCGACCGCGGAGGGCTCCACGGGGGCAAGGGCCTGCTGCAGCTCCGGCAACGACAGCGACTTCAGGTTGAGCTTCACGAAGCGCTCTTGATGCGCGCGCGTAGGTATTCGGTGAGCTTGGTGGAGACTTCCTTCGGCATCTGCTGGGCCATCGCACGCTTACACAGCCCCGGCGTGGCCTTGTAGGTCCGCAGGAAATCGACGCATGGCGCGCACCCGGACAGGTGCTCGCGCAGGTGTTGTGACTCCTCGGGCGACATCTCGCCATCGAGGAAGTCCAACAGGAGGTTGATGGCGTCTTTACACGTGTACATCCGGACCTCGGCCGTGGACTGCCTCGTCATTCACGAAGATGCCCAGCCTCCCGATGGGTTTCACCCGCCCGCACTGCCTTCTTGATTGTAGAACCGGTCAATGGCTTCGCGAAGCGCGAGCCGTGCGCGGTGCAACCGGCTCTTGATGGCGGGGATGGAGTCCCCCGTCACCTCGGCGATCTGTTCGTAACTGAGGCCCTCCACGTCTTTCAAGAGAAAGACTTCCCGGTACCCCTCGGGCAGGCGGTCGGTCGCCCCCTGGATGGCCCGCCCGAGCTCCGCGTCCAGAATCTTGCCCTCGGCGCTCCGGCTCCAGTCCTGGGGGGGGTACTCGGCCAGGCTCCCCCGCTCGGTGAACTCCGGGCCCTGGAGCTCCTCCTCGGCCGCCTGCACCACCCGCCGGTGCCTCAGCCGCATCAGCGCGTTGTTGGCGGCGATCCGGTGCACCCACGAGCCGAAGGCCGCGTCCCCCCGGAAGTCCTTGAGGTGTTGATAGGCGGACAGGAAGGTGTCCTGGGTGATTTCCGCGGCATCCGCCTCCGAGCGCGTCATCCGCAGCGTCAGGCCGTACACCTTGTCCCGATGGGCCTCCACCAACGCCTCGAAGGCGCTGATGTCGCCGGCCTGGGCCCGCGCCACGAGCTGCCGGTCCTCTTCCTTGACGGCCTCGTCGGACATCTCATCGGACATTGGGGGCGCACCCTTCCAGTCATGCCGTGCCCCGTCAAGACCGCTTTCCAGGACGGCGGGCCGGTGGACGGCTCACGTGTTGACTGTCCCGGATCCACAACCGGTAGGGCTCCCGGGCCCACTCCCCGGCGTAGTCCACCCCGATGCGTGGGCCCCGTGCCACCCGGGCCTCCGGCACCGGCTCGCCCGGCGTCAGGTGGAGGGCCGCGTCCTGCAAATCCCAGCGGTTGTGGGCCAGCGTCAGCCCCAGGGCCCGGCACAGCCGCCCCGGCCCGTCCGTCCGGGCGTCCTCGGGCAGGCCCTCCACCGGCTCCACCGCCCGCACCAGCACCGCCGAGCCCACCCCCTCCTCGTCCGTCACCACGTTGAAACAATGGTACATGCCGTAGATGAGGTAGACGTAGGCCCGTCCCGGCGGCCCGAAGAGGACCTCGGTGCGGGGCGTGCGCCCCTTGGAGGCGTGGCAGGCCAGGTCGTGCTCGCCCACGTAGGCCTCCGTCTCCACGATGCGGCCCACCCGCCGCCAGCCCCCCTGCTCGAGGACGAGGTGGGTGCCGAGCAGTTCCCGGGCCACGGTGAGCGCGGGGCGCGCATAGAAGGAGACGGGGAGTCGCACAGGACGAGAACGGATGCCGCCCCCCCCGCCTGCCGTCAATGGCCGGGGCCAGGAGGGGGCCCGGGGGGTCTCCCCAGGCGGACAGGCGGACAGGATGACGCCCGCCTGAGCGCAAGGACAGTTCACACCCGGGGGCACGTGGTGCATTGTGCGCCCACCATGGCTTCCACCGGCCGGCTCTCCGGTCTCCTGCTCCCGCTCTTCTCCCTCCGCTCGAAGACCGACTTCGGTATTGGCGACTTCGGCGGTTTCGACGGCCTCTTCCAGTGGATGGAGGCGGCGCGCCAGCGCCTGCTGATGCTGCTGCCGCTGCTCCCCACGTCTCCGGGCGACCCCAGCCCCTACTCCACGCGCTCGGCGTTCGGGCTCAACGCGCTCTTCATCAACCTGGAGAGTGTGCCCGAGTTCCACGCCACCGGCGGCGAGGCGGCGCTCTCCGACGAGGAGAAGCGGATGCTCGCCGAGGCGCGCGCGGCCCCCCGCATCCGCTACGACCTGGTCTTCCGCCTCAAGGGCGCGGCCTTCCGGCGGGCCTTCGACCACTTCGACCGCACCGAGTGGCCCCACGCCCCGCGCGCCAGGGAGTTCGACACCTGGCGCAAGCAGCAGGGTGAGTGGCTGGAGAGCTACGCGCTCTACACCGCCATCTCCCATGAGCGGCACCAGGCGCCCTGGTGGGAGTGGCCGGAGCCGCTGAGGAACCGGGAGCCCAAGGCGCTCGAGGCCGAGACGGCGCGGCTGGAGCACGAGGTGCGCTACCACGCCTGGCTGCAGTGGGTGGCCGAGGTGCAGTGGAACGCGGTGCGCGAGCGGGCCCGGGCGCGCGGCGTGCTGCTGTGCGGGGACGAGCCCTTCATCATCGGCCAGGACAGCTCGGACGTGTGGGCGCACCCGGACATCCTGCGCCGCGACGCGCGCCTGGGCGTGCCGCCGGATGCCTTCTCCGCCACGGGCCAGGACTGGGGCCTGCCCTACTTCGACTTCGAGCGGATGGAGAAGGACGACTACCGCTGGCTCAAGTCGCGCGCCGTCAAGGCCGCCAGCTACTACGACCTGCGCCGGGTGGACCACGCGGTGGGCTACTTCCGCCAGTGGATCCGCGACGAGAAGACGCCCACCGGCCGCTTCATCCCCGACACCGAGGAGGCCTGGAAGCGCTACGGCGAGAAGAACTTCCGCCTCCTGTCCAAGGACGCGGGCATCGTCGCCGAGGACCTCGGGGTGATTCCGCCCTTCGTGCGCGCCATCCTCAAGGACCTGGGCCTGCCGGGCTACCGGGTGATGCGCTGGGAGCGCGACGACGCCGTCTACCGCAACCCGCACGAGTTCCCCGCCGTGTCGCTCGTCACCACCGGCACCCACGACACCGAGCCCGTGGCCGACTGGTGGGAGAACGCCGCCTCCCAGGAGGAGCGCCTGGCCATCGCGCGCGTCTACCCCGAGTTCCAGGGCCTGGGCGTCACCAAGGAGTTCTCCCCGGACATCCACCGGGCCATGCTCGCCGCCGCGCTCAACGCGGGCAGCGACTTGTGCGTGCTGCCCTGGCAGGACGTGCTCGGCACGCGCGACCGCATCAACCTGCCGGGCTCCATGAGCGACGCCAACTGGTCCTACCGCATGAGCCAGAACGTCGAGGACCTGCTGTCCACCGAGGAGACGCGCAAGGCCGCCGAGCGGCTGGGCCTGCTCACCGCCTCGGCGCGCCGCTGAGGTGTCCGCACCGGCCCGGGCCCCTCTCCCCGGAGGGGGCCCGGTGCCACCGCGCTACCTCCGCCCTACCTCGGCGTCATGCACTTCACCTGGCCGGGGAAGCCGTCGAAGATGGCGCACTCGTTGCCCTGTTTGGCGCACTGCAGCCGCTCGCACACGTCGAGCGTGAGGCACAGCGCGGGCGAACGGCCGTACTCGAAGAACACCTCGAGACAGGCCTCATCCGCGTATTGGCAGCCAAAGGTGGTGCAGTAGGTGAGTTGCCTGTCCGGCGAGCCCAACGTCTGCCCTTCGCGGATCTGCACGACCTCGTCCTCGCTCACACCGCACGAGGTGAGCACCACCAGCGCCGCCGCCAGGAATCCTCTGATTGGCCATGACATACGGCCCCACTCTGGAACAGGCGGGCGCCGGATGCACGTCCCACGCGCCTCCGGGCGCGATCCAGCGGACAGAGCCGCCTCCCCGGAGGGCATCAAATGTCCGCTGGCGGAGACGCTCCACGCGGAGCGGGTGCATCCCGGGCCGTCCGGGCTATGTATCCCAGGTGGACGTCGCGGACTCCCTTCTTCGCCAACTGCTTCGCGGTACCCGCCTCCTGCTCCTCCTCGCGGCCGGGTGTGGCTCCTCCTCGCGCGCCACCCGGCCGGACCAGCCCAAGGTGGTGGACCTGAAGATCGAGGGCGCCGACGAGGTCAAGGCCTCCGACATCAAGGAGAAGATCGTCACCAGTGAGACCCCCTGGTGGGAGCCGCTCAACCCCTTCGTGGGCCCCAACTACTTCGACGAGAACGCGTGGCTCGCGGACCTGCGGCGCATCAAGCGCTTCTACCAGTCGCAGGGCTACTACCAGATGCAGCTCGAGTCGGAGCAGCTCGAGGACACGGTGGTGCACAAGGGGGAGCACGCCGTCGCGCTCCGGGTGAAGGTGGCGCAAGAGGGCAATCCCACCCGGGTGGGCACGTTCGAGGTGAAGGGGATGGAGGGGCTGCCGCCGGAGCACGCCGCGCGGGTGCTGGCGGAGCTGCCGCTGGAGCCGGCCCGGGAGGGCGAGGAGCGGCCCATCTTCCGCGAGGAGGGCTGGGAGGAGACGAAGGAGCTGATGCAACAGCGCCTGCGCGAGCTGGGCTACGCCGAGGCGGAGGTGGGCGGCGAGGTGCAGGTGGACCTGGCGACGAGCGAGGCGAAGGTGCTGTTGGAGGTGAAGCCGGGCCTGCGCTACCGCTTCGGCAACATCTTCGTGGCCACGGACGCCAACCCGCAGGTGAAGCCGCGGCGCATCATCGAGCAGGCGCAGGGCGCCATCCGCAAGGGCGAGTGGTACAGCGAGTCGGCGCTGTCCGAGGCCCAGTCGCGCGTGTTCCGCATGGGCGTGTTCGGCGCGGTGAAGGTCAACCGCGGCGCGCCGGACCGCGAGGCCCGCACGGTGCCGGTGGTGGTGGACGTGCGCGAGGCGCCCTTCCGCTCCATCCGCCTGGGTGGCGGCATCGGCCTGGACGCGGCCCGGCAGGAGGTGCGCGCGGTGGGCGAGTGGACGGACCGCAACTTCTTCGGCGGCCTGCGCCGGCTCACCGTGGGCGGCCGGGTGGGCTATGCCTTCATCCCCGACATCCGGGCCGCCTTCGATCGAATCGACTCGAATGGGGACGGCGTGTTGGACGCCCCCAACCTCAGCACCCCCCACGGCCTCGTCTTCCAGCTGTCCACCCAGTTCGAGCAACCGCGCTTCCTCGCCCGCGACCTGCGGCTGCAGACGACGCTCACCGGGGAGCGCGGACTGGAGCAGGCCTACAACTTCATCGGCGGGCGCCTGCGCGGCGGCGTCATCTGGCAGCCCTACCCCGAGTTCTCCCTCTTCCCCAGCTACAACCTGGAGATCTACCGGCTCCAGGGCCAGCGGGGCCTGCAGGACCAGACGACCGTGCCGCCCCTCGTGCTGGGCTGCCCCGCGGGCGGTGGCGCGGACACCTGCAACATCTCGGTGAGCTACCTGGAGCAGGTGGCGGAGTGGGACCGCCGCAATGATCCCATCGCGCCGAAGCACGGCTTCTACACCGCGCTGTCGCTGCAGGAGGGCGGCGGACCCCTCCAGGGCGACTACGACTTCCTGCGCGTGCTGCCGGACGTGCGCGGCTACTACACGTTCGGTGACAGCGAGCGCTTCACCCTGGCGGCGCGGCTGCGGCTGGGCACGCTGCTGACGCCCGTGGTCACCAACGAGGCGGGCGAGCGCATCCGCCAGGAGAGCGCCATCGTCAACCGCTTCTTCGCGGGCGGCGGCGCCTCCATGCGCGGCTTCAACAGCCGGCGGCTCTCGCCCATGAACCGGATCAGCAAGGACGCCACCCTGTCCCCCTCGGACCAGATCGTCCCCATCGGCGGCAACAGCCTCGTGGAGACCTCGGTGGAGCTGCGCATGAAGCTGATCGGCAACCTGTACCTCGCCGCCTTCCATGACACCGGCCTCGTGGGCGCTGGACCGTTGAACATCGGCGCCCACCAGTCCGACGTCCGCAAGGAGAGCGGCCGCGTCTTCGGGGACTACCACTACCAGGCCGTGGGGCTCGGTGTGCGCTATGTCACCATCGTCGGCCCCCTGCGGCTGGACCTGGCCCGGAGGTTGAATATCGGCAGGCCCCTGCCCATCTTCGACCCGGCCTCCGGAGCGACGGAAACACTGGGGGGACTGGGGGATTGCTTCGGACTCGGTGGAGTGGACCCCACCGCGGCGGCCACCCACCTCTATGCTGGAAGCCCGGAAGGACTCTGCACGTTCTTCCTGTCGATCGGAGAAGCGTTTTGAAGAAGCACCGGGGTCGATGGCTACTGTGGGGACTGCTCGGTCTCCTCGGGCTGGTGCTGGTGCTCGTGGCCGGCGTGCTCATCTATGCCACCGGACCCGCCGGTGAAGCCCGCCTCCAGGCGCTCGTCGTCCAGCAGGCGAACGAGCAGCTCGCGGGCAGGCTGGAGGTGGGCGGGATGGACATTGGCCCGCGCTCCGTCGTCCTCACCGGCGTGAAGCTGTACGACCCCGAGGGCGAGCTGGTGGCGGAGATAGAGCGGGTGGAGGCGCAGCTGGCGCTCACCCCGCTGGCGAGCAAGCACGTGGTGCTCCGCTCCGCCCGCGTGGAGCAGCCCCACCTCTACCTCCGCCAGGACGAGCGCGGCCTCAACCTCTCGCGCGCCATCGAGTCCCGGAAGCCCCCGCAGCCCGAGGACCCCAACGCGCCGCGCGGCACCCTGCGCTTCACCCTCGAGGACTTCCAGCTCGAGGACGGCTCCGTCGACTACGTGGCGGAGGCCCCCGAGGGCAACCGCGAGGTGCGCCTGGATGACCTGGATGCCACGGGCGCGGCCTCCTGGGCCTCGGCCACCGAGGCGCTCGACGCGAAGCTCGATGCCACCGCCAGCCTCGGCAAGCCCGTGACGGGCCCGGTGCGCCTGGCCCTGAAGGCCCAGGGCGAGGAAGGCAAGCTGAGCGCCGACGTGGACATGAGTGGCCCGGGCCTCGAAGTGAAGGCCACCGGTGGACTGGAGGGCGAGAAGCAGGCCCGCGTCGAGGTGAAGCAGCTCAGCGTGGCCCCGGAGACGGCGCGCGCCTTCCTGCCCTCCTACCCGCTGGCCGCGCCCGTCACCCTGTCGGGCACCGTGGCCCAGGCGGGAGACACGGTGCGGGTGGACCTGGATGCGAAGGCCGCCGACGGCACCGCCGAGGTGGAGGGGGCGCTGGATGTGGAGCGGCTGCGCACCGACGGCCTCACCGCCCGCGTGCGCCAGCTGGACCTGGGGAAGCTGCTGGGCGGCGGACCGAGCACCGTGCTCGCCGCGGACCTGCGCGTCACCGGCGGCGGCAAGAGCCTGGAGACGCTCGATGGCACGGTGGACCTCACCATGCCCCCCTCGCAGGTGGGAGGCCGGACGCTCGGCCCGGTGGAGCTGCACGCGAGCGCGAAGCAGGGCCGCTTCGAGCTCTCCCAGCTCACGGCCCAGGCCCCCGGCGCCAGCCTCGACGCGCGCGGCGGCGGCACCCAGGAGGACCTGCGGCTCGAGGGCCGGCTCGTGGCCTCGGACCTGGACGCCTTCGCCAACACCGTGGGCCGTCTGGGGAGTGGCGAGCCCCTGCCCCTGTCGGGCCGCGGCTCGCTGGACTTCACCGTGTCCGGCCCGGCGCGCCACCCCGCCGCCAGTCTCCAGGGTGGATTCGAGGCCCTCGCCTGGGCGGACACGTCCGTGCAGGGCCTCACGCTCGACGCGCGGGTGCCCGACGTCACCCAGCCCCTCACCACGGATGCGACGCTGAAGGCCACGAAGCTGAGCGCCGCCGGCCGCACCTACGAGGACCTGAACGCCTCGCTCGTCACCCGCGGCCGTGCCCTCGAGGCCACCGTGACCACCGGCGGTGCCACGAACCTCCTCGTGGCGCTCAAGGGCACCGTGGACAAGGACAACGAAGGCCTCGGGCTCGACACGCTCACCCTGCGCTACCCCGAGGCCGGCTGGACGCTCCAGCGCCCCACCCACCTGGGCTGGGGCAACGGCCGCGTGGAGGTGGCCACGGAGAAGGAGCCCCTCACCCTCGCCTCCGGGCCCCAGGCCCTCTCGCTGTCGCTGCGCATGGAGGGCGAGCGCATCAACGCCCGCACCGAGCTGCGCGACTTCGACCTCGGAAAGCTGCCCAAGGCCTTCCTGCCCGCCTCGCTCGACGTGGACGGCCAGCTCTCCGGGCAGGTGGCGGTGAACGGCCGCATGGCCCGGCCGGACGCCACGGTGGACCTCACGCTGCGCGGGGGCCGCTACCAGCAGTACGCGGACCTGGGCTTCGACCTGCGGGGCCGCTACGTGCGCGACCGCGCCACCGGCACCTTCGCCGCCAACGCGCCCGCGGGCCGCATCTCCGCGAAGTACGACGTGCCGGTGCAGGCGCTGATGCAGCACCGCCGCGAGCCCGTGGACCTGGAGCTCACCCTGGACCAGGTGGACATCGGCCCCGCGCTGCGCATGGCCGGACAGCCCGAGTCCGCCACCGGCATGCTCTCCGGCAACATGACGCTCCAGGGCCTGGCGAATGATCCGCGCCTGCAGCTCACGCTGAAGGGCTCGGGGCTGCGCTACTGGGGTGTGCCTCCGCGGCAGCCTCCGCCCGTGGTGCTCGCGCCGGGCTCGCTGCCTCCCGAGCTGCGCGGAGAGCCGCTCGGCTTCGAGCTCACCGCCCGCTCCGATGACCAGGACGGCACGCTCAGCGCGAGCCTGGACCTGCACGGCATCGGCTCCAAGGCCACCGCCAGCCTCGCGACGCCTTTCACCCTCGGCCGGCTGCTGACGAACCCGCCCACGGCGGCGCAGGTGCTGGACACGCCGATGCGCGAGCTGCGCGCCGACATCAGCGAGATGCCCCTGGGGCTGCTGTCGCAGCTGGGCGTGGCCGATCGCGCGGGCGGCATGCTGTCGATGACGGCCAACGTCACCGGCCCCCTGCTGGCCCCCGTGGGCGAGCTGAAGGTGGAGGCGAAGCGGGCCACGGTGAATGGCATCCAGCCACTGGACGGCAACCTCGCGCTGAACACGGACAAGGACTCCGTGAGGCTGCAGCTCGTCGCGCGGCGGGAGAGCACGCTGCTGGCGCAGCTGGACGCCCACGTCGAGGCGCCCATCGCCGCCCTGCAGGACCAGGAGGTGGTGGGCTACATCCCCTTCACGCTCGCGGTGCGGGCCGGCCCCATCTCCCAGCGCGAGCTGATGGGCCTGGCGTCCTCCCACGCCGGAGGGCGGCCGGGCTCGGTCTGCCGGACCGAGGAGCAGGACTCGCGAAGCACCGACATCCAGAACGTCCTGTCGCTGAACCTGCGGGCGCGCGGCACGCTGGCGGATCCGCAGGTGGACCTCACCGCCGGAGTGCAGAACATCGGCTTGAGCCAGATTGGCCTCGGCCAGGCGCGCCTCCACTACACCTACGAGGACGCCCGCTCCGTGTTCAACGCGCTCCTGTCCGCGCCCCGGGGCGGCACGATGATGGCCAAGGGCCAGGTGACGCAGGAGCTGTCCCTGCCCACGCTGCGCAAGGGCGTGGACTTCTCGCGGGCGCCGCTGGACGTGGACGTGGACGCGCACCAGTTCGACCTGTCCTTCCTCTCCGGCTCGCAGCTGCCCATGGTGCGCACCATCGGCGGCGTGCTGCGCATGGAGAAGGTGCACGTGGGCGGCACGGTCGGCGCGCCCACCTACCGGGGCACGCTCGAGTGGGTGAAGGGCCGGCTCGCCCTGGAAGGCATGGGCGACTACCAGGACATCCACGTGGCGCTCGACGTCACCGACAAGCACCTCAACCTCTCGGACCTCTCCGCGAGCAGCGGCGGCGGCACCCTGAAGTTCCAGGCCCGGGCGGATCGCACGTCGGCGGAGGCGTACTCGCTCACCGGCGAGGGCAACCTCGACGACTTCCCGCTCGTCTACGAGGACCAGCTCCTGGCGCAGCTGCGCCTGCGCACCGAGTTCGAGGGCGAGGTGTCCAGCCGGCTCGTCAACCTGCGCAACCTCTTCATCCCAGAGGCCCACATCCTCCTGCCCGAGGCCAAACGCAAGGATCTCCAGTCTCTGGACCGGCCCGAGGGCATCGTCCTGGTGTGCAACGGAACGCCGATGAAGGCATCCAGGCGCAAGCGGACGCCTCCCGCGGACACGGCCAGCCCGGGGACGGCCACGGGAGGCGCGGGCCCGGTGCACGAGGACGAGGAGCCGCAGCGCCAGTACATCGTCAACGTGAACGCGCCGAAGAACATCTGGGTGCGGGGCTCGGACGTCAACGCGGAGGTGGGCCTGTCGGAGAACTTCCGCGTCGAGTACTCGGACGCCACCTCCATCTACGGCGAGGTGCGCGTGCTGCGCGGCGAGGTGGAGGTGATGGGCCGGCGCCTCACCGTGCAGAACTCCAGCCAGGTGCGCTTCACCGGCCCGGCGGCCATGCCGTACATCAACGCCACCGCCGAGTACGCCAACGAGCGCGCGGGCGTGAAGGTCTTCATCACCGTGCGCGGGCAGGGCAAGGAGTTCACCATCAAGCCCACCAGCGAGCCGCCACTGCCGGAGACGGAGATCTACACGCTGCTGGCCACGGGCCGGCGCACGCTCAAGGCGGGCGGCGGCGGGTCGTCGATGAACCAGGAGCAGGTGGCCTCGGTGCTGGGCTCGGCGCTGGCCTCGCAGGCGCGCAAGGCCCTGGCCGCGAAGCTGCCGCTGGACGTGTTCACCATCGAGGCCGGCGAGGAGGGCTTCTCGGGGGCACGGCTGGAGGTGGGCACGTACCTCACGGATGACTTGTACCTGGGCTACACCGGACGCCTGGGCGCCGCGCAGACCCAGTCCGGCTCCAGCACCCGGCGCGAGAACAACAACGCCGTGCGGCTGGAGTACCAGTTCAGCCCGCAGTGGAGCGTCGAGGGCGAGTACGGAGACGCCCAGCAGGGCGGCGCGGACGTCATCTGGAGCAAGGACTACTGACAGCCCGGCGGCTTGACGGGCGTGCTTGCGCTCCCGTGTGGGACGTATGAACGTCATCTACGAGGACCGGGAACTAGCAGGCGAGCGGCTGGAACTGACCGATAACAAAGAGGGCAACTACTATCTCGGTCCGAACCTGACGCTGCGGCGCTGCACGGTGGTGACTCGCGTGAGTGCGGGCTGGCTGCACATCCTGCCCACGCGCTTCATCGACTGCACCATTCAGGTGAAGCAGGAGCTGAAGCATCATGATTGGTCGAGCGCGTTCCTGAAAGGCTGCCGGTTCACCGGACGTCTGACGGACTGTGACTTCGGACACCGGCTGCCGCACTTACCGGGCCGGGAGAATGGCGGCATCGAGGACTGCGACTTCACCGAGGCACGACTGCAGGGCTGCCGGTTCCACAGCTGTGACATGCGGACCCTGCGCCTGCCTCCCTGGCCCTGCTTCACCATCCTGAATCCCCTCGGCAGGAGCCAGGAATTGAGCAGCCTCAAGTGGCCGGGCCGGTCCGATATCATCGTGGCCAATCCCGACATGGACCCGCCGTCCACCGTGGCCGTGACCTATCACGCCCCCACGGTCGCCAAGCGGTACGGGACCACCCCCGAAGAGCTCAAGTCCGTCCTCGAGAAGCTCGACTACATCGTCTACTGACGGCTCACCGCCCCACGGGCCGCAGGCAGTCCAGCTCCAGGTCCAGCAGGAAGGACAGGAAGGCGTTGTCCCCCACCTGCGCGCGAGCCTCCTCCACCCGAGCCCGCGCCGCGTCCCACTCCCCTCCCCGCTTCAGCCGCGTGGACTCCAGCACGCGCCGGTTGGCCTCCAGCTCGCGCGACAGCCGCACCCCGTCCAATCCCTCTCCCCGCACCAGCGCGGGACGCTCCGCCATAGCGAGCAGCGCCTCCGGGTCGAATGGCTTGTCCGCGTTGAACAAGAAGTACTCCACCGCCGGGTGGTCATCCGTCACCGGCGCATAACCCCGCGTCCAGCGCCGCAGCGCCTCCGTGCCCGCCACGTACGTGCCCATCAGGCCATACGGCGAGGTGAAGCCCACGTCCGCCAGCGAGCGCGCCACTGTCGTCTGCGCCCACCGCGCCTCCCAGCCCGTCACGTCCACTCCCAGCGGCCGGTCCGCCGCCACCAGCACTGCCTCGTAGTCCGAGGGAATCCACAGCGTCACCTCGGAGAAGGCCTCCAGCAGCGAGGCCACCATGCCCCGCGTCAGGTTGTCCGGCTGCTGCTGCAAGGGAATCCATTGCGCCAGCACGCCTCCCGGCGCCAGCCGCTGCTTCACCTCCCGGTAGAACTCCGTGGTGTAGAGCCCCACCACCCCCGCCGAGCGCGGCGGCGGCGGCTCGAAGGAGATGACGTCGTAGCGTCCCTGGGCCGTCAGCAGGAAGTGGCGCCCGTCGTCGAACACCACGTGCGTGCGCGGATCCTCCGCCGCGCCGTGGTTGTGCTCGGCGAAGTGGGGCGCCGCGGCCAGCACGTCCGGATTCGTGTCCACGATGGTGAGCGAGCGCAGGCCCGGGTGGCTCGCGAACGAGCCCGCCGTGCTGCCCGTGCCGAAGCACACCTGCAGCACCTCCCTCGGCTCCGGGTGCAGCAGCATGGGCAGGTGCGCCAGCGTGGCCATGTAGCGCTTCCTCGGCAGCGCCGTGTTCGCGTACGACACCGAGCCGAACAGCAACTGCTGGTGGCGGAAGCCCCGCTCCCGGCACCCCGGGCCACACGCGTACAGCCCCGAGTCACACACCGACTCGCTGTCGTACTCGAGCACCGCCAGCGCGCCGTCCACGCCCTCGCGCACGAAGCGCACCCGTGAGTCCACATGGTCGGCGAAGGCGCGCACCAGCAAATCCCCCGGCACCATCACCACCGCCACCGCGAGCAGCGCCGCCCCCGCCCACATGCTCCGGCGGGCACGCGGCCGGGCCTCCGTGTCCAGCGCCTGCACCCCGAGCGCCAGCGCCATGTTGAGCGCGCACACCAGGACGAACGTCCACTGCGTCCCCACCGCCGGCACCAGCACGAAGCCCACCGCCAGCGAGCCCACGATGCCGCCCAGCGTATTCACCGAGTACAGCAGGCCCACGTTGCTGGCCGCGTTCGCCACGTGCCGCGTGGTGAGTTGCACCACCAGCGGGAAGATGACGCCGATGAGCGACGCGGGCACCAGGATGACGAGCGCCGCGTGCAGCAGCATGCCCACGTACACGGCATTGGGGCCCCAGCCTCCCACCAGGCCGGACAGCAACTGACTCACCGGGCGCGACATGCCCAGCAGCGCCATGGACAACAACCCCGCGAAGGCGAGCAGCGATTCCACCGTGACGAAGAGCTCCAGCTCGCGCACCCGCCCGGCCAGCTTCAGCGAGTACACGAACCCTCCCACCACGAGCCCCAGCAGGAACGTCACCAGCAGGATGGTGAAGGCATACGTGGTGGAGTCCAGCGAGGTGGACAGCACGCGGAACCAGAGCACCTCGTAGGAGATGGACGCGAAGCCACACAGCGCGAAGGCCGCGACGAGCAACGTGCGGCGCGAGCCCTGGAAGGCGGAGTCCCCACCCGAAACCTCGGGCGCCGCGGGCGCGGGGGCGGAGAGCGGCTCGGGGCGCAGCCACACGTGCAGGAGCACCACCGCGAGTCCCACGAGCACGTTGAGCCCCGCGGCGAGCGCCGCCGTGCGCCACAGCCCCACCGCGCCGATGAGGTAGAAACCCGCCAGCCCGCAGCCGAGCGCCGCGCCCAGCGTGTTGAGCGAGTACAGCACCCCGAAGGAGCGCCCCAGGCCCTCCAGCTCGCGCGCCACGAAGCGCATGAGCACGGGCAGCGTCCCGCCCATGACGAAGGTGGGCGGCAGCACCAGCAGGAAGGCCAGCACCCCGCGCACCGGCAGCGGCCCTCCGCCCGGCAGGCCCAGCACGGACAGCCACTCGGGCAGCGTGGCCAGCACCCGGGTGATGCCCAGCGCGAGCACGCCCGTGGCCGCCTCCAACAACCCATACGCCAGCAGCGGATGCTTCAGCCTGTCCGCCACCCGGCCCCACCCCAGGCTGCCCAGCACGAGCCCCGCCAGGAAGGCGGACACCACCAGGCTCGCCGCGAACGTGGTGTGGCCCACCACCAGCGTCAGGTAGCGGACCCAGATGACCTCGAAGACGAGCCCGCTCATGCCCGAGGCGACGAAGAGCAGACCCACGGCGGCGAACACTCTGGCGGAGATGCGATTCACGGGAGGTGCGACTCTACCCCGGCGCGCACCTCCCCGCCGCTCCGCCAGTACGCCCGGCAGGCGGGCTCAGCGGCCCGGAGCCCTCCCCGAGGGACGTACGCCCGCCTCCGTGGGACTCGGCTCGTCAGCGCAGACGCCCACAGCCCTCGCTCGGGGTCCTGTCCAGGGGTGAAGCTCACCTCATCCGACTGTCCACGTCACCGGGGCAAGCCCACTCGACTCCTCCCCCCTTTCCATTGACCTTCTTCTCGCTGCTCTCCATGGCGCTGCTGTGCCCGCTCGCGTGCGCGAGCACCAGCCCGCCGCAGGCGTATGCCTCCACCCGGGAGGCACTCGCGGACCTGGACGAGTTCGGCGCGCTTCTCATTCGGGCCGGTCTTCCTCCAGAGCTTCTGCCTTCGGGACGCGAGCTGTCCCCGGAGCAGGCGCGGCAACTCCGGTTGCAGCTCCACCTCTACCCGCTCCATCCGCCCAAGCCCGTCGAGCACGGCCCGTGGACGGTGGCGGACGTGCTGCTGCTCGACGTCACCCTCAAGAGCAATCCCATTTCGCGGGCCGAGCTGGGCCGTCGCATCCAGGAGTTCACGCCCCTCCTGGTGCTGCGCCCCGACGGCTACCTCGCCGAGGCGCTCACCGGGAAGGCTGAGCGGTGTGTGGGCCCCGTCGAGGTGAAGGACAACACCTACCGCTCCGGCATCTACGAGCTGGGCACCTTCTACAAGCTCGATGAGAACAACCAGCCGCAGCCCGTCTCCGTGGGTGGCCAGTCCGCCGCCCCCCGCTAGAACTCCTCGGCTTCCAGTGGGGCGACTTCCGCCACGACTTCGTCTCAACCAACGCCCACACGCGGGCCTCTTCCGGCCCTCTGCCGCCAGGATTCATCCCTGTCTCGTCCGTCCCCTCCACGCGGCCCCGCGGCCCGCCTCTCCTTCGAGTCTGGCGACTATCGCTACAGCGTCCACCGCCACCTCGTCACCCACCCCCAATACGACACCCTCCTGCTCGCCTCCCGCGAGTACACGCAGGGCGGCCCCGTCAAGCTGGTGGAGCTCAAGCCCGTGGTGCTGGAGGAGGGCTCGGAGGGACTCGAGCGCGTCCTCGAGGAGGTGCGGCTCGCCCGGTTTCTGCGCCACCCCAACATCGCCGCCGTGTACGGCTACGCGGTGCAGGGCAAGCTGCCCCACATCGTCATGGAGCACCTGCGCGGCTGCTACCTCCTCACCGCCATGGACGCCGCCGTGGCCGTGGGCCGCCGCCTGTCCCCGGCCTTCGCCGCCTACGTCGCCGCCGAGGTGGCGGACGCGCTCGACTCCGCCCACCGCTGCGAGGGGGACGACCGCAAGCCCCTCCACATCGTCCACCGGGCCGTGGGCCCCATGCGCATCCGCCTGGGGCGCAATGGCAGCGTCCAGCTCACCAACTTCGGCGCCGCCTACTCGGAGCTGCTCGGCCGCATCCGCTCGCCGGATGGGCTCCTCCGGGGAGATCCGGCCTACATCGCCCCGGAGATCCTCCAGGGCTTCCTACGGCCCGAACCCGGCCAGAGGGACTTGCTCACCCCCAGGAACCTCGACGGACGGGCGGACATCTTCTCCTTGGGCCTCGTGCTGCTGGAGATGCTCGTGGCGAGCTACCCATTTGATCCGCCCGACACCCTGTGGCGCGACGTGCAGCGCCGCTTCCCCTCCGAGGTTCGCAGCGAGGTGCCCACCTTCCTCGAGCTGGAGACGCTCGCCGACCGCGTGCTGCACTTCGGCCCGGAGGAGGTGCAGCGGATGGCCGAGGAGGTGCCACCGCCCCTGGGGCGGATTGTCACCCAGGCACTGCGCCCGGACCCCAGCGAGCGCTACGCGTCAGCGGACACGCTGCGTGACGAGCTGCGCGCCTACCTGCGTGGATTGCCGCAGCCCTTCGGAGCGAACGAGGCCGAGGAGGAACTGGCCGAGCTTCTCAAGGAAGCCTCCGACCTGGGCAAGCTCGCCGTCCACACGGGGGTGGAGACAGGCGTGCTCCCCGTTCCGCCCGACATGAGCTCCGACGACTTCCACTGAGACGCCCCATGCCCCAGGTACACAAGACGAAGGTACTGCTTGCCCGGCAGATTGGCGCCGTGGCGCGCGAAGCACGCATGAGAGCCGGAATCACCCAGGAGGAAGCCGCCGAGCGCGTCGGCATCGCGACGGAGGTGTACGGGCGCATGGAGCGCGGTAACATGCTCCCGAGCCTTCCCACGCTGGTGAAGCTGTGCCGGGCGCTGGGGATTGATGCCAACCCCCTGCTGGGGTTTTCCTCCTCGCAGCCTCCCGCGTGGCTCGCGTCCGAGACTCCCTCCGCGGCCGAGCCGTCCTCACTGCGGCGCCTCCTCCGTACGGCCCGCAGGCTGAATCCCCGCCAGCTCAGCGCGCTCCGGTCGGTGGCCGCCGCCCTGCTGCCCGCTCCGGACGCAAGGCCCGTGCGCCCCTCCAGACGCGCTGCCTCTTAACCCTGGTAGAGGCAACCAATGGAACACGAACAGCTACAGCCGGAGAAGCTTCAAGTGTCCTTGGGAGAAACGGCCCGCGCGGCACGCGAGCGGCGGGGCCTCACCCAGGCCCAGGTGGCGCAGCAAATGGGTCTTGCCCCCAACATCTACGGCCGCATCGAGCGCGGCGGAATGATGCCCGCGGTGCCCACGCTACGGAAGCTCGCGCTCACGCTGGCCATCTCCGCGGACACGCTGCTCGCATTGAGCCGTGAGGAGGTGACGGCCTCCGTGGAAGACCCCGCTCCCCAGGGCAACCTGTCGCCGGAATTGCTGCTCCTCGTCCGCATGCTGCGCGGGTGGAGCCCGGCGAAGGTGAAGCGGCTGATTCGGGTACTGAAGGTGATGGAGAACGCGCCCGACGACGAGTGAGCGGAGGCGCTGGGAATGAGGACGGCGTGAGTCATGCTATCCTCCGAACTCCGGAGGTTGACCCAATCCATGCAACTCCCGCCGTTCCGTCTGCCAGAGTCCGGGGACATCGTTGGTGACTACCGCCTCACGTCGAGGCTGGGGGATGGCGGACAAGGACTCGTCTTCAAGGCCGAGCGCGCGGGCCGCTTCTTCGTCATCAAGTTCTTCCGCGCCCGCGAGCTGGACGCATGGGGCCTCATGGAGGTGTCCATCCTCCAGAAGTTCAAGCACCCCAACATCGTCCGCGTCCGTGGCTACGACCGGTGGCCGGACCCGGACCTGGGCTACTTCTACATCGTCATGGAGTGGGTGGAGGGCCTGACGCTGGAGCAGTACGTCCTCACGGAAAACCCGTGTGCCCGCCGGAGCGCGGGCCTCATGCTGACGCTGGCTCGCACCCTCGGCGCGGTGCACCGCAAGAATGTCCTTCACCGCGATGTGAAGCGCGACAACATCCTCATCCGCTCGCGCGACGGGCAACCCGTGTTGGTGGACTTCGGCATTGGGGCCATGGCCGAAGCCACCCCGGTGCCCGGCTCCAGACTGCTTCCACCCGGGACGCAGGAGTACGTGAGCCCGGAGGCCTGGCGCTTCCTCGGGGAGAACGTGGGCGAGCCGGTCACGTACAAGTCCCAGGTGTCCGACGAGCTGTGGGCCCTGGGCGTCACCTTCTACTGGCTCCTCGCCAACCGGCTGCCGTTTGGCACGCGTCGGCGCCCGTTCCTGGTGAAGGCGATTCTCGGCCGCACGCCCCGGGCCCCTCACGAGTGCAACCCCCGGGTGCCAAGGGCGCTGAGCGACGTGTGCATGCGCATGCTGGAGAAGGAGCCGGCCGCGCGCTTCCCGGACATGGACGCGCTGGCCGCCGCGCTCGAGTCGGCGCTCGCGGCGGCACGGGACGACGCGAGCTGGGACGTGCCCCTGGGAGACCCGGACGCCCCCGAGGAGACGACGGCGGACGAGCCGCCAGCGCAGGTGCCCTGGGACGAGGAGGAGCTCGCGGTGCGCAGGTGCCTGGCCCCGCCCCGGCGTGGACGCAAGAAGCCGAGCACCGAGGAGAACCGTACCCCCATCGTCGCCGTGCCCCTCGTGCCCGAGGCGCGCTCGAGCCCCGTGCCGGTGGCGGAGGCCCTGGCGGCGCGCATGGCCGCCGTCTTCCCCGGCCATGCCTGGGAGGGCGTGCCTCTGCCCAAGAGCCCGGCAGCGGTACCGGCTTCCGCGGCGCCCATGCCCCCCGCCGGCTCGCAGGCGGGGAGCGCAGGTACGAGCGAGACGACTCCCAAGCGCCGGCTTTGGAGGCGCGCCGCCTCACGGGCTTTTCCCACCTTTGTGGGCGGCCTGCCCGCCCGTGCCGTGGCCCTGGACGGCCTGCGCCGGGCCGCACTGATGCTGGGATTGATGGCGGTGGCGGCAGGGGCCAGCGCGGGCGCGGTGCTCGCCGCCGCTCCCGCTTCGGATGCAGGAGAGGTGGCGCGGCGCCATGTTGCACCAGAACCTCCCATGCCCTCCGGAGACAACCTGACCCTTCATGCCTCCCTTGCCCGGGAATTGGCGGCTTCGCGGGACTCGCCGCAAGCTGGCGGAGGCGCGGCGCCGTTTCTGCCCCCCACCCCCGCGCCGGAGCTCACCACCGCCATGCTTCGCAAGGAAGACGTCAGCGTGAACACTCCCGACAAGCCCCAACCGCAGGCCCGGCGTGCCCGTTTCGCGGAGAAGTGCGTCACCGTGGCCTGCTGCGCCGTGCTCGGCGGTTGCGCGGGCTCTCCCTCGGTGCGCCCCACCCCCAAGCCCGAGGCCTGCCCGGACAGCGCCGTGGCGACCATGAAGAAGCTGGGCATCAGCATCGGCGACGAAGCCGCCGGCACCTTCCTCCAGGCCGTCGAGAGCTCCAAGCCCGTCCCCATCAACCATTTCACCACGTTCATGCTTGTGGAGCCCTTTGGGGAACTGAGGCCAGGCACCGTCCTCTCCGGGCGGCTCATTTTCGGGGAGGGCCGCGTCTACGGCCGCTTCACGCAGGCCAGGCAGACCCAATCAAAGGGCCGACAGACGTACCCTGTCTGCCTGGAGCTCAAGTACGGCCGACAGCGCGGCGTCGAGATCAAACGGGACACCGGGCCCGACTCCGCCGTTGTCTTCTCCGCTGCGGATGTCGAGGCCGTGGACCGCTTCGAGTAACACTGCGGGGGGCTGCCCGGCCGGCAGGGAGCCGGGCACATGGAGCGCGCTGGTGTGGTAGAGGCAAGGCTCGCCCTCACACTCAAACGCCCCCATCAAGGTTGACCTCCCGTGCTGCTTGCGTTCCCTGTCGGCCTCCTGGCGCTGGCCCTCCTGTCCACCCCTTCGGACGTCTCCGCCGCCCCAGGGGTGGACGAGTGCCAGGCGGCGAGCCCGCGCATTGAGCTGTCGCCCTCACCGTCCAGAGGACAGGCCCCGGTGGTGTGCATCAGCCCGGGTGTGTCCACCACGTTCCGCTTTGACTCGGTGATTGTGCCTGCGTCCGTGAAGATTCAGGAGCGCGAGCGTTTCGAGGACGTCACGCCCGGGCAGAAGAATCTGTTCGTCGTCCCTTTGGAGAACGTTGTCGCTGGGAAGCACTTCGAACTGGAGGTGTGCTTCGCCGACGGCGCCGTCCCTGAGTGCGCGAGCTTCGACCTCATCGTGCACCCCGGGTTGGGGATGCAGGAGGTGAAGGTGCTGCGCCAGCCGCGTGCGGCGGGGCACTACAAGCAAGTTGCCGAGGAGGCCGAGGCCGAAGTCCAGCAGTGCCGGGCGGAGGTGCGCCAACTGCGCGCTGAGCGCGGGGGGCCGGATGGATTGGGGGGCGCCATCGCCTCCGGCCTCGTAAGTGGGCAAGGGGGCATTGCCGTCAAGGAGTTGAGCGAGGACGTCACCGCGAAGGAGGGTAATGCTCTCGTCAACGAGCGCGTCTTCAGCTACCGCGCTTCGGAGCGCGTGGCCGTGGAGGCCTACTTCCAGAATCCGGGCACAGCGCCCTGGATGGCGGCGGGGGCGGTGCTCCGGGGTCCGAAGGGCGAGGTGCTCAAGCCGGTGCTGCTCTGGCAGCCGGACCCCATCCGTCCGGCCGCGCCGGGAGAGGCGAGCGACCGAGGGCGCGTCGTGGTGGAGGTGCTGGCCACCGAGAAGGAGGCCCGAGGGACGTACACCCTCATCCTGTGGGACGCGGATCGCCAGCGCACCGTCACGCTCGGCAACGTCTCGTTTCCGTAGGGAGCGGAACCATATCGCTCCTGGTCATCGTCCACGCTGTAGACGGGCGCGCGAGAGGAGTTGGCAACCAAGCCGACTCACGAATGCATCTACATCCATTGATTCCTGGTCGCACGGATTCGAGGCAGCAGGAACTGTTCACACTCCTCGTCCGACCAGGTTCCACCAGGAAAAACGTGCCATGCGCCAGCAGCCGATGCATCTCCCAGAGACAGGCAGAATGCTTTATGAAGATATACGATGATCATGAATCTTCCTTTGGATGCATCGAGCGACAAACATTCGAGCAACCAACGCATCATCTCACATACGCCATGATCTGTTGCGGCCATTTCGCGCAACCGGACAATCAAGCTCATGTTCAAGCTCGTGTTGGTTTCCATGGTCTCATGCCTCATCTGGTGAATAAAACCTGAATGCGGAGAGTTGCCCTGGCCTATTTGACTCGCTCCTTATACTACAGTGGGACTTTGGCGCGAGGGTCTCTACGTCGGTAATGGCAGCGTTTGGCGATGGCCTGATGGCGGCGTCGCCAGCGGCTCCAGTGCAGGACGAAGTCCAAGGCCGGCCGCATCACCCAAGCGATGTTCAGCAGCAGGCGCCGGAGTTCCTGGATGGAGAAGCGGACGAGTCCAGGCCCTGGCGCCGACGAAACCGGAGCATCCGGCGAGGGTGGCGCGTCAGGCCCAACGCTTTTGGGAGCAGTGCGGCCTCC